>NZ_JBHTDN010000002.1:0-879741 GCF_042666505.1 Parapedobacter sp. GCM10030251 | reverse complement strand
GGTGAATAACACCGAAGCAGCCTGCAATCATTCTGCACTAGTTGTTGCCGAAGTTGTGTAGGTATTGTTGCCGATTATTGTGTACTCTTATTTGCCAAAAGTTGTGTATTCTTATTTACCGATTACAGGCGGATAGTAGTATAACTCCATACCAAAGAATTGGCTATGCTTGTACTTTGCCCCGGAATCGGTGGTGCATATTGGAGCGGAATAGTGGTGGACTTTTGGCGCGGAATATCCAGAATATAATAACCTTCAAACTTTTGACGATTTGATGCGTCCATTTTTTAGAAAGCCAATTATTTTTTTCTATGGACACGATTATGCGAACGTCAGTAGGTTACTATCAAAAGTCAAAGGCTTTGGATTAACATTCGAACTTCGAAAATCTGATGCTTCAATAGTTCCCTACTTCCTTCATTGCGAATTAGCTTTTCAGTCAGGGTAGCTCGTAGACGATAAAGGAATGATCTTATATTTCTCGCATTGTAAGAAACGGGACGGTAATTTTTGATTGTGGAAAAATGCAGACCCCAGAAAATATAAGGGCTTGGTTCTTCTGCAAACTGATGCTTGCCCGCCTTGTGAAAAGCTAGTATCAAATTATTATTGAAAACTTCATCATAGAAAGCCATTGCAAATGCCGTGGCAATATCGGTATTGATCGAAGTTAGGGTGCCGATATACCCTCTGCAGCCGGAAGCTAGGAACGCGGACGCTACTTCCCTCCATGACCAGCATGTATTATTAAAGACAAGTGGGTAAACCCCGTCTAAACTCACCTGATCAAAAACCGCTAGATAGTTGAAGTCATGACACTTGATGTGTTTTGAATTTCGTACCCTTTCGACTTCATGCAATCGTTGTACCTTTTTGCGGTGACCTGCTTCACGAATCTTGTCTACCATCAACGCATAAAGCTCGCGAGGATAGTCCATATCCCTAAGTTCTTTGCATTTCCAGCCCATACCATTCAACTTTCTAAAGTACCAAAGAATTTTAACTCCATGAGAATCATAATACGGATTTATAGGTATGCTAACTACTTCGTCGTATTCAACGGTATGTTTATCCCCATCTTTATCAAAGAAATCCACCTTGCAGTACCTTCCATTTACATCTCCGCCATGGCTACATATATGTAGCAGGTCGAACGGGAAGTGGCCAATTGTGGTCGATAGATTGTATACGCTAGCCTCATCGTTTAAAAATGCCTTGACGTAAAAATTTTCAAACTCCAGTAGTGAAATCAGAGAACGGGTTTCTTCGTCCTTGAAATACCCCGGGGAAAAAACTACCGCGCCTCCTATGCATCCTGTTTTCTCATATAGCAGTCCGTTAAGAATAAAAAAATCTGGTCTATGTTGCAAATTCACATACGAAATCGGACACTCCAACTGCAAGACTGAATAAGGAAGACCACGGGTAAAGAATGTGACAAAAGCTGACTTATTGAGGATTTGAGGGTCAATTCTGGCGGTTATTTTTGTACAGATATCTTCATATGCCCCCGTAACGCCACTTTCCCAATCTTCTATCAAATGTGAAATCGACTCATCTTCTTCTTTTTCTAATCCATCGACCAGCAGAATGTCCGCTTCAATACTGCAAGCATAATTGATGCTTACGACTATATCGGCGTCTAAATAATCTTCTATGACCACTGAACCAAAGCCACTTTTGCCAATATCAAGCTCAAAGTTGTGGGAACCGATCCTTAGTGTGTTGTTGTTTTTGAGGGCTACAAGTAAGCCTTCATTTGATTGTTCAATACCGCATTCGATGTGGCCGTCCTTCAATGCAGCGAATCCCCCTAGATAATTTTCGATTTCATCGGCTTCATCGATTTCATAAACATTGTAGTGATGCAAGTATCCCAAATAAGACTTCTGCTCGCTTGTAAGACCCAATAAAATTAAATTTTCGCAACCACCTATTTCTATCAGTGCATTGTTGGAAAACACTCCGAATTCATGTGCTCTACGTCGTTGTATCGCAAAGATATCAGGGGAATCGACAGGGCTATCCTTAAAAACGGCAACATCCCTAAAAGTAAGGATAGGCAGATACTTTCCAGGTAAAAATAAATATGACAATGCAACGGCTAATAAATCCCGTCGTTCGAAATTTGCGATAATTGCAAAATCGTTGCGTAAAATCGGAGGCAAGAATTCAGGCATTGGGGAAACAACTGGTTTATAAATTTTTGAATTGAAAAGGTATCATTTGGGTTTATAACTACTTTCACTAAATTCACGATACGCTTGAAAGTTGTCAAAATAAGTACATAAAGCACTATACTCTGTAAATTTGTCTTCGGCCTTTCGCCACGCGTCTTTCTCCCGCTCATATTTTTCCGGTGTACCATCAGTCTGTTCCAAATCTGTGGGGGGACGTTGCAGTAAATGGCCATATTCATGGAGTAACGACCAAATAACTTCAAGGGGTTCCGTTCGGTTTGAAATGCCAATGTATAATCGGAAGTTTCGATTTTCATGGTTATTTAATGTTTGCTCAAGTCTTGACTTTTCCAGATTAGCATCAACTACAATTGCGGTGTCCTTCTGATAAAACAACTCAAGCAGGTCATCCAAGATATTCATATATTTTGATGAACCTGGAACCTTATCCGAGACTTGTCTTAAGTTGTTTTTCTTATTTATTAAGTAGTTCATATAATATTAATAACTATAATTTTCGACTTGGGAAGCGCAAAAAGCTATTCCTAAAAAGGTTGCGAGCGAAGCAAGATTTCTTTTTATAGAAATACCATTGAAACCTTCTCATACTAAAGTTCTCATTGTGCGCACAAAGACAAATTAAATACCTTCATTATCATCGTCGCCAATATCATCGTCAACTACATGGAAAAGTTCATGAATTAGATCTTCCTTTTCTTTTTTAGAAATTACGTCGCTATTCGAAATTATTGCCTCCCATGATTGTTTTGTGAAACCAGCTTTTCTAAGTTGTGATGCATATTTACCGAGAAAGCCAACAAAAAAAACCACATCGGCACCTTCCAACAAGGCAACTGTTTCTTCTTTGATTGGAATATCTCTATTTTCCAGTATGTAATTTCTCCTTTCATTATCCTTTAAAGCAATCAGGATATCGACCAACCTTGTCGGATCGGGTAAAATCGTTAACAGCTTTTGGAAGGAAAGCAGTTCAAGTTCTTCCTTAACGAGAATTGCCAAGAGCAAGTCGGTCAGCTCATGCCATTCGCTTTGATCTAGATTGGTAACCAAAAAACTTTTGGCTTTCGTGACTTTCGGTGAATTGAATAGACCTATTAAGTTTTCATCAATCCCATTGATTTTAAAGTAATACAGGTAGTTCCGCCAATTCAATGCAAATCCTTCAACGGCGAATACTAAGGCAAGAAATTCGTCTTTGACGTCAGACAGTTTTGTGATGGATAGTTTTTGTTTTGAAACAAATTTCTTCTTTGCATCGTCGCCGACATCTGGATGGTTAACGAAATGCAAGATAGTCTCTTCCGATTCAGAGGTATTATTGGAAAGGGCTAAAGATACGTTTTCCAAATACAGTTGAGGATGGTCGTTAATATAATTAACTAAGTTCTGAAGGTCGAGGTCTTTGATGGTAGTATAATTTCCCTTGTCAGCGCGCAGCAAATTATCTTCTCTTTCCCCGGGATTCGATGCCGCGATAATCTGTTCAACCATTCGAGGATTCATCGCATAAAAATTGTTGCTATAAAGGTGATTCCAAACGCTGTTATCCACATCGGGCAGATCTGTAAGGTTTTCGAATTGGATACCCAATTTTTCGATAACACATTGCAAAGCACTAAATTTATCTGCTTCAAATACAAGACCAATTCTTTTGATTCCGACAAGCCATTTTTTCAGGCTGCCGGATTTATTCAAAACCGCGACTTGCTCCACATTAAGATCATAAGCAATTGTTTTAAAAAAAGAAGCCAATTCTTCTTCCGGTCTACCAGCTAAATCGTCCCAAAAAGTGTCTTTTTGCTTGGCCAAATCAGCGATTAATGGCGAATAATCCTGTTCTCCCTTAAACCCGTCGAATAGGCTAAGGTGCTTATTGTCTGAATTTATTAACTTAACCACCTTGTAGTACTGCTTTAGAAACGATTTCCGATTTTTAGTTAGTTCTTTGACCAACTGTGGGTGAAGAATTGGTGGTCTGTCGTAGTGTTCGAGCCCTAGCTTTTTCAATAGATATCCGGTGTTGTCGAGTTGTGTCGGCTTCTCGGTACTTCCTCCCGAAAATAAATACCGTAAAAAAACATTATCTCTCTCCGATACTCCGTCTGAATGAAAATAAGCTAAATAGCTGTGCATCGAATCATCCAAATGACCACTTATAATCAAGTGTTTCAGCAAAGGAGAGGAATTATCGATTGCCTTTAGTATTTTTAGATTGTCGTCCGGAAGATTTTTGCCAACGATACTTTCCATGGAACCTCCTGTATACCCTAATACTTTCAAAATCGATTTTAGAGGAATAACCTCAAGGTCCATTATCTGGCGATCCAATGCGTCAATTCTATCTTTGATAGAATCGATCTCGTATTTTTGAGCAATCAACGATTTTCTCGTATAATATTGGTTCGGTTTTCCAAATCTTGAATCAAGCTCATCGACGTGAATGGATACCTGCCCTCCGCCTTTTGCGTCGTAATAATGTTTGCTCAAATAATATTTATCAAAGTTGGCCGGATTTATCAGGTCATCCAAGTTTACTTGCTGATTATAAACTCGTACTACCTTATTATTGTTTACGGATAAGAGGTTTAATGCCCTACTAATATAAATGCGGTTCAACTCCTCAACATCTGTTAACATCTCTTTCTTGAGGCTTGCAAGTTTCTCTGTCAATGTCTTCTTTTCTTCCTCCAGTTTTTCCCTGCTTTTGGGTAAGAGTACCGGCCTCAGATTTTGCAGTGCATATAAGCTACCATCTCTATTGTAAAACAAACTGAAGTCCAAAGGTTCAAGGTTTTTATAGACCATGACAGAAAAAAGCCTTCGCTTTTCTAATGCGTGGGGTAAAAGGTGCTTGTAAACCATGTATTCGTTGACGATATTCTTGACCTGTCTCATATCATTCAGGTAAGTGGAAACCTCCCAAATGAAGCTGGGGTCAAAATCTCCGATAAGATCTACGTCTGTTAGGATTTTGTTGATCTTAGCCTCTGAATTGTTATAAGAAATAATCGGGATTATAGGAATTATGACATCAAAAAACTTTGTCCTATCCCTGCTATCCTTGGTAAATAAATCGTCTTTTACCGCATAAATGAAACAGACTTTTCGCTTGTCGCCATCATCGTCCCCAACAATTGACGGATAATTGTTGATCGCTTTGTTCAGTGATCGCAGTCTTGTGAAGATCTCGATGTCGTTGAACCTATCGAGATCTTCTATAACCACGTATTTGTATTGCGTGCATTCAAAAAAATGCAATATCTCGTCTAAATGCCGATTGAAGATTGAACCCGAATTTCCGGAACTGAAATCTATATTGGCAAAGTTTGTTCCTAACCTACTTATCTTTATGTCTTTTACAGAGCCGAAAATGCTAAATAGCACTTTACTGACGTGATAGAGCAGGATAATAACTGCTACCAATTGGATAACAAAATAAAAAATCTTGAAATATTCGTAATCTGGATAATTAAAGGAATTAGGTTTAATGATAATTATCAAGCAAAGAAGGGAAATGAAAAGATCACGGATGGCGTTATGTCGCTTTTCTTTCGGGATTTTAGCGATGCGAAGGATACGAGACGAGGGGGTCCTATCCGGTGTCACATGATAAATCAATTGCTGTAATATCGCTTTCTCGATTTCTTGCCGTTCGTCTTCTCCACCTAAAACATATTCCTTTTCTTTTTTCGAATCCGCTGGTTCCCTGGTTTTCTTCGTTTCGGTCTTTTCGGACCTTTCTTGGTAAGGTTTAAATGTACCAAGGGATACATAGATGGTCTCCTTTTGGTATTCTTCCTGATTGAAAAAAGTCGAAATCACAAATGATTTTCCTGCACCATAGGGGCCGGAAATGGCGATATCAAAGACGGAATCGGCATTTAAGGCGTTTTTCAGCGCAAGATGATATATCTCTTTTTGATGTTTGTCATCCCACGAATTTTCATTTAACGCAATAATAGGAAGGATCTTTTTACTTATCGGCAAAATTTCTTCCGTAGGCATATTGTCCACTGGCTCGGAATCCCTCACTTTTTCAGAATCTTTATGAGCATCCATCATTAAAATTTTAGGTGTGGTAACAGGATAAGCAAGTAACTGACGCATAATAATTGATTGGTTGGCTGATCAGTTTCAGGCAAATCATAAACAAACAAGGATACAAAAAATTTGTGTCTGAAGAAAATCGGAGTATTGAAATTGGGCTATATAAAAGCTCGAGATTGGGTTGACGATTATTTTATTTGAATATCAGTCAGTTGTTCTCAAATTATCCAACTTGCCGATTTCTTGGTCAATGTTGAACATGATCATCGATATCGTGCTGTTTAAGAATTTTTCAGATACAGACTCGTCATAGCTTACTTCGGCATTTGGAATAGATTTATTAAACCATTTTTGTAGCAAAAGGTCTTCGTTATATTTTTCTGTGAATTTACTGCATGCAATTACTAAGTTGTCCCAAGCCTGTTGCTTTACCTGTTTGCTTTTTCCGTGTATAGCAAGCTGGTAATTTAAGCCCTCTTTTAATGATTCAAGGAATGTTTTTAAATTTAATAACTCTTCTTTCATTGTTTTGTTTGTTTAATTTTTTAGATATATTACATCGAGTTGTTCTCCATCAACCCCCAGTCTTTTCCTTGACTCCAAGTTCATAGAGAGGTGGGGTAAGGGGACTATTTACTTATTTCTTGAATATAAATTTGTGCCACCTTTCGTCGGGTGCGGTTCAATTTTAATCAAATCGGGCATGCGTTTTAAGGCATTGGTCAAAGAGTTGCCCCGTATTTTCCATCCGTAATTATCATCAACGAATTCCACAATTTTACCTCGCTCTTTAGGTGTATTTAAAACATCAGTTTTTAACACTCTGTATTTGATGATATAGGGAATGGATGGTGTGTCACTTAAAGTAACATAGATTTCAGGTGAGTTTTTATATCGTTGGAGCAGTTTTTCTCTTAGATTAGCAGGTGGTTTGAAACCTGGTTTGCTTAATTTGTCGAGCCCTATTGTGCTAAAAATGGCGATTTTATCTAGCGAAATCACTTTAATTGGTTTATTACCACTTTCAATATTTACTAATGTAGCTCTGGAAATGCCAGCCAATAAAGCAAAGTCTTTTTGAGATAGGCCAATCGCATCACGTATTTCAGTGACATTTTCACCTATTATCTTACTTGAACCGTCCATTGGGCAAATGGACAAACACAAATAGTGATATTTTGACTAATAAATTATTATTTTTGAAATAATTTATTATATTTGTATCGTTGTAAATCAGATAGGTGTGTAAATTATAGTTGTAAATAGATAACGATGAAATAAAGGTATTAATAGTCTTGCAACTCCATTCTCAGGCCAAGTGGCAAGGCAGCAGATATAATACCTCACGCTTTCAATGAAAAGTGCTATTTTTGCCTTTCATTGAGGTGTGGGGCTGCTGTTCACCCGGCGCGACTAAAGGCCTGAGAATCTTCTGGAGTTACGGGATGCAGTCCCACACTTTTTTGTGACCGTCCCATGCAAGGCTTGTTTATTCAACAAGCCAATGAAACCAGAGAACAGAACCATCGAATCTGAAGCCGTCCAGCCTATTCAAGATAGGAGGGATGATGGTCATTCGATTTCCAAAACTTGGGAGATTTCTACATCTAATCTCTTTAAAAGCATTGCGAAAAAACCCGTTTGATTGGGGGTAGGAAACCTGAATAATATTCATCTTTTCTTACACCTAAAAATCAAACAATAGAATGAAGCAAAATTTACATTTAATGGCCACGCTTTGGCCTTTGCTGAGACTGCGAGCCTTTTTCAACCGCCGTCTTGATTTGACCAAAATGCAAAGCCTTTCAGGTACAGGTACGTCTAAGGTTGAAGCCTATACGGAAGTACTCCGGCATACGAAAGGTGGCTGTGAGAATTCCCGGCCAACGCCGTGCCCCAGCCCACCTTCCCTTACCCTTCCTTCGGGTCCTATCCCCATGTGTCCCGCATATACTTCGGTAAAAAGCCCAAAAAGCGGCACTTTAGCGAAGGGTAAGCGGCTATATAGCGGGAGAAAGGCATATATGGAAGGATATGGAATGGGGTGGAACGCGTGCCCGTCAACCATTCGGGGTTGGTTCAAATATGCCGGGGCAATTGTTCTACCCTTGCTCAGCTGCGCTTCCGCATTTTCCCGAAGCATTGTCGAAGGTTTCTCGAAGCCCCGTCGAACAATTGTCGAAGCGCTGTCGAAGGATTGTCGAACAAGTCTCGAACAACAGTCGAACACCTGTCGAAGAAATTTTGAAGAATCATGTGTTTGGACCCATGCGATGGCTCCAGCCCGTAACGGGCTGGGCCTCGCTTTGGGATTGACGGTAACACTGTTTCTAACGATCATGTGTTTGGAAGCCCGTGCACAGCGCCCCGAATTTTCGGGGCCTGTGCCTCCGGGCATTGCTTTGGATAACCTCACGGCGCTGAAAATTGGAGACAGCATACCCGAAGGATTATGGCACTTGCCGCTACAGGTAGCGAATCACCCGGACAGAAAGGATACCATTACGCTCAATGACTACCGGGATAAAAAGCTGATCGTGCTGGACTTCTGGGCCACCTGGTGCAAGCCCTGCTTGCTCTCACTCGCCAAGCTGGACACCATACAAGCCACCCTTGACAAAGGCGACCTCGCCGTGCTGCCCGTATTGGTATACGACTACCCCAAAAATCTTCCCTCATTTGCCGAAAGGCGTGGCGGATGGCCTTGGGAGTGGCCCACGGTGGTAAACGATACACTCCTCAACAAGGTGGTGCTTGCCCGGTACCTCACCGGCTTCGGCACCGCTTGGATTGCTGACGGCAGATTACTGGCCGTACCGCATCCGAAAGCCATGACCCGCGGAAACATCCTGAAGGCCACACGCCGGGAGCCGCTTTCCATCCAGAACCTGACTGAATTACCGGTAACCAACTAATTCCTTAAACCATAACCATGAAATCAATCCTTATCGTTTTATTAGCAATTTCCATCGCAGCCAATGGCGCGATGGGCCAACAGACACTTCGAGGTACCGTTGTTTCGGCCGCCGATGGATCGCCACTGGTGGGCGCAAGCGTGCGATCAACGGTACGCGGAACTTCTACCATCTCCGATCATGCAGGGCAGTTTACACTAACGGTAGCCGTACCCATCGATACATTGCGCATTACGTACGTGGGCTACTTGTCCAAAGACACGGTATGCATCGCGGGGCAATCCACCGGTGAGATGAATATCAGGCTCGCCCCCGATGCATCCACACTGGAAGAGGTGGTTATCAACACCGGGTACTACGAAGTGCCCAGGGAACGGGCCACGGGTTCCTTCACCCATGTGGATAACGAACTGCTCAACCGGAGCGTCGGGCCGGATGTTCTCCAGCGTTTGGAAGGCATCGCGCCGGGCGTACAGTTTGTCAACGCGGGCGGTACCAAGCCATCGGATATCCGTATACGAGGGGTAGCCACCATTGAGTCAGACGAGACTCCGCTGATCGTGGTCGACAATTTTCCATATGAGCGTGACATTTCCACGATAAACCCCAATGATGTGGAAAGCATCACGGTACTGCGCGATGCGGCAGCGGCCAGCATATGGGGTGCGCGTGCAGGCAACGGCGTCATCGTGATCACCACCAAGCAGGGGCGGTATAACCAAAAGGCGCAGATTTCGTTCAACAGCAACTTCACGATGGGGGCGAAGCCTGATCTCTACTACAATCCGAACCGGCTGCCAAGTGCAACCGTCATGGAAATCGAAAAAGAGCTCTTCGGTCGCGACAATTATGCCGAGCAGCCGCAGACCGTTATTCCTGCCTATGCAGAGTTGCTTATCAAACAACGCGACGGATTGATCAGCGAAGCGGACTTTGCGCGTGAAGAAACGCTGCTGCGGCAAACGGATATCCGCGATGAGGCGCTTCGTTACCTGTACCACGGTGAGCGACACCAGCAATATGCACTCAACATCAGCGGTGGTAGCGACAATTACCGCTATTACCTCGCCACCGGCTATGACAAGAACAACGGCATCCTCGTGGGCAACGGTGCCGAACGCCTGAACATCAACCTGCAAAACACCTTCCGGCCGCGGAAAGGGCTGGAGGTAACCACCGGGGTTTGGTACACGCAACGGCAAACGGCAAATAACGGGATCAGCCTGTCAGACCTTGCTCCTGGCTCGGGGCAAACGGTGAATACCTACACCCGTTTGGCCGACGATCAGGGCAATGCGTTACCGATCCCCTACGAAAGGCGGCTGGCTTATTACGATGAAGCGACGGACCTCGGTTTGCTCGACTGGCATTTCCGCCCGCTTGACGACTTAGCCCACACCGATCGCGGAAGCCGCGATACGGAGTACCGCCTCAATGCCAACGTGCGATACAGCTTTCTGAACAGCTTTAGCGTTCAGGCTACCTATCAGTACGTGCGGCCAATGGGCAGAGATGAGACTTACTATGGGCCGGAGACGTACTACGTGCGTAACTTGGTGAACCGCTTTACGCAGGCAGACGGTACGCAGATCGTGCCTTATGGCGGTGTGCTGGAGGGAGGGCTTAACGGCTTGACTAACATCCATTCGGGCCGTATGCAAGTGAATTATAACCGTGAATTCGGTGGCTTGCACCGCGTGGCGGCATTGGCAGGCGGCGAAATCCGTCAGAGCGTCGGACAGACAAGCCCCGGATTCCGGATATACAACTACGACCGAGACCTGCTTACCGGCACGGCCAATTTCAATTACATGGAGTCGTATCCCACGAACCCTACAGGCAGCGCACGGCTCAGTGCGCCTTCGGTATCCATGGGCCATGTAACCGATCGGTTCCTCTCGTATTTCGGCAATGCGTCGTATACGTATCGCGACCGCTATACCCTCTCCGGCAGCCTGCGCTGGGATGGAAGCAATCTCTTCGGGGTAAAGACCAACCAGAAAGGGGTGCCGCTGTGGTCCATCGGCGGAAGCTGGGAGGCAAGCAAGGAGGCATTCTACAACATTGGCAACTGGCTGCCATACCTGCGGCTTCGGGCCACGTATGGCAGTGCGGGGAATGTGAATAAGCAGGTGAGTGTATTCCCAACAGTGAGCTATAGCTCCGATGCCATTACCGGTTTGCCCATAGCGCGGGTGCGCAACGTGGGTAATCCGTCGCTGCGGTGGGAGCAGGTCAATACGGTAAATGCGGCGGTGGATTTTGGGTTGTTCAACCGCCGGATACAGGGCAGCGTGGAGTATTACAACAAATATGCGAGCGATCTGATTGGGGAGGATTACATGGCGCCATCCACGGGTATCAATCCGTCATCTGGCTTGTCCAACAACATCAACTACGCCAACCTTCGGACGCAGGGATGGGATGTGCAGGTAACCAGCCGGAATTTCGTGGGCGCATTCACCTGGGAAACCACAGCGTTTTTCAGCAACGTGATGAATCGGATTACGCATTTCAATACGGAAGAGGTAACGGATATCATCACCTTTCTTCAGGGGGCGCCGCCGCCGGTGGTGGGTGTTTCCCGCGATGCGGTGTATGCCTTGCCCTGGTATGGGCTGGATCACGAAAGGGGAATTCCCCTGGTGCCGGTAGATGGAGAGATGGGATTCGATTACCGGGCGTACTACAATTCGTTTACACCGGAAGATTTGCCGGCTGTTGGCGTAACCGTGCCCGGGCAGTATGGGGCGGTGAGGAACACGTTCCGGTGGAAGGGATTGGAACTGAGTGCCAACATCCTTTGGAAATCGGGATACGTGTTCAGAAGGCAATCGATAGCGCCGGCCGCAGAGTATTTCGGAATGAGCACGATGTACCACATGGATTATTTCAGGCGGTGGCAAAAGCCAGGCGACGAGCGGCACACCGATGTACCCGTCGCGGCTGACAAATCGGATAATTACCTGTCAACGCTTTATACCTATTCCGAAGCGCTGATTTCCAAAGGCAACCACATACGGCTGCAGGATATTGGGATGAGCTACCGGATACCGGTGCACGCCGTGTCGAAATCGCCAATCCGAAGCATCCGGTGTTTCGGCTATGCTCGCAATCTGGGGATTCTTTGGAAAGCAGACAAAAACGGCCTGGATCCGGATTACGTAAATGCAGAATTCCCGGCGCCCAAAACGTTCTCCTTCGGTATACAAATGGAATTTTAATCAATCATGCTTAACTATCAGCTAATGAAACTATCAGCCAAATTATTCGTGTTTTCCGCCCTGGTGCTTCTGAGTGCCTGTGGCAGGGAGTTTCTGGAAATAAAACGGAGCCGCGGCCAGGTGGTACCTAATTCCGTCGCGGATTTTCAGGCGATTCTGGATCGATCGCAGGACATGAATCGCAGTTCGTCGCATGAACTAAGCGTGATCGGGGCGGATGAATATTATGTAGCGGACAACCAGTGGGAATCGTTGCGGGATCCGTATCAGAAGAACGGTTATACCTGGAATGCGGACGTGTATGAGCATCAGGACGTAGACGACTGGAACAGCGCGTATTTCCGGATATTGATTGCCAACATGGTACTGGAAGGTGCGGCTGGCATCGTGCCGTCAACGGCCGAGCGGGCTGCGTGGAATAACATACGGGGCAGTGCCCTGTTTTTCCGCGCCTGGAACCATTACCAGCTTGCGCAGCTTTTTTGTAGACCGTATGATTCGCAGACCGCCTCAACGGAAAAAGGAATTCCGCTCAGGCTGGAATCGGATGTAACGTTGAAAATTGGGCGTGGCTCGTTGGAAAGTGTTTACCGGCAGATCATCAGCGATCTTCACGAAGCGTCGGACCTGCTTCCGGTGGAACCGGCAAATAAAATGAGGCCCTCGAAACCCGCCGTTCTTGCCTTGCTGGCAAGGGTATTCCTGATGATGGGTGATTATGAACGGGCGGGTCAAACCGCAAACCGTTGCCTGGAGCTAACCGACGAGTTGGTCGATTTCAACGGGCTGGATCTGACGAATAATCAGTTGTTCTTGTTGGATTACGGGGCAACCAATCCGGAAATGCTGTTTTATAGCGTGATGGATAACATCACCATCACCAATACCAGCAGATTCCACGCCGATACGACGTTGCTATCGATGTATGACGTGGGTGATCTCCGGGCGCCCGGGTATTTCAGGGACGCCGGTGGGGGAAGGATGGTTTTCAAAGCGTCTTACGGGGGAAGTGTTACGTTTTTTACGGGAATGGCTACGGATGAGGTGTATCTGATTGCTTCAGAGTGCGGTGTACGGAACGGGAATACGACGGATGCTCTCCGCTATTTAAATGCCTTGCTGTCCAAGCGCTATGAGCCGTCGTTGTATCAACCGGTTGCCCTTACCGACTCGAATGAGTTGCTGAAGGTGATTCTTCGCGAAAGAAGGAAAGAACTGGTACTGCGCGGCGTCCGTTGGGAGGACCTCCGAAGGTTAAACAAAGATCCGGAACATGCAACCACCCTAACGCGGGTGGTAAATGGAGCGACTCATACGCTGGAACCTGGATCCCCGCGCTGGGTCTGGCCGATTCCGGATAAAGAAGTGGACATCGGTGACCTACCGCAGAACGAACGGTAAAGGAAAAGGGAGGGGAACGTGCGTACCCCTCCCTTGTATTGCCCAAATTGAAAGACTAGTTTTCTTCTTCGGGCTGCCGAGCTTCACCGTCAAGGGTGACCAACGCATCAGACTGCGCTTCCTGAACCGTAGCCGGCTTTTCCGGCTGGTTATTGGGATCGCTCGTATCAAACGATAATTCGACTGCGCACATGTATCCGTCGTTATCGTTTTGTGCACAGGCCGTCGTATCAGACGACGGAGGCGCGGATATCAGGTTTCCAATTTGCTGATTGGAGGGAATATCCGGGTCTGGCAACGAGGGGTTGATATGGGTTACCTCATACCATCCGTCCTCCGGAGCATCAAACCGTTCGGCAAACTTAAACGCCGAAAATCCGATAAATGTGGCGGCTAACGCCAGGGTGAAGAATTGGTCCTTGACCACCTTCACCGTTTTTTGTATAACTGTCATAATGTAAAGTTTAAAGGCATACCCGTTTTGCCTGCGATATGCATGCAGGGTTCCGTTTGCGATGGAGGCTGCCTGCTACAGGCTTCCTGCATCTGTGATCTGTGCTCCACGGCCCTGCGCCGGAATACGGCAAACTTGCGCGGGAAACGCATGTGTAGCATCGGCAAGCGGCAAAACCGGCGGATGCTGACAGCGCGTTGCCTGAAGAAAAGGCGTATGGGCCTGCGGTACGGACGACGCCGGGCAGCGTGGGCACGTGTAAACCAAATACCGAGAACAGAAAGAAGGAAAAAGACGGTATTGAACCACAGGTGGTTCTCCCAGCTTAAGCCGCTGATAACCGACCCGCAGCCGCAGGGGCGCTTTTCGTACCAGCCTAGTACGCCGAAAAGTATGAAGAGGGTGAAGCCGAGCATCAGCACACCCGAAAACCACATCCCTTGGTGATTGCGTCGCCGGTTTTTCCGCCAGGCAATCAGGACTGCGGCCAGCAGTTCCAGCAACGGCAACAACCAGAACAGGATACCGGCCCACCAGTCGGGGATCGGCTGCCGCAGCAGGACGCTGTGGAATCCTTTCAGATCCCACAGCTTATCCGCTGCTACCGGAACCCACAGCACTACCAAAGTTAAACGGACAATGAAAATCAAACCTTTTGTGATATGCCTTTTTGCGATATGTTTTCTATGCTTGTTCATATCACAAAGGACGGTCAAACGGAGAGGGTACACCTGCTTCTGGAGAAGCAAGTTTTATGGATATTTTTACTATCTTTGATTGTTTGTCAGTCAAGACTATGGGACAGGTTCAACTTGTTGAGAAAATAAAAAAAATACCACCAGCGTATCAGCAGGAGGTAGAAGATTTTATTGATTTCATATTAAGTAAAAGACAATCAGCTGTTGCTAAGAAAGTTTCTCCTAGGAAAGTGGGGCTTCTGAAAGGAAAGCTTAAAATGGCTGAGGACTTTGATGATCCATTGGAAGACTTCAAAGATTATATGTAAGTATGGGCCAGTATTTATTGGACACGCATGCACTACTTTGGCTCCACGATGACAGCCCGCGACTTTCCGAACGAGCAAAATCGATTATTATGACAATACAAATGACATCCATGTTAGTATAGCTTCGTCTTGGGAAATCACCATAAAGAAATCGTTAGGCAAACTAATATTGGGATACACGCTTGTCGAACTCTATCATGTATGTGTTATGAATAACATCATCATCTTGCCAATTCAATTGTCGAATTTATCCCAACTCGAAAACCTTAAACTTATTCACAGAGATCCATTCGATCGGTTGATTACTGCTACCGCAATAGACGGAGATATGGAAGTCATTTCTACCGATGCAAACATGGCCAAATATCCGTTGAAAGTGATTTGGTAGAAAATTCAAGCTAAATATCTCGATTTACCCGCGTAATCGTTACCCGCGAAATATTCAAATAATCTGCGTGCTCCTGTTGCGAAGTAACAAGTCGTAGCGGTTTCATGTACTCATCCCTCACAAACTCAACGTAGCGCTCCCGTTCGTCTTTAATGAGCATTAGCCGATTCTTGGCTCGATACTGTTTCAGTTTCTTCTGTTCCATGACATCCACCAAAGTGTCTGCCTCGCGGCAGGATTCTTTGTAGGTCCGGAGTGCATCCGCCGGAATGCGGATCACCGTGCTGCGCCGTAAAGCCGCGACGAAGTAATCCACGGGTTTGTCGGTATATAGATTCCGGGTGGTAAGTACGTTGTCATCCGGCAGCAGCAAGCGGTCGATGCGACGGTGGCCGTCTAAGTCCCACCACATCGTGGCAAGCAGGCCATCGCACACAAAATACACGTAGTCCCGGTGTCGGCTGTCATCATCCGGCTCAAACAGCCGCGCACCCCGCTTTATTTCGATCACCCGGGCATAGGTGTGCAGCCATTCGCGGTGTGAGGGGTCTACCGGACAGTAACGGGTCCAATAGTTAAGCAACGCCGATGGGAGTAAATCTAATCGTTGGTTCATGATAGCTGGAAAATAAGGCCTGAAGCTAGCTAGCTCCAGGCGCTTGAACATTAATCCTCACCAGGAGGGATAGCAAAAATAATCCGCAGAGACTCCGTAATCGCATAGCCGGTGTGCGGCGCGTAAGTAGCCGTGCTGGACTCATCGGTAATCAACAGCTTGCCCGGATGGTCGATGGGCGGCAACTTTTTATCGGCCGCATACGGCGTTACCAGCTGTATGGGCAGCCTGAGCGACAGAAAGTGCGAAATTTTCTCGGATAAGAAAATGAAGTAGCCTTCCGGGACATTTTCAAGATAAGCGAGTTGGTGCATCTTCAGGTCGAAGTGCTTTTCGAGCCAGGCTACCAGGTTTTTTTGCGCTTGCCGACTTTCCTGCTGTAACTGGTTTTCGGGAAGGTCGTATAAAGACGCTAGCACTTGCTGTGCTCCTAATGAATTTAACAAGGGTTTTTCCATGATTTTTGAATTTTAAGTTATTGATTATTAAATAATTGTAGTGATTTTTCTGATCACGTAGGTAAAACTATAAAATACCTTTGTTCCAAGCGAATCAGTTTTTGCCAAACGGAAAAATCAATCAGTGAAACGGAAATGAATCCGACACATCCAGCCGGGTGGTTTAGCGGTGTTGGTGAATATTCACTATATTCGTGGTGTCACACTCGAACCCATGCCTGTTCGTATAACCAAAATATAAACACATGAGAAGACACATTTACCATCGGATTGACAGGTTTTACAAAACAATAACGCGTCAAGGAGACATTAAATACCTGGGGTTGCCCAGTCGTTTAGGGTTGGCATTGCCCATAGCCGTGCTAATGGTGCTGGTAGGCAAGCGCTGGGAATGGATTTTGGCGCTGTTCAGGGATCATTTGGCGCAGCTGTTGGTCTCTTTTTCGGGTAGCTATCTCATTGTTGTCATCGTGTCGGGATACGCACATTGGGCCAACCGATGGCTCGATGCGCATTCCAGTTGGCATGTCGATTTCAAGAACCGCCTGCTCGGCCAGTTAGCCATGCCACTGGCGGGTGGCTGGGTGTTGAGCATATTGCTCGCTTTGGCACTATTAGCGTGCTTTGGGGTCGACATCCATAAGTCGGGCTATCTACGGTTCGAGGTGTGGATTGTGCTATCACTGCTTGCGGTAATGAATGCCGGATATGCGGTATGGTATCTGCATAAACATCAGCCCGAGACGAGGCGGGAACCCGTGTTTATCGAGGTGACGGAAGGCCACAAAGAACGACTGAAACTGCGGGTTTCCGAATTGGATATCGGTTGTATACAGGCGGCCAATGGCCATCGACTGATACGAACCATCAATGGGGAAACCTACTTCACCAATAAAAGCATCACGGAATTGGAAAAAATGCTAGATCCCAGGCGCTTCTACAAGTTGAAGCGCAAATACTTAATCAACATTGCCGTGGTCGGAAAACTGCGCAAGGACAAATCGACTAAGCAGGATGAGGCTACCGGAAAGAAAATAGCCGTTTATCGTTGGATAATAGGCTTTGGGAATGAGAATATGGGTTTTTTCGAAGAAACACTGGTGAAGGGGACCGTGAAGCATTTCGAAACCTGGTGGAATGCGAATTCGACGAAAAAGATTCGGAAATAATTCCTGTTATTCAGTGCATAGTGCCTTTCTTCGACGTTTCTCCTGCCTTTCTTCTGGGTTTCTCCTGCCATTCTCCTGCCGTAACCCAAGCGGTAGCTATGCGGTATCCATCCGGTGACTATCAATTTAATGGATACGGGTTAAATGAACCTTAATCCCCGCATAGTAGATGTCAGGAGAAAGGCAGGAGAAAGTAGGGAGTTAAACAGTTTTAGCCCGTTACAGACACAACTTAGGAGACGCCAGCGAAGCGCCGCGGGTCCCAGTCGTGGAGTAACGGGCTAAAACATGGCCGCTGCAGGCGGCCTTTTCTTAATCTATCAACGCTCGAGGTTACCTTTCGTGAAGTCATCGCCAAATTTCCGTTCCAATTGTACGCGGTAGCCCTCCAGTATTCGAAGCAATTCCGGCCAAGCATAACGCCTGTCTGCGCTGAGCTTCGCATCTGCGTAATCGGCAATGGGGGCATAGCTGATGCGCCCGTTTTCGGTTAGCTCAACAAAGCTCAATTCCAATCCGGGTACCTCCACCAAACGGGTCACTCCCGTGTGTCGGCTGGTTGCCTGTACGAATTTCTTCATGCCAATGGTGCTTTGTATCCAGACATCTCCGGCGCGTTCCACACTGATGCCTATTTTCGTGGCATCCCCGTTGCCCAAGCCATACCAGTACCCATCATCGGTTTGGATGCGTGCCGTGTCGCCCAGCCGCTCGAGCTGTAGGTACGAGATCGGCACCGCCAGCTTGGTGGTCAGCTGCTGGATCTCCTCATCCGAAGCCAGTCCGAATACCTTGCGCTGGTTTTCATTGAGCAGCAGGTGCAGTCGCTCCTGCGTTTGTTTGAGTGCCTCTTCGGGGCTCTTGTACGCATTTGGCTGGTGTTCCATATCGTCATCCGGTATCCGGCCGTCGTTGCACTGGCAACCGTTGAGGGCCAGCGTGCACCCCAATATAAGGGTTATTAATAGTGTCTTCATGGCTGATTGCTTAATCGTTGTTATCAATGAATTGGTAGAGCGTTCTGCGGTGTACGCGGCCCGGCCCGGACGTGTTGGCGTAGGTTTCGTATGAGATCAGATCGTCGCTGCCTTCGCACGGCGACCAAGGGTCGGACAAGGACACCCAGCGCTGGCCGCCGACGTCTACATAGCCATAGATTACCCGTACATGGCCTACGCCACCGCCGGATGCCCCGTCACCGAATACCAAGGGCTTTTTGCGGCAGTAGATTTCTTTGCGGAGCGCATCCCATGTCAGCGGATCATTGGCCTGTGTCACGGTATAGCCAAGGGACTCAATGGCACCGCGGGTATTACCGGGTGTATTGCAGTTATCGGTCTTCGGACACGGGGCGTCGCCCTCGGGAGTGCAGCAGTCCGTCCGGCCTAGTTGTGCATTGGCCAGCGCACATTGCGTGATGCTGTGTCCAAAATAGGCGTGGATCATCTGCGAGCAGGCAATCCAGCACCAGTTACTGGTTTCTTGCGGCCGTATCGGTACCGATACCGAGCCGAGATTCTGGCAGTCGCCAGGGCACTTGCAACACCCGGCCACGGTAAGCAGAGTGATTGCTGCCAAAACGATAAATTGATTAGTGCGTTTCATAATGGTTAAACTTTAGTGATTGTCTTACCTATTGAAGCAAAGGTAGTTAGGGTTGCGTGGGACGGCAATACCCATTATGGTGTATTTGGGGCTTGCTTTTACTCCACCCTTTCCCAAGCGATTAGAAACCCCAAAAGAAACCTAGGGGCGTGAGAGGAGCGAGCGTTCCAGTTTCGTTGGGGTTTCTAACCGCGACAATACTTCACTATTTCTTAATTTTCGATAAGGGTTGCCGTAACATAGGCCGGATAGTTTAGCACCGAATTTAATCGTTGCAAAAACATGGTTCTTAACTACGTTAAACTAGCCTGGCTTTTATTTGTCGGTCCATTCGCGGTGTCACTGGCAACCAGCGGCGCGTCGTACGCGAGCATCACCGGCCTGGATGTGCAGAATCACCAGACAACCCTATCGGGCACGGTAACCAATGAGGCGGGTGCGCCCATTGCCGGTGCCACGGTCACCAACACGACCAACCAATCCGCTACACAAACCCATGGCGACGGAACGTTTACGGTTGCCGGCAAGGTAGGCGATCAGCTGCGTATCCGCTACCTCGGATACGAGGAAGTGACGCTGGACGTTGCCTCGACAACTCGCAATCGGGTTATCTTGAAAGCAGCGGAGAACCTTATGGAAGAGGTGCTGGTATCCATCGGTTACCAGCAGGTGCGTAAATCAGACGTTACCGGGGCAATCGCCAATGTGAAAGCCGGCGAGCTCAACCTTACGTCGCCCAAGCTCTCCCAGGCCCTGGTCGGTAAGCTGGCCGGTGTGCAGGTTTCGCAGACCAGTGGCGCACCGTACGACGGTACGAAGATCCGCGTACGAGGTATGGGATCCATCAATGCCAGTTCCGAACCGCTCTACGTGATCGACGGATACCCGGCAGGCAACAACCTGAACATCAACCCGAATGATATCGAATCCATCGACGTATTGAAAGATGCGGCTTCCGCGGCCATCTATGGATCGCGGGCTGCGGGTGGGGTCGTGCTGATTACCACAAAGCGGGGCACTAAAGGACGGAACACCGTCGATTATGAGGTGCTGGCCGGTTTTGGCCAATTGTCAAAAAAAGTAGACCTGCTGAATGCGGAGGAGTTCATTGATCTGATCATTGACGGTAGGAACAACAGTTACAAAGATCTGGTCGTGAACCGGGGGCTAACGTGGACAGACGATATGCTGAAGGACGACAATGCCACCCGTATCGCCCGTGTGGGTAACGCCGGGTCGGTCAGTATCCCGGAAGATTATTACGACTTAAGCACGGGCCTTGCCAAACAATCTCGCTACGATACCGACTGGCAGGACGCCTTGTATCGCAGTGCACCGTTCCAGCGGCATAATTTATCCATCTACGGCGGCAACGACAAAACCCGGTACTTCCTGAGCGGATCGTATCAGAACCAGGACGGGGTGATGCTGGGCACCGATCAGGAGGTATACAATTTCCGGGTCAATGTCGATTCGAAAGTCAGCGAGCGGCTCACGGTAGGGGCCAACGTCGCGTTTACCTACAATGACAACAACGAGGTTTCAACCGGTCGTTACAACCAAAGCCCGTCCATGGCCGCGCTGCTGTATTTGCCCACCCTGCCCGTGTATAACGAAGACGGCAGCTATGCGCAGTACCTCATGGCCGATCTTTCGGCGAACAACTACGGGATACAAAACCCGGAAAACCCGCTGGCGTATGTGACTATGATCAAAGATAACCGGCGGGGGAAGCGCGGCCTTTACAATGCGTTTGCCGATTTCAGCATCGTTGATGGCCTGAACCTCAAGGTAAACGGCGGTATTTCCACATACGATGAAAAGTACGATTATTACCTGCCCACGAGCCTTTCAAACGGCAACAATCCGCCGTTTTCGGATAATGCGAAGACAGCGGCATATGCCGATGCCAATACACGGGGTGAAATCGATAAGCTGATCGAAACGACCTTGAATTATAACAAGACCTTCAACGACGTCCATCAACTCAATGTCTTGCTGGGGTATTCGGCCCAGCAGACGAACATCGACTACGTAGCGGTCCGTGCCAACGGATTTCAGAGCGATGCGATTGGGGAGATCACCGACAAAGGTGCCGATCCGTCCAATTTCCAGCTGCGCGACGCTTATAAACGGAACACCACCCTGCAATCGTACTTCAGCCGGGTGATGTATACCTACGATTCGCGGTATTTCCTGTCGGCTTCGTTCCGTACCGACGGATCCTCGCGTTTTGGTCCGGAAAGCAAATGGGGCACATTTCCCTCCGTTTCTGCCGGATGGACGTTATCCAATGAAGGTTTTTATGACAACTGGCTGGGCGAACGGTCGACGGTGAAGCTGCGCGCCAGCTGGGGACTCAGCGGCAATAACAACATCGGCGATTACCGGGCCATTACGGTGTACAACGCACCGGGTGGCGTGATCATCGGCGACAAGGTGGCCACGGCATATTGGCCGGGCGACCTGTACGATCCCAAACTGGGTTGGGAGTCGACGTCCCAGTACAATGCGGGTCTGGACCTGGGCCTGCTTCGCGGAAGGCTCAACATCTTTACGAACCTGTACCTGAGCCGCTCGTTTAATCTGTTGTTTAACCAGCCCATCACCGCCGTATCCGGAGCCACCACGATCCTGACGAACCTGCCGGACAGCAAGGTCGAGAACAAAGGATTCGACGTGCAGGTCGATGCCACGATCGTACGGAAGCAGGATTTCGATTTGGGTTTCAGCGGCAACATCATGGTGAACCGCAACAAGGTGCTGGATCTCGGCGGTGCATCGACGATCATCACCAACGGGGCCGAACGATCGTACCTGACGCACATCACGCAGGAGGGAAGCCCGATCGGGATGTTCTACGGCTTTAAGGTGCTGGGAATCGCCACCGAAGAGAATTATCAGGATGTGGCCCCCTCGGCAGCATCGACCAATCCGATCCAGCCGGGCGATCTGTATTTTGAAGATGTGGACGGCAATGGGGTGGTAAACGACGATGACAAACGTGTTATCGGCAACCCGCACCCGAAGTTTACCTACGGATTTGCGTTGAACGGCCGGTACAAGAGTTTCGATCTTCGGGCTTCGTTCAATGGATCGCAGGGCAACCAGATGCTGGATGGCTACGACTACTACCTCTACAACATGGAAGGTTCCGGCAACCAATATGCCGATGTAGCCCAGCGGTGGCGGTCGCCGGCCGAGCCGGGCAACGGCCGGGTTTACCGCGCGTCACGGGGCGGCACCCAGAGTAACAGCACGCGACTGTCTACATTTTACCTGCAGGACGCTTCCTACTTCCGGATGACCAACATCCTGCTCGGGTATACCCTGCCACAGGCAGTGTCTCAGAAAATACGGTTGAGCGGGTTGCGCATTTATGCCAGCGTAGATAACCCCTTCACCATCTCCAAGTACAAAGGGTACAACCCGGAGTCGGATTACGACCAGCGCGGTAACCTGACGCCGGGAGTCGATTACGGGTTGTACCCGCTGGTGCGCTCGTATAATTTAGGTTTGAAAGTGACCTTCTAATCGTGATAGCCATGAAGAAAAGATATTTATTGCCCTTTGTCCTTTTTGCACTCGCAGCCTGCGAGCAGGATTTTTTGAATCAGCAAGACCCGAATGCCGTGTCTGTGGATTCGTATTTTAAGACCGAAAACGACGTGTTGCTCGCCGTCAATGGTATTTACCAGGTGCTGCGTTCAGGTAGCACCGTAGGAGAGGGCAGTGCCCTGTACAACGAGGAGCGCTCTGACAATGCCGGAAGGAACGACAACCAATCGAATGCCGGTGAACCCTTCCAGTTCAATGATTTTTCACTGCTTGCAGGCAACACCTACCTGCGTACACACTGGTCATCAATGTACGATGGCATCGCGCGGTGCAATACGTTGCTCTCACGCATAGATCAGGTAACGTTCAGCGACGAAGCACTGAAACAGCGTTATATCGCCGAAGCGAAGTTTGTGCGGGCATTGCTGTACTTCCACATGGTCAGGAAGTTCGGCGATATCCCCCTGTCCGTACAGGAAATCAAGACCAAAGAGGAAGCTGCTGCCATCGCTTACCGGCAGCCGGAGGCTACGGTATACCAGCAGATCGTGGCCGACCTCACCGACGCATTGGCCAGCAACCTACCCAATACGCAGTGGGAGTATGCCGTAGGCCGCACGTCGAAAGCGGCGATCAATGCATTGTTGGGACAGGTGTACCTCACCATGGGGGCTACACTGGCCGACAATAAGACGGAACACTTCCAACAGGCCGAGCAATACCTAACAGCCGCGTATAACATGCGTACGTTTGACAAGCTTTCGGAAATCCCCTATGCCCAGGTGTTCGACGTCGCCGCCAAAAATACCTGCAAGGAATTGATCTTTCAGGTGCAGTACCTGCAGGGCGACCCAAGCTACAGCTCCAGCATCGCCCGCAACAACCAGGCGCGCGGAGAGACGATCAACTCGCAGTTCAACTCGACGGGCAGCGGCACCAACCTCAAGCTGGACCTGGTCAAGGATTACGAAGCGGGCGATCTCCGCAAGGAATTTTCCGTGAAGTTTGCCGCACATCCACAGGTGAATGATTGGTTCATCACCAAGTTCAGGGACAATAGCGACGCCGCCGGCACAGCCGGATGGGGCGGCAACGACTGGATACTCATCCGCTATGCGGACGTGATGCTGCTGCTGGCCGAAACCAAGATGCATTTGAACAAAGACGCCGAGGCGATCGCGTTGCTTGACGAGGTCCGCGAACGGGCAGGGTTGCCAGCTTATGCCGAAGCACGCGCAAACGCGACCTATAACGCGAAGTATCCGACATTGAAGGATGCCATCCTGCATGAGCGCCGGGTGGAACTGGCGTTTGAAAACCACCGCTGGTTTGACCTGATCCGCAATTATAACGCGGAAGAATTGGTTGCGTACTTCGTCCAAAAAGAGCAGGCCGATTACGGCAATGCGCAGCTTTCCAACATTTCGACGAAAGACCGGTACTACCCCATCCCGTTTGACGAATACAAGCTGAACCCGGAGAAAATGTACCAGAATCCCGGGTATTAAAATCCCGGCTATTTATATAACTCTTGAATCAGATGATGAGATATGGTATAAGCGTTGCGTTTCTGGCGCTGGCGATGAGCTTCGGCCTCCTAGCCTCAGGGCAGTATCATGCGGATTACCAATCGCCACAGGACTGGGTCATTGTAAAAAACTATTTGGCTACGTCGCTTTTATATCAGGATAGTACCCTGAGCAAGCGGTTGTTGGGAACTCCGGAGTTGCGGCAGGTGCTTGCTGGGCGGCATGAACGGTACGTGCGCAGCCGTGATTGCACCGATGTTGCTTGTTTTCTCGAAGCTTTCAAATGGCAGGAGGCAGAGATCGATGCGTTGGTGGGATTGTTGGTCAGGGAGGCGGAAAAGGACGAGGCATTGAAGGCGAAACTAAATGAGCGGTTGCTTCCTTCCATGGCTTATGGCGTTCCGGCACAGACAACCGCCAGCCAGTATTTCGGAAAGGCGTTGCGGCAGGATCTAAACGCGATGAACTACGTGATCGATGTCTACGCCGGAGCGAAGAAACCCAATTATCCACGCATTGATTCCATTTCTTTTGACGTTACCCAGCGTTCCTACTTGGCGTTGCTGTCGGACATCAGGCAGGATATATTGCGCGACAGCAAGCAATCTTACCACGCGTTTTATGAGACGCTCCTCACGGCTGTGCGATTGTTGGAAATCAACGAACGGTGGGATGCCGCGCAACTGGAACCGCTGATCGAACGGGAAAACAAACCGGCATTCGAGGCCATCCGTAACACAGACTTCGATCAGTATCCGTATGCGTTGCTGCTCACATTGGGGGCAGGCCCATCGGTTTACGATCAACCGATCAGCCCGGGAGGAATGCTCCGCACCCGCATGGCGGCACGTAGTTACTTCGATGGACTGGCCCCGTTTATCGTGGTTTCGGGAGGCCGGGTACATCCGTACAAAACTCCCTATATCGAGGCCCTTCAAATGAAAAAGTACCTGATGGAGGTGCTGAATGTTCCGGAAGAAGCCATTTTGATCGATCCGCATGCACGCCATACGACAACTAATCTGCGCAATACCGCCCGGATTATGCTTAGCTATGGATTCCCCGCGGACAAATTTGCCATCGTAACAAGTAGCAAACCGCACATAGACGCCGTTGAAAATATGGCGGAACGTTGCCTGAAGGAGTTGGGGTATGTGCCTTATAAGCTGGGTAAGCGGGTTAGCGATGTAGTTATCGAATTCAAGCCAAAACCGGAAGCGTTTACCATTGATCCGGATGAGCCGCTGGATCCGTAGTAACCACGCCAACGTTCCGTATGCGATACGTTTTTTGAATATTTTCGTTTCTTTGCCGATACGATGAAGATCCCATCGGATGATCCGCTAGACCCCTAAATCGTTACTACGTCATTTTTGTAACAAAAAAAATCCAAATAGTTTGGAGTTTACGAAAATGTTCGTACGTTTGTGTACGAAATAATTCGTAAATGTAAAAGCATGACGATAAAGCCGACAGATAGCGAAATGGAGATCCTACAGGTACTTTGGGAAAAAGGCCAAAGCAGTGTACGGGATGTCTATGAAGCCTTGGACAAGAAAAACGTGGGTTATACCACGATATTGAAACTCATGCAGATCATGCATGACAAAGGCATGGTCGTGCGCGACACGTCGTCCAAAACCCATCAATACAAGGCGGCGCTCGAAAAAGAGCACACGCAAGGGCAGTTTCTGGATAAGATGATCGATGCGGTTTATAACGGATCTACCGCGCGGCTGGTAATGCAAGCGCTGGGAAACGATCGGACCAGCCGGCAGGAACTGGAAGAGATCAAGGAATTTTTAAAGAACCTGGAAGAAAATAAGTAGTCATGGAAATCAACGTGTATAACCTGATACAAGCCCTTGGATGGAGCATGTTCCATTCGTTGGGCCTGGGTGCCTGCTGCTACGTAGCCTTGTGTTTACTGCGGTTGGTTCACCCCCGGCAGTCCGCTGCGGCGAAACACAATACGGCATTCGGTATGCAGATCGTTGTGTTTGCGGGCTTTGTGGCCAGCTTTGTATATTACTACGGCAAATCCAGCGTGGTCGAAATCCCGCAGGGACTGGGGGCAACCGAGATGATCCAGCAGGTGATTTCGGACCGTGGAAAGCCATTCAGTCTGGAAAGCCTCTTTCCGTATCTGGCGGGAGGTTATCTCATTGGCCTGGTGGTACAGATACTGCTGCTGACCAGTAGCTACGTACGGTTGATGACGTTGAAATACAATGGGCTGGATCCCATTCCTTTACCCTGGGTAGATCTGTTCGAAAAGTCCAGGCGGAAGCTGGGCATTCAAAAAAAGGTTTCCATTTACCTGTCACGCCACATCGCCGTGCCGCTGACCATCGGGTTCGTGAGGCCATTCGTGCTCTTTCCGCTCGCGTATGCTAACCGGTTGAGCAGTGACCAGGTGGAGGCCATCCTGCTGCACGAATTGGTACACATAAAACGGCACGATTTCCTGTTTAACCTATTCAAGGTAGCTATCGAAACCATCCTGTTTTTCAATCCATTTATCTGGGCCCTCTCCAAGGTAATAGCTCGCGAGCGCGAGCATGCTTGTGACGATCAGGTATTGCAGCAGCTCGGTACACCGATGCATTATGCCCGTGCCCTCGTCGAACTGGAGGAACTGCGGATGGAAAAGGCTCCAGCCCTGAGCATGGCCGCAACGGGAGCGAAAAATCAATTACTTCAACGAATTAAACGAATGATTAACATGGAATCGAATCAAAGAAACATCAAACAACAGCTGATTGCCGTTGTTGCGAGCTCGCTGGCGCTGTTTACCATCGCGATGCTCATCCCCGCTCAACCGACACATGCGGAGGAAATAGCCGTGGCACCCGTGGATACCATCAAAGTGGCGCCCGCTAAGCCCATACCAGCGGTTGACGCCATACGCCCGATTAAACCGGTATCCCCGGTTCCCGCCGTACCACCTATTGATACCATTGTGCCGCAAGCCCCGGCAGTACCCGATACAGCGAAGCTGCCCAAAAAGGTGCGTGCTCAGATGAAAGAGATGGAGAAAAACGCCAGGGAATTACAGAAACACCTGGATTCGCCGGAATGGAAACGGCACATGGCCGAAGTCGAAAATCAGTCGGCTAAGCTCAATGCGTATTTTAATTCGGACGAGTGGAAATCCAAAATGGCTAACGTCACCGCCTATTTTGAATCACCGGAATGGAAACAGCAGGTTGCTGAAATGGAAAAGAGTGCAGAGGGTATCGAAAAATACTTTGAATCGCCTGAATGGAAAAAGCAAATTTCCGAAGTGGAAAAGAGTGCGCAAAGCGTCGAAAAGTACTTTGAATCGCCTGAATGGAAAAAACAGATTGCCGAAGTGGAAAAGAGTGCACAAAGCATCGGAAAGTACTTTGAATCGCCGGAATGGAAAGCAAAGTTGAAAAAAATCGAAGACGGCAGTAAGGAGATTGAAAAGTACTTTGATAGCGACGAGTGGAAACGTAAATAGTATAGATCGATATAGTGTTGTTTGAAAACAACATTATGGAGTCGCTATTTATCTTTCAACAGGGCCTTTTAGCTTCGGTGAGCAACGGATTCAGACGTTTTCTGCACCGTAAAATTAATTGGAAATTGCGGATGATTGGTATCAAGGGGCCCCGTGGCGCTGGAAAAACCACCCTGATGCTACAACATCTTAAATATGAGCTAGGTGACTCGTTCAGTAAAGCGCATATGTGACTGCCGATCACACTTATTTTTACAACCACAGCCTGCTCGATACGGCTACCGCTTGGTATCAACAAGGAGGGCGCATCTTATTGATCGATGAAGTACATAAATATGCTCGGTGGTCCCGCGAGTTGAAAAATATCTATGACGGCCTGCCCGAAATGCAGGTCATCTTTTCGGCTTCGTCGGCACTCGATATCTTCCGCGGCGAAGCGGATCTAAGCAGGCGCGTTATCCAATATAACTTGCCGGGATTGTCTTTGCGCGAATACATCAAGTTTTCCGGCGGACCGCTATTTGAGCCTTTGACGATAGACGATATTCGGGAAAATCATGTCCACTTGACTTTTCAGATGCTTAACCAGTGGCAACCGCTGCCTGTTTTCGAAAAATATCTTAAATACGGGTATCTACCTATCATTGCAGATGGTGAATCGGACTATCTTCAGCGACTGGAGCAGGTAATTAATGCCATTGTCGATACTGATCTGGCTTACATCGCTTCATATAATGCTGGAACGGCTCAAAAAGTAAAGCGATTGCTAAGTGTTATTGCTGAATCAGCCCCTTTCAAACCCAACATCTCGGCGTTGGCATCGAAACTGGATATTGTCCGCGATCGGATCTACGAGTATATCCATCAACTGAAGGATGCCAAGCTGTTAAATATATTGACAGTCGAAGGTAAAGGTGCGTCGCGCTTGCAAAAGCCGGAAAAATTGTACCTGGAGAACACCAACCTTGCCTTTGCAATGAATCCGCATCCAGACCGCGGTAATCTTCGGGAAACCTTTCTGTTGAATCAATTATTGAATAGCGGTGCCACCGTATGGGCGCCCAAATCCGGTGATTTCAAAGTGGGAGACGTAACGATAGAAGTGGGCGGGAGAGGCAAATCGGGGGAGCAGGTAGCCAATGCGGGCGATTATATGATCGCCGCTGATGACTTGGAGACTGGTTTTGGTAATAAAATTCCCCTCTGGCTTTTCGGTTTTCTATCCTAGGTCGGACAGTTTCCATTTCAGATACGGCCTAAGAGACCGTAGCGCGGCTTTTTCCTTTTTAATCACATTTTTGATATGCTTAATCACATTTACGAAAAAGAGTGGTTGAGTTGCGTTAATATTGCTGGAAATGATTACGGATGAAAACCAGATGGAAAGAACATGAAACGATAACGGTTGCCATCTTAAGGCCACTGGAACTTACGGCCGATGAAAAGACCACAGTGGTTGCTTTTCTTGGCGCAATAACTGCCACCCAGTACCATATGCAGCGTCCCGAATTGCCTAGGTAGGTCATACTGCGGAATGGGCCACCTATGCGATAAAAAATTCCGGTTCATTATTGTATAAACGCCTTAGTGCGGCAGGTTGTTCCGGATCAGTCCGTATAGCCAGGTGCCCAGCACGGCACCGAGGATAACCACCAGGATCGGCAAATAACCGGCACCGGCCAGCACAAACATCGGTCCCGGGCATGCGCCGGCCAGTGCCCAGCCCAGCCCGAAAATGATGCCCCCGATTAAATACCGGGCAATGCCTTTTTCTTTGGCTGCAATGACGATTGGATTTCCATAAGCGTCTTTCACCTTTCGCCGTTTGATAAATTGCACGATGAGGATGCCTACAACCAATGCCGACCCCATCAATCCGTACATGTGGATGGACTGGAAGTTGAACATTTCATAAATCCGGAACCAGGATGCAGCTTCGGATTTGTACATGACGATCCCGAAAAACGTTCCGATAAGTAGGTATACGATACTTTTCATAGCTAGCTAGAATAACAATGGAAAAACCAGGTGAATCATCAGCAGCCCGCCAATGAAAAAGCCGATGGTTGCGATGACCGATGGGAGCTGGAGGTTACTGATGCCGGATATCGAATGTCCTGAAGTGCATCCACCTGCATAACGCGCGCCAAATCCGACCAATAGTCCGCCGATCAACAGCAGGAGCAAGGTTTTAGGGGACGAAAAAGCGTCGCTACCGAACAATTCGGTTGGCACATAGGCTGTTCCCGCACTGGCAAACCCCGATTCGTGCAACTGGTCGATGGTCTGTGGATTGAGGTCGGGCACCTGATCGGCCGACAGGAATCGCGACGCCAGAAATCCGCCTATGATGGCGCCCGTGATGACGAGTAGGTTCCAGCGCTGCGCTTTCCAGTCGAAGCGGAAAAAGTCGCTGGTTTTGCCTGCGCCGCATAAGGTGCATATTGTCTTTAGGTTGGACGACAGGCCAAACGTTTTGCCCACATAGAGCAACGTGAACATCGTAAAGGCAATCAGTGGGCCGCTTACATACCAAGGCCAAGGGGCTAAAATCCATTCCATAATTACTGCTATTGTATATGACGTGATACAAATCTATGGTAAAAAATAATCATCCATTGCAAAATGGAAGATATTAACCAACGTAAGAGACGAATCGTATCTTACATGATACGATTTGATATTGTTTTTGTATCGCAGGTGATACGTTTATGTCTTGTTTTCGTATCTTTGAAGGTGCAATGGAATCACTAATCAATAAATATCGGTCATTACTGAACCAGATAGAAAGTAAGTTTGTTCGTAAATTGGCAAACGAAATCAACTGGGAGGCGCGCGCAGTATGCATTGAAGGCGCGCGCGGCACAGGCAAGTCGACCTTAATGCTCCAACATATTAAGGAGAATCTTCCCTTAGACGAAACCCTTTACCTTTCGGCAGACGACCTGTATTTCAAACAGCATACACTGACGGAAGTTGCTGAGCGCTTTTACCAGCAGGGCGGGAGATACCTCTTTTTGGATGAAGTGCACAAATACACCGACTGGCAACGGGAGGTGAAGAACCTTTATGATTTTTATCCGAAGTTGCGGCTGGCGGTGTCGGGATCGTCCATCATTGCGTTACAACGGTCAGAGGCCGATCTGAGCCGAAGGTTACTTCGGTACCACCTGCCGGAACTTTCCCTTCGTGAATTCGTCTCGCTTAAAGACGTTGTGGAACTGCCTGTTTTTACACTTGTTGATCTGTTCGAAAACCATTCACAATTGGTGGATGAGCTGAAAGGCAAATTGCAATCACCGCTGAAATCGTTTCAGGAATATATAACATACGGAGCCTACCCATTTTTCTTGGAGGGACAAGCGGACTACCTGATGCGGCTCAACCAGCTGATTAATGTCATTATTGATTACGATTTGCCGGAAGCCAAGTCAATCGAGCCGGGTACGCAGGCCAAATTGAAGAAACTGCTTTATATCCTCTCCACCGCTGTGCCATTTACACCCAATATCACCCGGCTTGCCGAGCAGGTGGGCACGTCGAGAAGCAGGTTGCTGGAAATGCTCGACTTATTGGAGAAGGCGCAGCTGATATTCAATTTGAGGAGTGCCTCATTTGGCATAAGCCTGATGAACAAGCCAGAGAAGGTTTTCCTACACAACACCAGCCTTATTATGGCATTGGCTAATGGACAGCCCAACAAAGGGAATCTAAGGGAAACCTTCTTTTATACGCAGCTAGTGGGTGCTGGCCATCGAATTAGCTATCCCAAAACAGGCGATTTTCTTATTGATAATCGATATACGGTCGAAGTGGGGGGCAAAAGCAAAGGGACCAAACAAATCGCTGCAAGCGACGATAGCTACCTTGCTATAGATGATATCGAATACGGGACAGCACGGAGAATTCCATTATGGTTATTCGGATTCTTGTATTGATTTTCGGGCATGAAGGCCGGATAACACGTAATAAAAGATATTGCTTCTATTTGCCCATTAACTAGCTGTTATTTATCTTGCATCGTAAAATTAATCAAGTTCCTTCGCATGGCCGATAAAGACGCAGTGAAAACGAAGGTGGGGCGTCTGAAGGGGAAGCTTCGGATGAGCGATGATTTTGACGAGCCGTCCTAAAGGAGCCTTCATTCAAAGAACGACGAATGGTTTTCCGTTAAGTAACTCCGGGGATGGGTGCCCGAAAACTCCTTGAAGTCCCGGATCATATGCGACTGATCGTAGTAGCCCGAATCCAACGAAAGCTGGACTAGTGATTGGCTGCTGGCTACGGCGTTAGCCAAACACGCTTCAAAGCGGACAATCCGCGTAAATAGTTTGGCGGGGAATCCGACCCACGATTTGAACTTGCGCTCGAATTGCCGTTGCGATAAGAAGTTCCGGTTTACGAGCTCGTTGATATCCACCTTGCCACTGTGGGCCGTTATATAATTGACTGTAGCAATCATATCTTTCGGCGAATTCGGCCCCTTGCTGAGCTTGTTCGTTAAGAACGATGTCATCGTGGCCACCCGTTCGGCCGTATCGCGGCAGGTCATCATTCGCTCCGCCAGCTCCACACCTTCGGTACTCAATACGTCTGATATTTCGATATTGTAATTCGTTAATGCTTGCGCGGGGATGCCAAATAAGAGTGGGATGGCGTAGGGGTAGAAATACGTGCCGAATATGCCGACCGGTTGGGTGGCCGAAATGGTGAGGTGAGCGCTGGTTTGGCACTGGAACCCGCTTTGGAATACGGGAGATGCATCATTATCGTGCTGGATGTGCATCAGCCCGTTGTACTGGAAGGCCAGCTTCGGATTGACAGACGCCGTAAGCCCATGCGCGTAAGGCTCCGATTCAGTGAAGCCTCCCTCAAACTCCCAGAAGAAGCAGACAATGTGCTTGATAACATCAGCGGGATAAATCTTTTTATACTGCATGGTAGCTAACCAACCTGGTCGGAACGACGAAAGTACCGATTGTTAACCGCAATTGAAAGTCGATTTTATCCAATTTTGGGTGGGATGGTGGCGTTAATTTTGCGGCATGAATAACTTAATCAGCGCGATGATGACGATTATTACACCGATGGATGATGCTTCGGCGAATGGTAAAGAAAAAATGATTGAAAACAACGGGGTCGAAATTTGCACCGAAAGTTTCGGGAATCCCAAAGATCCCGCGGTTTTGTTGCTGGCGGGGGCAACGGTATCCATGTTGTACTGGGATGAGGAATTCTGCAGCGAACTGGCAGCTCGCGGATGCTACGTGATCCGCTATGATAACCGGGATGTGGGTAGGTCTACCCACTACGAGCCGGGATCGGCCAACTACGACATCCTTGACCTGGAAGCCGATGCGATCGCCATTCTGGATGGTTATCAGCTGGCCGAGGCGCACTTCGTAGGCATGTCATTGGGCGGACTAATCGCTCAGATCGCGGCGATACGGCATCCGGAGTGGGTCAGCTCACTCACCCTGATGGCCACGGGCCCGTGGGCCGAAGCGGACACCACCATCCCGGAAATGGATAAGCGTATTTTGGACTTTCACGGTAAAGCGGCAGCGGTAAATTGGACTAGCGAGGAAGAGGTGGTGAGCTATATGCTCGAAGGGGCGCAGCTGATGAGCGGGAGAAAGCCTTTCGACAAAACGAGGGGTGAAAAGCTGGTGCGCTCGGAATTCGCCCGGGCGAACAACTACATCAGCATGTTTAACCATGCTACCTTAGGGGGCGGCATGGAGTTCTACAACCGATTGGAGGAAATATACCAGCCTACGCTCGTGATCCATGGTACCGATGATCTAATCTGGCACGTTGAAAACTCCCGGCTCTTATTGGAGAAAATAGCAGGTTCCAAACGGATGTTGCTGGACGGCACCGGGCATGAATTGCATCGAGCCGATTGGGCAATGATCATTGAAGGAATCGTGAAGCATATCAACGGGCTCCGCTAGCGCACCGTCCCGTACGCTTTGAAGACGCTAGGTGCGCCATTGCCACGCACGTCACGCGCTCGCGATCGAAATGCGACATCTTTCCAGAGGTTGGTAGCTCTCCGGGGTGGCAGGACCTTGGTTGCCACGGTCGTTTGGTTGCGCACGTTGCTTTTCCGATGGTTGAACGCGTTTTTTTTTATTAAGTTTGCCAAGAGCTATGCAGACCTGGGGTTAGTCCTATCTGGATCGGCTTGGAGCCAATTTGAACAATTACTTAATAGTACGATAATCGTAAATTCGTAAGGGTTCGATACTTTTGAAACCGTTAGGGTACTAACGGTAGCAAACTAAGGGTAGCAATTAGTATACCATCTCAGAATGACGGAAATGCGAGCATGAAATCAACGGATTCATATCAGTTGTATACAGATGAAGAATTAGTCGACTTGATGGCGGGAGATGACTATCCGGCTTTTACCGAAATCTATAACCGGTATGCGGGTGTGCTCTTTCTCCATGCTCAAAAAAGACTGCAAGACCGGGAAGCCGCTAAAGATCTGATACAGGATATCTTTGAGTCGCTCTGGAGCAAGCGGATGGTAATGACGATCGAATCCCAATTGGCGAATTATTTGTATACGGTAGTTCGATATAAAATCATCAATCTCGAGGTACGGGAGAAGCGCCTGTCCGTATTGGAGGCAACTTGGAAAGAGTTGATGGTGGAAGAACAGCCGCTACCCGATTGTTTGGTGCGTGAGAAGGAGCTCAAACAATTGATTGAGGCCGAAGCGAGCCGACTGCCAAAGAAAATGCGGGATATATTCTATATGAGCAGGGAATTGCACCTGACCCACAGCGAAATTGCCGAACAACTTAATCTTTCTCCAGCTACCGTGAAGAAGCAGGTCAACAATGCCCTCAAGGTGTTGCGGGTCAAATTCCAAACCCTGGTAATTTTGCTCTTATTGCTCGTATAGACCCAAAACAGGCTTTCCTAATTTTTTTTCTTTTTTTCTACGCCCTGGCACCCTGCCAATTGACTTTACTAGTGAATGAGGGGTAAGAAGTTTGACATTCATGGATAAACAAACATTGCATAACTTGTTGGATCGCTACGCCAAAAACGCCTGTACGGAAGAGGAACGGGCTTTGGTGGAGACCTGGTACAACAAGACGACGTCACAATCACAGTCTTCGCTGGCTCAGGAAGATATGGAAGCTGATCTACAGGAGATCCGCCAACGGCTGTCGAAAGGACCGGTCCGGCGTCCGGTATCGTGGGTGCGCTATGCGGCGGCTGTTGCCATCCTGCTGATTAGCGGAGGGATGTATTGGTTTGTAATCCGCCCGATGCAGGATGACGCCACCCGGCAACCGTATATCGCTGCTACAACAGCAGATGATATCCTTCCTGGCGGTAATAAGGCATTGCTGACCCTCGCCAACGGGCAGACCATCGAATTGAGCAGCGACAAAAACGGAGTGGTCATCGGCGATGATGAGATTGCATATGCCGATGGAAGCCTGATTTTGGATTCAAATTCGGGCGATCAACTGTTGTCATTAACCACGCCGAAGGGAGGCGAATATCAGATCATATTGCCGGACGGCACGAAAGTATGGATGAACGCGGCGTCTTCGTTGCGGTATCCTGCGCGATTTGATGATGACATGCGGTTGGTCGAACTGACGGGAGAGGCCTATTTTGAAGTGACAAAAGATCAGCGGCGGCCATTCAAAGTCGTCTCGAGGAATCAGACCATAGAAGTACTCGGTACGCATTTCAACATCAACAGCTATGCCGACGAACCAACGATCAAGACCACGCTGTTGGAAGGGGCGGTCCGGGTCATCGAACAAGGGTCCCAGATGGAGGTGGTGTTGGCACCGGGGCAACAAGCATCGTTGGATCGGACGAATCACCTACGGGTTTCAACGGTGGATGTGACGAATGCGATCGCGTGGAAAAACGGCTTGTTCCGGTTTGATAATACCGATATTGAGACGATCATGCGCCAGCTATCGAGATGGTACGGCGTGGAAGTGCTTTTTGAAGGAAATAAACCGGATCTGAAATTGTGGGGCAATGTGTACCGCAACTTAAACGCATCGCAGGTATTGGAGATACTCACTTATTTCAAGCTGAAATATCGGATCGAGACCGAAAGCGGCGTGAAGCGGATTGTTATTTACACCTAAGAATTCATCATTATACAATCCCTAAAACATGATTATATGAAAAAGAAATAGACCAAACTTCGAGTACAGGGCAAAAAAAGACGCCTTCTGACTGCCATCAGAAGACGTAGCATTTGAGCTTGCCCTAAGTGGAATTAGTACATTTTTGTTAACTCAAACATTACAAAGATAGTGAAAATCAATGTGTATGCAATGGCCGGCCGTGCGAATTGGTCGATATGGCGATTATTGCGGCTCTTCGAAAAGAATAACACCAGTGTTCTCTTAACAAATAAGCAGTTTTTTATGCGGCTCAATCTGATCATCGGCTTATTGGTAATAGCACTTGTGCAGGTAAGCGCAGAAGCTACCGCCCAAAAAGTGACCATACAGGCTCAAGACGTCGCAATGGAATCCATTTTCCAGTCGATAATAAGGCAAACCGGGTACGTGTTCGTGTACGATAGCCAATCGCTCAAAGACGTGAAAGTCAGCTTGTCTATCAAGGAGCTCTCGTTGGAAGAGGCCCTTACGGCCTGCTTGGCGAATCTGCCGTTTTCATTTAAGATTGTCGAAAAGAACATCCTGATACGGAGTGAAAAGCAAACTGAAACATCGGGCACCACCCCCGGTTTGCAGCAACGGGAGATCACCGGGACTGTTACCGGTGAAAATGGGGAACCGCTGGAGGGTGTAACCGTTACCCTGAAAGGGACGACTACGCAGGCTTTTTCGAACAAAGCGGGTAATTACCGGATATCCGTGCCACAGGGCGGAGCATCGCTCGTATTTACGATCGTGGGCTATGAAGCCAAAGAAATATCCATCGGAGCAGCAAATTGGATGAATGTAGCATTGAAGGTGCTCATCAGCGATCTGGATGAAATCGTCGTGGTCGGTTTCGGCCAGCAAAAGAAAGCCACCATCACCGGGGCGCTATCCACGCTGGGTACCAAGGAACTGCTGCAATCACCGCAAGCCAACATCAGCAACATGCTGGTAGGGCGCTTGCCGGGGCTTTTGGCCGTGCAACGGAGCGGCTTGCCGGGCGAAGACCAGTCGACGTTGCGCATCCGGGGGGTGGGTACATTCAGTGGATCGCAAGCGCCACTCATCATGGTAGATGGTATAGAAGGGGTTAACTTCAATAACATCGATCCGAATGAGATTGAGTCTGTATCGATATTGAAGGATGCGTCTGCAACTGCTGTGTACGGGGTTAGGGGCGCAAATGGGGTTATTCTGATAACGACTAAGCGCGGGGTACTTGGCCGCCCGAAGATCAGCTTTACAACCAATTTCGCGACCACTTCGTTTACCGACATGCGGGAAAGTGCGCGGGCTTATCCGTATGTAAAGGGGTTTAATGAAGCGCTGAAGTATGACTCCTACATCAGTGGCGGGTACACGCCTAAATTCTCGGCGGAGGACATCGAAAAATTCAGAACGGGGGAAGATCCGCTATTTTACCCGGATGTCGATTGGTTCAATACCATGTATAGAGAGCGATCTGGCCAAATGCAGCACAACCTCAGCATTAACGGCGGTACCGAACGCGTAAAATATTTTGTTTCTGCAGGGTACTTCAACCAGGAAGGCCTGTTTAACGAAAACATCACTAAGTTTACCGAAGCCTATCATGCACAACCCACGTTCTCGCGGTACAACTTCCGGTCCAATTTGGATTTTGAGATCCTGAAGGGATTATCGGCCACGTTGAATATTTCGTATCAATTTGAGGAACAGCAGGGCGCATTCCACGATTTGAACGCACGGCTGGAGGTGATTACCCGTTCTAATCCGATCAACTCGCCGGGTATCGTTGATGGAAAACCCATTACTCTCGGGGTAGCAGGCCCTGCGGGTGGAGTACTCGGATCGTTGTTCTCGTCGGGATATCAGCGGCGCCACCGCAATTACCTGAATGGTTTTGCGCGGCTCAACTATGACCTGGCTTTCATCACGGAGGGACTCTCCACCCATGGTACGGTCTCCTACGTGAATTATAATACACAAGACGGCGGCTTCTACAAGCCGGTGGTGATGTACCTTCCGGTGCGTAACCCAGACCATTCGATCGTGTATGTGCCGCAACGCGAAGAGGGGGTTACCACGTACAGCGAATCGATCGATAAAAACCGGCGCGAATACGTGGAGTTTGGCATGACCTATTCCCGGAGGTTCGGCGCGCACAACGTGGGGGGCTTACTGCTGTATAATCAAAACAAATACCATAGCCCGGCGTTGGCTTTCCTGATCCCCCGTGGGCATCAGGGGCTTGTGGGGCGGGCTACCTATGACTACCTGGGGCGCTACATGGCAGAAGTGAATGTGGGTTACAACGGAACGGAGAACTTTGCCGAAGGAAAGCGATTTGGCTTTTTTCCTGCGTACTCACTCGGCTGGACCGTCTCTGAAGAGCCGTTCTTTCCGACAAATACCATCGTGCCTTTCCTCAAAGTAAGGGGTTCAATGGGCGAAGTGGGGAATGACCAGATCGGAGGTGATCGGTTCCTCTACCTGCCATCTTCGTACAACTTTGTAAATAACTATTATTCGTTTGGTGAAATAGGGAGCTCTTACCAGCAATACAGGGCGTCTACAGAAGGTAAAATCGGTAACCCCGACTTAACTTGGGAACGTGCCAGAAAAACGAATATTGGCATCGAAGGGCGGTTTTTTAACAATGCGATACAGGTAACGGCTGACTGGTTTGAAGAAAAGCGCGACAATATCTTAGCGAATCTCGGAACCGTTCCGTTCGTGGTGGGCGCTAATTTGCCCGCATCGAATTTTGGCAGGATGCGCAACAGCGGCTTCGACGGCGATATTTCCTTCCAGCATCAGGTGCAAGATTTCAATTATTGGGTGAAGGCTAATTTTACCTATGCCCGGAATGTGATCGAGTTTCAGGATGAGGTAACACGGCCATACGATTACCAATACCGGACGGGCCAGCGGCATGGGCAGAATTTCGGCCTGCTATTCGACGGCTTTTACAATACCTGGGAGGAAGTCAATGATCCGGTAAGGCCCCGCTACGGATGGAGTAACGACCGCATCCAGCCCGGTGATGCCCGGTACAAGGATGTGAATGGGGATGGGAATGTCGATGTGGACGATATGGTGCCCATCGGGTATTCTAATTTCCCGGATAAAATCGGCGGGCTTTCTTTCGGCGGTGATTTCAAAGGTTTCGATTTTTCCATATTGTTCCAATGGGCGGGCAATGTTTCGGTGTCGTATTCCCGGAATTTCCGGTATGGCTATCGGGAAGAGGCCGGCATAACCAGCTTTATACTTGACCAAAGCTGGACGCACGAACGCTATATTAATGGCGAGGAAATCAATTTTCCGCGTCTTTCTGAAGGGGATGTGAATAACAAGCATAACTACCAGCCTTCGTCATTGTGGGTGAGAGACGCCAGCTATGTACGGTTGAAAAATGCAGAGATCGGATACACGTCTCAAGCAAGGATGCTCGCCCGGATCGGCATCAGTTCAATGAGATTGTATGTCAATGGCAACAATCTTTTGACATGGAGCAGCATGTTTAAAGGCGTCGATCCGGAGAGCCATATCGCGAGTACCAACAACGAACCTTATCCGTTGATACGAACGATCAATTTTGGCTTAAACGTGAACCTCTGAAGTGCTGCCTGCAGTTCCTATCAAGTCATATAAAATAGACAGTCTAATGAAATATTTAGTTAATATAACGAGCTTGTGCCTGTTTTTTGGCATTGTTTTGCTATCGTGCGAGAATAATCTAGATGATTTTTTGGATAAGCCGCCGGGTGTGGATGTCAACGAGGATACCATTTTTTCATCGCGCACACAGGTGGAAACGTTTATTGCGGGGTTATACCGGGAGGGTATACATTCCATGCTGGCGATACATGATCAGTCTGGTGGCCCAAATGCCATCACCGGGCACTCGGGTAGTGATCGGTTTGCCTTTGTCGGTGTCACGGATGAGGGCGAAGTGGCGGTGAGCTGGGGCGAACCGCATAACTGGAATAGAGGCGGTGTCAATACCACCAACATCCACTATTCGGATTTGAGGCACTACCTGCGGTGGGCCGTTATTCGGCGGGCCAATATACTACTTGAGCGAATCGCTGATGTGCCGGGTGTGGATCAGGCGTATATCGATCAGGTGAGGGGGGAGGCACTTGCCATTCGGGCAATGAATTATTACGAGATGCTGAAAAGGTACGGCGGTGTCCCGATCGTGGATAGGCGCCTCACCACACAGGATGTGATGGAAAATCCCCTGGTGCGTAATACTGTGGAAGAGGTTGTGAACTTTATTGTAAGCGACTGCGAACAGGCTGTGCAGCTGCTTCCCAATTCGTTCCCTTCAGACATGAAGGGGCGGGTGACAAAGGGCGTTGCGTTGATGGTGAAGGCAAAAACCTTGCTGCTGGCGGCTAGTCCGCTTTTCAACCGGGCCACACCTTACCTAAGCTTAGGAAATAACAATAATCTGATATGCTACGGCAATGAAGATCCAAACCGGTGGCAAATGGCGGCGGATGCAGCCAAGGCCGTAATCGATTGGGCTCCTTCGGCCGGCGTGCGGCTGATAACGGAATATGGGCCGGATAAGAACTACAAATACATGTGGGAAACGCATGATAATCCGGAGATCATATTGGCCAATAAATTCAAAGGCAGCACCTCCAGAACGCAATATCCCTTTATCGGCATATTGCCTGCAAGGCCGTTCAGTGGCTATGGGATGACCATCTCGTTCAATTTTGTCCGGAAATATGAAAAGAAAGATGGTACACCGCAGACCTGGGATATGGCCGGTGGCGACGATATTACCCAGAAGTACGCTGAGCTCGACCCAAGGTTCGCGCAAACGATCGGCTATAATGGGGCCTATTGGAATGAAGAACTTCCCGTATTGCACCTCTATCAGGGACACGACCACGCGCTGGATTGCCGTGGGGGCCACTGGCAGCGCAAGTTCATTCCGGATGCATTACGGCTGTCTGCTCCCGCTATACCGCATAATTACCTCTATCGCTTAGCGGATGCCTATTTGATGTATGCCGAGGCATTAAATGAAGCCCAGGGCCCTGTGGCGGAGGCCTATGAAGCGATCAATACGATCAGAAGCCGGTCTGGCATGCCCGGTTTGCCGGAAAACCTGACTTCCGCGGAATTCAGGGAGCGGGTCAGAAACGAGCGTGCTATCGAGCTGGCGTTTGAAGATAATCGTTTATGGGATATCATGCGCTGGATGATTGCGGAAGAAGACGGGGTGATGCAGGGCCAGATGTGGGGCTTGCAGATCGAACAAACTGCACCGGGAGCGTTTAGCTACCAGCCCGTGGTGTTTGAAGAGCGTACGTTTAATCGTAGCATGTACTTGCATTGCTTCCACCAGAATGAGGTGAATAAGGGGTACCTGGTCCAGAACCCTGGTTGGTAGTTGAACTGAATATTTCATTTTTTTTGCTCATTTTTTCTAGCGAACTCATGTTGTCAAATTTTCACATATCCAAAATCTTGGCCCTTTTTTGCTGCTCGGTTACCGTGCTATGCGCCTGGGCGCAAGAAGACGCGCCCCACGAATCAATCGTCGATTCGACCCGCCAAATGCCGGTGGCATTTGGCTTCCAACCCGACTGGATGATTTCCAGCGCGCAATCGTCCGTCACCGGGTCCGATCTGACGAAGTCGTTTACCAGCAATGTGGCTACCGGTCTTTACGGCCGGCTGGGCGGATTAACCGTACTGCAGCAGGGCGCCGAACCGGGCTTGGAGACACCTCGGCTGCTGGGCCGGGGTGTGGGAACGTTTGGACCGGGAAATGACGTGCTTATTATGGTAGACGGGTTTGAAGGCGCTTTCGAGCAGCTAAGCCCCTACGAAATCGAATCCATCACGTTATTGAAAGATGCTTCGGCTACGGCAGTTTATGGAAGCCGAGGTGCAAATGGTGTGTTGCTGGTCACCACGAAACGAGGCTTGGAAGGACCCTTGGAGATTTCCTTTTCGGCCCAAACCGGCATTCGGAGTGCCTTGCGACTACCTGATTTTTTGGGGTCTTATGACTATGCTACGCTTCACAATGAAGCGCGTGTGAACGATGGGCTGCCGCCGTTGTATGGGGAAACCAGCCTGGAAGCGTACCGATCGGGAAACGATCCGTACTTCCACCCAGACGTTAATTGGTATGAAGAAGTGCTCCGTAGCCATGCGCCGGCATCGAGTTATAACCTGAGTCTGCGCGGCGGCAATTCAACGGTAAGGTATTTCGGCTTGGTGAATGTGCTTAGTGAGCAGGGGCTCTTCATCCGCTCGGGAAATCAGTCCGAAAACAGCAAAAATAGCCAGTACAATCGCTATAACTTTCGGACCAACATAGACATCAGGCTGAATCGGAACCTCGCTGCTAGCCTTACCTTATCCGGCACGGTGGAAGATAAAGCGAATCCGGTGGCGAATGACGCATCCGATATCTTTGCAACAATGGCTGTCATTCCGCCCAATGCGTTCCCGGTGTATAATCCAAATCATACCTACGGTGGAAATGCGCTTTTCTCGAATCCGCTCGGCGATGTGTTGGAGAAGGGACATTTTACGTCCAATGGCCGGACATTGCAGTCGGCATTCAGACTGGAGCACCAGCTTGGTATGGTCACCGATGGCCTAAAGGTTTCCGCAACCATCGCCTTTAACAATTTCTTCCGTAACTATTCCAATAAGCTGCGGAATTACGAGCGCTACCTGATGGAGCGCAACAATAGTGAATCGGTATACCAACGCTACGGCGAACGTTCATCGTTGGTCGGCGACGAGGGAGGATCTGAACAGTGGCGAAATGTGGTCTTTCAGACGCAGCTCAACTACGACCGCACGATTGGCAACCACGCGCTGATGGGAATGCTGCTTTATAATGTAGATAGCTACTCCCGGCTCGGCGAGTTGTATCCATTCAAGCACCTGGGAGTGAGTGGTAGGTTTACCTACGCCAACCAGCAAAAATACATCGGTGAATTTTCATTCGGCTATATGGGGTCAGAACGGTTTGCTCCGGGCAAGCGCTTCGGTTTCTTCCCGGCGGTATCGCTGGGCTGGGTGGCTTCGGAAGAGGAATTCTTGAAAGACCATTCCGTGATAAACCACCTCAAGGTACGCACATCGTTTGGGTTGACCGGGAATGACCGGATAGCCGACGAGCGGTTTTTATTCGAACAGTTTTACCGTAATCCGGGGTCGTATTTTTTCGGTACGGACAACGGCTCGTCGAGCTCGCTGCAAGAGGGCCGAGCCGCAAATCCCGATGTGACATGGGAGAAGGATCGGAAGTTTAACGTGGGGGTTGAAGCCGAACTCTTCGGTAGGCTACAGCTTACAGCAGATGTTTTCAGAAACCATCGTTACGACATTCTCACCACCGCCAATCGTACCTTGCCGGACATCTATGGCATCGAGTCGCCCTTGCTAAGCGAGGGAAAAGTTGATAACAAGGGATTCGAGCTATTGGCTCGATACACCAGCAATCGTGCAAAAAATGTGACGTTTTTCGTGAACGCGAACCTATGGTACGCGAGAAATCAGATTGCTGAGATGTCTGAAGAATTCAGAAGACACGATTACCTTCAGCGTACGGGCCACCGCGTGGGGCAACCGTTTATCTTGGAAGCGATGGGCTTTTTCGGCAATGAGGCTGAAATTGCCGAAGCCGCCGAGCAACGGTTTGCTGCCATACGCTCGGGCGATATCCGATATAAAGACCAAAACGGCGATAACGTCATCAACGCGGAGGATTATGTGTCACAAGGTTACACGCCGGTTCCCGAAATAACACTCGGACTTAATCCCGGCTTTTCATGGAATGCATTTGACCTGGAATTTTTCGTCCAAGCGGTAACCAACCGAAGCGTATACTTGTCGGGCCATTACTTTCATGCGTTTCAAAACAATGGCAAAGTGTCGGCAATAGCGCTCGACCGCTGGACACCGGCAACCGCTGAGACGGCTACTTATCCTCGGTTATCATCCGTAAACAACCTCAACAATTTCCAGCCGTCGTCTTTTTGGCAGGTGGATGGGAGTTTCATCAAACTGCGGAGTGTAGAATTGGGGTATACCATCCGAAAAGACGTATTGCAACGGTGGTCTATGGAAAACCTTCGTGTTTTCGCAAATGGAACGAACTTGTTTTCGGTGGATAGGGTCAAGCATACTGATCCGGAGACCTTGACGGGGTATCCGGCAATGCGCACGTTAAGTCTTGGATTGAAGGTTCAGTTTTAATACCAATACCAGTAAAAGACATGAAAAGAATTAAAATAACTGTTGTCTCCCTCTTGCTTCTGTGTTTCATCGGAGGCTGTAAAGATTATTTGGATCGCGATATCATCGTCAACCTTACCGAAAAGGATGTCATCCATTCGTACGATTATGCCCGGGCACGCGTTTCGGCTGTGTACCAGGTGCTGAAAGCCGGATTTGATGAGGTGGATGGCGCCATGTTGGCCGCCGCAAGCGATGAGGCCGAACATACGTTGGAAACATCGTCCGTACACCGGTTCAATACCGGCGATTGGGACGCGATCAATAACCCGGATAACGCCTGGGCGCATTACTATAGTGGCGTGCGCGTAGCCAACCAGTTTCTGGCATCCAGCGACGACATTAACCTGGATTACCTGCGGCTCGATCCAAGGCCGTCGCAGCAGGAAACCTATCAGGCAAGACTCGCGGAAATCAACAGATGGAAAAACGAGGTTCGGTTTTTACGGGCGTTCTTTTATTTCGAGTTGGTCAAACGGTACGGGGGCGTGCCGATCATTACGGAGACCTTCGGATTGAACGATTCACCGGATGGTCTGTCCCGGCAATCATTGGCGGAGAGCATCGGGTTTATCGTGGACGAATGTGATGCGGTCGCACCCAACTTGCCGGCTGTACCCGAATCGGTCAACTTGGGAAGAGCAACCAAAGGTGCGGCGTTATCGCTCAAAAGCCAGGTTTTGCTCTATGCTGCAAGTGATTTGTACAACACGCCGGACTGGGCTGGTGGATATGCGCACCCTGAGCTGATTGCGTTGCCCGCTGCCGATCGGGCCGCCCGCTGGAAGGCGGCAGCAGACGCTGCAAAGGCAGTAATCGATTTGACCGAGGCAAACTATGCGCTGCATGGAGATTATCAGTCACTGTTCAGGACATTCAATAGTCAAGAGATTATTTTTGCCAGGCGGCAGGGTGCGACTAATAGCTTTGAAAGGGCTAACTTCCCCGTGGGCTATGACTTGGGGCAGAGCGGGACAACACCTTCACAAAACCTTGTTGATGCCTATGAGGTAATCGCCGAAGATGGCACGGCTATGCCGTTTGATTGGACAAACCCGGCACATGCCGCCAATCCCTATAGCAACCGCGACCCTCGGTTGGGCATGAGTCTGCTGACCAATAACACGGCATTTAAAGGTAGGCCGGTTGAGCTGTGGGCCGGAGGGCTCGACGGAAAAGGCCGCGACCAAGCGTCGCGTACGGGATATTACCTGCTTAAATATGTAGATCCAAACATCAATCTGCTGACCGGGACGACGAGCGTACATACGTGGATTTTTATCCGCCTGGCCGGTATTTACCTGAATTATGCGGAAGCCCTGAACGAATACGACCCAGGGCATCCGGACATCAAAGCATATATCGATCGGGTTCGGCAACGGAATGGAGTGGGTATGCCGCCCCTGCCCATTGGGCTGAGCCAAGCCGAAATGCGGGACCGTATCCGTAGGGAGCGGCAGGTCGAATTGGCGTTTGAAGGTCACCGGTTCTGGGATGTACGGCGGTGGATGATCGCTCCGGCTACGCTCGGTGAACCGTTGAAAGGCGTGGATATTGTGCGGACAGGTGAAACGTTTACCTATACGCCCGCCACTGTAGAAAACCGGGTGTTTCATCCTAAAATGCATTTTTACCCAATCCCGCAACAGGAGTTGCTGAAAGTGGATGGGCTCGTACAAAATCCGTTGTGGTAATTTATAGCGATATCATTATGAAAAAGACAATAAAAAGGAAGTATTTTCCGGTTTTGATTGGGATACTGGTTGTTTTGGTTGCTTTTGGCTGTGGGAAGTATCAGGAATTGGCGGATGCCGACTATCCGGATCAGGTGATCTATATGCCAGCTGCAGGGCAGCTTTATCACTTAACCGAACCCAAAGATACGTATGACGTGCCCACACCTGGCAATCCGTATCGTTTTCGGATCGATGAAGGTACAAACAAGGTTATTATCCCGCTTGGTGTGGTGCGGGGCGGGATCGCGAATAGCGGATCGGTTTCCATTACCGTGACCGACCGGCCCGATACGGTGAGCACACTGATCGATAAGGGACAACTACAGGCACAATTAGTCCCAGCTTCAGCCTATGCGCTACCTACGACGGTTGTTTTGGCGGACGGATCGGATGCCGTTTCATTCGAGTTGACGCTTGATCTGCCGTTCCTGTTGAGCCATCCCGGCCAGGTCTTTGCGGTTGGCTTGAGCATCTCAAGTGCCGAGCGGAAAACAAACCCGGATAAAGAGACCACGATTGTTGTCATTGACACCAACCTGTTGGCAGATTAACGAATTGGACATGAAGGAAAGATTAGTATCCATGTTCCGGATTTTTTTAACGCTGTCGCTAGGGGCGATTATGCCGCTTTTGATGCTTGCGCAGGCGCCATTCCAGATTACCCACCAGCCCTATTTGCAAGCACTGGATGAAACGAGTGTGAGTATCTTGTGGACGACCAATAAGACGGCGATCAGCTGGGTGGAACTGGCTCCAGATGATGGAAGCCATTTCTATCAGAAGGAGCGGCCGAAATATTTTGCCGTACGCCATGGCTTTAAAGTGAAGGATACGCTTCATCACGTTCGATTGGAAGGGCTCCAGCCGGGAACAACATATCGGTACCGGGTTTTTTCGCAGGAGGTGAAAAGCCACGAATGGGTAACGGTGGAGTATGGGCGCGTGGCAGCCACCCAGGTGTACCGAAAGGAACCACTAAGCTTTACGACGGTAGATCCGGCTGCGACGACCATTTCGTTTGCGATGATCAATGATATACACGGCAATAACGAATTGATGAAGAAGTTATTGGGCCAAATTGAATTTGCTGAAAATGACCTGGTGTTTTTCAATGGGGATATGGCCAGCCATTTCTTGGGCGAAGGCCAGGTATTTGGGTCGTTCATGGATACCGCAACCCATGTGTTCGCATCGACGCACCCAATGTACTATGCGCGGGGTAACCACGAAACACGGGGGCCGTTTGCGGAAAGGTTTGCTGACTATTTTCCAACCAAGTCCGGCCAGTTGTATTACCTGTTGCGCCGCGGCCCTATCTGTTTTGTCGTGCTCGACGCTGGCGAGGATAAACCGGATGCCGACATGGAATATAGCGGTATCGTTGCCTTCGATGAATACAGGACGCAGCAGGCTGAATGGCTGGAAGCGGCAATGAAACGTCCGGAATACACGGAAGCGCCATTCAAAGTGGTGATCTGCCACATGCCGCCATTTGGCGGCTGGCATGGCGAAGTAGAGGTTGCAGAAAAATTCGTACCGCTGCTCAACGAAGCCGGAGCCCACCTGATGCTGAGCGGTCACCTTCACCGGCACATCAATCGCCAGCCAGACCCCGAGGGACATCGATTCCCTGTCTTAATCAATGCAAACACCTCCGTGGTGAAAGCGACGGCCGATAGCAAGCACCTCCACATCGAGGTAATTGACCAGGACGGTAAAGTCATCGAAAATATCACGATAAATTCCAGCGCAAAGCGGTGAGTGGTACTGTTTTTATTCCTGATTGTTCCAACAGCGCTTGCAGCTGTTGGCAATAGACTTACAAACGAATTAATATCAGCTATTATGATAAAATTAATATTTCGCGCTTGCTTGTCGATCGCGCTCCCGTTTCTGCAAGTGACTGTGTTAGCCACTGCATCGCCCACGATACCTAACCGAATGGACGGGTCGCATCCGGTGGCGCACGAATCGTTTTCGATATGGACGCCCCGGGCTCATAACCCTGCTTTTGTACAGGCGGGGGATAGCATGCTGATTGAAATAATGGCCGATAGCAGTTGGCGTGAATCGGGGTGGAGCGCCACCGTAAAAAACGATTTCGCCACATGGCCGTGCCAGGTGCTGTCTGCAAAATGGGACGCTATTCACCACCAGACAAGCAAGGGGTGGGTACTCACCATCCAGCTGCCGGGTGACGTGCCGCCGGAACTCGTGGGGCTTGCCGTATCGCATGCTTCGGGCAAGACGGCCCTAGCGGAGCGGGCTGTACATGTGGTACCCGATCTGGAAGCCGATTTCTACATTCTTCACCAATCGGACCAACACCTCACGCAGGATTCAGCAGGCGAGCCCGGTGGTACCGCAGGTGAGCGGTGGTCTGGCGGCACAAAAGAGGCCTTGAATTGGCTGGCGCCGGTGGTTAACCTGATCAATCCCAGACTGGTTTTCCAAACCGGGGACAATATGCAGCTTTATAACCGGGCGGATGAGTGGTGCGGTATGGAAGAGGCCAAGGTCCGCGTAGCGCGCTTCATGGAAGGATTGGCAGGCTTCGAGGTACCCACGGTACTGGCTACGGGCAACCACGACTTAGGTTGGGGCGATTATGTAGACATCAAAGCCTGGCGGAAACAGTATACCGAACAGGTTGGCCAACGTGCCTTTTCTTTTAGAATGGGGTCTATGTACGTGCTGAATACGGAATGGACATCTAATGAGTTTCTGGACTGGGCAAGAGCGGACTACGCCCGGTCTTGGAATGATCCGACGGTCAAATACCGGTTGCTTGTTTCCCATTTTTATGACGGATTGGAAGGGTGGACGAACATTGCCACTGCGGCATATCCCAGTGATTTGCTGCTCGTAGGGCACAATCACCGGACACGGGTATTGCAAACCGAACCGTTTACCGTGCTTTCGGTGGGATCGGCGCAGGATTTCCAACGTGCGGCTTTCTTCAATTTCAGGCGTACGGCCTCGGGCTGGACCAGCGAGCAACCTGCCATGCACGCTGATGGTATAACGGTGCATCGGATGTTGGGCGACTACGGTAAGCCTACGGTATCGGCTTCGTATGAACGGGAGAACGATGGTACGGCTTCGGCCAATTCGGTGTGGATCGCTAATGATCTGCCCCATGATTTTTACGATGGTCGAGTTCGCTTCGTGATGAAGAAAGGCCGATACCAGGTAACTGGTGGAAATGTACTTGCGCAATATGATACTGATGACGGAGAAAAAACCGTTGTATTGGTTAAGGTTAATATTCGGCAAAATGCAAAAACACAGGTGATGATCGATTAATCGTACCAACGGGCGCCTGATTAATATTGTTCGCACCTTCGAATTGCATAAGGCCGACTGGGCCACGATCATTGAAGGAATCGTGAAGCATAGCAACGCGCAGCGCGGTGCATCATAAGTAATTATTCAACCCGATGCAGCTCGCTCTGGCGGTTTTCCTTCAGGTTTAACTTTTGCCAGTCTGGGTGGGTATTTTCCGCTATGATAATGCCCTCCGCCTGGTCAACTTCTACGGTTAACGGCTCATCGGTCACAAAGTCGAAAATATGCCCGCCCTGCTTTCGATCATCGGTGATGAAATGGGTATGAAAGCCCGGGATATTCGTTTTTTCCATGTAATCGGGCATGTAAAACCCGACGAGTGTTCCAGACACGTTCTCAAAATCAAAATTGTACTGACCGCCGGTTGCCAAGTATTCCGCGAGGGGCGGGTAGGGCTTGGTTGCCGGATGGGGTGCCCGCGCCTGAATGGCCTTTAGCTTCCCGGTAATGCGTATGGCATAGATGGAATTACGGGCGATCCGCTTGGAAATGCTATCCTTCAACATGTCATAGGTCAGGCCCTTCGCGTGGACAGCAAACGTCGAGTCTGGCCTGAAAAACTTGACAAATGCAATGCCGGTACGGTCTGCATCGGGTATAGCGTGGATACTTCCATCATACCGCATTTTATACACTTCGTTATGGTTCATAATCAATTCGCCATCCAGCGTGTTGAACCCGCCCAAACCAAAATCACCATGCTTTTTGAGCTCACCAAACGTCATGTTGCCGTCGTATACGCCGGCCAGTAATGCATCCATGATGGAATATTGGTAAACGAAATCGGTAATTTTCTTCGCCGGGGCTCGGTCGGCGCAGGAAACCGCGCATACGAGGATGGCTAGTAATACAATGGGCGCTGCTGTTTTCTTCATGTTCGCTGTGTTGGATACGGTGTTATCTCGGTGCAAAATTACTCCGAAGCCTCGATTTGCGAGTATGCATTTCAAATAGATGGTTATGGCAATCAAACAGGCAACTTCCGGTATTGGCTGGGGGGTTGACCTGTATGCTTCTTGAAGAAGCTATTGAAATTGGAAGCGTGTTCAAACCCGAGCGTGTAGCCAATTTCGGCAACGTCCCAATCGCTGTTTCGGAGCAGCGCCTTGGCCTCCTTAACGATCCGCTCGGCAATCCACGCGCTGGTGGTACGGCCCGTCCGCTCCCGCAGCAATCGGTTGAGGTGATTGGTATGCACATTCAATTGCCGGGCATACTCGTTGGCGGTACGGAGCTGAACCACCTGGCCGGGCGCATCTATGGGAAATTGCCTTTCAAGCAGGTCAATGAAAAGGGCAAAAATGCGTTCGTGGGTATTAGCAGGTTTGTAAAATCCATCCGCAGGATTCAATTTCAGTGCCTCGTGCATAATAAGCTGCACATAGTTGCGAAGGACTTCATATTTGCCTGCATAAGCGGATGCCTTTTCGACATGCATTCGCTCAAAAAGCGTAGTTAGAAACTGCATGGTAGGCTCATCGGGAAAGAAAACAAAGTCGCCGCCTACCCGGAATAGGGGCGAATGCGCGAGCTTACCGTTGGCGAAGGAGGTGTCTACAAAGGGTTCGGTAAAAAGGCAGAAATAGCCGGTCTGTTCCTCGGTAGTGGGATTCCAGGCATAGGGTACCATGGGATTCATGAAAAGCAGGGCATTGCCGTTGATGTCGATGGCACGATCGGCCATGGTAAAGATACCCGCCCCATTCACAATCAGCGATATCTTATAAAAATCCCGGCGATTGCTCATGAGGGAGGTTGCAGCGCAGGAAAAGCCGCCCCGCTCATAGACATCGAACTGTTCGACAGGCGAGGGCTCCCGGCCGTGCAATGCAAGGAACCGTCTTAGGGATTCTCGTTGGTGCATGCTACAAACATAAGAAAATCGGTCATTTTGCTCTCGTTAGAAGAATGTAAAGTTTGTTTGTCTTTTTGAATAATATGTTTTACCTTTGTATAAGTAAACTTAACCAGGGAATGGCTACACAAAAAAGCAAAACCATCGTAAAGGGCGCTGTTAAGTTATTTGGTATCGCAGCGGTATTGATTGGGATTCAAGTAATGCTAGACAACCGCTCACCCGGTTCGGAAATGTTGTTGCTTGCCGGTTTGTTTGTGCTTTTCATTAGCCATGAGGCGCGGGAAGACGAGCGGTCTGCGTGGCTAAAGGCGTCGTCCACGCAGCTGGCGCTGATCATCGCGTATACGGTCAAATTGCTAAGTTCTTACCTATATGATGCTGGGGCGATAGGCATCGAACTGGTAGCCATCAATCATTTCCTGATCCTGGTATTTGCATTGGCCATTATCATCTACAACATCCGGTTGTATACCGCGTAGCGCATAGCGATGAAAAATACAATCAAGGTAGAACGCGCCAAACTCAACATTACACAGGCCGAGCTGGCCGACCGCGTAAACGTCTCTAGGCAAACCATCAACTCCATCGAAATCGGAAAGTTCGTGCCGTCTACGGTGCTGGCCCTGAAAATCGCTAATGTGTTCGATACCACGGTAGACGACATATTCGCATTGGAAGCCGATGACTGGCGATAGGTGATTTTTGCCGTTTAAGGCTGTTGCAGACACGGCTTAGGAGACCGCAGCGGAGCGCCCCCAAACGCAGTTAACTGGTGCGAACGCCATTGCTTTGAAAAAATCGCTACTTTTATAGCGACTTAACAAATACAGCCACACACACGCTAATGGAGGAGCATTTACTGTTTAAAACCTTAAAAGAAGTAACCGATTTCTCTGATGAGTCGTTTCAGCAATTGCTATCTCTTTTTGAAGCTCGTTCACTGGCTAAAAGCGAGCTGCTTTTTACGCAGGATACCGTCGTAAAGGAGCTTTGCTTTGTGATGAAAGGTTGCCTAAGGCAATACCAAACGACAGCTGATGGTTACGAACGCAACATTTTTTTTGCCGAGGAGGGCTGGTGGTGCGGCGAGATGGAAAGTTTTATCCATAGCTACCCTTCTATCGTAAGCATGCAGGCCCTGGAGAACTGCATGTTGCTCTCCATCAACAGGGAACGCTGGGAATACGCCACCCGGAATATTCCCGATTACGCACTCTACCAAATCAAAAACAGGAGCCGTACCGTGGCATGGCTCAAAAGCATGATCAGCAATATCGGTACGGAAACACCCGATGAACAATACCGCCGCATGTTGAAAGAGAATGCTCATTGGGTAAATCGGTTGCCGCAATACCACATTGCCAGTTACCTGGGTGTAACACCCGAAACATTAAGCCGCATCCGGAAAAGAAATGTGCGTTTATAGTCGTTTCTTGTCGCGCGTCAACTTTTTATTCGAAATTCCGCCTTTTCTTTGTGCGAATTAATAGATACACGATGAAACCTTCGGAAATTATTGAATTGGGAAACGGGGTAGAAATTCATTTCTGCCTCGATGCAGGAGATACTAACGCTCAGTTTACGCTTTTTAAAGTGGTGGTGCATCCGAACGCGAAAGTCCCTGCGGCACACTACCATGAGAATTTTGATGAAACGCTATACGGATTGAAGGGATCGCTCACGCTGACCGTAGACGACGAAACCCTGCGCTTAAATCCAGGTGATTGTTGTTTTATAAAAAGAGGCAGGGTGCATAGTTTTCACAACGATACGAGCGAACCGGCAGAAATGCTGGCATATGCCAACCCGGGTGTATTCACCGCACATTATTTCAAAGACCTCCTCCAGGTGCTGAATGCCGGAGGCCCGCCGGATATGGCTCGCATGAAACAAATCATGTTGCAGTACGGACTCGTGCCGGTAGCCAACTAAAGAGCGCCTTTGTTGATCAAAGAAGCGTTATACCTACGTTAACATTTACCAGTTACAATGAATAATCGTCTACCCCGCCTAGGGCATGGCTTGATGGTCATCTTGCTATGTACTACTACATGCCATGTTATGGCACAATCAGACCTGAATACCGGGTTTTCGCAAAGTTTTGATAATGTGAGCACACTAAATGCCGACGGATGGTCGATGCAAAACAATAGTGAGTTGCTTGGAACGGAAAGCTGGGCTCAGGGTAATGCGGGGCTTTTTAGCGCTTATAACGGAAGCCCTGGGGCGTATATTGGGGTAGGAAAGGGAAGCGCCCGCGGTGGGGCGGCCACCATCAGCAACTGGCTGATATCGCCAAATAGGGAGTTTCGAAACGGAGATGTCATTACGTTTTACACACGCGCAAGGACACCGCAATTTGAGCTCGACCGGGTAGACCGATTGGAAGTGCGGTTGAGTACAAATGGCGCCAGCACGGCTGTAGGCACAACCGCTGCCGGTGTAGGCGATTTTACTACATTGCTGCTGAGTATCAATCCGGCCCTGGCACACCATGTGTATCCGAAAACCTGGACGCAATACACCGTTACGGTGACGGGCCTTTCCGAACCAACGTCGGGTCGGATGGCGTTCCGGTATTTTGTGACCGACGGAGGGCCTGTGGGAATTAATTCGGAGTACATTGGTTTGGATGAGGTGGTCTACACGCCGTATGACTGTCCGGCAATCACGGTTGGTGGCACCTTGCCCGATGGGGCACTCGGACAATCGTACCACGCCATACTGACACAAACGGGCGCCTTAGAAACGCATGCATACACCATTACCGATGGCGGATTACCCGATGGGGTGACCTTATCGCCAAACGGTACGATCTCGGGGACGCCAACGGAGAGCGGAACGTTTGATGTGGAAGTCACGGTGACGGATGCAAGTGGTTGTTCGGGAACGGAGTCGTTTTCTTGGGTTGTGATTCCTACGGTTGTCGCGCACATGGAAGTTGACGATACGCAATTGACGGTTGGTGAAACCGCGACACTCACCGTGATGTTCAGTGAGGCGGTTTTTGGACTGGAAATTACCGACTTTACCGTGGAGAATGGCACGTTGAGCGAATTGACGACAGAAGACGGTGGAATCACGTGGACGGCCACGCTGACTCCAACGCCCGATAGGGAAGCCACCGCAAACAGCATTACGCTTGACCATACGGGCTTTGTTAATGACGCCGGCGTACCAGGGATTGGATCGTCGGAATCGAATGATTATGCCATTGATACGGCTTCCCCCACGGCTTCAATTGCCATCAATGACTGGCGGAACAGCTATCAAAACATCATTGTTAATTTCAACAAAACGGCAGCCGTCACCATCGCTTTCAGTGAGGCAGTATCGGGGCTGACTGTAGGCGATTTCACAGTGGGCAGCGGTACGCTGAGTGACTTGTCGTCTTCGGACGAGGGATTGACCTGGACGGCGACGCTGACGCCTGCGGCGGATACCGAGAATCGAACGAACGTGATTGTGCTGAATAACACAGGTGTTTACGATGCCAAAGGCAACCCGGGCGCGGGGATAACCCAATCGCCTATTTACATCGTCGATACGGTCGTTCCGGAGCTTTTGTCGGTTGAAATGGAACACAGCACATTCAATGTTGCTACAAACGTATCGTGGGTGATTTTCAGGTTTAGCGAACCCATTGTTTCCTTCGATCAAACGAATATTACGTTTGAGAATGGTACGCTGGGCGATTGGGAAGGGAGAGAAGTTGCCTCCGTTTATGCGGCGCGGTTCCGGCCGACGGCGGGTGTTGAACAGGCAATCAATGCGATTACCGTAGAAGATGTTACTTTTTGGGATTATGGCGACAATTTGGGTTCGGGTACGGTAGTTCCGCTAGCTTATGTGATTGATAACGTAATGCCGATTGTCACCTCCGTTGGGGTGCCGGAAGATGGTCTTTACGAGGAGGGCGATGAATTAACGTTTACCGTCGGGATGCGCGAACCGGTAAATGTGGATTCCGATGCCGGCCCGGTAGCGTTAGAACTGATTGTTGGCACCGCCAACCGCACGGCCAGTTATCGCTCGGGCTCGGGCACTTCAACATTGGTTTTTGCATATACCGTGCAGGCGGGAGATATCGACATGGACGGTATCGAGGTGGGCGATCTGGATGCGGCGGATGGCGCCCTTATTGCAGATCTGGCCGGTAATCCCTTGCAAAGCGAATCGGTGAACAACGTAGGCAATACAGAAGCCATACGGGTTCGCGCTGCACATGTGCCTGTGATCACGATTTCTTCGGGTATGGCCACGTTTACGGAAGCAGGAAGTGGGGCTTCTGTGCCTATTATCGTGGATGAAGCACTGGTCGTATCCCACCCGGGTAATGCTACCCTGGCATCCGCCGTAGTGCAGATTACGAATAATTTCATGCCTGAGGAAGATTTGCTGGCGTTCAGCAACAATGGCAGCACAATGGGCAACATTACAAGTAGCTACGATGCGGCTGCGGGTGTGCTGACGCTGACGTCCGCCGGTGCTTCAGCTACCCTTGCTGAGTGGCAGGAAGCGTTGCGCGCAATCACGTATACCAATACATCGGACATGCCCGGTACGCAGCTCCGCTCCATCGAATTTGTCGTGAGCGAAGGGGCAGTCGGTAGCGAACCGGTGAGCAGGAATGTAGCAGTGGTTTCGGTTAACGATGCTCCGGTTATGTCGGTTCCCGGCTCAATAGCCGTTATTGAAAACGGGACCGTCTCGCTTACGGGCATCAGCTTCGCTGACGCGGATGCGGGATCCGGCATGGTAACGGCGACATACGCCGTTCCGATTGGCTCGCTGTCAGCGACTAGCGGCGATGGTATTAGCGTTGGCGGAACCAGCAGTGTGCTCACATTGACCGGAACGATCGCAGGCATCAACAATTTCATGGCTTTGGGTGCTTTGGCATACACGCCGGCGCTGAATGCGTCGGGAAGTACGGCACTGACGGTGTCAATAAACGACAATGGTAACACGGGCACAGGTGGAGCGTTTCAGGATTTCAGGACGGTGGTCCTGCAGGTTACTGCGGTAAACCATGCTCCTGTGATTACGGCACCGGCCTCCATCGCGGTCGATGAGGACGTATCAACCCGACTTACTGGCATCAGCTTTGCCGATGTGGATGCCGACGGCGGGGATGTCACCGCCGCGTTCTCGGTGGAAAGCGGCACACTTTCCGCGGCATCGGGCAGTGGCGTGGCGGTTAGCGGATCGGGAACGGGAACGTTGAGTCTCAACGGCAAGATAGCAGACATCAATGCGTTTATGGCAGCCGGCGGCGTTAGTTTCACCACCGCGATGAATGCGACCTCAGCGGTGACCCTGACGGTGAATATCAACGACAACGGCAATACAGGAACGGGCGGGGCCCTGGAGGATACCGCAACGATAACCCTGTCAATAACGGCGGTAAACGATGCCCCCGTGAACACGGTACCGGCAGGGCAGACCGTTGATCAGGACGGGGTACTGGTAGTCAGCCCGGGCAACGGCAATGCGATTTCCGTTTCGGATGTGGATGCCGGGGGAGGTATCATACGGGGCACGCTAACGGCTGTGAACGGTTTGATCACCTTGGGAAGCACTACGGGGCTGGTTTTCATCAGCGGCAGTGGGGTTGGCGATGGTACCATGATTTTTGAAGGCTCCATCGCCGACATCAACACCGCGCTCAACGGGTTGACGTTTGCACCGACAAGCGGCTACAATGGCGCGGCAAGCCTTGAGGTTGTTACCGACGACCTGGGATTGACCGGGTCTGGCGGCCCGCAGATGGATAGGGATGTCATTGCGATCACGGTGAGCCCGATCCATCCGGTAATCACCGCGGTGAACGCAACCAGCGCAAACGGGCTGTACAAAATAGGGGATGACATCACCCTGACGGTCTCATTCGACCAGGCGGTGACGGTGGCTGGATTGGGCACTTTACCTTCCTTGCTGCTGGAAACCGGTAGCGCAGACCGGGAAGCGGCCTACATATCCGGATCGGGCTCCAATACGCTCGCATTTGAGTATACTGTGCAGGCGGGCGATGTGAGCGCCGACCTGGATTACCAATCGACCGCGGCATTAATGCGTAATGGCGCCACGATACAGAGCGCCTCCGGACAGGATGCCGTCTTGACACTGCCTGCCGTTGGCGGTGCCCATTCAATCGGGGGGCAACACAGCCTCGTCATCGATGGGGTGGCCCCAACGGTTACTTCCGTAGATGTACCGGCTAACGGCTACTACCGGGAAGGGGATGCGCTGACAGTTACGGTACGGATGGACGATGATGTGTTGGTAAATACCGGCAGTGACAGCCCTTATCTGGCACTGACCATCGGCACGGCAACCGTGCAAGCAATATATACCGGCGGTTCCGGCGGCGATGCGCTCACGTTCAGTTATACCGTCCAGGCGGCAGACCTGGATCTAAACGGCATTGTCCTTGGTGGAACGATCAATCCGAACGGAGGTGCCATCCGGGATGATGCGGGCAACAATGCATTGCTTGCGTTAATGGGGGTGCCACCGACAGATCAAGTCTTCGTATACTCGGTGAAGCCTTCGGTTACCTTGTCTACGGAAGCCACATCGCCCGTGAACGAGCCATTTACCGTGACTGCAACGTTCAGCGAGCCAGTCGCTGGATTTACGATCAGTGACATTACGGTTAGCAACGGCACGTTGAGCGATTTGCAGACAATTGATAATAGTTCTTACACGTTTTTGGTTACACCTACCGTACATGGTGGCGTTCAGCTGTCGATTGCTGCCGATGCGGCGGTTAATATAGCAAACAACGGAAACGATGCATCGGATATGGTGAGTATCCAGTTCAACGGTATCATCACCGGCATTGCACTGAGAGACGGCAGCTTTGTGTACGACGGCACGGCTAAATCATTGGCCATCACGGGTAGCCTGCCGGAAGGTACGTCGGTGAGTTATACGCGCAACAGCCGTACGGACGTGGGCAGCCAGGAAGTGACGGCTACGATCAGCGGCAGCAATTACGAAGACCTGGTGCTGACGGCGGAGCTGACGGTCACCGAGGCTACCATCACCGGCATTACGCTGGAGGGCGGCAGCTTCGTGTACGACGGCACGTCGCACAGCCTGGCCATTACGGGTAGCCTGCCGGAAGGCACGTCGGTGAGTTATACCGACAACGGCCGCACGGATGTGGGTACGCAGCAAGTGACGGCTACGATCAGCGGCGGCAACTATGAGACGCTGGTGCTGACGGCCGAACTGATGGTCACCGAAGCCACCATCACCGGCATTACGCTGGAGGGCGGCAGCTTCGTGTACGACGGCACGGCACACAGCTTGGCCATCACGGGCACGCTGCCAGAAGGCACGTCCGTGAGTTATACGGGCAACAGCCGCACGGACGTGGGCACGCAGGAAGTGACGGCTACGATCAGCGGCGACAATTATGACACACTGGTGCTGACGGCGGAGCTGACGGTCACCGAAGCTACCATCACCGGCATTACACTTCCGGACGGCAGTTTTGTGTACGACGGCACGGCTAAATCACTAGCCATCACGGGTAGCCTGCCGGAAGGCACGTCGGTGAGTTATACGGGCAACAGCCGCACGGATGTGGGCAGCCAGGTTGTGACGGCTACGATCAGCGGCGACAATTATGAGACACTGGTGCTGACGGCGGAGCTGGCGGTCACCAAAGCTACCATCACCGGCATTACGCTGGAGGGCGGCAGCTTCGTGTACGACGGCGCGGCTAAATCACTAGCCATCACGGGTAGCCTGCCGGAAGGCACGTCGGTGAGTTATACGGGCAACAGCCGCACGGATGTGGGCAGCCAGGTTGTGACGGCTACGATCAGCGGCGACAATTATGAGACACTGGTGCTGACGGCGGAGCTGGCGGTCACCAAAGCTACCATCACCGGCATTACGCTGGAGGGCGGCAGCTTCGTGTACGACGGCGCGGCTAAATCACTAGCCATCACGGACACGCTGCCGGAAGGCACGTCGGTGAGCTATACCGGCAACGGCCGTACGGATGTGGGCAGCCAGGAAGTAACGGCCACGATCAGTGGTGATAACTATGAGACACTGGTGCTGACCGCCACACTAGCGATCACGCCGGCTGAGCGCACACTAGCCTTCCCCGCACTGCCGGAGAAGACCTACGGGGATGCGGATTTCGACGGAGGGGCTTCCGCCAGCAGCGGAGAGGCGGTAAGTTACACAAGCAGCAACGCGGCGGTTGCGGAGATTGCGGCGAATGGGCAGATCCGCATCATGGGCGCGGGTGAAACCACCATATCGGCCACGGTTCCGGAGAACGGGAACTACACGGGCCGCCCGGAAATCAGCCGGACATTGGTGGTAAACAAAGCCACCCAATCGATCAACTTCGATGCACCGGCGGAGGTGAACCGGGATGAAGGTACCGTGCAGCTGGATGTATCAGCTACTAGCGGCCTGCCGATAAGCCTGACGCTGGATGACGAACAGGTGGCCACATTGGAAGGCAGCACATTGCACATCCACCGGCTGGGCACGGTAACCATCACGGCCACACAGTCGGGCGATGGGAACCACGAAGCGGCCGAACCGGTGACGGTGATGGTGCGCGTGGTGGATCCGGCATCGGACTTTGCCGTGCGCGTGCACCAGGCGGTATCGCCCAACGGGGACGGCATCAACGAGTTCCTGATGATCGAGGGCATCCGCGATTACCCGGACAACCGGGTGAGCATAATCAACCGCAACGGTTCGGTGGTGTGGGAAGCCTCGGGCTACGACAACGACCGGGTAGCGTTCCGCGGCGTTGGTACCGGGCAGCAGTTGCTTCCGGCGGGGACGTACTTCTATATCGTGGAAATCGGTACGGGCAGCAGTACGGAATACCGGAAGGGATACTTCGTGCTGCGGTATTGATGATGCATTTTGCGGTTTGCACTTTGCAATTCACCAGTCGTCTAACATCAAATAGGCAGACAGCAAAAGCAAACAGCAGAAAACAGACAATAAAAACAGCGAGCAAAAAGCAAAAAGCAAAAAGCAAACAGCAGTATATGAGACGGATAACGATATGTTTAGCTTGGGCGGTAATGGGCACATGGACCGTAGCCTACGGCCAGCAGCCATTGACGCACACGCAGCATGGGCAGCTGCGTACGGTGATCAACCCGGCGGCGAGTCTGATGGCCCAGGGCGGTGAGGTGTCGGTGATCGGCCGGCGGCAGTGGGCGGGAATGGACGGTGCGCCCACGGTGCTCTGGGGCAGCGGCCATGTGGGCTTCGAAAGCTTCGGTGCGACGGCGGGTGTGAACATCCGCCACGAGAGCCTGGCGGTGGAGAAGCTGACGGAGGCTTCGGCCTTCTTTGCCAAGAGCGTTCGGATATCGGAGACGGAGTACGTGGGGCTGTCGCTGAACGCGGGGGTGAGCTACCTGGACGGGCGTTTCTCGCAGCTGGACCCGATGGATCCGGCCTTCCGGGAGGATGTGCGGGAGACGGATGCGCTGGTTGGCTTCGGGGTGATGCTTTACCGCCCGGAACGGTACTACGTGGGGCTATCCCTGCCGCGGCTGATGCTGGGGAGCCTCGGGGTTGACAGCGACAGCCGGTACAACTTCCGCAACCTGTACCACCTGACGGCGGGGGCGCTGTTTAATATGGGGCAGGATTTCCAGTTCCGCCCGTCGGTGCTGGTGACCTACGCGGAGAGCCTGCGGCCGCAGGCGGAGGCCTCGGCGCTGGTGTTCATCAAGCGGACGTTCGGCATCGGTGCGAACGTGCGGAGCTACGGTGAGTTTGCGGGGATGGCGCAGTTCAATTTCGCTGGCTTCGGGCTGGGTTACAGCTACCAGTTCAATCCCGGAAGCGAGCCGCTGAACCGGCGCATCAGCAACACCACCCACGAAATCGGATTGCAATACCGATTCGGCAGGGCGCTGCAATTGTTATAGGGGCTTCATGGTGTTGTTGGATTGATCGGCTATCAGTCGAAGCAACGCATTGATGCCAGGTCTCTCTTAGCGTGCCGCTAGGTAGCCCGCGATTGCAGCTTTCGTAGCAATGCGTAATCCAGGTAGAGCGTCCCAAAGGGGATGATGCAGGCCAAGAGCACCTTCCATGTCGTTTCCCGGAATTTCCATCGTTGATCCACGCCAACGCGCAGTGCACTGAATACAAAAAGCAGAAATAAAGCCCCGTGGATTGGTCCCATGGCACTGACCAGCGACGGGAGGCCAAAACCGTATTTCAGCGGCACGGCAACAAAAACGAGGATAAGCAGGGATACGCCCTCTAAGAAGGCGCAGAGCCTTAGGCGTCCGATGGTGGTGGTGAGCAGCGTTTTCATGATTAAAATGTTCGAAGATAGGGCCTTCCGGATAGCGGGGAGAATGGCCAGGGGATAGCGATGAATATAAGAATTAGCGCGATGGAGAACCAGATCAGCATGGTCCGGAATTTTTCCCGGTCGGTTGTTTTCCGTTTCGCCATGGCCGAACCGATAGTCAACAATACGATGGCCGCCAGCATCAAAAGGAGGTGGATAACGCCGTAAAAAGTCAAGTTCAGCTCATAAAATGCCGTTTTTGGGTGATGCCAAAAAGACGCCACGAGCGGGCTTTGCGTGTAAAGCAATATGCCGATCATCAACTGAATGTGGGCCACCGTTGCAGTCCAATGCCGGAAGGCATTGTCAGCCTCAGCGAATGGTCGGTTGCTGATCAAACCAACTGCCGCACGGCAGATGGAATACAAGAGGCAGGCTACGACCAGCCAGCGAAAGAGGGAATGAAGTACCAATAGGGTAGGATACATAACTTCGACGACTTACTGTTTGCTGCGCCAAAGGTAATGCAAAAACATACTAGTTGGTATGTTTTTGCAGGAAAAATTAAGCTAGGTTGTTTAAGTAGTTTTTAAGTTCCTTTAAATAAGGTAAATAAATAGATTTGCTGTTTTCCAGTTTCCCGAAATTCCGTATGCCCCAATAGCCAGACATCACGAATAAGGTGACTTGCTTGGCGCTCACGTCTTTCCGGATAAGCCCCTTTTCCTTGCCGCGTTCAATCGCCGCTACCATCGCGGTTTCCCATTCCTGGGTGATCTCGTCTAGCACCTGCCGGAAATCCGAGTTCCAAGGCGTCATCTCGTGGGTAAAATTAGCTGCCGGGCAGCCGTATTCCACTTTCAGGAATTCATTTTCCATCAAAAGCCTGTGCATGAGGTCGAAAATGGCATCTAAGGGATTTGCTGGGTGCTGCAACGGTTGGATAAAGCTGTTGGCAAGTGCCGGTTTCAGGATTTCCTGCAGGATGGCGAGCCCCATTTCATCTTTGTTTTTGAAGTGGTAATAGAACGCTCCTTTGGTCACTTTCGTGGTCGCGATGATGTCATCGATGCTTGTTGTCTGGTAACCCTTGACGTAAATCAGTTCGAAAGCTTTCGTTAAAATCATCAATCGGGTCGCTGCCGCCTTCTTCATAAAAGATACCATTCGGTCTGTTCGCAAAGAAACGAAAATTAAGCCAGACTTCCCTTCAGCTTCCTTTTCAAGAGCAATGCACTTACAAGGGCAACCACCAGTCCAATGGGCAAGACCTCCGAATAGGTGATGAGGATCACGAAAAGTGGATTTTTATACATTTCCTTGAAGTTGGCCATCTGGACACTCTTGGCCTGCACGTCTTCCGGCGCACAGGTGGTGAGTACATGGTCGGTGTAGACATCGATAAAATCGGGCACGAACAAGTAGTAGTAGAACAACCAGACCACGACGTATAGCGTCGAGCCGACCAAAGCAATCAAGCTTCCCATTTTGAAGGCCTTTCCAAATGAGATGTGACCTCCGAGTTGTTTGTCACGGTGATTTTTGACACCGAAGAATATAAGCGAAAACAAAATAATCATCGCTGTATACCCAACGACGTCGTTTCCTTTGAAGTCGGTGTCGCTGTACATCATATTGACCATGATGACCATGTTGGCACACAGGATGACCCCGATGATTAATCCGAATAGCAGTACGTTCCTTTTCATTGTATTTTCAATTGATTTCGATGGTAAATATAGGGGCGGTAAGCGAGGTGCCGTTCATACTTTAGGATGAAATTGCAAATGGATAACGGAAAATCGTACTTAAGGACGAGTGTAACTAGGGGATGATATGCAGTTCTTTGGCTTTCCCAATGGCCCGGGTCCTGCTTTTCACGTCCAGTTTATGGAAAAGGTTTGAGACATGTGTTTTTACGGTGCTCAGCGAAACGAACAATTCGGCGGCCACCTCCGCATTGCTGCGCCCATCAGCCAAGAGCTGCAGCACTTCATACTCGCGCTTGCTGATACCTAGTTCCTTGATGGTATCTTCATTGATGGAGAAGGCGTCCGCAGCCGGAACGGGAATTTTCCGCTCAATGGTAACGATTTTCGGCTTGATTAGCTGGTTGGCGACCCATATGCCAAGCACCAGGAAAAGGACGGCGATGATACCGACGTAGATGTCAATGGCATGGTCGATGATTAAGAAATTCCACTGTATCCATTTCAAGAAAAACACGAGCACGGCCAACATCAACCCGTATAACAGGATACGTTTGTAGCTTATGTCCAGCTTCAGGGATTTCATACGCAATGTTTATTTTTTGCCGAGGCCATGCCACGGCGACGGGTTAAAGATAACTATTTTATGCTAACCCGCTGCCGCCTGCTATTGGGGACAATTATTTTCAATCTTCCCGGCTGCCGTCGTCGGCCATACGCACCAGGCGGGGCGTGAAGGTGGCCAGTACGTCTACCAGATCGGCCTGTGCGGCCATCACGGTGTGGATATCCTTATAGGCCATGGGCGCTTCATCCAGCCCGGCACCTACCAGCGTAACGCCGTACTGCTTCAACTGCGTCCGCATATCCGCACGGCTGATCGTCTTGATGGCCTGCGAGCGGCTCATCTGTCGCCCCGCCCCGTGGGAGGCGGAGTTGATCGATGCCGCCTCGCCTTTTCCCCGTACGAGGAAGCCCGGCGCGGTCATGGAGCCGGGAATGATGCCCAACACGCCCTCGCCGGCAGGGGTAGCGCCCTTGCGGTGCACGATAACCTCCTGTCCGTTCCATGCTTCTTTCCAGGCAAAGTTATGGTGGTTTTCTACGCTGGCCAGCACTTCCGCGCCCAGTGCTGCTGCTAACTTGCGGTGAATGATCTCGTGGTTGGCCGAGGCATAATCGCCGGCCAATGTCATCGCTTGCCAGTATTCCTGCCCGGTTTCGGTATCGAGGCCGAGGTATGCCAGATTTTGAGCTTCATGAGGCAGGCGGCATAGCTCCTTAGCCAGCTTGGTATAATGGCCGGCGATGGTGGCACCCAAACCCCGTGAGCCGGAGTGCGACAGGAGGGCCAGGTACTTACCGGCGGGTACGCCCAACGCCTCGTCTACCTTAACGAATTCGATGATGCCGAATTCCACAAAGTGGTTGCCGCCACCGGACGTGCCTAATTGCGCCCAGGCTTTATCTTTCAGATTGGCTACAAAGGGATTCATCCCGAAAGCCGCGTCGGTGAGCACGGTATGGTCTGCTCGCTCGTGGGGCTTGAAGCCGTGCCCGGCGCCGAAGCGGGTTTGCGCAATGAGCTCCCGCTTGAATTGCGCTTGGTTCGCCTCGAAAAACGCCTCGGGAATATCGTAGATCGACAAGGCCATGCGGCAGCCGATATCCACGCCCACGCCATAGGGGATGACGGCATTGTTGACCGCCAGTACACCGCCGATGGGCAGGCCGTATCCTTGGTGCGCATCGGGCATCAGCGCGCCGGCTACCGTGACCGGCAGTTGCATGGCCACGTCCATTTGCGTGCGCGCGCCGGCTTCGATGTGTGATTTGCCATAGATCGCATAATCGGCTCCGGCATCCCGCAGGGGAATGTAGGCTTCTTCGGAAATGCTGGCTTCCTCGATGAGGGCCTTGGCCAGCTTGCCGTATACGGCATCGGTTGCAAATGCGTCGGGCTCGGCCAATACGTTGGCAAGTTGCGCAAGCAGCAGTTCCTTGCCGAGATGCTCGTGCTTGTTGGCAGTGCGCAGGGCTACACCGAAGGCACGGCCGGGCGTGTATCCCAAAGCTATCAGTTCTTCGCTATTGATGAGGTGATTTGTTGGTGTATTCATTTTCGTCAACAGTTAAAACCTTGCCGAAAGGTTCTACTCTCGGCAAGATACGTGATTTTAGTTATTTGGAGAACAGTTCCTTCAATTGTCCGACGATGTTGCCGCCACCGGAGAGGGCATTGTACGAACCTCAACCAGTGTTGCCCTAGTTTCGTAGTCACCTTTTTGTCAGCGCCGATGAGGGGTTTTTATCGGTGTTGCAAATCTTCGTCTGAATAGAAAACGCGACTGCCTTCGATCCTGGCAGGCGACGTATACGGGTGTTCCTGGTATTTGTTCGGCCCCATAATATGCAGCACCGTCCAGCCCCTGGCTTTAAGGTAGTCAGATACCATAGCGCGATGGCAGCGCCACCAAACGGCTTCGGCGCACATGTATGCGGTTGGATGTTGCAAAGCGAGCCGTTCAAGTTGGGCGGCCGCCTGTTCAAAGGCTTCGGTTTCCATATAGTCCGCATAACCCCTGAACGAGTCATTGCGCCAACGGTTGTTTGGCGTGTCTTTCTTTGCTTTCCTCCTGCCACCCAGTCCGCTTAGATGCACATAATCGATGCCGCTTTCGGCCAGGGAATGCGCGAGATTCGCCTGATCAAACTGCGGGAACTTACGCGAGCTCGGAAGCCTTCGGATATCCACGACGTTTTTGATGGAAAAGGATTGCAGCATCGCCATAAATTCGTCCAGCAGATGATCGGAATGTCCGACGGTATAAATCACTTGTTTATCGGATGGCTTCACAAATGAGTTAACCGATAATAAGCCAGATTGTTCGGTACACGTTTGGAGCTTGGCCTGATATTGGTTACCTTGGGCCACCAAAGTAACTTGCCCCATGAAAAATAGCGTTGCCTTGTTTTTGATGCTCGCCGTAGCGATCTGGGCCAACGGCCAGCCTACCGACCGGCGAGACACGGTGCCGATTGTACCCCGGAGCAGTTGGGAGGCCCAGCCCGCGAAGCCGTTTAAACAGCATGTACCGGTGCAGATTACGGTTCATCACGAAGGGGGAAAGCGGTTGATGTCCTCGGCTGATGCCAGGCAGCGGCTGAACAATATCCAGCGCTGGTGCATGGGGCCCGACCGCAATTGGGCTGATATACCTTACCACCTCTTGATTGCTGCCGATGGGACGGTATACGAAGGGCGCAATCCGCTGACCGTGGGAGAAACGAACACCGAATACGACCCCACGGGGCACCTGCTCATCTGCTTTCTGGGGAATTACAACGAGCAACAGCTGGACGAGAAGCTCCTGCAGGTACTGATCGACCTGTTGGTTGATTCGTGCATAAAATATGGGATATCACCCACGGCTATCTCCACCCACCGCGACCATAGCCAGCAAACAGCCTGCCCGGGGGAGGATATCTATGCGTACTTCAAAAGTGGCTATGTGGTCGATGAAGTGAAGGAGCGGATGGACAATTGATGGCGTATCATTTCCTTTTCGGTGTCTGTCTTGCAAAGGTGAAGCGCCCTTGTCAAAAACTCGGTGGTTTTAGTTGCGTCAACGGGTTTATAAAGCTCCGCTAACAGGATATGATAGAAATGATTGGTATGCAGGCCGAGCTTCTCGGCCTCTGGTATGGCAGCCCGGTTTCCATGCACCTTTGAAAATGCCCATATTCGGTTTAACGCTACAACCGGAGCGGGTTTTACCAGTAACAAAGCATCATACAACTTCAATATGCAGGTCCACTTATCGGGGTGGGTGTTGTCAACGGTATGCCAATAAGCGATGCTTGCTTCGATGTAATACGGTGACGAGATATCCCATTGGGATGCCTGCTGCAAATAATAGAATCCTTTTTCGATGAATTCCGTATCCCAGCGGGCGCGGTCTTGATCGTTATATAAAACGATATCGCCATTTCCCGAACGTCTCGCGTCTAACCGGGAGGCGTGAAAGCACATCAACGACATCAACGAATTGGTTGTGTGGTTGTTTGTAAGCCGGTTATCTAATAATAAATAGGCCAAGTTGAAAGCCTCAACGCAAAGTTCTTTTCGAATAATGGAATTGTTGCTTTCCGAATAATAGCCCTCACTGAACAACAGGTAGATCGTTTGGACCACACTGTCGAGTCGTTTGTGGATTTCATGTTCATCGGGCATTTCGAGCTTGATCTTGGCGGCATAGAGTTTTTCTTTTGCCCGCTGCAAGCGCTTATGGATGGTTTCTTTGTTGGATAGAAAAGCGTCTGCTATTTCACCTAATCCTAAACCGCAAAGTATGCGCAACGCCAGGCAAATTTGGGCTTCCGTTGAAATGGCCGGATGACACAGCGCAAAAAGCATTTGAAGTTGGCTGTCCGATATGTTTTTATCCGAAAAGTCGATCGAGGTTTCGTCAAATCGATGGGGATCGGCTAATCGCTCGCTTACGATTTTGTGGAGTGTATGATTTCGTGACAGATGGTTTTTCATTTTGTTTTTCGCTACGGTATAAAGCCAGGCGGTGGGGTTGGGAGGGACCCCTTTGTATGGCCAGTTATCCAGTGCTGATAGAAACGTTTCGCTGACCACATCTTCGGCGGTTTCCAGGTATGCTAAACCGAAGGTTTTGCTGAGAACAGCCACCATTTTACTGTATTCGGTTTTGAACAGGTGCGGAATGATATCGGTCTTATCCATGTCATTAACGAGTAAGCTCCCGGTATCCAGGAGCTTACTTTGGCTTTTAATGGGTTACGATTTGACGGACTTCTACGGTATTGCCTTCGCCTTGCAGAATAGGCGCGCCTTTGGCAAATTCAGCGGCTTCGTCTGCCGATTCCGCTTTGACCACAATGTAGCCGCCGAGCGTTTCTTTGATGTCGCCAAAGGGGCCATTGGTTACGAATTTTTGGTGATTGACGACTTTGGCATCGTCAAATAACAGCCCGGTACCGCTCACAAATTTGTTTTTTGAAGCAATGCTATCCACCCACTCCATTTGTTGTTTCATCCAGTGCTGCATTTGCTCGGGTGAAACTTTTCGGTTCATGTTCTCGTGCCTGAAAAGAAGAATGTACTCTTTCATTTTGTTTGATGTTAAATGGTTACGTATTGTTTGAACTACACCCCAATAACAATCCGCTTCCATCGAAAGGGACACTCAAACATAAGATTTTTTATGGTTCACCGCTGTTTTAGGTGCTTGTTTAATGCAAGGTATGCCGCAGCGGTAGCCAAGCCACCTAGCGTGTAGTATAACACCGTCATCACCTTGGTTCGGGTGCTTCGGTTTACGGGGGTATCATCCAAGCCCAAAGGCTCGGTGGCGGTAAGCGCGCCCACACCGGCCACAATGCCAAATAGCAAACCTTTGGCCCAGGTCTCCGGCTTCGATTTGCCTGCGACCATCCGGTAGTATGCCGTATTGGCTATCAAATCGCCGGCCATCGCCATCGCATAGCGCTTTTTTCCTGCCGGTGGCTTTTCACCCACCTTCTTGTATACATTGGCGATGGCTTCCTCGCCGATCTTGTTAATTTCGGGTGCTTTTTCCACCCGATTTCTGGCAAGTTCGTGAACAATATTCAGTACAAGTGAGCCTGTTAGTGGGGGGAGGACGCTTTTCAGCATATTCATGACGTATTGATTTAAATTTTATTGCATTCTGTCTTGTGGTTCGCCTGCCAGAAGCTCAACGGCCTCTCGGTTGCCTTGTTGGATGGCCAGATCGAGCGCTGTTAGCCCTCGGGCCTCGCACACCGTTTTGTCGGCACCGTGTTGCAACATAAGCTTAGCGAGCTCGTTGCGGCCGAATAGGGCCGCAAACATCAGCGCTGTGCCTCCATTGCCGTGCTGGAGGTTGACATCGCCCCCGCGGCGAATCAGTAGCTCAGCAATTTGAGGATAGCCTTTAAAGCATACGCCCATCAGCGCCGTATTGCCGCCATAATCCTGGGCATTCACATCGGCGCCGGCTTGCAGTAGCGCTTCGGTGGCCTCCAAGTGGCCATTGTAGGCGGCGATGATCAATGGTGTATAGCCGCGCGGATCTCGCTCATCAACAAGGTGTTGGAACTGATGGGCATGCGCTTGGATAAATGCCGCGTCGCCAGTACGGGCCGCATCGAATAGTTTAGTAACCAATAGCGTATCGGGTGTCATAGGAAACTCGGGTTAATAGGGATCTGCCTCCCTGCCTTTTTCTTCTGCTTGCTTGACCGCCTTGTCGGCGTCGGCGGAAGCTCCCTTCATGTTTTCCGCCATCGAACTCGCCTGTTGGATGCCTTCCTTGACCCGCTGACCGTATTCTTCATCGCAGGCAAAAAACATTTCGACCATTTTGTCCTGAATGTGTGAAGGGCATCTCGATAAGGCGCCCGAGAGGTTGAAAATCAGTTCTTCCCTTTCCCATTCCTCAAAGCCACGATACGTCTCACCGGCCTGTTTGAAGTTGTTCTGACGGTCTATTTTTTCCCGCACCAAAGCGGCGTTGTAGTGCGGTGTATGGTCTTTACCGGGCCGTGGGGCCTCCCGAAGGCCTCCTAAGGTGGATGGCTCATAATTGACATGCGGGTTCATGCCGTCTACAATATCCTGATGGTAAGCCATCTGACCGTCGCGCTGGTTGGTGGCTACATGCTTGCGCGGCGCGTTGATGGGAAGTTGCAGGTAATTGGTGCCTACGCGGTAGCGTTGGGTATCAGAATACGAGAACGTCCGCCCTTGCAGCATCTTGTCGTCCGAGAAATCCAGCCCGTCTACCAATACGCCGGTACCGAAGGCCGACTGCTCCACCTCGGCGAAGTAGTTGACGGGATTCCGGTTCAAAGTCATGCGGCCGACCGGGAGCCAGGGGAATTGGTCTTTGGGCCATATCTTGGTGTCATCCAGCGGATCGAAGTCAAGCTCGGGGTGGTCGTCGTCACTCAGCAGCTGCACGTAGAGCTCCCACTGCGGGTAATCGCCGCGCTCGATGGCCTCATACAGATCCTGCGTGGCGTGGTTGAAATTGTTGCCTTGTATCTCCTGCGCTGCCTTTGTGGTGAGGTTCTTGATGCCTTGGAGTGGCTCCCAATGGTATTTGACCAGCATGGCCTCACCGGCTTCGTTAACCCACTTGTAGGTATTTACACCTGATCCCTGCATCTGACGGTAATTGGCCGGAATGCCCCACGGCGAAAACAGAAAGGTGATCATATGCAAGGCTTCAGGCGTATTGCTGATGAAGTCAAACTGCCGCACGGGATCCTGACGGTTTGTCACCGGGTCGGGTTTGAACGCATGGATGAAGTCTGGGAACTTCAGCGCGTCGCGGATAAAAAAAATCTTGAGGTTATTGCCCACGAGATCCCAGTTGCCGTCTTCGGTATACATTTTTACCGCAAATCCGCGTGGGTCGCGGAGCGTTTCGGGCGAGTGACCCCCATGGATCACGGTGGAGAAGCGGACAAACAGCGGTGTAATCTTCCCTTTTTCTTGAAAGAGCTTAGCGCGCGTATAACGGGCGATGGGCTCGTCGCCGACCATCCCATAAGCCTCGAAGATGCCATGTGCGCCGGCGCCTCGCGCATGTACGACGCGCTCGGGTACACGCTCTCGATCGAAATGGGACATCTTTTCCAGAAACTGGTAGTTTTCCAGCGTGGCAGGACCCCGGTTGCCCACGGTCCGCAAACTCTGATTGTCGTAAATGGGATGACCTTGGCGGGTGGTGAGGATGTTTGATGTTTCTTGCCCAGTACTTCGCAGGGTTGATTGCTTGGCTTCAGCGCTTTCATTCGAGGTGGCGTTGGGTCGGTTATCGTGCTCCATGATCTGTCGAATTAATCGGTTACATTCTTAGGAGCTCGTTCGCTAACAGCCCCTGTGGTATAACAACCCCATGGGAGAATTGTTGCTTGTTTTTAAAATTTGCCACCTAACCAAAGTAAAATCAGGCTCAGCGGTATCTGGCAGCAGATCACATCCTATCAACAACGGAGGATTTCCAGTGGGCCACTGCTCATGGCGTTATGGACACCTTATCCTTGTTGTATGCCACACGTGGTGCGTTTTTTTAACGGCTAAAACGGGGTGAAGGCTCCCGTTTGTATGTCTGCCAGCCAGACGTGGTTTCCGGAAGGTCAAGGGCAGTTTTGGATAGTATGGCCTCCGGGTGACTGCCGCCGATGCAGAGGCATAAAGCGGCGAAGGTGACTAAGAAAAACGGGACACCCGGAGCAACAGGTGTCCCGTTAGTATCAACAGGGGATTACTCGCCTATCCGCAGCTTGGCCCATACGGGCTTATGGTCTGACAGGGGGTGTTCCATTTCAATGATGCCGCCATCGATTGGCCGCATTAAACTGGGTTTGTAAAGGATGTGGTCGATCACGCGGCCATTACCATCGCCTTTCGGGACGAATTTGACCATCGTGCCCAGGTTGGTTACGTCGATGTGCAAAGCCGGCCAAGCCGATGCATACCCTGCATGCCGGTGCATGTCGTAGTACGGACTGGCTTTCTCTGGCTGGGAAAGGATAAAGTTAAAATCGCCCATGACCAGGGGGATAGCCGGTCCCGATTCGTTTTCACGCAGGTAATTTACGAAGGCTGATATTTTTCCCGTCGTTTCGTCAATGTGTGCCTGGTCTCTCCAGCCGAAGGGGAAATGGATCGAATAGATGGAAAACACGGTTTCACCGATGCGGGTAAACGCCTTGGTGGCGGTGTGGAAGGTATCGGCCATGAGCACCTCCTCATAACCATACAAAGGCGTCTTGCAAACGATCACCTTATATTTGTCCTTATGGCCCGCGGTAGAATAGCGCCCGGTCACATAGTATTCCATTCCAAGTGAGTTGGCGACATCAGCTGCCCAGGTACCTCCGGGAGCTTCTGAAAAGCAGATAATGTCAAAGTCATACGGCATTAGTGCGGCGCCGATTTCCCGGGCGGTTCCCTTGTCGCTAAACTCTACGTTGTAAGCGGCTACGTTAATTTCGGCAGGGGTTTGCGCTGCAACGACCGTAAACAGCAAAAGCAACATGGTAAATAAACTGGTAATTTTCATTGTTATCGTTTTTTTTAATTACGCTAAGTATGTGAATATTTATTCGCCGATCCAAAGCGGGTTCTGGACGAGCACGCCGTTGCTGTTATCTATTGCAAGCAAAGGCAACGGTTGGTAATAGTTCTTCGGACGCCGAAATACCCGCCGCCCCACGTCTGAGGGGTGCATCTTCTCAGGACGTGCGTAGTATTCTTCCAGATCGATGATGCCGGCTTTGTCCCAGCGCAACAAGTGTTGATGGCGCATATTTTCGCCGGCCATCTCTACACGTGTTTCATGCATGAGGTCGTTGATGCCTGCACCGGCAATAGGGACGAGGTCCGCCCGTTTTCGAACCTCATTGATCAGCGCGTCTCCCGCGCCCGGCCCATCCAGCCGGATCTGTGCTTCGGCAACCATGAGGTAGGTGTAGGCGGCACGGAGCAAAGGTACGTTCAGGGTGCGGTTATACGACCCGTTCTGATTAAAATGCATGTATTTGGTATAGCTGTTTCCGGTGCTGGATAATCCGGGGGTGTGCTCAACCCAACCTAAATCATTACGCCAGATAGACTCGCCATCGGAAATGACAGTAGCGCTTTTGCGTTCGTCGCCGGCTTCAAACTCGTCAACAAGGTCATCAAGCGGTTCCTGAAAACCGTACGCTCCCCAGGGCCGGGGGCCGCGGTGAGCAGGCATACGGTTTAAGTCTCCCATCCAAGGGACATCGTTCATCAGTACAAAAAGCACTTCTTCGACACCCTCGTTTCCGGGCAGAAATAACGCATGGTAGTCTTCTGCCAGGGCATAATTATCAATTACCTGTCGCCCACTGCTAATGGCCTTGCCCAGCATTTCCTCGTCGGCGTATTCACGCGCCCGATCCATATAGACCATGTTTAATAAAGCCCATGCAGCGCCCTTGTTTACGCGAGACGGTTCGTTTCGGAGCGGTAATAAATTTGCTGCCTGTTCTAAATCTTGAATAATGAAGTCGCTAACCTCGGTATAGCTTGACTTGGGCACATTGTAATTGCCCGCGGTGACCTCGTCTTCGTTAATGAGCTGTACCTCACCATGGAGAATCATTAACCGGTAATAGGCGAATGCCCTGAGGAAGTAAGCTTCGCCCACAATGGTGTTGTAGGTGTCCTCACTGATCGATGATTGCGCTGCAACTTTGGGTGCCCCAAGCAGTACGCCCGTCGCTTTGGCGATAATATCGTATTTGCCCTGGTAGGTATTGGCTACCTTGGCATTGTACGTATTGGTATTAAAAGTTTCGATGTCTTCGTCATCACTGTGATCGCCTGCCCGCCAATGGTCGTCAGACTGATTGTCCCAGAACAGCTCGTCACGGGCAAACGCGCTGGTTTGATAGGCGGCATATACGCCCACAATGGCATCGGTAAGGTCTGCTTCCGAACTAAAAAAGTCGGCTTCGGTACGGTTTCCTACCGGCTCCAAATCGAGAAAGCTGTTGCATGATACGGACGTTTGGGCGATGAAAAAAAGCGCAATTAATTTTCTTGTCATGATGAATGGTATTAAAACGTGAGATCTAAGCCAAATGTGTAAGTTTTCGATTGGGGATATTCGGTGTAGATGATGCCTCGGCTCACATTGCTAAACCCGGAATTTTCTTCGGGGTCTACGATGTTTGCGCCGGTCAGCGTTAGCAGGTTCCGGCCAGCCAAAAACAGCCTCGCCTGTTTAACACCTATCGCAGCAAGCCTTTTGTTGGCCAGCTGATATCCGACCACTAAATCTTTCAGTCGCAGGTAGCTGGCGTCAGTTACGGCGAGGTCGGATTCCCGGTAATTTTCGTTCGCGGATACACGGGTCAGCCGGGGCCATTTTTCGGTGCTTCCGGGGCCGGTCCAACGCTCCAAGGCATTGGCGTGCATGTTGAATTTCTGGTTGGCCTGTATGTTGCGCATCATAATGGCGTCATAAACTTCATACCCCAGGCGGCCACTGAAATTTGCGGAAAGGCTAAACGGACCATGGTCTACCTGGATAAAGAAGCCGTAGCTCATGAAGGGATTTGGGTCGCCGATATTAGTCCGGTCTTCGTCGCCGATCCTGCCGTCGCCATTCAAATCCAGGAAACGGACGTCTCCGGGCGCGATGTTGGCTTTCCGGCTGTCGTTGGCGATATTCGGGTCGCTTTGGATCTCCTCCTGTGTTTGGTAGATGCCTGCTGTTTTCCAGCCGTAAAATGCAGAAAGCTCCCCGCCTTCATAGCTGCGTGTAGGCCCGTTCCCGGATAGAAACGAGTTTTCGCCGTTTAGCTTAATTAGCTTATTTTTTATAAGTGAGGCGTTTGCACCAACGTTGAGATAGGTATTATCGTCAAATTGGTGCATGGCGCTGACCTCAAATTCGAAGCCATGATTGCGAATATCGCCGATATTTGAGTTTGGAATGGTAATGTTACCCATGGTGAGCTGCCTGATGGATGGAATGAGCATATCTTGGGTCCGCTTGTCAAAATAGGCCGCATCGATTTTAAGCGCCTGCTCAAATAGACCAATCTCTAGAAGCACATTGGTCGTGGCGCTTTTTTCCCAGGTGATGTCCCGGTTTGCAAACGACTGAAGTCGTGTCCCTGTGACGTTGCGCCCCCCGATGATATAGCGCTGGTCTTTGGCGTAGATGCCGAGGTATTGGAATGGTGTCACATTCTGATTGCCCAGCTCACCCCAACCGACGTTCAGCTTCAGGTTGGACAGCGCTGGAAGGCCAGCCATGAACTGTTCATCCGATATACGCCATCCGGCGGAAAATGCCGGGAAATAGCCCCACCTGTTGCCCTTGGCGAACCTGGAGGAACCGTCTGCGCGAACAGTGGCTGACAAAAAGTATTTGGCGGCAAACTGATAGTTGGCCCGCCCGAAAAAGGAGGCCAGAGCCGTGGGATCTATAGGTGACCCTGATCCGGTCAGCACATCGGCATTATTCAGTACAAGGTGATTTTTCGCTAACGAGGCGAAACCTTCACCCCGCATCTCTTGGTCTTCGCCGTCAAACGTTTGCGCGGTAGTCCCACCCGTTATAACAAGGTCGTGCTGACCGAAACGCCGGCTGTAGGTGGCATAAAGTTCGCCCAGCCATGACGTTCTCGAAGCGGTGCCTTTAGTCAGTACTGGATTGGCGATAGTACGCGATTGCAGGGGCGTAGGCTTGTTAAACACCTCACGTTGTGCATTTCGGTAAGTGTAAGCTGTACTGCCTGTTAACTCGAGGTGGTCGGTGATCTGTAGGGTTGCTTTCAGGTTGACCAGCGCATTCATAGACTCGTTGGTATACCATTCTTCAGTAGCTTTATAAACGGGGTTCCACATATCCCCTAAGTCATTGTGTGCACGTCCTGACCCCCAATCGCCTTCGGCAAAAGGTTCGCTGTCCAGGCTGCTTCCCAAATTCCCATTCCCATACTTCACGGGGATGGATGGGTGAAAAAAGTAGGCGGCAAATAAGGTTCCAGAAGAGGCTTGCGCGTCGTAGTTTAACTGGTCTTGGTTTTTGTTTAACCGAAGGCTGCTTGTGAGCTGAAACCGGTCAGAAATTTTTTGTGTAGCCTTTAGACTGAATCCAATCCGCTCAAACGAGCTGTTGATCTGCGTTCCGTCTTCATCGCGGTAGTTAAAATTGGCATTGACGGTCGTGCGGTCGTTGCCGCCGGAAACGGCAAGATTATAATCTTGGTAGGGGGCAAGCTGGAAAAACTCATCCTGCCAGTCGGTCCGTGTGGCATTGTAATAGTTGTCTGACCAGGGGCTGACCGCCGGCACCGTGAGCCCGTTGATTTCAAAACTTTCCCGTTTAAGGGCATAGAGCTGCTCGCCATTGAGCACGGGGTATCGTTTGATGACGTCGTTGACCCCGGCCGAGGCATTCAGTCGGATCGTGGTTGGTTGATTGAAATTTCCGCTCTTGGTGGTCACAAGAATCACGCCGTTTGCTGCCCGTGTGCCATAAATGGCGCCGGAGGCGGCGTCTTTTAAAATCTCAATCGATTGGATTTCCAGGGTTGATAGTTGCGCAAATACCGTCATGTCTACCGGCACGCCGTCAAGCACGACGAGGGGGTCGGTGGCATTGATAGACCCCATGCCGCGGATTCGGATATTTGGGGTCTTTCCGGGAGTACCGTTGTTTAATATTTCCACACCAGCGGCCCGGCCCTGCAGGGCCATCGCTACGTTAGACACCGTTGTGTTTGCGATATCCCGCCCGCTCACCTGAGAGATGGAAGCGGTAAGGTCACTTTTCTGCTGTGTGCCATAGCCGACCACAACGACGTCTTCCAGCACCTGCGCGTCGGCGAGCAGACGGATCGTAAGATTTGCAGTCCCAGTGAGCGGGACTTCCTGTGACAGATATCCGATAAAGGAAACCACCAGCAGTTCAGTTCCGGACGGCACGGCAAGTTTGAAGCCGCCGTCAGCTTCGGAAACGGCGCTGATCATTGGGCTCCCTTTCACGGCGATCGTGGCCCCCGCCAGCGGATGCCCTTGCGAGTCCATGACTTTGCCGGTGACGCTACGTGGCTGTCCTGCCGTAATGAAAATTGTGCCCTGCCGTTCGAAAAACGAGAGGCCGTGTTCGCCGAGTAATATCCTTAATATTTCTCCGAGGGTTCTTTCCGTAAAATTTACTTTGCTGACCTGGATCTTAGATAAACCAAGGCTGCCCATAAATGCAAATTCTGCATTCGTCCTGCGTTGTAGATCAAGCACCACCTGATCAAGTGTCTGGTTATCATAGGAAACGCTTACTCGTTTTTCCAGCACCTGGGCGTTGCTCATTTCGGCGCGGAGACTCATCAAACCCGCAATCAGCAAAACCTGGATTACGGAGAGTGTTCTCATAATTTTTGGTAAAAGAATTTTGTCCATTTTTATGTTATACCCCCAAACGATATCGTGAAACTAATCGCTATATTTGGGGTCGGTGATTTGATATGATTATTAAATATCGCCAGCTCGGTGCATGGATAGGGTTCGAAGCTTCCATCCACCAAGACCTATTGGCAGGGTTTGCACTATGCATCCCTGCTTTTTTCATTATTGGATAATGATTCGGTCCGTTCCCTCCTTTCTATGTTGTTTTCCGATCAATGTGCAAAGTTTTTCCACGGCCTCCGCTAAGGGGCGTGCCCGGTTGACGGTCAGATTAAACCGGCCATTCTGCACAGCCGGGTCATCACTTTTTAAGTGTACACCGTAGGTATTGTGGAATACCTGGCAAAGCTCGGCGAAATCTGCATTTGCCAACTGAACTTTTCCGTTTACCCAAGCACGGTCTACCGGCACGCCGGACCGGAGCTCATATTGACCGTTACGTCGGTCAAAACTAAGCTGATCTCCGGCGATGAGCTTGCCAATGGCCGCCTCCTCGTGGCTCACTGCTACCCGCCCTTTTTCCACGCCAATGCGTACCTGGTTGAGGCTGCCGTATGCGTTGACATTAAAGGACGTGCCGAGCACCCTCACCACCAGTGATTCGGTATGCACGATGAAGGGGCGGGTATGATCATGCTTGACATTGAATAATGCTTCACCTATGAGGTATACATTGCGGTTTTCGCGGCCAAAATTTCCAGCAAGCCGGAGGGTGGAATTTGCGTTGAGGAAAATCTCTGTACTATCGGAAAGCACCACACGCTTCGTTTGTCCGGCACTGGTCGCAAACTCATAGGAATGGTGCTCCGCATGGCGCTCTTGCGGCTCCCGGTTTGAGCGGAGATATAGGGCGGTTGCTATCGAACCTATCAGCAAAATTGCTGCCGCAACGCGTATCCATGGCGTGCGCTGCCATTTCCTCCGCAGCGGTCGGGTTTCGATCCGTGACAATGCTTTTTCCTGAAAACTCTTCAAGTAGTCCGGGTCATCCAGCCAAGGGGCATCTTTACCGTTAATATCGAAGGAATCGTACCAGCGTTCCAGGACATAGCGCTCGGCCGGAGTAGCCGTCTTCTCCTTATACCGGGCTATTAACTGAGTGATGAAAGTGATTTTCACGTACTGTAATTTTGCCTGAAGGACGGACGGCAACGCGAAAAGTATGTTTCGGAATTTTGAAGAACTTATTAATTTTTTGTTAATAGATAAGTTAGTACAATCAGGAACGACCTATCCAGGCCGGGCTGCCTTGCGGCCAGTGTGCGGTGTAGCCTGCGGATCATTTCCGAGCTGTAGCCTTTGACCGTCTGTTCGGCGAGGCCGAGTGCTTTTGCAATTTCTTTTAGCGAATAGTCTTCCCCACGCAGGATGAAAATTTTCTGCATATTTTCGGGTAGCTCAGATACAGCTTCGGACAATAGCGTCTCCATGTCCTGTCGTACGAGTGTTTCTAGGATGGAGGATTGCATAGTTTCCATTTGTTCCAACAGATGGCGGACTGCCCGCTTATGCAGCGCAGCGCGGCGGAAGTGCGTAAATATGCGGTTGCGGAGCGCAACGTTGAGGTAGGCCGACAACGCACCCCCTTCGATCGTCAGGGTTTCCCTTTTTTCCCAAAGCTCCATCAGTAGGTCCTGCACCATATCTTCCGCATCAAACTTGCTATCCAGCCTGTTGAACGCCGCTTGTAGTAATCGTTTGGAATGCTCACTTACCAGCTGCTCATAAGCATTCCTTTCACCCACCCGAAGGGCTTCGATCAGGCCTTGGTCAGAATCATAATGCATGCTATTATCCATCACAAGTTTCCAAGCCGCAAAGGTAGTTTTAGTACCTGGCGCAATTAAAATATCCTGTGTTATTTATAAGTTAATTTTGCCCGGCCTCGCTAATGCATCAGAAGCCGGTGAGCGCAAAGCTTACCGCCATGGTAAAACATCCGACATGGGCCGCGGCCAACAACTCTTCCGGATTCGTACCCTTTTCCCCGCCCTCAAAGCGCGTTTTGAAGCTGTAGTTCGCCCGGCTCAGGAACCCGCTTTGCGTAGTCAAGTCGCCTTTGCCCTCTTTTTGATTACCTGTCCAGTGTGCTTTTGCTGTTCTTTTCATGGTGTTTCAACTTTTAATGTTCAATTGTCCCTATTGACCATACAACGATGAGTCAAAATATCGTATAGAGTTTGGCAGATCCGGCCAATTATTAGGGGATTTGGTTCACTGTTTTGAAATAAAAAGATAAGCCGATGACGTAATTTCATCGGCTTATCCGGTCATAGCTGCCAAAACGCGGAGGCCGGCATGCGGTTATCGGGCTACACGGACTTTATACGCTTTCATATCGGGTATCTGGATGCGAAAACCGGGGTTTATGCCATACACGTGGTGCGTCCACCAGCTTTCCTCGGCAATGGTATAGACCAGTGCGCCGGTCACCGCATCGTAGTTGGCCGACTTGACGTTTTCGCGATTTCTTAACGGCTCAAACGGTGTGAAGGCTCCCGTTTGCATGTCTGCCAGCCAGACGTGGTGGTGGGTAACTGGCTGTTGTAAACGCTATTTCATAGCTGAAGTTGACGCTCCGCGCTTCACAATCACATTCCGCAATCGCTCCTCGTTTTCATCGCCCCATTTACCGAGTTTAGCAATGATAGGAAGCAACGTCTTACCAAATTCGGTAAGGCTGTATTCCACTTTTGGCGGCACAACCGGATAAATAACTTTAGTGATCAGCTCATGTTCTTCCAATTCTTTCAACTGAATATGCAACACCCTGCGTGAAGCACCGGGAATTTTTCGCTGCAGTTCACTTGGGCGTCTGTGCCCTTCATTGATAAACCACAGCAAACGGATTTTCCACTTGCCATAAAGCACTTCGCCAATCAAATCCAAACCGCAATTGAGGCTTAACGGTATCTTTCTTTCGTACATTTAACAAATGTAGCCCAATGTTCCAAAATGCGCAACAGGGAAAAATTTCTCCCTATGCAATTCGTTTTTCCGTACTTGTCGCTGTGAAACATACTTGTCAATTTTGCATTAAAATTCAGCAAATGGGACAAGTATTTAATTTTAATGATGAATTATCAGGCAAAATTGTGTTGGTAACAGGCGGAACAAAAGGAACAGGGAGAGCCATTGCCGAACGATTAGTAAACGCAGGTGCAACCGTTATCATCACCGCAAGAAATCCGCCCGAACCACCCAACGAAAAACTACATTTTATTCCGGCAGATTTAAGACAATCCGCCGGTACACAGAGAGTAGTTTCGCACGTTTTGCAAGCATTCGGCAGGTTGGACATTTTGGTAAATAACCTGGGTTCGTCTCAAACGCAAGGCGGTGGCTTTACAACCCTAACGGACGAAGACTGGGAAACAACCATCCACACCAACTTACTTGCACCGGTTCGGTTAGACCGGGGGTTTTTACCGCAAATGGTTGAACGCGGTCAAGGCGTTATCATTCACATTGCATCGATCCAGGGCCGCTTGCCCCTGTACGATTCCACATTGCCTTATGCCGCAGCTAAAGCGGGATTAATCAATTACAGTAAAAATTTATCAAACGAAGTTTCACCGAAAGGCGTCCGGGTATTAACGGTTTCACCCGGATGGATTCAAACAGACGGTGCAACAGGAATGATGAATGAAATTGCGGAAAGAACAGGAGTTACAGTTGAAGAAGCGGTACAGCAGGTCATGAAAAGTTTGGGTGGCATACCTATCGGCAGACCGGCACAGCCTGAAGAAGTTGCCGAACTGGTTGGTTTTTTGGTTTCGCCAAGGGCCAACTATTTAACAGGAACAGAATATGTCATTGACGGTGGAACAATTCCCACGATCTAAATAAACAACATTGACGCATTATTAAAAATCAAGAACGATGAAACTACAAAAAACAATAGCAAGTTTAGTAAACGCACAAAACAGCTACGACAGTACCGCTTATGCAAATTGTTTTGCAGAAGGGGCCGTTGTATTGGATGAGGGCAAGACGCACAACGGGCGAACGGAAATTGAACGTTGGATTGCGGATGCCAACGAAAAATACAAAACGGTAATGAAACCGGTCAGTTTTGAAGAAAACGGAACAACTTGTATTTTGAAAGCAGAGATTTCAGGCACTTTTGATGGTAGCCCTACTGTACTGAGCTACCATTTTGAGATCGCCGGTGAACAAATACAGTCGTTAAAAATCACGGGGTAGGGGGCAGGCCGAGCCGTACCGTGAAATCGTTATACGCATTAACTGTTGACGTCCTTGTTGCTTACATTCATCTCGAACCGGTGGCATGCTTTCCCGAAATATACCTATTTTTGAGCGAACAACAAATATCAGTTAGTTAGCCGCCCTGTTCAATGATCCGTTTTAGCAGGGGAACCGTCGACCGCCAATAAAACGCCAGGTGCCGATAGATCGCCTCGGTGGGAAAGTTGGTCACCGTTACCGCAAGGTCTGTCTGTCCCTCATTGGGCAACAATTTGAAACCGATGACCGAATGGTTTTCCGGTCGGTTTGCCAAGCGCGATAGTGAACTCAGGTGGGTGTATCGGATGGCTTTTTCCCGGCCGAATTGCAGTACCGTGCCGGTGTTCACAAAGGCCACATGGTGAAAGCCGGCGATGCGGATCGGATGAGATACCTTCCAATCGGTATGCACGTTGACGTGCATTTCCGGCTCGCCCATCCATTGTTCCATGAATTCAGGCACGGTCAGGTATTGCCACACTTTTGACGTCGCGGCCTCGATACGTATTGTTACCTTTACTGGGACTTTTGTTATATGCATTCGCAAAGGTATGAATCGTTTTCTTACTTAAAATAATCGGTTGTCGTAACTACCACGGGTTTTTTAGGCACCTTCGTATATGAAAACATATCGACTCACACGATCCCAACAATTGCCTTGCGATATCCACGTCGCTTGGGCATTTTTCTCCGCTCCCGGCAACTTGGCCAGGATTACGCCGCCCGATATGAAGTTCACGGTGCGTACACCCGTAGGTAATCAGCCGATTTACGAAGGCATGCGCATTGATTATTATGTGTCACCATTGTTCGGGATACGCCTGAAATGGCAAACCGAAATCACCCACGTCGATCATGAGCGTAGCTTTACCGACATCCAGAAGAAAGGTCCCTATCGGTTATGGCACCATCACCACGAGTTTATCCCGAACAACGGCGGCGTACTGATGCATGACACCGTTGACTATCAATTGCCCTTCTGGATGCTCGGCAACCTTATCCAAGGCGTAGTTCAGAAAAAATTAAACCACATCTTTGATTTCCGACATCAGGTGTTGACCACCCTTTTTACGGAAAAATAGTTGTGCCTTGGTTCCGCACCGGCCAACGCAGTGGCCTTTCCATCGACGGACAGTCTGCTGAGCGGATGACCCGATCCCCGTTGATAGGAAAATCTTAATGCACATGCAACTTTTTAAATAGCCGGTAGTCTTTTGACAAATTGATTACTTATGAAGCTGAGATTGCTACCCAATTATTTCACGTTTATATGGAGATTCATCTGGAAGGATCGTCTCGCCACAAGCCTTAATTTGATCGGTCTTTCAACTGCCCTGACGAGTGCCTTGTGTATATATTTCTGGGTGCGCAGTGAGCTGCAGCGGGATCGGATCTTCGAACTGGACGACCAAATTTATCAGGTTATTAACCATGTGAAGCAGCACGACGGAAGCATACGAACCCTTGAATGGACACCTGCGCTGCTTGCGGACGCATTAATGCAGGAACTGCCGGAAGTCGATCGGGCGGTAACTGTCCTGAAATCCGGATCCGTATCCAAAGGCGTCCTGGTTACCGCTTCCAACGCTTTGCGGGCAGCTGAATGGTATGTCAGCGATGGTTTCTTTACCGTATTTCCCTATCCGTTTGTCGAAGGAAATCCAGACGATGCGCTCAAAGGAATTAACCGGATTGTGATCTCAGACAAGCTCGCCTTTCGCCTCTTTGGGCAGCAAAACAACCTGGTGGGAAGGCAGGTGAGCTGGTATAAGAACGGAAGCGAAACATCCTGTGTCATAAGCGGCATATACCGGCACCCCGGAGGCAAAATCTCCGAAGAATTCGATGTACTTATTCCTTTCTCCGCTTATACACGGGAGTATCCGGAGCTAAATGACTGGAAAAACAACGAGCCGAGCACCTACGCACTGCTCCGCCAGAATACAAAGGAAGGCGATTTCCGCAATAAGATTGCCGGCTTTCTGGCCAGTAAAAACGGCGATGCAAGTCAGTCTCTTGATATACGGCGCTATGCAGACAAGTATCTGTATGGTACTTATGAGAATGGCAAATCCGTAGGCGGAAGAATAGCCTATGTCAGGTTATTCTCCCTTATCGGAATGCTCATACTCATCATCGCGTGCGTTAATTTTATGAACCTGGCCACCGCAAGATCGTCCGCAACGATAAAGCAGGTAGGTGTCCGCAAACTTATGGGAGCTAGTAGGTGGAACCTGATCGGCATGGTCCTGTCTGAGGCCGGCATGGTCACTTGTTTGGCGACTTGCTGTTCAGCGGTTATTCTTGCATTCGCCCTACCCATGCTTAGCGATCTTACCGGAGGAAAACTCATTTTTTATCCCGATCTACCGAGCGTCTTTTTCCTGTTTGGAATGAATTTGTTAGTTGCACTCATTGCTGGCAGTTATCCTGCTCTTTATTTTTCCCGTCTTTTGCCGAAGATAGCGATGAAAGGAATACTGCCAACGTCCTTTTCCCGTATCATGTTTCGTAAAGTTCTGGTCAGCTTTCAGCTGTGCATGAGCATGCTCATGGTGGTGGCCGTAGTGGTCGTCTATAAACAGATGCGCTTTATTCAATCCGATAATTTGGGGATAGACAGGGAACAGGTATTGCTGATCAGGGCCGAAGGGGCATTGAAAGACCAGACCGCTGCCTTTATGAATGAAATTAAGGGGATACCCAATGTCGAGCGCGCTTCGGGCTTCAATGGAAGCCTGACGGTTAATGTCACGTCAACCGGTGGTGTAGAATGGCCAGCAAAAACCGACGACAGCGAAGTCACCTTTAAATATTTGTTTGTAGACAAAAACTTTACCCAAACTCTGGGAATAAAGCTGTTAAAGCAGCTGCCATTTCCGGTGAATTTCCAGCCAGAACAAGCTATACTCGTCAATAACGCAGCTGCCAAAGCGATGGCGTTGACAGATCCGGTCGGCGCGCATATCAGGGTTTGGGGAGAAGATAAGGTAATTGTGGGAGTAACCGAAGACTTCCATTACGAATCTTTCTATGAAAATGTCAAGCCTTGCTTGCTCATTATCACTTCTGAGGTAGACAATATTGCCGTCAAACTATCAAGCGCTGACATGGGTTCGGTCGTGAATGATATCCAGGAGGTCTATCATTCCTATAATGCTGAGCTGCCCTTTGAGTTTCAGTTTTTAGATGCACAATATGACGCATTGTATACGTCTGAAAAGCAAGTGATGGTGCTCGGAAGGTATTTCGCTATTTTGGCAGTAGTGATATCGATGCTGGGCTTATTTGGGTTAATGGCATTTTCATTGCAACTTAAGCGGAAAGAAATCGGTATTAGAAAAGTAATTGGTGCCTCAGCACTTCATATCGTTAGGTTAATGATAAACGAATTTGCACTAATTGGGGCTGTTTCAATAGCAGTTGCACTCCCTGTCTCCTGGCTGGTGGCCAATTCCTGGCTGAACAATTTTGCTTACCGGATTTCCGCTGACGTTGCGGATTATGCACTATTGTGCCTTTCCGTGAGTATAATTACTATTGGGGTCATTGCATTACAGGTGTTGTTGTCTACCCGGTCAAACATCATGGAAGACCTAAAAGAATAGCTGCCTAGTTTTGGTCTGGCGGACATTCATCGAAACCGGTGGCATGCTTTTTCGGAATATTCCTACCTTTGAAAGAACAACTAATACAAGTTAACGATGAATAGTTTAACAGGAAAAAAAGCAATCGTAACCGGCGGAAGCCGCGGTTTGGGCAAAGCAGTGGCGCTGGCGCTTGCCGCTGAAGGCGTACACGTTGGTATTACCGGGCAAAATGAGGAAAACCTAAAAACGGCGGTGTCGGAGCTTAGGGTGCAGGGCGTCGAGGCGAGTTATGCGGCTTTTAACGTGGCAAATGAAGAGGAGGTCCAAAGCGGTGTCAGCGAGCTCGCCGACGCATTGGGTGGCGTGGATATCTTGATCAACAACGCCGGAGTAGGCCAATTCGGAGCCGTGATGGAAATGTCCTCGGCAGATTTTAAGAAGGTTTTTGATACCAACCTCTATGGTGTGTATTATGTTGCCAAAGCTCTGTATCCGCACCTGAAAACATCCGGACACGGTGATATCGTGAATGTGGCGTCTACCGCCGGACTTAAAGGTGGGGCTGGCCTGTCTGCCTACGCTGCATCCAAAGCGGCGGTGATCTCGCTTTCACAGTCGATGATGGCCGAATGGCGTAAAGATAATATCCGGGTCATCACCCTGACCCCGAGCACGATTGCTACCGATATGAGTATCCAGCTCAAATTAACTGACGGCAACCCGGACAAAGTGCTGCAGCCCGAGGATTTTGCGCAGTGGGTGTTGGATATCCTGAAGATGAATCGCCGCGCCCTGATCGCCAATGGGTCAATTTTTAGTACCAATCCGTAGCTGTTGACAGTTGTCAACCTATTTTATTAACATTTTTCATCGTTTTTCTTTCCACTTAAATAGCTTTGCTTTATAAGTTTAAATAAAATATCGACCGCGGCTCCGGCAAGTTGCGATCCAGCTACGGAACGGCCGTCGTCATACAGGAGGATGCTGCCCTTAGTGACAACTTAAAATATAGTATATAACAAGGAAATGGCTTTCTTGAGTTTGGTAACGCACAGATGCACTTGGTTTTGCACGGTCTTGCGCGAAATGCCCAGCTTTTCGGCGATTTCCTTGGTGGTTAGATCATCGCGAAAGCGCATGTGATAGATTTCCTGTTGCGCGGGCGTAAATTGGTCGACGAGCTCGTCGTGAATCGATAACAGCTCCTGGTAAAGCAGCGGATGGTCGGCGGCTGTGTCGGTTTCTCTAAGTTCAGCCAAGGTAGCCGTTAGCGGCGATTTCCGCTGCTCAGCCTTTATCCAATTGAGCACACCATTCTTTACGGCAATAAAGAGGTAATTCGGGATATTAGCGATATGCAGCGATTGCCGCTTTTCCCACAGGCGAAGGAATAGACCCTGGGTAATGTCTTCGGCCAGATTGAGGTCTTTCGTGCGGGCGTAGGCGAGCTCAAAAACATATGCCCAGTATTTTTCGTATAGGCGATCAAACGAAGCATGGCAGCCTGCGGTCTGAATCAGCTGCCAAAGCCGCTTATCTTCGTCGTCCGTTGATCTATTGAAAGCCATCTTTGCAAAACTGTCCATTGCGCTTATACTTGCTGTTAACAAGATGTTAAGAAACCAAACTCGGTTTTCTCTTCGTATAACGCTAAATCGGATCCGCGTATCGCGGCGGATTACAATTGGGTGTGTGCAATGATAAACGTTAATTCATTAGGATGCAAATTTTTTGCAGGGTGAAAAAAAGTAAAAAAGTCATGGGACTTTTTCGCATCGCACTGTCTTTATAGGAAAACAAGAGCTATGCGCCCCGACCAGCGATTCATACGCATTCTGAAGCAGTTTCTGACCGGCTATCGCTTGGATGAAGAGGCGTTTCGACGTATGCACGGCGAAAGCGAAGGCGTGCTGCCGACACTGCCCGATGCGGACAGAATGGCGTTGAAGCGTCGGATGAAAGCACGCATCGATGCCGGGATGTCATCCGCTGCCCGCCCTGCATGGCGGCTTCAACACTGGTGTTATGCGGCAGCGTCCATCGCATTGGTCTGCTGCTTGGCCGGAGCGTGGTGGTTGGCAGACAGCGATCGGCCAGCAGCGGCCCCGATGACTACCGCCGTAACCGATTTGGAGCCGGGAAGTGACCGCGCGCAACTGATCTTGGCTGATGGCCGGGCCATCTCGCTGGATGAACAGCGACAGGGGCTGCTGGCGACCCAAGATGGCGTGCAGATCCGTAAGGAAAAGGATGGTTCGATCGTATACTCGGGGCAGCAACCGGCAGGTGCAAGCGCCCTCAATCACTTGGTGGTGCCCCGCGGAGGGCGCTATGCCATCACGTTGCCGGACGGTACACGCGTATGGCTCAACGCCGATTCCCGGTTGACATACCCGGCCAGTTTCCACGGTGCGAAACGTGAGGTGGAGCTGGTAGGAGAGGGCTATTTTGAGGTGACACATGATGCGGACCGACCTTTTGTGGTGAAGGTTCGGGATGCGGCGGTAAATGTGCTGGGCACGCGGTTCAACATCCGGGCGTACGGTGACCTGCCATTGGAAACGGCGCTCTTGGAGGGCTCCGTGGCGTTCAACCGCGGTGCGGCAAGCCGCGTGCTGAAACCCGGTGAGCAGGCCGTTGCCAGCATAGATGGTTCATTTGCCGTCGTGCCAGCTAACCTCGAAAAGGTAATGGCATGGCAGAAGGGGTATTTCTATTTCGAAGATACACCGATACACGATATCATGGACGAGTTGGCCCGGTGGTACGACACCGATGTCGACTATGTGGGCGACTTCGGTGACCTTACCTTCGGCGGGATGGTGTCTAAGGCCGAGCGTATATCCACGATTCTGAACATCATGGAACGGACCGACCAACTGCGGTTCCAAATCGAACAATCAACAGGAAAAGGAAGGAGGATCACCGTGATGAAAAAATAACCACACACAGGGGGACACCAAAAACCCGGAAGCGTTGGCGCGCCTCCGGGCAAATGCTTGGAAGTTTCCTGAAATCGATTGCGAACAATTTATTCCACTTCAAACACCCAAAGATATGAATTTATATTCATTCGGTACGCGACGCGATAACCTATCACTGTACCGAAAATGCTTGCTAATCATGAAAGCTACGTTAATTTTTGTCCTGATTGCGATCGTGCAGGTCTCCGCCCGCACGCATGCGCAGCCATTAACGCTGAATGAGCACAATATTCCGTTGCGCCAGCTGATCGAGAAGATACGGCAGCAGACGGGGTATGATTTCTTCTACGATGCCAAACTGATCAAGGCGGTACCGCCGGTGTCCATCCACGTACAAGATGCGCCGTTGCCTGAGGTGCTGACAACGATTTTTGAAGGACAACCCCTTACCTTTTCGATTGATGATAATGCGGTGGTAATCAAAGCGGCACCTTTGGCCAGGCGCATTGCGGTGAAGGCGGTGCAGCAAACGGTGAGCGGAGCCGTGCGCGATGCGGAAGGAACGCCACTAAGGGGTGCCACCGTACGCCACAAGGGTGGCGAACACACCGTGATTACAGATGCCACGGGGCGGTTCCAGCTCTCGGGACTGCCGCCCGATGCGGTGTTGGTGGTTTCTTACACCGGATACCTGGCGCAGGAAATAGCCGTCTCCGGTAGGGAAACCGTTGATGTGACGCTCCAGCAACAGGTGATCAGCATGGAAGATGTGGTTGTGGTGGGCTACGGTACCCAGCGCAAGGCGGATGTGACGGGTGCCATCGCCTCGGTAGGGGGTGCAGAGCTGGCACGCGCGCCGGTAGCCAACGTGAGCAGTTCGCTCGCCGGGCGCGTATCTGGTGTGCTGGCGCGAAGCAATTCCGGTGCGCCGGGCGGCGATGAGGCGACCATCCGGATACGGGGCATCAATACCACGGGAAGTGCAGTGCCACTGGTGCTGGTAGATGGTGTGCCGATGGACTATAACCTGCTCAACGTGGATGATATCGAAACCGTCACCGTGCTCAAAGATGCCGCGGCCGTGGCGCCTTACGGGCTGGCGGGGGCAAACGGCGTGGTGTTGGTGACCACTAAACGGGGAAAGGCCGGCACCTTTTCCTTCGCCTACAATGGGTACTATGGCTATCAAACGCCCACGGCGATTCCCACATACCTCAATGCCTTTGATTACGCGTCTACGCTCAACCAGGCAAATGCCAATATGGGCAATCCCGAGCCGTTTGACGCCGAGGCGTTGGAATTTTACCGCAACGGCTCGGATCCGGATCGCTTTCCGAATACCGATTGGGTAGGGCAGCTGGTCCGCAAGCATACGCCGATGACGAAGCATTCGCTGACATTCACCGGGGGCAGCGAGCGTATCCGGTTTTTTGGGAGCGGTGGCTACCTGGCGCAGGAAGGGGTGGTTGAAACCATCGATTACAACCGCTATAACGTGACGGCCAACGTGGACGCCGACGTAACCAAAACCACTAAATTTCTGATCGACGTAAATCTGGTGGCTGGCGCGAGCAATGCGCCGGCCGGTGTTGAACCGGCATCGCTTTTTTCGACGGCGAAGGAAACACCGTCTATCTTCCCGATTCAGTATAGCAACGGCCTGCCGGCCCATGCGGTGCTGCCGTCGATCTACGATAGCGGATACGACCGCAAGCGCAACAACGTGACCAATCTGCGTGCCGAAATCGAACAGCGGATACCGTTTGCCGATGGCTTGACGCTGCGTGGTGTTTATGCGTATCGCAAGGTGTTTGACACGAGCAAGACCTGGAGCCTGCCGCTTACCTTTTACGGGATGGATGGTAACAACGACTTCGTGCCGCTGCAGACGGGCCCTAACTTGCCGACGCTGGAGCAGGGGGTAGACGAGCGCTATGCCCAGACCATCCAGCTATATGCGACGTATAAGAAGACGATAGGACGCCACAACATCGATGGACTCGTGGTCTACGAAAACCGAAAAGGAACCGATGGGGAGCTCAGTGCATCACGCATCAACTATACAGTGCCGCTCGACGAGATCGGGCAGGGTAGCAGCAACCGTGCGGATTTCGATAACGACGGCTCGTCTTCGCAGTGGGTGCAGGAGGGCTGGGTGTACCGGCTCAACTATGCGTTCAACGATCGCTACTTGCTGGGGGTTTCAGGGCGGTATGACGGCCACTACTATTTTGCTCCCAGTAAGCGGTATGCGTTTTTTCCGGCTTTCTCGGCGGGATGGCGCATCTCCGAGGAAAGCTTTCTGAAAGATCGTGTAGACTGGCTCAGCGAGCTGAAACTGCGGGCATCGCACGGTAAATCGGGCAACCTGGCGGGCTCCGCATTCCAGTACCTGACGGCCTATGGCATCAAGAGCGGATATGTGTTTGGCGGTACCAATCCTACGCAGGTGCAGGGCATTTTCGAACGGGCTCAGGCCAATCCCAACATCACGTGGGAAACGGCGCTTAAGACGGATGTGGGGCTGGACGCGCAGTTTTTCCGCAACAAGCTTTCGGCCACCTTTGACGTGTTCTTTGAGCGTCGGTCGGGTATGCTGATGCCACCGGCTACGACCGTGCCGGCTGAGTACGGCATTGGTATCGCCCAGGTCAACGCGGGTGAAATGGAAGGCCGCGGATTGGAGTTCAGTGTAGATTATAAACACAACACGAGCGGTGGCTTGGCATTTCAGGTGGGGGGTAATTTCTCGTACGCGAGCAATAAAGTCATCCAGACGTTTGAAAACCAGGCAACCTACAACAATCCGAACCGACGCCGCACGGGCAGGCCGTGGAATACCCGCTTCGGATTGCAGGACGACGGACTGTACCAGGAGGCGGACTTCGATGGCGAGGGTAACTTGCGGGAGGAAATGCCCGTGCCGACTTACGGACGGGTGTACCCGGGTGATATCAAATATCGCGACCTGAATGGCGATGGTCGCATCGACATCAACGATGAGACGGCTATTGGTAAGCCGCAGTTTCCGGAAATCATCTACGGAATTAACACGATGCTGGCTTGGAAAGGGTTCGATTTGCATGCGCTGTTCCAGGGCGCGGGCAATGCCAGCCTCTACCTGGCAGGTGATCTGGCGTATCCGTTTTTCAACGGGGCGACGATGGCACACTACCAGCTCGATTACTGGGCACCCGAAAATACAGATGCGGATTTTCCACGCCTTACGCCGGCGCCCGTGACTAACAACGAGCAGATATCCTCCTTCTGGATACGGAGCGGTTCGTACTTGCGACTGAAAACCCTGGAGCTGGGGTATTCCATCCCGCCATCGGTACTGGCGCGGGTGGCGGTACGACAGGCGCGCCTGTCGCTATCGGGCCAGAATTTGCTGACGTTTTCGTCGTTCAAACACATCGATCCGGAAATGAGCCAGAACCGGGCGCGCTATTACTTCCAGCAAAAGGTATATACGCTGGGCTTGTCGCTTAATTTTTAATTGGAACGGGAATTTCACCATAAACGAAGATGAAACCAACACACTATTTACTTGCCGCTGCACTGCTGTGCACCGGTGCTTGCAGTGAAAATGCTTTGGAGATCACACCGACTGACCGGCTAAGTGACGCCATCGTTTGGGAGTCGCCGACGACGGCGGGGTTTGTATTGAACGATATTTACGATGTGCTCAATGCGGGGCCTATCGTGGGTACTTGGCTACACCTGCCCAGCCAGATCAGTAACGATCCGCTCGACAATTTTACGGATAATGCAGTGTCTGGGCCGGTGGCGGGCATCCCCTCGCGGCAACTGTTCGATAACAACAGCTACAATCCGTCCAACCCGATTTTTAACCAGACGTGGAGTAAGATGTATGCCAACATCCGCAAGTGCAACCTGTTTATCGAAAAGGTTGGGCAGGCGTCTTTCGATGAAAGCCAGAAGCAGGTTCTATTGGCGCAGGCTATTTTCCTTCGGGCGCATTTCTATAAGACATTGATCGACCTCTACGGGGGCGTACCGCTGATCGTCGAGGTACTGGATAATACGACGCAGGGCGACGCGATCTTTCGGCCGCGGAACACCTATGAGGAGTGCATCGCCTTCCTGGTGGAACAGGCCAATCTGGCGGCGGCGGACTTGCCTGAGTCGTGGAGCGGTGCGGACGTGGGGCGTGCCACCTGGGGGGCAGCCATGACGCTGAAGGGGGCGGCCCAATTGTACGCAGGCCAGTGGCAGGAAGCTGCCGAAACCAACCGGGCAATCATCGAATCGAAGGTGTACCGGCTGTTCCCGGATTTCGGCGGGATATTCCTGCCGGAAAATGAAAATAACGAGGAGATCATTTTCGATGTGCAGTACGCACCGGTGATCCGGAATATCCGTACCCACCAGTTCTGGGGGGTATTATGGGCGGAAAAAGGATCGGGATGGTCGGCCATGTCGCCGTCGCAGAACCTGGTAGACCAGTTTGAGTTTAAAGATGGCAAGACGGAAGCGGAAGGTTCGGCGATGTTCAATCCGGGAAAACCGTACGATAACCGCGATGAGCGGTTTTATGCTACCATCCTCTACGACGGTGTGCCGTGGCAGGGCCGCACGTACTATACGCGGCTGGGTATCCCCAACAATTACAACGAGTTTACGCCTACCGTCTCGGGCAACGGCAACCAGACGGGCTACGGGCTCCGCAAATTGCTCGACCCGAGCTTGATGCCGCTGAACAATAACCTGAATGGCTCGAATGTCGTGATCTATCGGTATGCCGAGGTGCTGCTGAACTATGCCGAAGCGCAGAACGAGGCGACCGGGCCAGACCCAAGTGTGTACGAGGCGATCAACGCACTCCGTGATCGGGGCAACTTACCGCACCTGCCGGAAGGGCTTTCGCAGGCGGAGATGCGCAACCGCATCCGCCGTGAACGACGGGTGGAGCTTGCCTTCGAGGGCAAGTATTTCTACGACCTGTTGCGCTGGCGGACGGCCGAGGAGGTGTTTAGCCAGCCAGTGCGGGGCATGAAAATCACGGGCAGTGGCGATAACCTCAACTATGAAAAGGTCAATGTGCGTACGATCACGTTCGACCCGGCGAAGAATTACCTGATGCCGATCCCGCAGGATGCCATCGATCAGAACCCGAAACTGGAACAGAATAATTATTAAGGCGATGCGACAAAAAATTGCAATACTCCTGCTTGCCTTGGGCGCTGCACCGCGGGTGGAAGCGCAACACGCCGCGGCCCAACAGGCGGACAAACCCAATATCGTACTGATCCTGGCGGACGATCTCGGATACGGCAGTATCGGTGCATTTGGGCAACAACGCATCCAGACGCCTAACCTGGATAAACTGGCACGCGACGGCATGGTGCTGACGGATTTTTATGCCAATCCGGTGTGTGCGCCAACGCGCGGCAGTCTGATGACCGGGATGCATACCGGCGATGGGTTGATACGGGGAAACCTGGAATTGGGTAGTTTTGAGGATTGGGAGGAATTCGGCCAGCTTCCGTTACAGGCCAACACGGTGACGATGGGTACGGCGCTCCAAGCGGCGGGCTATACCACGGCGCTGATCGGCAAATGGGGGCTGGGTGGACCGAGTTCAACGGGCGAACCCCATCGCCAAGGGTTCGACTTTTTCTATGGTTACCTTGATCAGAAACAGGCGCACAATTACTACCCCGAACACCTGTGGCGAAACGGCGTGCGGGAGACGCTGCCCGGTGCTGTGGCCAGCGCCCACCAGCGGTTACCGGAGGGCGCCGACCCGAACGACCCGGCGAGCTATGCGGACTACCGGGGTACGGTCTATTCCTGCGACACCATGACGGCAGAGGCGTTGCGGTTTATCCGCAACCACCGCGACCGGCCGTTTTTCCTGGAGATGGCGTATACCTTGCCGCACATGGCACTGCAGGTGGCGGAACGTGCACTTGAGCCCTATCGGGGAAAATTTGACGACAAGCCGTACACCGGGCCGGGATACCTGCCGAATGCGACGCCACGCGCGACTTACGCGGCGATGATTACGCTGCTCGATACGTATGTGGGGCAACTGGTGCAGGCGCTGGAAGAAAATGGGTTGCTCGACAATACGTTGATTGTGTTTACGTCAGATAACGGGGCGGCTACCGGTGGTGGGGCCGATCCCGATTTCTTCGATGCCAGCGGCGGACTGCGCGGCCGCAAGGGGTCGCTTCATGAAGGCGGTATCCGCGTGCCGTTTATCGCCGCATGGCCGGGAAAAATCCCAGCCGGAAGTCGGTCGGACCACCCGTTGGCGGTTTGGGATCTGTTGCCCACCTTCCTGGAAGCGGGCGGATCCCCGGCTCCCGACGGTATCAATGGCATCTCGTTCTGGCCGGTGCTGCGTGGTCATCCGGCGCAGCAACAGGCGCGTACATTCCTATACTGGGAGTTTATGGAGCGCCGCGGCGAACAGGCCGTGCGGTTTGGCCGCTGGAAGGCGATCCGCAAGGATACGCGGGCACATAAGGGACAAAGCCCCATCGAATTGTATGACCTTCAGGCGGATCGCGCAGAAGCACACGATGTCGCGGCCCGGCATCCGGAATTGGTTCAACGGGCCGCTCAATACCTAGCCACACGTAAGCGGGCAGCATGGCCAGCTTGGAATCCCGATACATCGACAAAACCTTAAAAACGATGAAGACGTTCACTTATTTTCTTTTGGCAGGCCTCCGGAAACTGACCGTGCTGGTCACGGTGTCACTGCTGGCTTCTGCATCCGTTTTATCGGATGCCTTTGCGCAGGAGCCGATGCATACCCTGGCATTCAACAACCCCGATGAACTAAAGGCGTACCTGCGATATCAGCCTGATCGGGCGGTGCTGATCAGCGCCCACCGTGGCGGCGCCGCAGCCGGTTACCCGGAAAACAGCATCCCTACGTTTGCCCGGACCCTTTCGTATACCCCGGCGTTTATGGAGGTCGATCCGCGCTACACGAAAGACGGGCAAGTAGTATTGCTGCACGACGATACGCTGTCGCGCATGACCACTGGCAACGGAAAGGTCATTGACCATACGCTGGCCGAATTGCGCCAGCTCTATTTGAAAGATGTGCATGGTCGGACGACGCCTTTTGGTGTCAATACGTTGGCGGAAGCGCTCGAATGGGCCAAAGGAAAGACGGTATTAATACTTGACCAGAAGGGGATACCGGCACTCGAACGGGCGAAACTGCTCGTGGAGCATCATGCGAAGGCACACGCCATGCTGATCGTGTACAGCGTGGAAGATGCGGCTGCGGTATACCGTTACGATCCGGATATCGTGATGGAGGTGATGGTGCCTTCCATGGAGGCGTTGGCTGAATTCCAGGCGGCGGGTGTGCCAATGGAAAACATCGTGGCTTTCGTGGGTCACAAGCCACCCAAGGATCCGACGGTGATTGCGGGTCTTAGGGAAGTGGGCGTGACACCCGCCCGCGGTACGTCGTTTGAGTTGGACCGGGCGTATACCCATGGACAGATTTCACGAGGCGAGCTGCATGCTGGATACCGTGCCTTGCTGGCAGGTGGCGTGGCCATGCTGGAATCGGATCTGGCAACGGAGGCAGGGATGGCCGTACAGGCTGCCTGGGATGCGGAGGCTTATCGCGATTCGGATAAGCAGGCCACCCAAGAATAGGCGGCTGCACGCGATCGCTTTGGTTTATTACAAAAGCAACTATGTTGCTTTTATGGTTCTCAATAGCTACCTTTGATGCATTGAAAACAATGAACATCACCATGGCAGCAAAAAAATTACCGGTTACCGTATTGAGCGGTTTCCTTGGAGCAGGCAAAACCACGTTGCTGAATCACGTGCTAAACAACAGGGAAAACCTGAAAGTCGCGGTTATTGTCAACGATATGAGTGAAGTGAATATCGACGCGCAGCTGGTGGAACGGGAAAATACGCTTTCGCGTACCGACGAGAAGTTGGTGGAAATGAGCAACGGCTGCATCTGCTGTACACTACGGGAAGACCTGATGGTTGAGGTGGAGCGGCTGGCGAGGGAGGAACGGTTTGACTACTTGCTCATCGAGAGCACGGGCATCTCCGAGCCGATTCCCGTGGCGCAGACCTTCAGTTATGTGGATGAAAACAATGGCATCGATCTTTCGGCATTCAGTTACATCGATACGATGGTGACCGTGGTGGATTGCTGCAATTTCTTCCGGGATTTTGGAACTTCGGAAACCCTGCAAGACCGGGCGCTGACGAATGATGGGCAGGACAACCGAACCATCGTGAACCTGCTTACGGATCAGATCGAATTTGCAAACGTGATTGTGCTGAATAAAACGGACCTGGTAGCCGAGGAGACCGTGGGTGTGCTGGAAGCGGCTATCCGGAAGCTGAATCCCGATGCTAAAGTAATCCGATCACATTTCGGTAAGGTGCCTCCCTGCGAGATCATAGGTACCCGACGCTTTGATTTTGCAGCGGCAGCAGCTTCGGCGGGCTGGATCAGGGAGCTGGAAAATGAACACACACCCGAGACTGAGGAATACGGCATCGGCTCATTTGTATTCCGTGCACAACGCCCATTTCACCCGCAGCGGTGGTACCGATTTCTCAACGAACAGTACCCAAACGAGATCATACGGGCCAAAGGGTTGTTTTGGATGGCTTCACGGCCCAATGTGGCTGTTAGCTTCAGTCAGGCGGGCGGCAGTCTACGCATAGAAAGCGCGGGGGTATGGTGGTGCAGCATTCCGGAATCCGAACGCTACCGCTATGCAGACTACCTGGAACACCGCGAGGCTATCGAAGCGCGATGGCACCCGCAGTGGGCCGACCGAAAAACGGAGCTGGTTTTCATCGGTCAAAACCTGAATAGGGAGAAATACCTATCCGAGCTCGAGCGATGCCTGCTCTCCCAGGAGGAGGCTGACGACTGGCGGCATACGCTGTGGACGGATGAATTCCCCAGCCTTCATGAATGAATGCGTTTTGGATATGAAATAATGTGTCTTGGATAAAACCCGTATTTCAATAGCGCTTATTTTCGCTTCCCTATCTATCACTCAACATGGAAGCTATGAAATACTGGGATAATGAAGTCTGCATTCAATTGCAGGGGGCGACATTAGTACGGGGCTCGTTTACGATCAACGAATTTTCAATTACGGAAGGTCAGGATCCGGACCACAACATCTATCAGGGACTGACCACAAATTTTGGCAGCGACGGAAGCATGTTTTTCCGCATCGGACGAAAAGGATCCAGTGACAATGCCAAATGGTTCAGAGAACGGATTATGCCGTCTCAAACAACGTTTGACAGTGCGCCGGATAAGCTGAATTTTGCCTTTTTAGGCACATTGCAGCTCGTCATTACCGTGGAAAGCATGGGCAACCATGAGCTTTCATGTACGTTTCCAGGGGTGGCGTTAGCCCAAGGTCGTTCGGGGTGGGATAATAACTGGTGGCTGGGTGGCAAAACGTTTTCCCATGTGCCATCAACCGGTCCTTATGCCGAAGCTAGGGGATCCCTGCCGGGCGGGAGTGAAGTGGTTGTGGGATTCGCCAATGCTGCATTGTCTTCCTATCGTTTTTACGCAAGCCCAGTATCGCTTATTGATACCGCGACGTGGATGCAGTACCTTCGCGACGATACGACCTTGGATCGCGTAATGATGCCCGGCAGTCACGACGCGGGAATGTCTGAATGTTCGCATTGTTTTCCGGCACTATTGTCCAGCCCATGGACGCAGACGCAGGCCCTATCAGTAGGCAGGCAGCTGGAGGCAGGCGCACGATACTTTGATATCCGCGTGGATTACGATCACAATGAGCTGGTCACTTACCACCGGAGCGGAGGCAATGGCTGCAATGGTCAGAATCTGAAGGCAGTGTTGGATGAAACGGTGAATTTTTTGAAACGAAACCCGTCGGAAACCGCGGTCTTAAAGGTGTCGCACATACGCGATTTCAAGGGTCACGACCCGGTGGATACCAAAAGACGTATCAACGAGCTGTTGGGGTGGTATGAGAAATCGCTCGTGACGAAAACAGCAAACGATGCATCTAATCTGGCGCAAATGCCCTTGGAGAAATTGCGGGGAAAGATGGTCCTGGTTTTTGACTATCCGGATTGGATTGATCCAGCTGTGGGCCGTTGGCGTTACCAGGATGGCAGTGCTCCGTCAAATGCGGCTAACCTTACGGTGTACGACATCTATTCAGATACCGATAGCTACGCAAAAATGCACGACGACCAGCTGGACAAATGGACCAAGTACGGCGGGGTAGGTAAGGGTTATCTTTTTTTGCTTTCCTGGACGCTGACATCTAATAATCCGCCATTTTCTGATCCGATAGATTCCCTAGCCTATGGGGCCAACTTAGCGCTGCCTCAGGTACTGGCTAACGGGATCCAACAACGTAAACTGGCCAAGCCGAACGTGGTATATATAGACTATGTAGATCAACGCGTAGCCCGAAGCATTATCCTTTGGAACTTTTCGTGATGTAGCGCAAATCAGGTATATTTGGGCATTTCCAATCTTGTTTTACCGACAATGGAACAGCCCGTTGTAATCGAGGAAATGAAGGATGTGCCCTTCTACGAAATAACCCGCTTAAATTGCGAAGATGAAATGCTGAAATTCCAGGCACCTGTGCTTGGGAAAGGGGCAACAGCTATCATTCCGATGATGCACGGAGCCTCGCTGATTGCGTTTAGCGGTACGCCTGAGCAGACTTATCAGCTCCGCTATAGTCAGTATTATGTGGGTAAGGTGCTCGTCAACCTAATGATGTCCGGCAAGGTAACCCATGTCTTGGATACCAACAAAGTGTCTGTACCCGTAAAACGGAATCAGTCGTTTATCTATTCGGTGGATAACGACTGCTCTTATATGTCTCATGGCGCGGCGGTAAGCTTTGAAGTGGCGTCGCTGATTTTCGACCCATCGGTATTTGAATCGGTTCTCGATCGTTTTTTCGGTCCGGATGATTATGCTTCAAAACAAGCATGCCTCGCCGCCGTATTCACAAAGGAAAGCCATGGAAAGGTCTTCACCTTTAATCATGAGGTGAAACAAGTTGTCAGGCAGATTCTCCGTTGCCGGCTTACCGGGAATTTTAGACGGGTATATCTGGAATGCAAGTTATTTGAGTTGCTGGCGCATTATTTTGCGTCTATCATGGATGGCCGGCATAACAGGATCACGTTTTCCGCACGGGATATCGCGATTCTTCAGGAAGTGAAACGCGCCTTGACAAACGAAGATTTGACGAAAGTGTCTGTTGACGAGCTGTGCAAACAGTTTGGTATCAATCGGTTTAAGTTGACTATGGGTTTTCAGAGCGTTTTCAATACGTCGATCATCCGGTATTTCCGTCAACAGGTGTTGAGCAGGGCTCATCAGACATTGGCCGATGGCGTGTATAACGTTTCGCAAGCAGCGTTTGTATTCGGCTATGCAAATGCAGCAGCATTCTCCCGTGCTTTTTTCAAAGAGTTTGGAATGCGTCCCGGCGAAGTAGCACGGATCCGGTCCCAACCTGATTCATCACCACCACCTCCGAATTTTCGATTGCATCGATGAGCTTACGATCCAACCTTCAGGTGCAAAGTGAATGATACGTGTAAGGCAGCATCGTGTTTATTAAAATAGGTGACCAAGGGCTTTGAAACTGGCGAGCGCAGGATGTTCTGTATGGCGATGGTGGGCCATGACCATTTCGGTATGAACCGGGATGTCTGTCAGTTCGGTAAACCGCAGCTTTAAATAGGGATATTGATGGCGGACCGAGGAGGGGACCAACGCAATCCCGAGTCCGCTTTCAACCAAGCTAAGGATGGAGTGCATGTTGTTGCACTCATGCATGACCTGCGGCATGAAACCCATGCGATGGCAGCAGGCGATAAATTGCTGGTGATAATAGGGTGCATAACCGCTGTTATATGAAATAAAGGGGGCGCGGGCTAAATCGGCGATGTGTACTGAATGGGATTGCTCGGCTGCGCAAACCAAGGAAAAGGGATCTTGCCGTAGCGAAGTGACTTCCAATTGCGTGGAGGAAACCGGTGCCCGGAGAATGCCGACATCCAGCTTGCCCGCTTCAAGGGCCTTTACTTGCTTGGCAGTGGAAAGCTCGTATAAACGGGTTTTCAATAGCGGATACTGCTGATTCAGCTGTTGCAGGATTTTGGCCAGCGATGCCAGCGGCGTGGCACTGATGTAACCTATTTGGAACTCGCCGCTCACCGACTCGTGGATCTGCCTGACCAATTGCTTGCTGCGCTCCAATTGCTGGATGAGTGATTCGCATTCGGCTAGAAAAAAGCGACCTGCGTCAGTCAGTGCAACCCGTTTGTTGTTCCGGTGAAACAATACAGCACCCAGCTCGCGTTCCAGTTCCTTGATTTGCCGGGTTAGGGGTGGCTGTGAGATATGTAATTGCTCAGCCGCTTTACTGAAGTGCAATAGCTCGGCTACGGTTTTGAAATAAATGAGGTGTCGGATTTCCATTATACCTCAAAGGTATTAATAATTGCAAATAATAGTATTTTTAGCGTATTGTTTAGGAGGGTAGATTTGTGCACAAACAACGATAGCAATGGAAAATCTTTCAGACAAATCAACGGTAGCGGAAATTCAGGCAAGGTTTGACCAAGACGTAGCGCGATTTTCGAATTTGGAAACGGGGCAGCAGACCACGATCGATGCATCCTTTAGCGTGGAATTGATCGTTGATAGCATCATGGCGCATTCACCCAATTTAAAAACGGTATTGGATGTTGGCTGCGGCGCGGGCAATTATACCTTGAAACTGTTGTCCAAAAAGGCTCCTCTGGATTGCACATTGCTGGATCTTAGCCAGCCGATGCTCGATCGGGCCAGGGAACGGGTGGCCGCGGTAAACGGAGGAGCCATCGCCGCGGTGCAGGGAGACATACGTACGGCGGAGCTGCCAGAGAACCATTACTGCACCATCATGGCCGCGGCAGTGTTGCATCACTTACGTGATGAAAGCGATTGGGAAGCTGTGTTTGCGAAGCTGTATCGTTTGCTAAAGCCCGGCGGCAGCTTATGGATTACGGACCTGGTCGTTCAGGAAACGCCGGCTATCCAGCGACTCATATTTCATGAACGTTATGGAAACTATTTAGCCGGACTGAAAGATGAAGCGTACCGCGACAGCGTGTTCGCCTATATCGCGAAGGAAGATAGCCCACGCTCGGTTAACTTTCAAATGAAGCTGCTGGAAAAGGTGGGGTTCCGCAGCGTGGAGCTGCTTCACAAGCATCTGTGCTTTGCAGCATTCGGCGCCATTAAATAGCTTCCATCCGTTTCCGGATAAGTTGCGCATCCAATGGGTTTTGGGCAAGGGATAATGCCTCTCCGTATGCAGCGCGTGCCTGTGCGGTGTATCCAGCGCGCTGGTAAACATATGCTTTCGTGGCCGTATGAAGAAATGCGATTCCCGGATGCTCGTCCACGGCGAGGGTCTCCAGCTCGCTGATAACCGGAAGCGGTCCCACGGCATAGCTTTTGGCAATCAGCCGGTTTAGTCGGATGAGGGGCGAGGAGGGTTCGACGTTTTCCAACAACGCATACAGCGCATGGATGGTCTTCCAATCGGTAGCGTCGAAATGGGGCGCGGCACAGTGATGGGAAGCGATCAGCGCTTCCAGGTAATACCTGCCCGCATGGCCGCCGCCTTGTGCCCGGTCGAGGTAATGAAATCCTTCGGTGATCAGTGGCGTACTCCACAGCGCCCGGTCCTGCTCTTCCAGCGGTATCCAGTCGCCGTATGCCGCCAAGCGGGCAGGAAAGCGCGCAACACCGAAAAACATCAACGCCAGCAACGCATCCACTTCCGCTTCGGGCGTCGCCACGGGGTGCACCAGCTTCGTCAGGCGCAGCGCTTCATAACAAAGGTCAAAGTCGATGCCCTTGCTGTTGCGGGTGGCTTTATAACCTTCGTTGAACATCAGGTAGAGGATGGTGCAGACGGTGGGCAACTGGGAGGCGATTTCGGCAAGGGATTGGCTGCCCAGTTTGAGCGACTTCTGCCGGAGCAGGGCCTTGCTGCGCTGCAACGCCTTCTTTACCGCTTCACGGTTCAGTTGCAGGGCGTTGGCAAGCTCGGGTACCCCGAAGCCGCACAGGATGTGCAGGGTGATGAGGACGCGGTCGCGTTCGCTTAGCGACGGATGGCAGCAGGCCACCAGCAATTGGATCTGCCCGTCGGTACTCACCTCATCGGTCAGCTCCGGATCAAAGTCCGTAGTGGATGGAGCATGCAAGGGGATGTCCCCTTCGGGCGCATGGCCGTGCCGTGCATGGTGTTTCAGAGCGTTGATAAGTTTGTTGCGGGCAACCTGCGAAAGCCAGGCGCGCGGATGGTCGGGCGGCCCGTGGTAACGCCAGTGCGTCAACGCCGTCTCGAACGTGTCCTGCACGGCATCAAGGATGGTCTCGAGATGAACCATACCATACACCCGGGCGAGGGATGCCACCATCCTGCCCGAGTGTTCACGGAAAAAGTGCGCCGCAAGTTGTCCGCTGGTGTCCATGGATCAATCTTCCATCGGCATGATTTCGCGGACTTCCACCGCACGGTCCCAATCCAGATCGGGGTTTCCCTTGGCTATCTCAATGGCCGCTTCCAGCGATTCGGCCAGCAAGATGTAATACCCGCTCACGCATTCCTTGCCTTCGAGGAATGGACCGTCGGATACGATCCGCTGCTTGCCACGGATATGGGCACCGCCGGCTTCCAAAGGCTGGGCCTCTTTGAATTGGCCTTTTTCCCTCAGTGTTTCTACCCAACGGTAGTGTTTCTCGATACAGGCCTGCATCTCTTCTGCCGATAACTCGCCGTAGTTGGCATCCTCACGGATCAACATCAAAAACTCTTTCATTGCTACTGATTTTTTTGTTTTTAATTTTTGTTTATTGCTGAGACAACAGCCACCTGCTTTTGGGGACAATTATTTTTAATCTTCCCGGCTGCCGTCGTCGGCCATGCGCACCAGACGGGGTGTGAAGGTGGCCAATACGTCCACCAGATCGGACTGTGCGGCCATCACGGTGTGGATATCTTTGTAGGCCATGGGCGCTTCATCCAGCCCGGCCCCCACCAGCGTAACGCCGTACTGCTTCAACTGCGCCCGCATGGCCTCACGGCTGATCGTCTTGATGGCTTGGGTGCGGCTCATCTGCCGCCCCGCCCCATGGGAGGCGGAGTTGATTGATGCCGCCTCGCCTTTTCCCCGTACGAGGAAGCCCGGCGCGGTCATGGAGCCAGGGATAATGCCCAGCACGCCCTTGCCCGCAGGGGTAGCGCCCTTGCGGTGCACGATGACCTCCTGCCCGTTCCACGCTTCTTTCCAGGCAAAGTTATGGTGGTTTTCCACGCTGGCCACTACTTCTGCACCCAGTGCTGCCGCTAGCTTGCGGTGAATGATCTCGTGGTTTGCCGAGGCATAATCGCCGGCCAACGTCATGGCTCGCCAGTATTCCTGTCCGGCTTCGGTATCCAGGCCGAGGTATGCCAAATTTTGGGCTTCATGGGGCAGGCGGCATAGCTCCTTGGCAAGCTTGGTATAATGACCGGCAATCGTGGCACCCAAGCCCCGTGAGCCGGAGTGAGACAGGAGGGCGAGGTACTTACCGGCGGGCACGCCCATCACCTCGTCAGCCTTGGCGAATTCGATGATGCCGAATTCCACAAAGTGGTTGCCGCCACCGGACGTGCCCAATTGCGCCCAGGCTTTATCTTTCAGATCGGCTACAAAGGGGTTCATCCCGAAGGCGGCGTCGGTGAGCACGGCATGGTCTGCCCGTTCGTGGGGCTTGAAGCCGTGTCCAGCGCCGAAGCGCGTTTGCGCAATGAGCTCCCGCTTGAATTGCGCTTGGTTCGCCTCGAAGAATGCCCCGGGAATGTCGTAGATCGACAAGGCCATGCGGCAGCCGATATCCACGCCCACGCCATAGGGGATAACGGCATTGTTGACCGCCAGTACGCCGCCGATGGGCAGACCGTATCCTTGGTGTGCATCGGGCATCAGCGCGCCGGCTACCGTGACGGGCAGTTGCATGGCCACGTCCATCTGGGTGCGCGCGCCGGCTTCGATGTGTGATTCGCCGTAGATTGCATAGTCGGCACCGGAATCCCTCAGGGGGATGTAGGCGTCTTCGGGAATGCTGGCTTCCTCGATGAGGGCCTTCGCCAGCTTGCCGTATACGGCATGGGTTGCAAATGCGTCGGGCTCGGCCAAGACGTTGGCAAGTTCCGCAAGCAGCAGTTCCTTGCCGAGGTGCTTGTGCTTGTTGGCCGTGCGCAGGGCTACACCGAAGGCGCGGCCGGGCGTGTATCCCAAAGCCATCAGTTCTTCGCTATTGATGAGGTGACTCATGATCCATAAAGTGTTGTTCTTGCCGCCACCAACCGTTCCACTGCGATTTGTTGCTGTGGTGCTAGGGGCAAAGTATTATCCGTATTCGTGTTAAGCCGTTCGATCAATCGATCCGCTTTATCCATCAAGGCTTCGTAGGTGTGGGCGCCGGCCTTGATCGCAAGCAATTCCTCCCGGTTACCTCGTTTAACGGTGAGCGTACCCGTACGCATCAACTCCTCAGCCATTTGGAGTAACCGGATGGTGTGCATAAGGTTTTTTGTGTCGTATCCTTTGCCGTGCGCGAGGGTCGATGTATAACGCACCTCGTTTCTGCGGTCTACCCATTCCCAGTATTCTTTATGGGCTTTACAGTATGTCGAATAAGCTTCCTTGTTGAAAAATAGGTAGCCTTGTTCCTGCTCGCCTTTGGGAATCGACGAAAGCGATACCTCATTGGAAACCGCGTCCTTGGCGATTCCTTTGTAGCCCAGCGCCCCGTTCGCATCGTGGAAGAGTGCATAAAGCCCCTTGGTATGCGTAATCTTCGTTAGTCCACAATCCTGTTGCTTCCAACCGCGTCCGGCCAACCACGCTGTGAGGGGCTGTGTACCATACCCGTTTAAGATGTGGCAAAAATCAAGGATGCCCCGCCGTTCTTTCGGAAATGGTCGATGGATTTTTTTATTGAGTCCTTTGGCTTTACGCACTTGGGTAATCGCATACGCGGCAAAGGTATCTTTCGCCCGCCTGGAAAGGAACAACTCCAGCGGGAAAAGGTCCATAACGGGATGGCGATACCGTATGCAATCCGACGGGCTCGCTAACAGTTCCAGTATATTGGGATTGCTTTTGCAGGCCAGTTCGACAAATCGACCTAGCTCGAAGAACACCTCGTCATTGCTTTCGTTACTTACCTGTCCGATATATTCCAATCCATAGAACTGTTCCTTAGGAAGGTAAAATACGCCTTTTACGTCGGTGTCGGATGTGGCGGTATCCAGTCCATATGCCTTGCTGCCGCTAACGGCCTCAAACAGGATGAGTTTGCTATCGCGTAACGCCTGTATCGTCATAACCGTTAATTAATGAATAAAAGTAATTGTCCAGCGGTGGCAGGTCAAACTGTTTCTTTTCGAGTTGCCCTACTGCTGATGATAACCTACGGTACGCATCGTCAATGAAACTCATCAATGACGGTGGTGGTAAAATTTGCCAACCTTCGGGTGCGTGTTCTTTTTGCTCGATAAGCGCTTTGATGCTGCGTCGGATATCAGCCGTTAGTGCGTCCATGAGAGGCTGAATGTTCATCGGCGCGATTTGCTGCCTATCCAAACACCACTGGGCCGCCAATAAAGGACGCAGTACATAAAAAAGCTTTTTGATTTTGATGGTACCCTCGTCGTCCATGCTTTCCAAGGCGCTTCGTGCTACGCCAAGATAGTGATGGATGTGCCTGCGCGCGCAGAAATAATGTTGCATTGCTTGCCAAAGGCCTGTCCTGAAGCCGGGCGTTTCATAATAAACGATGGGCGACTGCAGCCATTCGAAGGGGGTGCAGTTGGATGTGCCGACCAGCCGAAGAACTTTCCGGACGTCCCAACCGTAGATATCTAGGTCATCGTTTATAGGCATACCGATCTGATCCGGTTGTTCCGCTGCGGAAAGGTAACGACGCAAGGGTTGTCGATAAATGAAACGTACATCGAAATCACTGTCGGGCGATGGGAATCCCCATGCCCGGCTCCCGGATTCGCAGACATACAAGATCTCGATGTTTTTCGATGCTGCGACGGAATCCAATTGCTTCAATATAAGTGTTCGTGTATCCATTGCTCAACGTGTTAGTTGTGTTTAAACCTTGCCGAGAGCGGAACCTCCCGGCAAGATACGTGATTTTCGTTATTTGGAAAACAGTTCCTTCAACTGGCCGACGATATTGCCGCCCCCGGAGAGGGTGATCTCGCCGATTTTTTCGGCGATTTTCTCTACGTGCTCCATTTCTTTGATCTTCCAGAGCATGGCGTTGTCCTCCATCAGCTTGGCCGTATTCAGCAAGCTGCGCATCGCGGCAGTTTCTTCCCGACGGGTGATCCCATTGGCCTGTGCGCGTTTTTCGGCCACTAGCACTTGGTTCATGATGTCTTTCACGTCGCCCGGCAGGATGATGTCTTTCACGCCGCAGTCAATGAGTTGCACGCCCAGCGCTTCGGCCTTGGCGGCGCAGGTGTTTTTCACAACCGAAGCCATGGCTTCCTTGCCTTCCATCAGCTCGTCGAAGCCTTTGGTGGAGATGAACTCCCGCAGGGCCAGTTGTACGAGCACATACAGTTGTTTTTCAAACTCCTTGTTGAGCACCACGGCCTTCACCAGGTCTACCACTTGGTACGTGAGCGTGAAGTTGATGCGTAGCTGCGCTTTGTCCTTGGTGAGGATTTCCTGACCGAGAATTTCCATGCTTAGCTGGCGCATATCAGCCTTGGTCACCGTGGTAGTGATCGTGTTTTTCCAGTACACGTAATTGCCGGGTTCCAGCACACGATCAAACTTGCCGTCTACAAACAGAAGACCCTTTTCGAACGGATCGACGGTGTATGCCCGCACGTATTGGTAAAGCGGCTGCCTGCTCAGCAGGTTGCGATCGACCGCTTCCGCAATTTCCAATTGGTCGGTGGCAGTACGGATGAAACGATACCCGCCTACACCTTTCCAGAACGCATATTTGCCGGCAGTGAGCACCGTGGCAAAGCGTTGATCCTGATAGACCAGCACCAGCTCATTGTCGGCGACATCCACTACCTCCAGCAGGGCGGCCAGGGCATCGTGGGCGAGCAGCGTGCGCAACTCCTGCTCCGGCGCAAATGCCTTGGTCATGTCAAAACATTGCACCCGCTCGCCCCAGTAGAGCCAGTGTGCACCTTTTTGCAGCACGCGCTTCAGTTCGCCATTTTTGAAAACCAAACCAACCGTGTTGGTGGTGATGTTTACTCGTTTCATGGTGTTATTGTTTAAAATTAATTCATTCGATTACAAAGTTGGGCATGCCGGGTGTCCCCGTCGTTGCGGCGGAGCCGGATGCGGCGCTGGTGTATCCCCTTGCTGAAAGACGTGTTCCCGTTATGACCACCGCAATGCCCGGAGGCGTAACGGTTAGCACAGCAGACGTCGGTCATTCAAAGGCTCGGGGCCTCTCCTTTGCGTTGTCCGGCTGCAGGCCCAACGGAGGTTGTGGTGCCCATTGCACCACGGATGCCGTGCCTGCCCAACTTATTGATTACTTGCATTACCATTTTGCTATTCCAAACCCAAATTTGGAAGCAGGATTCGAACCTGCATAGGGGTTGTGCTCTACCTCTGAGCTATACCGGCCTTAACCGGCAGTGGGACTCGAACCCACGACGCCAACGTAATGGAACCATCCGGGTCTTGCTCGGCCAGTATATGACGCGCCATCGGCGGCCACACTGCCACGCCTGGTGAAACGTGTGCCCCAGGGCCTCGTGTCAACTCGGATCGCTATCAAAGAACAATTGTCATTCCTGACGGTACAAAGATGCGGCGGGTACTGCGCAGTGCTTTTGCGTAGCTTGATATAAGGGGTTGATTTTATTGTAAGTGATTGGCTGTTAACGTTATAAATTAAATTTTCTGTCGAGCAATTTGAATACGGATCGTAACTGCGCAATTGCATTGCGTAGTTGCCAGTGGAACATTTATATTTGAAGCACGAAAATCAATACCATTCGCTATGGCGACCAATAAACTTGCCCTCATCCGCTATAAGACCATTGATAACTGCTTGCGCAACCGTTACCGCAAATGGACGTTGGACAGCCTGATTGAAAAGGTCTCGGATGCATTGTACGAATACGAAGGAATCAAGGACGGAGTGAGCAAGCGTACGATCCAAGCGGATATTCAGCTGATGCGGAGCGACAAGCTCGGGTACAATGCGCCCATCGTGGTGAAGGACAGGAAATACTATACGTATGCCGATGCGGACTATAGCATCTCCAACTCGCCCATCAACGACGCGGATATGGAAAAGATGCGTGAGGTCGTGTCGGTACTCCGGCAATTGAATGGGTTCCAGTATTTCGAAGACATGAGTGATTTGGTGGCACGATTGGAAAACACCCTGCAGCAGCGCTCAGCAGGTGGCCGAAGCCATATTCAGTTTGAGGGGAACGGCCAGCTGAAAGGATTGCACTTCATTACGCCCCTGCATCAAGCAATCCTGCACAAAATACCGCTGCTCATTGAATACCAATCGTTCAAAGCGGCAGCGCCTACGCCGGGGGTCTATTATCCCTACCTGTTAAAGGAATACCGGAACCGCTGGTTTCTGATTGCTAAACCCAAAAAAGGAAAAACCCTGGCTACCCTTGCACTCGACCGTATGGTAGATGTACAGGAAATGGCTGCCAATGGGTTTGTCGAATACGATGGTGTGGACTTTGAACGCTATTATGCCGATACGATTGGGGTGACGAAATCGGGGCGTGATCGCGGGCGTAAGGTGGTGCTGTGGTTGCATCCACGCCATGCGCCATACGTGCTCACCAAACCCCTGCATGCGTCGCAGGAGCTGTTGAAACAGGATGAGACGGGTACGATTATCTGTATCTGCGTGGTGCTCAACTTCGAACTCGAGCGTGAGCTGCTGGGCTTCGGGGAGGCCATAAAGGTGCTGTCGCCGCGCGACCTGCAACAGCGGGTGGCGAAACGCATCGCGCAGATGCAGGCGCTGTATAATGAACGGCCCGACTCTGCGGCTACCGAACAAAATACATAAGCCCCGTCGCGCGGCGGGGCTTATGTATTTTGTTTGTCGTTTTCCGGTACTTGTGGCAGGCTACCTATCGGCTACTAACGGGCGGCTATCGTAGTCCGGTCAGAATCCGCCAATAGCAGATCTACCCGTTCGATCGATTCATTGACATAGCCTTCTACTTCCAAAAACATGGGCAGCGTTTTTGCCAACTCGGAATAGTTGCGTTTGGTTTTGCCAAGTGCCTTTGCTTCGCGTGTCAAGGCTTTTTTCAATTGCGTTTGTAGAGCGGCGATGCGGCGGGCTTCTTCGGCGGATCGTTTTGCATGAGCCTTGGCATACCGCTCCTTGATTTCGGTAATGGCTTTTTTGCTTTCTTCTACGCGGATGTTGTTGTCAATGTCCTTTTGGTATACGCTTACGAAGAACGCTTCGTCACGTTCCAGTTCGGCATGGTTGCCTACACTGTTGCGGATTTGCTGGACCCTCAAGTCGTATTGCTGCCATAAGGCGCTGACATTGCGTTGGTGAAAAGCGACTTGTGATTTGAGCGCGTCGGCATTGGACGATGTGGGCTTTTCAAGCGGGTTGGCGAAAAGCGCGGTGCCCAGATTGGCAGTGATAAAGAGTGCAATAATTGCTAAAGTTTTCATGATGTTTTTTTGTACGTGATCGTTTTGTTTTTTAATTCCAAGGGCTTCACCTTTTCTGGGCGTCCCCAGGTTGGCATTGCCGTCTGTGCCAATGCATTACATTTCTATACCAAAACCATAATGTATTGATAGATAGCGAGATAATTTTTCTTCGGGAAAATGCGTTGTCCGATAGCGGACAGTCGGGTGTTCGCTTGCGTACAGAAGCTATGGCGAACCCACTAATTCGATGAGGGTAATTTCCGGTGGCATGCCCAGCCGGCCCAGGTAGCCCAGGAAACCGAAGCCCCGGTTCACGTAGAGGTATTGCTGTCCCTGTTGATAAAGGCCTGCCCATTGCCGGTAAAAATACTGAACAGGGCTCCATCTGACCCATCGCGATTCGATACCAAACTGCATACCATGCGTATGTCCGCTTAGTGTGAGTACGATTTGGGGATGCACACCTACGACCTCGGCGGTCCAGTGCGAAGGGTCGTGACTGAGTAGAATGGCAGGTTGGTCCCGCGGGGTACCTTGAAGTGCCTGATTCAGATTGCCGTAACGGGAGAAGGAAGCCCGGCCGCTCCAATTTTCCACGCCGAGCAGGGTAAGGGTATCCCCGTCTTTATGTAAGGTCACCGATTCGTTCAGTAACAAACGCCAACCCGCCTGGCGTTGATAGTGCATCAGCCGCTTCAGGTTTTCTTCTTTTGCCAGGCGCGACGGCCAGCGGACATAGTCGCCATAGTCGTGGTTGCCCAACACAGAGTAGACGCCCAACGGCGCATGCAGTTGGGCGAAGATATCGAGATACGGAGCAAACTCGTCCGCCCGGTTGTTGACGAGATCCCCTGAAAACAGGATAAGATCCGGCCGTAGCGCCAGAGCTTGGTCCACGCCCCGGCGTACGGCTTCGTGATTGTCAAAGCTGCCGGAATGTATATCCGAGAGCTGGACAATGCGCAAGCCCTGAAAACCCTTTGGCAGACCGGAAATAGGCACCCGTACCGTCCGCACCTGATACCGGTAGCGCCGCGACACGCCATACAGTAATCCAAGGAACAGCAGACCGCCGGATAACATGGCCAGCTGGCCAACAAAAGGGCTGCGGGAGATGGCCGGGCCGTCAATGGTAAACAGCGCCTTGACTCCCGTCAGCACATCGCCGACAAACATCACCGCAGCCATGAGGAACTGACTCAAAAATAGTGCAATAAGGGTGTGCACAGCGTACTTAACGAACGGATTGGGCCAACCGTTTTCCGATAAACGGCGGTAAAGGAACGGACTGATCAATGCGCAAACCCCCACCAATGAATAGGCCGCTAGCCAGAACAGTCTGGCAGGCTCATCCAAGTAACGGAGCCCGGTATGTACGGCGATAAATGAATAATATGCCAGCCAGGTAAAAAATATCAATAGAAAAATAAGTATTCGCATTTCGTTTTTTGTAAAGATGCAAATATCAGACAAATACGAGGAACGCTTGGTTGGCCGAACGTAAAATAAAATTGAACCTTGAAAAAAATCCTTGCAATTATAAAAGACCTTTCTTTACTTTGTATTTCAAAGTGCTTTTAGTATGAATCACGAGCAGCTGCAATCCGAACTACTTTCTATCCGCCATTTGATGGAGCGGTCGGCCAAATTCATTTCATTAAGCGGCCTATCGGGGATCTTGGCCGGATGCTATGCCCTGATCGGTGCAGCTTTGGGTTACCGTGAGGTATATGGTTTCTCGAGTAAGATCGGTTATCGCGACCACTACGTCACGGAAGACGCGGTTTTGGTCAGGTTGGTAATTATTGCTTCAGTCGTGCTATTGCTGTCGGTGGGCACGGCCGTTTGGCTATCCGTTCGGAAAGGTCGGAAGCAGGGGCAGGGTATCTGGAATCCGGCAAGCCGTGGGCTGCTTAAAGCCATGGGTGTGCCTTTGGTGACCGGTGGCTTGTTTGTGGTGATTATGATCGCCCGTGGCACATACGGATTGGTGGCTCCGTCCTGCTTGATTTTTTATGGATTGGCGCTGGTGGCAGGCGGGCAGTATACCTACAGCGATGTGAAGGGATTGGGCATCCTGCAGATTGTGCTGGGGCTGCTGGCAGCGTGTTTGCCCGGCTACGGCCTGATTTTCTGGTCGCTCGGATTCGGTGTGCTGCACATCCTGTACGGATTTATCATGTACTTCAAATATGACCGGAGGATAGCGTGATGCTCGAACACTTCGACAAGGCGTTTGAAAACCGGGTGCGCCTACAGATCATGGCGGTGCTCGCTGCCAATGAGCGTTACGATTTCAATGCACTCAAGGAGTTGCTGGAGGTGACCGACGGAAACCTCGCTTCGCACCTGAAGGCACTGGAAAAGGTTGCATACATCCGGGTAAACAAGGCATTTGTAGGCCGAAAAACCAATACCAGTTATGAAGCCTCGGAAAAAGGGAAACGAGCATTTGCAAAACACCTGGAAACTCTCGAAAATCTGATTAAACAACAAAAAAAATAAATTTTTTTATTCAATTACTTTGTATTTCAAAGTGCTTTTAAATCAAACAACATGGAAACAAAATCTCAATTGACATCGGGGTTGGGCTATTGGCTCAACAATTCGGTAACGCTCAAACTTTTTGTAATTGGCCTGCTGGCGGTTGTATTGCTGATCCCGTCATTTCAGATCATGTCGCTCATCCAGGAGCGTCAGCAGCGGCAACGGAGCGTGGTAGCTGAAATCGGCCGCAGTTGGTCGGGCCCGCAGGTATTGGGCGGTCCGGTATTGGTCGTTCCGTATAAGACAATGGTCAGGACCGTGATGGGCGAGGTGGAGAAACTCGAAGAGCGCATTCAGCATCTTTACTTGTTGCCCGAAGAACTCCGTATCGGTGCGGAGACGGACGCCAAGCTGCTGCATCGCGGCATATTCGACGCCGCGGTATACGAGGCCAAGGTGGCTATGGACGGAAGGTTCGGTGCATTGGACTTGGCCAAAGCGGACGTCGCGCCTGACCAGGTGTTATGGAACAAGGCAAGGTTGGCTATCGGCGTCGGCGATCTCCGCGGCCTTAAGAACAGTCCGGCCATTACCTTGGGTGAACGGGCGTATGAACCGGAAACGGAGTATGCCGACATCGGGGTATTCAGCAGTAATGTGGTGGTTGCGCCCGAGCTTTCCGGAGAGCCGTGGGAACAGCTTCCTTTTTCGTTTACACTGGATTTGCGCGGTAGCGAAAGCCTGCGTTTCCTGCAACTGGCCAAGCATACCCACGTCGACGTGACGGGCAATTGGGGTGCACCGAAATTTTTCGGAGCATTTCTGCCTGACGAGCGTGAAATTCGGGATTCGGGTTTTGCCGCGCAATGGGAAGTGCCGCATTTTTCACGGCAGTTGCCCCAGCAATGGACAGCCGCCGAAACCACCATTGGTGAACACATTGACTTCGCTGGAAGCGATGATGTTTACGCGGCCGATCCCGCAACCGCCGAAACTCCTGCTGCAATAGCTTCTGATAAGACACACCAGGCTACGGGATTCGGCATCCAGTTTCTGCAACCGGTGGATCACTACCAAAAGGCGGAGCGCACAGCTAAATATGCCATCCTGATTATCGTATTGACGTTTGTCGCCCTCTTTTTTGCGGAGGTGATCACCAAACGGCGCATCCACATCATCCAGTATGTGCTCATCGGTGCGGCCATGATCGTGTACTATACGTTGTTACTTTCCTTTTCGGAGCATGTGGGCTTTAATGCGGCATATGCCATCGCTTCGGTAGCAACCATTGCGCTGATCGGAGGTTTCATCGCCAAGCTCCTGCGCCGTCGCCGGGTGGCGTTGATCTTTTCCGCAATCCTCGCGATATTCTACGTGTTTATTTTTGTCATCATTCAATTGCAAGATATGGCGTTACTATTTGGCAGTATCGGTTTATTTATCACGGTAGCCTTGTTGATGTATTTTTCCGGACGGATAAACTGGGCGAGTGACGGCACCGAAGAAGTTGCTGCACCGGTATCCTAGGAGTGTCGGGCGAAGTTGCTGCGCCAGCCGATTGTAATCGGTTGGCGCTTTTTTTCCGTTTGTGTTTGCATCGTCTGCTCGTTTTTCCTATAATTGAAGATGCTATTAATTAATCGATCAATTGGGTTGTTGCTTTTTGTATCCCTCGCATTCAACCTCCGTGGACAGACCACAGATACACTTCGGGTGTTGGCGATCGGCAACAGCTTTTCGCAGGATGCCGTTGAACAATATTTGCATGAGCTGGCCGAGGTATCGGGTAAGCCGATCGTCATCGGCAATCTCTACATCGGTGGGGCACCCTTATCGTTACATTGGAAAAATGTGCAGACGGATAGCGCGGCGTACAGCTATCGGAAGATCGACGTGAAAGGGGAAAAAACGACAACGGAAAACATCAGCATACGTACGGCGTTGCAGGACGAGCGGTGGGATTACGTATCGCTTCAGCAGGCCAGCCCGCTGTCGGGGCAATTTGACTCCTATGTGAAGCCGCTCAAAGGCGTATATCGGTATGTAGACAGTGTTACTGCCGGACGGGTTCGCCTGATTTGGCATCAAACCTGGGCGTATGCCCCAACGTCTACCCATAAAGGGTTTGCCAATTACAACCAGGATCAGCAGACGATGTATCGCGCCATCATGGATGCCTCGGCAAAAGCGGAAACGTTGATGCCCTTCGATAAGCTGATTCCCAGTGGTACGGCCATTCAAAATGCACGGACCGTACTCGGCGACGACCTGACCCGCGACGGATATCACCTGGATTTGCATATCGGCCGGTTTATCGCGGCTTGTACGTGGTATGAATCCTTGTTCGGGCAGCAGGCTCCCGTAGATGGATACCGCCCCGAGCAGGTTTCCGAGGAAGAAGCGCAGGTTGCCCGGGAGGCGGCCCATGCGGCGATTCAACAGCCGTTTTCGGTGACTGAAATTTCAGTGGAACATAGCATGTAAACGCTACAAGACCGCCTTTCAGGGGCATCGGGTTCGCTCGATAGCTGTGCAGCAATCCTGCGCACCGAGGCAAGCTATTGTTGTATGAGATTTTGATTGGATATGCAAGCAAATTTATCTATGTTTGGCGGTTATAAATAGAAAAATTATGATGCAATCTCAGGATGCTAAATCGAATTACAACGTTTCTTTAGCCACTTTAACCACCCTCTTTTTCATGTGGGGTTTTATTACCTGCATGAATGATATCCTTATTCCGCATTTAAAGGCATTATTTCAGCTGAACTATTTCCAGGCCATGCTTGTGCAGTTTGCTTTTTTTGGAGCCTATTTCATCGGTTCGGTGATTTATTTTGCGGTATCTTATTTTTCCGGCGATCCCATCAATAAAATCGGATATAAAGGTGGTATTATCATCGGTTTGTTGATTTCTGCCCTGGGTTGCCTATTGTTTTATCCGGCCGAGCAGATGGCGGTATATCCGATGTTTTTGTTGGCGCTATTTACGCTTGGACTCGGGTTTACCCTGCTGCAGATTTCTGCCAACCCCTATGTAGCCATCTTAGGTCCACCGGAAGGAGCATCCAGCAGGCTTAATTTGGCACAGGCGTTTAACTCGTTGGGAACAACCATTGCGCCGGTATTGGGCGGGTATTTGATCTTTGAATTTTTTGCCGAAGGCGGGGAAATTACGCCGGATGCAACCAAGATTCCGTATCTGATATTCGGATTGCTATTCGTATTGTTAGCCGTGTTTGTAAGGATGATTAAGCTGCCGCGATTTCAGGCTGAGGAAGTAGGAGGTGGGAAATTGGGAGCGTTGGCTTTCCCGCAGTTACGCGGGGGTGTGCTGGGCATTTTCTTTTACGTCGGAGCGGAAGTCGCAATTGGAAGCCTGATCATTAGCTTTATCAGTCAGCCAGATGTGATGGGACTGGATGAACAGGTAGGCAAAAACTACTTGGCATTGTACTGGGGCGGAGCCATGATCGGTCGGTTCCTCGGCTCAATATCATTGAATGACAAATTGAACGCGACGAAGAAAATGAGCTATATGTTGGTGGCGGCAATAGCGGTATTCCTGGTCATCTACAGCATCGTGAATCTCTCCTTCGAACAGATCGCTACCTTCCTGATCTTTATCGTACTGAATTTCGGAGCTTTTGCCATCGGACGATCGGTAGCCGCCCGCGCATTGCTGGTATTTGCCTTGGTGAATATCGGGTTGATACTCGCAACCGTATTAGGCACCGGAAGTTGGGCCATGTGGACCTTATTGGCCGTAGGGTTATTCAATTCGATCATGTGGTCGAATATCTTTACGCTGGCAATCACGGGGCTGGGCCCACATACCAGTCAGGGCGCCTCCTTGCTCGTAATGGGTATTCTCGGCGGTGCGCTGATTCCGCTTTTGCAGGGGTGGATGGCGGACGTCATTGGACTTAAACCTTCTTTTATCATCCCAGCGATCTGCTATGCATATGTAGCAGGATACGGACTGTATTGCAGCCGTAAACTGGGAAAGGTTACGCAATCCGAGCCCGTGGCAGGAGGGCATTAGACGCCGAACAAGTCAAGCCGGTAAGGCGGCCGTAATTTCGGCATGTTGGGTTTTGGCAAATAGTGTATCACCCCGCGCAAACTTTGTGCGGGCTTTTTTTTTCAATGTGGGTTAATTTTGCCGGTACCGTTATAAAGCCAGCAAATTGACCAATGAATAAATTAGCCACCGGAGATTACCTCGTTTTCATCTGTTACTTTATGATTGTGGCAGGTTATGGTTTTTGGATTTATTTCCGGAAGCGGTCCGCCAACGAATCCACGAAGGAATATTTTCTGGCAGAAGGAAAGTTGACCTGGTGGGCCATCGGGGCGTCACTGATCGCTTCCAATATTTCGGCGGAGCAATTCATAGGGATGAGCGGCTCGGGCTTCAAGATGGGACTGGCCATTGCTTCGTATGAATGGATGTCTGCGCTGACCTTATTAATTGTTGCGGTATTTTTCATTCCGGTATACCTGAAAAACAAGATCTTTACGATGCCGCAGTTTCTGAGCCAGCGGTATAACGATACGGTCGGATTGATCATGGCCGTTTTCTGGCTGTTGCTCTATGTTGTAGTGAACCTCACTTCGATCCTTTTTCTGGGCGCATTGGCGATTAACAGCATATCCGGGTTGGATCTGACGGTGTGTATGTACTTTCTGGCGGTCTTTGCCATCGTTATTACGTTGGGTGGTATGAAGGTGATCGGCTACACGGACGTGATTCAGGTTGCGTTCTTAATTTTCGGAGGGTTGGCGACCACATATCTGGCACTAAATCTCGTGGCAGACCGTTTCGGCGACTCGGGCGTCATAGCGGGGTTTAAGCGAATGACGGAACATGCCAGCGGCCATTTTGAAATGATTTTGCACCCGGATAACCCGAATTATTTTGATCTGCCCGGTCTGAGTGTAATCCTGGGTGGACTGTGGATTGCAAATCTTAACTACTGGGGCTGCAACCAGTACATTACGCAGCGCGCACTGGGGGCGGATCTGAAGACGGCAAGACGAGGCATTCTCTTCGCGGCCTTTCTGAAATTACTCATGCCGTTGATCGTGGTGTTGCCGGGAATTGCCGCGTATGTGTTGTACGAACAGGGGAGTTTCCAGCAGTCCATGAGTACAGACGGAGTCGTGAATCCAGACCGTGCATATCCGGTGTTGCTGAATCTTTTGCCAACGGGGCTCAAAGGACTTTCATTTGCCGCCCTTACGGCTGCCGTAGTGGCATCATTAGCAGGCAAAGCCAATAGCATCGCCACCATATTTACGCTGGATATCTATAAACGGATTGCAGGTGAGACGGTTTCGGATGGGAAGTTGGTGTGGATCGGAAAATTAACCATTATCTGCGCGATGGTGCTTGCCGTAGTGATCGCCCCCTTTTTGGGAATCGACAAAAAGGGCGGGTTCCAGTATATCCAGGAATATACAGGGTTTGTTTCGCCGGGCATTTTCGCCATGTTCATCTTGGGTTTTTTCTGGAAGGGTACGACATCCAATGCCGCATTGTTTGCGACCATCGGCGGATTTTTCCTGTCCATCGTGTTAAAGTTCTCTCCGTATTGGTTCGATTGGTCGTTCCTGGAACCGATCGGTTTTGCCAAGCAGAATGATGCGGGCGTTTACGAAATCCCATTTCTCGACCGGATGAGTATCGTTTTTGTTTTGTGCGCCCTCGGCATGTGGGGGATCAGCCAATGGGATCGGAGCCGGGGAGTGCAAACAAAGGGATTGGAAGTGGACGGAAGGATGTTCTCCGTAGACCGGGGCTTTGCCGTAGGTGCACTATTGGTCTGCGGAATATTGGTAGCGCTGTATGGAGTGTTCTGGTAGTATCAAATGGCTTCCTCGATAATCGCAGCGTTTGCGTTGGAATGGTTCATCCGGTATTCCATCGGGGTAACGCCCATCACATTCTTAAACTGCCGGTTGAAATACGAAATGTTTTTATAACCGCATTCGTAACAAATGCCTGCAATGCTCCATTTCTTTTGCATAAGTAAGTTGGTGGCATGGGTAACCCGTACGTAATTGACAAACTGAGAGAATGTCTTTTCGGTACGTCGTTTGAAATACCGGCAAAATGCGGCTTCATTCATGCATGCCACAGAGGCCGCTTCTTTGCTGTTGGGTTCTTCTTTGAAGTGATCGATGATGTAGCGGATCACTTTTTCCAATCGATTCGAATCGCCCTGCTTTGGCCATATCTTCGGAATCGTGCTATTGATGGAATGTAAATGAGCTTGCATATGTGATAGCCTATGGAGGATCTGCAACAGTGACAGTAGGGCTTCCATTCCTTTGGATTGAACCATTGCGTGAAGTTTATCGTGAAGCCACGGATCTGGCAGCTCCAGCTTCAAGCCGACAGCCGACAATTGCAGCAGGTCTTTTATGGGGGCTAATTCCGCCCTCGTAAAAAAGTCCTTTCCCAGGAAATCTTCCTTGAAAAAGATCACAATCGCATGAGCGGTTTCCCCGGTTTCCTTAAAGGATCGGTCATTTAAAAAGCAATGGGATAACCCTGGGCCAAACAAGTAGATTTCACCATCCGAGAAATTTAAAATTTTATTGCCCACATAGAGCTTTCCATGGCTTCGCGAAATGATGATGAGTTCGTAGGCATCATGGAAATGGAATGGGGAGGTGAAATGGGGTTGAAGGTATTCCCGGACCACGAAACTCATATCCGCCGTGGCGCTTTGGTGCTGGAAAATGCTCTTCATGTGATGGTTTTGCATACGTTGGTGAATAAATGGTGATACATAGTTAGCAAATAATGGATCGTTTTACAAATATTTTTGATTGATGTGTAAATAATGTATCACACTATGCAAATGGGGTGCTTTCCATCGACGGGAGATCAACCTAATTTAGACCTCGCTAACGATGATGATAAACCTGCTAAATCATACGAGAAATAATCCGTGCGAGACGGGTGATCGGGATATCTATTCGTGGTTTTATTACTGACTGGTAAAAGAAAACAGCAAAATTTTGAACGATGGGTATGAATAAACGATTTGAAAACCAGGTGGCCGCCGTTACGGGTGGAGCCGACGGTTTGGGAAAAGGGATCGGAAAACGATTGGCCGAAGAGGGGGCTACAGTCATCTTATTGGATAACGATGAAAAAAAGCTTACGGATACGGTTGCCGAATTTGAACAATTCGGTCTTCGCTGTGCCGGGATGATCCTCGACGTGTCGGATGAAGAGGCTGTGCGTGTGTGTTTTGATCGCTTGGAGAGGCAGTATGGAAGGCTGGATGTGCTGGTGAATTCTGCGGGCATCGTAGGGCCTACCCACACACCCATCACGCAGTATGACGTTAACCAATTCGACAAAATTTATGGTGTGAATCTGCGGGGGGCTTTCTTGGTCGCCAAGTACGGTATCCCACTCATGGAAAAGCGGCACTACGGTCGCATACTGTTGATTGCCTCCATTGCCGGAAAGGAAGGGAATCCCTACATGGTGGGGTACTCTGCAATGAAGGCCGGGGTTATCGGACTGGTAAAATCAATCGGAAAGGAATATGCTGAAAAGGGGATTACCATAAATGGATTGGCTCCGGCGGTAATCAAGACGGCCATGAACGCGGATACAGCACCGGAACAACTTGAGTATATGGTCAGTAAAATACCGATGAAGCGGTTAGGGACGATTGAGGAGGTTGCGGCAATGGTAGGCTGGATTGTTTCGCCGGAAGCAAGTTTTTCGACCGGATTTGTGTTTGATATTTCGGGCGGGAGAGCTACTTATTAACCGATGGTGAAGAAAACAGCAGTTATTTTAGGAGGGTCGTCGGGGATCGGTGCGGCCACTGCCTGGCGGTTTGCCCATGAAGGATGGCGGGTCCTTGTGGCATCCTGCAATCGGGCGAAAACGGAAGAGGTCGTGGCGAGCCTCCCTGGAGATGGTCATCGGGGCTACCTGGTAGATGTAAGGAAGGAAAGCGATCTGTCCCGTTTCGCCGAAGAAATCTGTGCAATGGAAGGTAGTTTCGATGTTCTTGTCAATAGTGTCGGAATTTCGGAAGCCTCGCCAGCGCTCGAGGGAGATTTTGCGAAATGGGATAATTCCTTGCAGGTGATGTTGTATGGAACGGTAAAAAGCTGCAGGGCACTGCTGCCTTATTTGAAAGACGCAGGGCGCATCATCCATATTACGTCCATTCATTATGAGCGTGTAGCGCCGGGGAGTTCTGCCTATGGCATCGCCAAAGCGGCCGTTACCCAATTTACGCGTTCCCTGGCGCTTGAGCTGGCGCCGCGCGGGATTTTGGCAAATACCATTGCTCCGGGATTTATAAACACACCCATGTCGATTAAAGGTGACGGCCGAAATGAGCTGGAAAGCGAATGGTTCGCGGATAATTATGTGAAATATGGCCACCTACCCTTGAAACGAGCGGGTAAACCGGAGGAGGTAGCCGGAGTAGTCTATTTCTTAGCGGGTCCGGACGCCTCGTATATCACCGGATCGGTGCTGACAGTGGATGGTGGGTTGACGATAACGTTTTAATCGCTGTAAATAATGTATCATAACAAGCAAATCTTGTGCTTTTTAGATGCTTTATTTTTGTGGAATTTAGCCATTATGAAAACCAATATCTATAGGCCTAGGTAAAGGATTCCGTAAACCGCGGATGTCGTAAGCAGCAGATGTTTTATTGAAAATAAGGGATTGCTATGTTATTGATTAAATGGTGTATGCGGATTTATTGGGTTTTGTTTTTTTCGATAGGCGTAGCTAAGATTCAGGCGCAGGTAACTCCCATTGTCATGGAAGATGACGGGGCCGTTGAATTAAATGCGGGACCGCTGAAACGGAAGCTACGCGCGGATAAAATGGGATTACGGACCGAAGTCCTTAGTGTATCTGGCCGAAATATGATCGTAGGAGAAACACCTGAATTATCGTTCCGGATTTACCGTGCTGTGCCTAATAAAGCACCTGAAGGATTAAGTGAAGCTATCGGGACCGACGGAGCAATTTCATTAAAAGATGATTTGGCGGAAACAGACGAACTACTGGTAAACAGTGATCATGTCGGCAACGTACAGCAAATAGCTTGGAAACAAGTAGCTACCTGTAGCGCATCTACGTGGGGCACCGAGTTCGATGCGCATAAAATTATATCATTTCAACCTGAATTAGATGTTCATCAACTGCGAGTGCGCTATCGATGCAACACGGATGACCTTGCTGGCCTAGCGGTTAATGTTGTTTACGAAATTCACGAGGACTACCCGGCCATTAGAAAATGGATAGAGATTATTAATAACAGTGAGTTGTGGTTAAAGGTCGATAGTCTGACGATCGATGATCTTTGTCTGTCTGGGGATTATCGGAATGTGATCGACTTAACACCTTCTGACAGGGGAGCGGTATCCAGCATCCGCGCTTTTTCCGATAACGGCCAAACTCATGGTTTGCTGCAGGTCAGTGAAATTCCTTCAGCACTGCGTGTCATATCTGACGAAGGAGCTATGGGATATCATTTGGATCATTTTGAGTGGGTATTAGGGCCTGCAGAACAATTTAAGTCTGAACCTGTTTTTACCTATGCATATACCGGGCCATCGATTAAAACAATATCGGCAGTTTCCACTGCGCTAGACAGGACTGTGGAGACGCATTTCCAGCGGTATTTACAGCAGGTGGTCGGGATCAAGACATTTGATCCCGCATTATCCGTCCCTTTGTGGTGCAGCTGGTCTAACTATGGACCTCTGATCAACGACCATAATATGCGAACCGCGGCTGACATTGCTGCGGATATTGGGATAAAGACACTGCTATTAGATGCAGGGTGGTCCGAAGCTAACACGCCTAACGCGATAGCACGATTCAGCGTTGTTCCTGACACCGCAAACTTTCCCAATTTTAGTCAGACGATGGCGTATCTCCGTGATAAAGGATTAAATGCGGGCTTGTGGGTGACTTGTTTCCGGCATCCCGAGCGATCGGCTGATTTAAAGGCTTTACCCACAGCATATAGTTATCCCAAAGTGGAACGAGATGGGGCCTTGGCGATGAGTTATGCCAGCAATTGGCGATTTTATTACGCCAACGACTTAATCGGCTTATATGACCGCTATCATGCCACTTACTTTAAACAGGATTTGACAAATATCAAGTTCGGTGACATTGCCAGGGGACATGATAGCCGTACACATAAGGAATCGATGCTCAGGGGACTTAGGGGGCTCTTTGAAGCGCAAGACGCGATTGCCAAAATGGCTCCCGATGTGCACTTGGAATTAACCCACGAAATCTATTGGGGAACTCCGGGCACCCCGTGCGACGTGGCGGCACTGAAACATGCGCATTACTTTCATGTGCCACCAAATGACTATGCTGGGGCCGGAAATCCACGACAAAGGGCCTCAGCTCAATCCTTCCCGGATGTCGACAGCCTTCGGGCTCGTTTGATCGCAGGATGCTGGAATGCACGCCGACAGTTCTTTGCCCACAGAGGACTGCCGCTTCGATCTATTGAATATTACGGTGCAGCTACGGTGAATTTCCAGGGTAGTTTGACACCGAAGATACAACAACGGCAACTTTGCAGTTGGTTTATGGGAGTACCGAGTGTATTTGCGGGGGATTTGGAGTCATTGAGCGAGGTAAACAAATCGATCTACCGAGAAGGGTTTGCTTTGTTAAATCGACTGAATAGACAGTACAACGTTTACTCTTGTTTTCAGTTCAGTGGCGTCCCCGCACCAACTGATACAGATTGGCATTGGTGGGGCAAGCTCAATGAACAAGGCTTTGGCGCAGTTGTGGTAATGAGAGGCGATGGCGGGGAAAGTGCGAGAAACATCAACATACCTTGGGTGCGGCCTGAAGGTACATACCGTGTGCGCACATGTTTTACGAATCGGGATAAGGGAGTGTTTTCAGGCGAGGAGTTGATACATGGGAAGATGGCATTGGCACTGGGCCATTACGGACAGGAAATCCTAGAAATTATGCCCGCAAATAGATGAGCATTCTGTTAAAAATAATCAATTATATAGGTCATTATGGGAAAGAGAAGTACTAAAAGAATCCGTTACGCGCTGATCCTCTGGATGACGATGGCATGCACAGGGATAGTAAATGCACAGGCAATCCGTATAACCGGCAGCGTAAAAGACACTACAGGTATACTGCCTGGTGTAACGGTGCAAATCAAGGGAACCAGTAATGGGACCCAAACAGACGAAAACGGAAACTATGTCATTGATGTGCCAACCACATCATCCATTTTGGTGTATTCGATGGTTGGCTATGTCAGCCAGGAAATTAGCGTAAATCAGTTGACAAAGATTGATGTGGTAATGGAAGCCGATCCAAGCGCATTGGATGAGGTGGTCGTAGTCGGGTTCGGGCAGCAGAAACGGAGCGACATGGTGGGCTCTGTGACGTCGGTAAGCGCAAGTGAATTGAAGAAAAATCCATCGAGTAATCTGACAACGGCATTAGCCGGAAGGGTCGCTGGTATGATTGCGTATCAACGAAGCGGAGAACCCGGACAAGATAACGCTGATTTTTTTATCCGGGGAGTTACTACGTTCGGATATAAGGTTGATCCCTTGATTTTGATCGATAACATGGAAGTGACCACTACACAACTGGCCCGCCTTCAGCCGGATGATATAGCGAGTTTCAGCATTATGAAAGATGCGACCGCAACTGCCGTATACGGAGCCCGGGGGGCCAATGGCGTGATTCTGGTAACCACGAAACAGGGTCAGATCGGCAAGGCAGCCTTATCGTTCCGGATTGAAAATTCATTTTCTACACCGACAAAGAATGTGGAATTGGCCGATCCGGTCACGTTTATGAAACAATATAACGAGGCGGTATACACGCGTACGCCCTTGGGACAAATCAATCCGAATACGTTATTGTATTCGGATGAAAAAATCATGAATACAGAACTCGGCTTGAATCCCTATGTGTATCCGGCGAATGATTGGCGAAAGATGATGTTTAAGGATTATGCGATGAACCAGCGAATGAATCTTAACGTCAGCGGAGGCGGGGGCGTTGCACAATATTTCGTTTCAGGCACATTCAACCGGGACAATGGTGTCTTGAAAGTGGACAGTCGCAATAACTTTAATAACAATATCGATTTGAAAAGTTATTCTCTTCGTTCGAATGTCAATATCAACCTTACAAAAACCACCGAGTTGGTGGTACGGTTAAACGGTAATTTTGATGACTATACTGGGCCTATTTACGGTGGTACGGAGATGTACGAGCGTGTAGTGCGATCTAATCCGGTTCTTTTCCCCGCTTACTTCCCCAAAGATCAACAGCATCAAACGGTCAATCACATCATGTATGGGAATTACGATACGGGTAACTACCGGAATCCATATGCGGATATGACACGTGGATATAAGGATTATGCATCGTCGACAATGGCAGCCCAACTCGAACTCAAACACGACTTCTCCTATTTAACCGAAGGTCTGTCTATCGAAGCCATGTTTAATACCAATCGGTATGCCTATTTTGATATGGTACGGGCCTATACTCCTTTTTATTATACGCTTAATGGATATGACAGGTTTACTGATACCTATGAAATCAGTAATGTGAACGAAGCAAGCGCAACCGAGTACCTGAGTTACGAGCCGGGAGAAAAAACGGTCAATTCTTCATTCTACTTGCAATCCATCTTGAATTACAATAGGAATTTTAATCAGAAGCATGGGATAAGCGGTTTATTGGTATTCATGATGCGGGAGTACCTTGATGCGAACGCTAAGGACCTCCAGCTATCCTTACCTTTTAGGAATTTGGGTCTTTCGGGCAGGGCAACTTATTCATTTGACAATCGGTATTTTGCCGAATTTAACTTTGGCTACAACGGATCGGAGCGGTTTCACCAATCGAGGCGGTTTGGCTTTTTCCCGTCGGCTGGCTTAGCCTGGAGCATATCCAATGAGAAATTCTTTGCGTCCGCACGGGATATCATTACCAATTTCAGGTTGCGAGCAACTTACGGGTTTGTCGGAAATGACGCCATCGGATCTCCTGAAGATCGGTTTTTCTATTTGTCCAATGTAAACATGAATGATGTGGATCGCAGGGCGACTTTTGGCCGGGATCAAACATACCTCCGGAATGGCATTTCTGTAGGAAGGTATGCTAATGAGGATATCACCTGGGAAACAGCCGTGAAGCAGAATTATGCAGTTGAATTGGGCCTGTTTAATAAAATGAATCTGCAAGCCGAGTATTTCTACGAGTACCGTAAAAATATTTTGATGACCCGCAGTTATGTGCCGGTTACCATGGGGTTGTCTGCACCAATACGAGCCAATGTGGGAGAAGCGTCTTCCAAAGGCGTAGATATGTCGCTGGATTATCAACAGTCGTGGTATACAGGTTGGTGGTTATCGATACGGGGAAATTTTACGTACGCAACGAATCAATATAGAAAATTTGAAGAACCGCAATATCGTGAACAGTATCGTTATCATGTCGGGAATTCAATTAACCAATGGTATGGCTATATTGCTGAAAAACTGTTTGTTGATGATTACGAAGCCTACAATTCTCCTACGCAGCCTTTTGGAGAGTACAGAGGAGGTGATATCAAATATTTGGATGTCAATAACGATGGAAAGATCACCGAAGACGATATTGTTCCTATCGGTAATCCCGTCGTGCCGGAAATCGTATACGGCTTTGGCTTCTCGGCTGGATATAAGGGCCTGGATTTCTCCGCATTCTTTCAAGGGCTTGCAAATGAGTCTTTTTGGATTGATGTCAATAAGACGTACCCTTTTGTCGATGACACGCAATTGCTAAAGGCTTATGCCGACAGTCACTGGGCAGAAGACAACCAAGATGTATACGCGCTTTGGCCGAGGTTGAGTACAACCGTAATCAACAACAACGTACAAACCAGTACGTGGTTTATGCGAGACGGTGCTTTTTTGCGGTTGAAGCAAGTTGAGGTGGGCTACACATTGCCAGCCAACGCGCAAAAAAGGTTGCGGACCAGTAATTTCCGGATCTTTGTGAATGGAAGTAACTTGCTGACATTCAGCAAATTTAAGTTATGGGATGTAGAAATGGCAGGTAATGGGTTGGGCTATCCGGTACAACGGATATATAACATCGGGTTAAACATCAATTTTTGATACAGTTAGGTAACCAATTATTATTATGAATAGTAAGCGACTTAGATATAGCTGTTTGGCATTGGTTATATGCTTGAACATAGTTACTGGATGTGACAACTATTTGGACATTGTGCCGGACAACGTTGCCACACTTGACAACGCCTTTACCGTAAGGACTCAGGCCGAGAAATTTTTGCATACTTGTTACTCATATATGCCACGGAACGGCGACTTGGGTTCGGATCCGGCTATGCTGGGCGGAGACGAAATCTGGCGCATCAATGAACGGGGAGGAGCGATGTTTAATATCGCACGTGGATTGATGAATGTAGTGAGTCCGTATGGCGACAATTGGCAACTGATGTATCGCGCGTTGCGGGATTGCAACATATTCTTGGAAAATATCGAGAAGGTAACGGATATGGAGGCCCCTGAACGTGCGCGATGGGCCAGTGAAGTGAAGTTTTTGAAGGCGTATTATCACTTTTGCTTGGTAAGGATGTACGGCCCTGTCCCTCTTGTTGAGAAAAATCTACCGATCTCGGCGGATCCTGAAGAGGTTAAGGTGATGCGGGATCCAGTGGATTCATGCTTCAACTATATCGTGAATTTGATCGATGAGTCGTTGGAATACCTGCCCACGGAAATAGTTAATCCGATGGACGAATTGGGTAGGGTGACCGCTGTAACAGCGCTAGCCATGAAAGCGAAAGTGCTGGTAACGGCGGCGAGTCCCCTTTTCAACGGAAATACGGACCAGGCTGCCTTGAAAAATCCGGATGGGCAACTACTGTTCAATCCCACATTTGATCCGGCCAAATGGGAAAGGGCTGCTCAAGCCTGTAAGGAGGCGATAGACGCGTGCCACAATGCCGGTTTTAGCTTGTATTATTTTCAGCCTGAATTCGGGCAACATAATCTTACGGACACCATGACGACTCAGATGAGCATACGCAATAGTCTCTGTGAAAAGTGGAACCGTGAGATCATTTGGGCCAATACTCAGACCAATTCAAGTAGTCTCCAGGTGTTGGCTACCACATTTATAGATCCACAATATTTAGACAATTGGCCATTGCGGGGTGAGCTTTCTCCTCCTATGAAAATAGCTGAAATGTTTTACTCTCAACATGGAGTGCCTATTGAAGAGGATAAAACATGGGCTTACAGCTCCAGATTCAGCCTCCGTGAAGCCACGGAACAGGATGAGCTTTACATCCGGAAGAATTTTGTCACGGCAGGTTTACATTTTGATCGCGAACCCAGGTTCTATGCCGATCTGGGATTTGACGGGGGGGTGTGGTATGGGCAAGGCAAATACGATGATAAAAAGCCAGCTGAACTATTCTATTTGGAAGCAATGGGCGGTCAGCGCAATGGCAGTAACCTTTCTGACCGCGGCACCATAACGGGATATTTTATCAAGAAGTATATCCACTATCAAAACGTTATTGGCACGGGCACAAATTACTCGGTTACCTCTTATCCTTGGCCTATCATTCGACTGGCAGACGTATACCTGTTATATGCTGAGGCGCTTAACGAATCTGCGGGTCCTTCTGCCGAAGTGTACAAATACCTGGATTTGGTTCGGACACGTGCCGGATTGGCCGGTGTGGAGGCGGCTTGGGCCGGCTATTCCAATCGGCCTGATAAGCCAAAAGAAAAAGAAGGATTGCGGCAAATAATTCAACAAGAGCGCCTTATTGAGCTGGCTTTTGAGGGACATCGGTTTTGGGACATTAGGCGTTGGAAAGATGCGACCAGAATGCTCAATCAACCCATCGTTGGCTGGGATTTGAAACAACAAACCGCCCGGGCGTACTACCGGCCTAAAGTTATCTACGACCAAACGTTTGGAACAAAGGATTATTTCTGGCCCATAAAAGACGAATACATTATTGTGAATCGAAACTTGGTACAAAACGTAGGGTGGTAAACACTATTCACCAGTTATAACATGAGTTTTATGAAAATTAAAAATATAGCCCTCATTGCTCTTACAGGAATGGCGATCGGTTTTTTTGGTTGTTCGGAAGCCGAACGCCTCGACCACTTGGATGTAGCTAAACCCGCTCCGGAACCGGTCACGGATGTGAAAGTCACTCCAACACCCGGAGGTGCCGTCATTACGTACAAACTTCCAGATGATCCGAATCTGTCGTATGTGAAGGCGGTATATGAAATCCAGCCCGGAGTGGTCCGCCAGACCAAAGCATCCCGGTATTACGATACGTTACGTGTTGAAGGATTCGGTAGTACGGCAAGCTATCCCATTAAAATCTTTAGCGTGGGCAAAAATGAGAAGGCTTCAGAACCGGTGGAAATAACGGTCAATCCGATGACACCTCCCGTATTGTCCGTCTTTGAAACCATAGACCTAGCTGCAACGTTTGGGGGAGTCAAAGTGTCTTTTGAAAATAGTAGCAAAGCTAATTTGGCGATTGTGGTGATGGTCGATTCAAGCGGCCGGGATACCTGGGCTCCGGTAACGACATTTTTTACCAGCAGCGAAAACGCTACTTACGCAGCCAGGGGAATGGAAGATAAGGAAAAAAAGATCGGGTTGTTTATAAAGGACCGGTGGGGCAACCGGTCGGACACGCTTACAAAACTACTTACTCCACTGTATGAAGAGGTCATACCAAAGGACAAATTTAAATTAGTCAAACTTCCCAGCGATACTTGGCAAAACACGTTTAATTACAACATTGAAAAAATTTGGGATGGCATTACCAATAACTCGGAAAATGTTTGGATCGTATCTGCAACTTATGCTGTACCGCAATGGTTTACCGTTGATTTGGGAGTTGCTGCTACCTTCAGCCGGATGAAGGTCTATCAGCGGGCCAATTATCCCTACATTGCCCCAATGATTAAGGCGTTCGAGATCTACGGAAGTAATAACCCCGATCCCGATGGTGGGTGGAACAACTGGGAATTGCTGGGTTCTTTTACTTCGATTAAACCTTCCGGTCTACCATTTGGATCCACTACCACAGAAGATGTCGAATATGCGGTGATCAACGGAGAAGATTTTGACTTCGATGGGACGATGACGACTCCCGTCCGATATATTCGGTTTAAAACCTTGGAGACATGGGCACCGGGAGGTGGTGTGCAGACGTCTGAGATTTCGTTTTGGGGGCAGGTGAAATAACTAATCTATAATCGGAGAATTATGAATAACAAGCTATTAATATACGGGGTGTTGGGTTTATGCCTGTTATCGAACGCCTGTAAAAAAATGGATCATGCGTACGAACAATATATAGAAAAAGGTGGCAGGATCTACACAGAGCGACCAACAAATGTTCGGCTAAGCGGCGGCTTGAACCGGGTAAAAATCAGTTGGCCGAAAGGGCCGGATCCAAGCGTCGTCAAAGCACGGATTTTTTGGAACGTTTTTGCTGATTCCACAGAAATTCCGATTGAACCTTCTATGGATACGGTCTCCTGTATGATCGATAATCTTCCCGAAGGCAATTATTCATTTGTGATTGTCACGTATGATAAGGAGGAAAATCAATCCGTACCGCTGGAAGTATTTGGAAATACCTATGGGCAAAAGTATCAGGCCCGACTACTGGACAGACCGGTTTTAGCTTCCCAGCAGAAAAAGAACGGCGAAATGTTTATTGTCTGGGGCGTAGCCGACACCGCGGCGGGAGCATTCGCTACTGACATCAAATATGTGAACCTTGCTGGAGATACCGTACATAGAATTGTTAACTCAATGGTTGATTCGACGTTTTTTCAGGATTATTTAACCGGGACATCCTATTTTTACAGGACGCTGTTTCTGCCGGATTCTAATGCGCTTGACACGTTCCGGACGGCTTATTCCGAGCAGCATGTGGAAGAATATGTGCCGCCTGCAATGATAGACCTCAGCAGCCGTTATCTTAAAAATTTCACGGCGCCATTCCAAAGTGAGACGTACGATGGCGCAAGATGGGGGACGTTAAAAGATTGGGTTACAAATGACGTGATGCGTAATCAAGGTCCTGCCGGTAATAAAATTTACGGCGGATATGATAATATCAACAACTCAGGATCTTTTGGTCTGCAAAAATGGGGAGATGGTGATCCTGCGATTGTAAATGGGAAAATTTATCAGACTATTACCTTGCCTGCAGGAGATTACGAAGTGATATGGACAACAGAAGGCAACTCATCGGCGGTAAACCGTGGCACTGCGGAGCGCTATCTCGTAGTGGCCGAGGGCAGCACGCTCCCAGATCTTGCTGATTTAAGCGGTGCGTTGGGCAGTGTTTCTTTTGTGACGGGCGTAGACCGTTTCAATGTCAAGGTGGATTTTTCGTTGGCGGAATCTACGGAAGTATCGATCGGCATTTTGGTTAACTTTACCAGCGGTCAACAAGCAGTAAGAGCGGGGGGACTTCAGTTGTGGGGGCCCGATCTGTAATTCGATTTGTATTTATGTTTTTAGCTATTCAGTTTCCAATGAGACGATTTTTGATTGCTGTTGTGTTGTGGTTGGCTCCAGCTCTGTCGCTTGCCCAAATTACGTGGGATGGAAAACGACTTACCATCGAAAACGAGGCGATGACACAGGTAATCGCGTTTGATAAGGGTAGGGTTATGCCGTTGTCTATGCGGAGTAAGCAGTTCGGAAAAGAATTACTGGCATCAACCGATAGCGTTCCCTGGTTTGAATTTGTAATTAATAATCAACTGGTGCACGCGTTGCAGTCTATATGGAAATATCAAAGCCATGAAGTGCGTAAGCTCGGCAACGGAGGAACAGAATTAGTCTTGCGGATAGCGGGGCAAAAGCAATTGAAAGGAATGATCGTAGAAGTGCACAAGCAATACTTTCCGTTTTCGACGCTGACAAGGGAAATGCTATTCCTGAAAGTAAAAGAAAGGCATCGGTTTAATTTGAATAAACTCAACGGCGCGCTCCATTTTATTTTTCCGCAATATGCTTTTTCGGATAATCGTCCACAGACTCACTTGAAGGAAACCCGGATAGCATCGTATGCCCAAGAAGCATTGCCGGATTTCCAGCGTTCCTTCACGTCGGATCAACGGAATCGGGTGAACAACCTCGCCTATTGTCATATGTTTGCTCCTGACTCTTCATTCTTTTCATTGCAAGGAGGCGATAAGGTAAGTGTCAAAGGACCCTTTCAAACGACTCAGATGGAGGGCTACACGTTATTTAGTGCATATGAACATGCCTCGCAGGACACGCGCCGGGGGTTCGAGACGATGTATCAGCCAAGTGCCGGAGATCGATTTGCCAACGATGGGTCACAAGGTGTAATCGGTGAAAGCGATCTGGATAATACCGATGAAAGCCTGTGGTTTATTGGCTTGGAGACGTCCAAAAAGAATGACCAGTTAAAAATCGGTACGTCGATAAGAAGAGGAGGATATCTTGAGAACGAAGTCGTGGATTGGGCACACCCCTATGAAACCGTTTGGACAGCGGTAGCGTTTTACGAAGATTCCGCGGATACGGAGGCTATAATCCATCGGTATGTTATGGAACAGATAACCGATCATAAACCGGCGCGCCATCCTCATTTTTATTACAATACATGGGGGATGCAACGATCATCTGCCGATGTAAGAGGCGTTTTTACAGAAGCGCGTATTAAAGAAGAGATCGGTTATGCCGCGGAGTTAGGAGCCGAGTTATTCGTATTGGACGATGGCTGGGAAGTGACGCAAGGGGTATGGAAACCGAACCAACGGCTATCCGGTGGCATTGCGCCGTTGATTGCTGAAATCGAAAGCCGAGGTATGATTCCTGGAATCTGGCTGTCGCCCATGGGAATCGACGCTACGGCAGACCGGTTCAAAGAATATCCCGAGTGGGTAATATTGGACAAAAACGGGAACCCCGTCAAAGGGCAATGGAATCATCCTGTATTTGATTTGGTGGGCGGCTTTTATGATGTTTTTGTCAACGATTGTAAATGGTTGATTGATCAGGGTGTCCGTTATTTTAAGTGGGACGCCATCAACTCGTTCCCCAGTTCCCTCCCGGGGTTAGCCCATGGCGATAGCACATACAGTGCGCAAGAACGTAAGGATCGGTATGATTACCTCCTCCCTTTTTATGTAACGCGGGCTATGCGAACGTTACGGGAATATCATCCCGATGTGGTGGTAGAAATTGATGTGACCGAGCCCCAGCGTTGCATGGTCGGTTTGATGCCTTTACAAGAGGGGAAGTTTTTCTGGATGAATAACGGAGCTTCGGGCTATGGTGACTATAGTACCTATCGCAGCAAGTCGATGCGAAGTATTACAAATCGGTTTGCCGGGGTTTTGCCCAGCCAAGTATTCACATTTGCTGTATATCCGCATAACGCCGCACCGTTTTATGCACAACGATACCATGTCAACACGTCCATTGTAGGCGGTAACGGATTCTGGGGCAATCTAAAACAAACCAACGAGCAACAAAGGGCATCGGTCAATGCAACGGTTTCAAAGAGCAAACGGGTGCGTCCGCATATCGCTCAATTACCTACCCGGGTCCACGGACGCGTAGGCGGATCTCCGGAAGTGTATTCGTGTGTAAACGAGGCAACGGCCTATGGTCAAGTTGTTGGGTTTAGCGGCTCGGCGTTGTCTTACAGCCACCAATTCGAAGTAAATGACGCGCAATTTTTGGGCGTTCTCAATCATGCCTATTCATACGCCGATGGCATGCTCACCCTGCCATTCCAGTTCGCTATGCCCGATGACACGCGCGAAGCATTTATTTTGGGTAATGACGGTAAGGGAGTATCCATCGTATCATCTACCGGATGGATTGATGACATTACCCTCGAGGGAAATGCCCTAAATATCCGCTTGGGTGCCGCGTCAGATTTGGTCTTGAAATTAAAGGCAAACGGCGTGACAACGATGTCCGTCGATAACCGGGAATTTCCTGTACCGCAGAAATCGGACGGTGATGTACTGCACTGTTCGGGAGAAGCCGGGCAAGTTATTAAGATTACTTGGGAATAAAAGCGTAATGTCTTTTAATACATGGCCTTCTTTCGGTTTAAGGTAGTACCTTGCTTAAATGAGTTGACTTATTAAAGTTTAATTTTAACAACCGTTTTTCCCGGCAATTTTTACGAAATTATGAGCTGTGCTTTTTTGTAAAGCACAGCTCATAAAAACACACAACTGCAATTTCCAATACAATATTTACAATTGAATTTTCGAAGCGCCCCGGCAATAACCCAGGCGATAACGGGATTTAATCCGCCTGGTTGTCCATGATCAGGCTTTCATTGGAGCCTTGAAATGCCCTTCGGTACTCTTTTGGGCTCTGTCCGGTGATTTCCCGGAACTGCCGATTGAAATAGGACAGATTTTTAAAGCCGCATTCATAGCATATACGCAATACGTCCCATTCCTCGGTCAGAAGCAGGCTGGTGGCATGGGTGATGCGCACGTGGTTGACGAACTGCGAAAAGGTCTGTTCCATGCGCCTCTTGAAATACCGGCAAAAAGCAGCCTCGTTCAGGTAAATCAGTTCCGCGGCTTTCTTGCTGTCCAGGTCGCCCTTGAAATTTTCAATCACGTATTTCAAAACCGGTTCCAACCGGGCGGAATCTTTGTTGGTGAGTTTCATGACCGATTGGGTTTCATTCATCACTTCCAACGGTGGTGAAGCGAGCTGCGACAGGTGATTCAGCAATTGCAAAAAGAGAATCAATTCGTTCATGCCCTTCTCGCGGGGTATTTTTGAAAACAACGCATATACTTCGTCGTCCACTTGCTTTATTTGGACACCATAAGCTGCTTTGTTAAGCAATTCCTTTACTTGGACATATTCCGTATTATCAAAAAAGCCACTTCCGAGAAAATCATCCTTGAAAAAAATAGCAATGGCATGAGCCGTTTCGCCGGATTCGATGAAAGACTTCTCGTTGTAGAAACAATGGCCAAAACCCGGCCCGAAAAGATAGACTTCCCCGCCGTTAAAGTTCACGATTTTTTTTCCGGCATAGAGCTTCCCATAACTCTTTTTTATCCAAATCAATTCGTACAAATCATGGAAGTGGAAGGGCGAGGTAAAATACGTTTGGATATATTCTTTTGCCAGAAATCCGAGACCAGAAGGATGCGATTGATGTTCGAAAATGACTTTCATAAACGATTGCTTTCCAACACATAAATACCGACTAATTTCCACATTAACAAATTTCGCTTCCGTTTTTCTGTATAAGTAAATATTGTATCGGTAATGGCAAATGAGGTGGTGTCAAACGCGGGTGACGACGGATACTTTTGCTTCATCCAATTATAATCGATTGAAGCGTGGTGTGGTCAATGTGAGATTATTCATCTTTTACAGATTAAAATATGACCAAACAAAATGATGTGGAAATTATGAAAAAGAAAGGTAAACAAATTCCGGGTATCAAGTTGTGCATGGCGTTGTTTTGGTGGGTGGCCTTCAGTGCCAGTGCTGCCGCACAGCAAGCGAACACGATAACGGGAACCGTCAGGGACTCGGTGACCAGTGAACCACTCGCGGGCGTAACCGTTGAGTCAGCGGACGGGTCATCGGTACAGACCGATCGATCGGGAGCATTTTCCATCCGGACATCGCTGCCGGCAACCCTTGTTTTTACGTATGTGGGTTATCATCAAACCCGCCTTGAAGTAACCGAACGCCAACCCCTGGTGATCCGATTGGCTCCGTCGTCGGAAGACCTTGAAGAGGTTGTGGTAATTGGATACGGCACCCAAAAAAAGACGTCGTTAACGGCTGCCGTATCCACCCTCAAAGGCGACGACATACAGTCGGTGCCCGTTGCGAATTTGAGCAACACGTTGGGCGGCCGTGTGGCGGGTGTCATTGTGAAACAAGGGTCTGGCGAACCCGGAAGGGACGGTTCGAATATTTTTATCCGGGGAATTTCGTCAACGGGTAACAGCCAACCGCTGCTGGTGGTAGATGGGATACCCCGTGATTTCACCCAATTGGACCCCAATAACATAGAAACATTTACGATTCTGAAAGACGCGGCAGCGGTGGCGCCTTACGGTGTGGCGGGAGCAAACGGTGTGGTGTTGGTCACGACCAAGCGTGGAAAGCAGGGTAAAGCGACCTTGACGTACAATGGCTATGTCGGATTCCAGAATCCGACGGTATTGCCCGCTTATTTGAGCTCTTACGAAGAAGCGTCTTTGAAAAATCGGGCGGCGGAAAATGTGGGACTGCAGGCACCGTTTTCCGATTATGCCTTGCAGAAATTTAAGGATGGATCGGATCCGGATGCCTATCCAAACCACGACGTGTGGAATCACATTGTTTCCCGCGATGCCTTGTTGACCAATCACGGCATTGAACTGTCGGGGGGATCCGAGTCGGTGCGCTATTATGGAAGCTTCGGGTACCAAAAGCAAGATGGGATGTGGAAAACCACGACCACCGACCGGTTTAACTGGGCGGTCAACCTCGAAGTGGACGCAACCCGATCCACAAAGGTTACGGCGAGTATAATCGGGCGCTCCAATAGCAGGCGTTATCCTCCGTCGGATCAGAATTTGGGCGGAGCGGGACGGACCGGAAGGATATTTGAGTTGGCGGGCTTCGCCCAGGTTGGCTATGGACCGTTATTTTTCAGCAACGGCATGTTCGGCAACTATGTATCCTCGGCAATTTTTGGTACCGGCTATGAAAAAGTAAAGAACAATCCGCAGTTTAACCAACTTACCGTAGATCAAAAAATCCCGTTTATCGAAGGGCTTTCGTTTAAGGGCACGTTTGCCTACGACCCGGAGTTTGTGGATTCGAAATTATGGAAGACTCCCATGCACGTTGCTACGATAGATACCACACAACGTCCCTATGTCATTACCGATGCCCTATTTGGTGATCCGAAACCGTTGTTGGTCGAAAGTTTCAGAAAATATCAGCAATATACCTACCAAGCCAGTTTTAACTACGCCCGCTCGTTTTCACGAAACGATATCAGCGCGTTGGTAGCGTTTGAATCCAAGACCAATTCCACACGGGGTACCGATGTGATCAGAAGAAACTATAACCTGATCATCGACGAGGTGGATATGGGAAGCCCAAATCCGGTGGATCGGGAAGTCGCCGGTACTTCCAGCATGGCGAAACAACTCGGATTGGTGTACCGGCTTACGTACGGGTATGCCGATAAATATTTGTTGGAAGCGAGTGGACGGTATGACGGTAGCTATTATTTTGCGCCCGGCAACCGGTTTGGTTTCTTTCCGGCCTTTTCAGTAGGCTGGCGGATTTCGGAAGAGAAGTTTATCAAAGACCGCGTAAACTGGCTGACGAACCTGAAAGTAAGGGGGTCGTACGGCGAAGTTGGGGCATTGGCGGGCAGTCCCTTTCAATACTTGAGCACCTATGGCGTAGTTGGTACGGCCTACGCATTCAACGGAACGGCAGTACAGGGTGTTTATGAGCGGGCGGAACCCAATCCCAACATCACATGGGAACGGGCAAAAAAGATGGATGTCGGACTGGAAGCCGGTCTTTGGAACGATCAACTTTCTCTGGAGGTCGATTACTTTTATGAGAGACGGTCAAATATGCTGCTGAATCCCAATGTCGTCATTCCCGTGGAGTACGGAATCGGATTAAGCCAGGAAAATGCGGGCATCATGAGCAACCGGGGAATCGAATTCTCGTTCCGGGCTTCGCGTGCGCTGTCCAGCGAGCTGAGTGTATCGCTGGGTGGCAATTTCACCTACGCAAAAAACAAACTGTTGCAGGTATTCGAAACGGACGTTACCTATAACAATCCGAATCGGCGATTGACGGGCCGATCGCTGGGGACGCAATTCGGATACCGGGCGGTGGGGTATTTCCAGGAAGCTGATTTTGACGAAAGCGGAAAGTTAAAGCCCGGTATTGCAACGCAACCTTGGGAGGCTGTACAGCCGGGAGACATCCGCTACGACGATGTTGACGGGAATGGCAAAATAGATGAGAATGACTTTGTTCCGATCGGTTATCCTACGGGGGCACCGGGAATATTGTATGGGTTTTCACCTTCGGTGACGTTTAGGAATTTTTCACTGGAAGCCTTATTTCAAGGGGCGGCAAATACCAATTGGTATTACCACCCGTCGTCTATCATGCCGTTCTGGAACGGGATGAAGCCTTATAAACATAACCTTGACTATTGGACACCTGAAAATACCGATGCTCTTAATCCGAGGCTAACGCCTTCGCCAACCACGAATAATTCGGTAACTTCATCGTTCTGGATGGGTAACGCAGCGTATTTACGGTTGAAAACCGTTACGCTCTCGTATGCCTTGCCTGCTGCATGGGCTTCGCGTATGCGTTTGCAGAGCGCGCGCCTCTATGTGGCGGGACAGAATTTATTGACCTGGACCGACCTGCTGTATGATCCGGAAATCGGGACGAACAATTCGTACGCGCCGACAAGTGCTTGGACGTATCCTCAGCAAAAGGTGATGTCGTTTGGGTTAACCGTTGTGTATTAATTTTAGTTAATGTCATGAAACACGTAAATCTAACTAAACCGGTTGTCGCCTGGAGTACGCTGATAACCGTGATCATCTGTTTCACTGCATGCGATGAAACGCTGGATGTGGCTCCGAAAGACCAGATTGCAGACGAAACGCTTTGGGAAACGACCGATAACGCCGACCTATTTTTGAATGCGATTTATACCGCGATTCCGAGTCCGGTTGGAAGCGGTGATCCCCTGGAGAATTTTACCGACAATTCGGTCAACGGGGTAGCGGGGCGCTACAGCTCGACCGTGTATGGCAACTCGAGCTACACGCCAAGCAATGGGCCAAGCCAGTGGGGGCATTACACCAACATACGGAAGTGTAATGTATTCATTCAAAAAGTCAGTGAATCTACCTTGCCGGAAGATTGGAAGGTTCTCCGTTTGGCGGAGGCGCGGTTTCTGCGGGCATATTTTTATTCACTACTTGCCCTGCATCATGGCGGGGTTCCGGTCATCACCGATGTCTTGGATCGGTATACGCAAGGCGAAGAAATTTTCAGGGCGCGGAATACGTTTGAAGAAACGATACAGTTTATCACGGCCGAATGCAGCCAGATTGCCGGGGATTTGCCGTTGACGGCGCCCTCGGGAAGGATTACCAAAGGAGCTGCACTGACCCTGAAAGCCTGGTGTGAGCTTTTCAGCGCCAGCCCCCTTTACAATGTTACCGATGATAAGGCGAAATGGCAGTTGGCTGCGGATAGCTACAAGCAGGTCATGAACCTGGGCGTGTATGAACTGTTTCCCGACTACGGTACCCTCTTTCTGGAAGCAAACAACCACAACAGCGAGGTCATTTTTGATCGGGTGCATTTGGGAGGAACCGCACTCGCCAACACGCGTGCTCAAAACTACGGGCCTACCTTTGTGAATGGGGTTGCCAGGGCATGGGCGGGCTCCAATCCGACGCAGGAACTGGTCGATACCTATCTGATGGCCAATGGATTGCCGATCGATGATCCCGCTTCGGGCTACGACCCGCAAAACCCCTATGTGGATCGTGAACAGCGGTTCTATACGGACATTATCTACGATGGCGCGGAATGGCTGGGGTATCCCATCATTATGAAGCGGGGTGTGGGAAGTAAGAATCAGACCGATTTGAGCGATAATAACGAAGCGACCAACACGGGCTATTACTGGAGAAAAGCGGTAGATCCGCAATATGCAAACCTGGGAAATATCGGAAATGGCGCCCATTTTATTATTTTTAGGTACGCAGAAGTGCTCCTTGGTTACGCGGAAGCACAAAATGAAGCCGTAGGCCCCGACCTTTCAGTGTATGAAGCGGTGAACCTGGTGAGGAAACGGGTGGACTTGCCGCCCGTTGACGAGGGGCTGAATAGGGAGCAGATGCGGAAGGTAATAGATCGCGAGCGCCGGGTGGAACTTGCGTCGGAAGACAAACGGTGGTATGACATCATCCGGTGGAAGAAAGCGGAACACGTATTAAATGGTCGTTTACACGCGGTGTCGATCGAACTGGAAAACGGGAAATGGACGTACAAATCGGTGCCAGCGGGCGGGGGGACAAGGGTGTTTTTCCCGGAAAAGAACTATGTTTACCCAATTCCGCAGTCGGCAATGGATGCCAACCCCAAATTAGTACAGAACCCAAATTATGATTGATATGAAGTTTATTTTTTTGACAGGTTGTTTCCTGCTGAGCCTCCAAGGTTTTGCGCAGAAAAAACACGAGGTTGCCGTGGAATGGAGGGAAACGCCTGCTTCAGGGAGTTTTCAGGCCACCAACGGCAGTCTTTCGGCGGTTAAGGTTGTCCGAGGTCAGGGAAAAGCCAAAGGAAGTGAGTTCAGTTTTTCTTCAAACAAAGCAGGACGCATACAGCTGACGGTGGATGCTGTGGAGCAACCGGCAGGAAGCCATGCCACGGTGGTCACGTTGAATGCCTCCAAAGGCTCGTTTTCCTTTTTCCTTCGGGATGTGACCGAGGAATATCCGATTTACTTGCCCGATTATGGGGTGGTTGTACTCAAGGCGGACGACCCACGTAGCTACGAGGCCATTGAAAAGGAGGTTCTTTCCCGGAAACGCATGACGAAGATTCAACGTCTGACAGCGGCATCGGCAGAAACTTCCTTTGAATCGGTCGAAGATCGTGTGCGCGATATGTCGGTACCTACCTGGTTAGGTATCAGTCGGGACTTCCGGATTTTTGAGGTCGCAGACTGCCTGCCCGATGCGGCACGGGGCGAGGCGAACATCATTTCACCGAAGCGCTCTTCGTCTCCGTTACTATTGCCTGAAACGGAAAACGCTCCGGTGAATTACCTGTATACTGTAGGTCGCGGTATAGGCGTGGAGGATAACATTTCCCGCCGGCTTGAACAGGGAGTCATGCCCATATTGCACAGCACATTGAAGGACGATGACATCCGGTATCAATCCACCTCCTTTGTCTCGCTTGAAAAATCACCGTTTTCATCCCAAACGCCTATCGGAACCGACTTTCTAGTGGCAGATAGTTACAGCGGTGGGCACATGTTTACCGAAAAGCAGCAGGAAGTGTTGGCCCAGAGGCGGGAGAAGGAGCTCGATCCCTCGGAAGAGACCGTCCTGTACTTCCGGTCGGAAGCCACAAATACCGGAGCGGTGCCGCGTTATGCGTGGTTCAAAACACCGCGCCCCGGAACGGGATGGCATCATAAAAGTGCCTATTCGTTTGACGGCGCCACCGGCTTTTCAACCTATGCTTCCGGAAGGGTGTTTTGCATCTCCCGGTTAAACGGAAAGCCCTTGCCGAACGAGGAAATAGCGGTTCTGTTGCAGCCCAACGAAAAAGTGGTATTCGAGTTTTTGGTTCCGCACAGCCCGGTTTCCCAGGAGCGGGCAATCGCACTGAAAACCCAGTCTTTTCAACAACGTTATGAGGAAGCCAAAGCTTTCTGGCAGGAGAAGCTCGACCAAGCTGCGCGGATTCGGCTACCGGAAAAGCGTATAGAAGAAATGTTGCAGGCCGGTCTGCTGCACTTGGATTTGATCACATTTGGCAAAGACCCCGCGGGCACACTGGCGCCGAATATCGGTGTGTATTCTCCCATCGGTACCGAAAGCGCACCGATTATCCAGTTTTACAACTCCATGGGCTGGCAGGACGTGGCCAAGCGATCGCTTACCTATTTTTTGGATAAACAGCATGACGATGGCTTCATCCAGAACTTTGGCGGTTATATGGTCGAAACCGGCGCAGCCCTTTGGACAATGGGCGAATATTTCCGGTATACCAATGATACGGAATGGGCGCGGCAGTCCGCATCGAAGCTGCTTAAATCGGCGGATTACCTCATCGAATGGCGCAATCAGAATAAGAAAGACGAGCTGGAGGGCCGGGGATACGGAATGATTTCCGGGAAAGTTGCAGATCCGGAAGACCATTTCCACCAGTTTATGCTGAACGGGTACGCCTATATAGGTTTGAGCCGGGTCGCCGAAGTACTCGCCGCTATCGGCCATCAGGAGGCCGATCGGGTAGGCAAGGAAGCAGCAGCCTGGAAAGCGGATATCCGCGAATCGTTTTTTAACGTAATGGCGTTATCGCCTGTCGTGCCGTTGGGCGATGGCACCTGGTGCCCCACGGCTCCGCCCTGGACAGAGACAGTAGGATTGCGGGCACTCTATATGAAGCCGGAGGCGTTTTGGTCCCATGGTACCGTTACAGTATCGGATGCCATGCTTGGGCCCCTCTACCTGGTTTTCTGTGAGGTGCTGGACGCAGATGAACCGGCGGCGAAGATGCTGCTGGATTATCACAGTGAGCTGTTTTATCAGGGAAATGCCGCTTTTAGCCAACCCTATTACAGTCGACACAACTGGATGCAAGCCAAGCTGGGGATGACCAAACCGTTTCTCGAAACATACTACAGTACGTTTGCTGCGCTGGCAGATCGGGAGACGTATACGTTCTGGGAGCACCTGTATAAGGTGAGCCCGCACAAGACCCATGAAGAAGGTTGGTTTTTGATGGAAACCCGGTGGATGCTCTATATGGAAGACGGGAACGCGCTGGATATATTTAAGACGGTACCCCGGGCTTGGATGGCCGATGGCGGGGAGATCGTGTTGGATGGTGTGCAGAGTTATTTCGGCCCATTGCATGTGGAGGCGAAATCGAATGTGGCCAAGGGATACATCGAAGCGACCGTCGAAAGCACCGGCGACCGGAAGCCCGATACGGTACGGATCAGACTGCCGCATGCCGACCATAGGCGACCCGTCCACGTTGATGGGGGAACATACGACGAAAAGACAGAAAGCGTTGTGGTTGCCAATTTCAGCGGTAAAGTAACGGTCCGGCTAACGTTTTAATGTATGTCTGCAGGCACCTTAGACATCCTCACCATTGTCGGTTACTTTGTCTTCATTATCGTCATCGGCGTTTGGTCTAACCGCGGCAGGAAAGACGATGCGGCACAGTATTTCACCTCGAAGGGGTTGCTGCCGTGGTGGGCGATAGGTGCGGCCTACGTGGCCACTGGGCTCAACTCGGAGCAGCTGATCGGTATGAACGGTATGGGCTACCTCGTGGGCTTGCCGCTGGTGAACGCATATTTGATAGCGGTTTTGGTCTATACGGCTTTGATCTTCGTGTTTTTTCCGCTTTACCTGCGCAATAACATCGTTACCATGCCGCAATACCTCGGTGAGCGGTTTGATAAGCGCAGCCAGAACGTGTTTGGGATACTGTTGCTGCTCAGCTATGTGTTCCTAAGCTTGGCGGTTGTCTTGTATGGTGGCGCGAAACTCTTTGACGTGATCTATGAGATACCGCTTTGGCAGGGTATCTTGGTGCTGGGCTTGGTGTCGGGGGTCTTTACCATATTCGGCGGGATGTCGTCGATGATCAACGCTTCCGTATTTCAATTCGTATTGATGTTCCTGGCGGGCGGCGTCCTGTTTTACTTGGGATATGCGAAATTGGAAAATGGATGGCAGGACATCGCGGCCCATGCACCGGGTGGTCTTCACCTGATGCAGCCCATGGATACCCCCATTGTGCCTTGGCATGCCGTACTATTTTCGTTGTTCAACCTCCAATTGTTCTACTCCTGTATCAATCAAACGCTGGTGCAGCGGGGTTTCGGGGCAAAAACGGAATGGGATGTACGCATGGCCATCGTATTTGCGCTGGCATTTGTGTTATTACGACCGTTCCTGGAAATATTCCCAGGAATGGTTGCTAGAGCGCTCGCGAATACAGGGTATCCCGAGTTTGCGGTGACACCCGAGCAAGTGGATGACGTATACCCGATATTAATTGCCAACCTCATACCGAAGGGAATGCAGGGCTTTGTATTGGTGGGTATATTGGCCGCGATCATGTCTACCATTTCGGCTTTCCTGAATTCGATCTCCACCCTGTTTACGTATGATGTGTACAGAAAATGGATTAACCGGCAGGCCAGTGATAAGCAGCTGGTTCGGGTCGGGATGTGGTGCACCTTCGGGTTGATGGTATTCAGCGTTCTCTATGCGCCGGTAATCGGTAATATGGGAGGGATATTCATCTATTTCCAATCCTTATCTACCTACCTGGCCGTGCCGGTAGCTACCTGCTTTCTAGCGGGTATGTTTTGGAAACGGGCAACACCCGCGGCTGCGTTAACCGTGATGATTGCGGGCATTCCATTGGGGGCGTTGATCCAGCTGGTTTTGATCCCCTGGCTGTTTTCCCAAGAGACGATAGCTGCATATAGCCTGACCAATTTTTATGTAACCGGGGGCATTACGCAGGTATTCTGCGCCGTCCTGATGATCGTGGTCAGTTTAAACAGCAAACCCCGGGATATAAACGAAATCAGATCGTATTTATGGACGCCTGAACTATTGCGACTGCCACCGCAGGAAATCCGGCCACCGTGGTGGCGATCGGTATGGCTGTGGTGGAGCATAATCGTCGTGGTGTATATTGGATTTTATGTGATGCTGTGGTAAATGTTGCCAAGCGTTAAAACGATAGATTGATATATGACAAGTAAACAAACCGTACTATGCTTGATGGCCCACCCCGACGACGCAGAGATCCTAAGTGGTGGTACGTTGGCCTTGCTGGCGCAGCAAGGCTGGAACGTGGTGATTGCGACCATGACACCCGGGCAGGCAGGCTCTACAACGTTGGGGCCGGATGAAATCAGTGCCGTGCGCAGACTGGAGGCGGCAGCGGCAGCCGCGCTTATCCAGGGGAGTTACTGCTGTGTGGAGTGCGAAGATGTATTCATTTTGTATGATAAGCCGACCTTACTGAACGTAACAAAACTCTTCCGGCAGGTACGCCCGGATCTGGTGATTACGGCCAGCCCCTCGGATTATATGCTCGACCACGAAATCACGAGCCACCTCGCGCAAACGGCCTGCATGGCTGCGACCATTCCGAATATCCGGATCGAGGGAACGGTGCCGACCCAGCAGGTACCGCATTTGTATTACGCCGATCCGATACAGGGAAAAGACCGATTCGGCCAGTCAGTTATAGCAAATATAGCGATAGACATCAGCTCGGTCATGCCAACGAAAGAAGCGATGCTGTGCTGCCACAAAAGCCAGCGGGCCTGGTTGCAAAAGATTTCCGGTGTGGATGAGTATGTCATCATGATGAAGGAGTTTTCTGCAAAGAATGGTGCCCGGATCGGCTGCGAATATGCCGAAGGTTACCGCCAGCACCTCGGGTTCAGCTATCCGCAGGACGACTTGCTGAAACATGAACTGGCAGCATGGACACATGAAGGAAAATAATATGGTGAAATTTTCGAAACATCAGGTGAATGGACTGGAAGTGCTCGCCGGTGAAAACGACGACATCCGGTTTGAAATGGTTCCCGCGTTAGGCGGTAAATTGACCAGTGTGTTTAACAAGAAATTGCAAAAGGAATTTCTTTGGCACAATGCGGAGTTGGAGTTAGCAGAAAATAAGGCGGGAGATGACTACGATAGCAATTTTTGGGGTGGCATTGACGAATTGCTGCCCAATGACATACCCGAGGCTGTAGACGGGATCGAGTATCCGGACCATGGAGAACTCTGGACAACCCGGTTGGCGTATACGCTTACGAACGATGGCATATCTGTGTTCGGGCAGTTGCCCAAGAGTGGTCTATTTTACACAAAGACGGTTTCCCTTCTGGAAGGCAGCGGTATTCAATTGGCTTACGAGATTGCGAACCGTGCCGACAGCCGGCGGCACTTTTTGTGGAAACTGCATGCGGCGTTGCGTATCGCACCGGGCGACCGGCTTGAAAGTCCTGCGACAAAAGCACGTGTGGTTTATCCGCAATCTTCGCGTTTCGGAAACGAGGATGAATTCAATTGGCCGGTGATAGACGGAGTGGACGCGGCGTTGGTGCCGGATAAAAATGGCACGATGGATTTTTTCTACCTCTATGATTCGCCGGAAAGCAATATGAGCCTGGTAAGCAAGGAGGGGAACCACCGGTTTACGTATCGGTATGACGGTGCTGTTTTCCCGTACCAGTGGTATTTTGCCTCCTACGGACAGTTCCGCAATCATTATACAGCCATATTGGAACCGGCTTCGGCGATGCCGGTCAGCGTGAACGAAGCCGCAGCGCTGGGGCAGTGTTCGGTGCTGGAACCCGGGGAAGCCCTTCATACGGTGGTTACGATTCATGCGGGGACAACTCACGAAATCAACAAACGGAAATAAGTTAAAAACAAACGGAAATACGATAAACATGAAGATAGAATCAGTCGATTTTTTTTACCTGAGCATGCCCGAAGTATTGGATATTGGCGATGGCAGTCAGGATGCCGTATTGGTACGGGTAAGGGCCGGTGGCCTGGAAGGTTGGGGGGAATGCGAGGCAGCGCCGTTGCCCACGATTGCCGCCTATGTGTGCCCCATGTCCCACAGCGCGTGCAAGCCGGTCAAACATTCGGTAGAAGGCATGGAGCTGAACGACCCGGCCGACATCCATAGAATTGCCCGGAACGTACATGCCAACAGTTTTGACCTGCTACAGGCAGATCACACCCTGTCCGGTATCGACATTGCGCTTTGGGACCTATTGGGCAAAAAGCTGGATGAACCGGTATACCGGTTGTTGGGCTATAAAAAAGCGTTTTCCAAAATACCCTATGCATCCCAATTGTTTGGGGATACACCGGAAGAAACCTACGAAAAGGCCCGGCAGTCCGGAGGCTCGGGGTACCGGGCCGTTAAGTTTGGGTGGGGGCCGATCGGCCGGGGGTCTGTGGCGGAAGACGCCGCGCATTTCCACGCCGCACGGGAAGGTTTGGGTGCCGATGCCTACCTCATGGTCGACATCGGCACCGTATGGGGCGAAGACGTAGCATCGGCAAAAGAACGGCTGGCCACACTCTCGGCAGTCAATGCCTATTGGCTGGAAGAACCGTTTGCCAATATGGCACTGGGTGCGTATTGTCAACTGGCAGATGGCGAACCCCGCGTCCCCTTAGCCGCGGGAGAAGGGTGCAACAGCTATGTGCAGGCCGCCGCGATGTTGGATTACGCCGGATTGCAATTTATCCAAATCGATACCGGGAGAATTGGCGGGATTACACCCGCTAAGCGGGTCGCCGACGATGCGGTACGGAAGGGGATTAGTTATGTCAACCACACGTTTACCTCGCACCTGGCCTTGAGTGCGTCACTGCAACCGTATGCGGGCGTCGAAAAAGATGTGATTTGTGAATATCCCGTCGAGCCCAAGCAACTGGCACTGGATATCACGGCAAATAAGATGACGCTGAATGCCGAGGGGCGCGTGGAAGTGCCCGAAGCGCCCGGATTGGGAATGTCGGTTAACTTGGACACGTTGCGGAAGTACGTCGTGGATACCGAAATTAAAATAAAAGGCACCTTGGTTTACCAAACCCCCGCATTGTAAGATGATAAGCGAACGATTCAAAGGTCAGGTAGCGGTGATTTCCGGTGGCGGGGAGGGTTTGGGTAAAGCCATTGCACAGCGGTTGGCCGCGGAAGGTGCCCGATTGGCCATCGTGGATGTTAATCGGGAAAAACTGGCGGAAGCTGTCGAAACGTTGGCGATGGAGGGGCACGAAGTCGTGGGGGAGGCCGTCGATGTTTCAAACGAAGAAGCGGTAAAGGGTTGTTTTGAACGCATTATGGAGCGCTTTGGGCGGGTCGATGTCATGGTCAATTCGGCGGGCATCGTGGGCCCGACCCGTACATCGATCTTGGATTATTCCGTAGCGGATTTTGACAGAATCTACGCGGTTAATCTCAGGGGAGCCTTCCTGATGGCTAAGTGCGCACTGAAGCCTATGGCCGAAAAGGGGTACGGGCGTATCGTCCTCATTGCGTCGATAGCCGGTAAGGAAGGAAATCCCTTTATGTCGGGTTATTCGGCCACAAAGGCGGGGGTGATCGGGCTGGTCAAAGGTCTGGGAAAGGAATTTGCCACCACCGGGATCACCGTCAATGGACTGGCGCCGGCTGTGATCCGAACGGCAATGAACGCGGATACCCATCCAGAACAACTCGCCTATATGACAAGTAAGATACCGATGGGCCGGTTGGGGACCGTGGAAGAAGTAGCCGCCGCGACCAGCTTTATTGCCTCGCCGGAAAATAGTTTTTCAACAGGTTTTATCTACGACATATCAGGTGGCAGGGCCACATACTAACAGGATGGCAAGAAAAAAAGTAGTTGTATTAGGCGGGTCTTCAGGGATCGGAAAAGCGATTGCCGAACGTTTTGCGCGGGAGGGCTATCAGGTGATTATCGCATCGTCTGATCCCGCAAAATTGGAGGCGGCGAGGGCGTGTTTGGTGGGTCCGGATCATGAAACGTTCCAATTGGATATCCGGAGCGAGGCGCAGGTGAAGGCGTTTGCGCTGCATATGCAGAATACGTATGGGGATTTTGATGTGCTGATCAATAGTGTTGGGATTTCCGAACATTTGCATGCAGTGGATTCGGGGTTTGAGGAATGGGACAACGCCATACAGGTGATGCTCTACGGGACGGTTAAGAGCTGCCGGGTATTGGTTCCGTTGCTGAAATCAGGTGGACGCATCATTCACATCACTTCCATCCATCACAGCCGGGTCGAAAAGGGGAGTTCTGCATATGGAATGGCGAAAGCGGCCATTACCCAATTCACGCGTTCATTGGCGCTGGAACTGGCACCGCACGGCATACTTGCCAATACCATCGCGCCGGGTTTCATCAACACCCCGATGTCGATTGACCCTAACGGACGGAATGAATTGGAAACAGAATGGTTTTACGATAATTATGTAAAATATGATCATTTGCCACTGAAACGTGCAGGCCGTCCCGAGGAAGTGGCCGGAGTAGCGCTCTTTCTGGCTGGCCCTGACGCGACGTATATGACGGGATCGGTGCTGACGGTGGACGGGGGATTGACGATTACGTTTTGACAAGGGATGTCCCACGACCTCCCACGGCTTGGTTCAGTTGTCGGTATTCCTTCGGTGAGGTTCCGATGTGTTTTTTGAATAACCGCGAAAAATAATAAGGATTGTCATAGCCAAGCTCCAGGGCAATCTCCTTGACGTGATTGGTTCCGAAATAAAGAAGTTGACAGGCTTTTTGCATTTTTAAGTGGATGAAATAGTCGATGGGTGCCATATTGGTTGCTTTTCGGAAAAGAGAGGAAAAATGAGAGGCCGACATCCGATGTTTTAACGCAATCTGTTCGACGGTAAGCTTCTTTTGTAGGTTATCGCGCATTTCTTCAATGGTTTTCGTAATAATGTCTCCGCTATCTTTGTCCGCAACGTGCCGCTCGGGGAATAGAAAAGTAGCGATCAGATAAAAAAGCGAGAACGATGCACTGATCAGGTTTTCATGGCTATACCCCATCTCCAAGGTCTTGTATATGGTATGCCAAATCCGAATGGAGTTTTCATTTGCGGGAATTGAAACTGGGCGAGAAGAAGTCGTGATATGGAGTGATTGATTAATTGCGTCGATCTGGTCGCTGGTGTAATGAAACCAGTAGATGGACCACGGCGTTGATTCATCTGCCCAATAACAGATGTACCTATCGGTGGCCGGTATCAATATGAATTGGTTTGCGTTGACTTCGTATTGCTTATTATCAAGTATACAATACCCTTTGCCCCAGGTACAGTAGATCAGGATATTTTCAGAACATCCCGTTTTTCTTTCCCGGTAATGGTGCGCTGCTTTTGGAAAATAACCGATCTGGGTGATATACAAATGAAATAGTGCGGGTGTTCGCTGTTTGGCATCTTTCAAGATCTTTTCAGGAATGTAGATCACTTTTTCTCCCTCGAACCCGTCCCGGATTTTTCGTTTTCTTTGCAAGTCTTTCATGTCGGCCTGTTCTAATCGAATAATGCATGAAATATACGTAAAACCTCCGTTAAATCTATTTGAGGTGGTATAAATACATCGTTGGCGAGGTGGAATAAATCGAAAAGTGTATTTTTATAATGGGATAATGCATTTTTTGCTCTTGTTGGAGTGCCTAATTTAGCCAGGTAAACTTAATAAACATGCCGATAGATTTATCCGTTTCCAGAAGGGGGTTCCTCCGTGCGGCGGCACTGCTTTCCCCGGTACTGCTTGGTGGCAACGCCTTTTCAATGGGCCGTCTTCCTTTCCGTTTTATCCAACATCCGCCGGTTCCATTCCCGCATTTTCCCAGCCGGTTGCACGCATTTGTCTGGCGAAATTGGAACTTGGTTCCCCTGGCGCGAATGGCGTCGATACTGGGAGCCAGCGAAAACCAACTCCTCAAGCTGGGACAGGCGATGGGGCTAGGTCGGCCGAAGCCGGTATCCGATGAGCAATGGAGGCGGAGTTACGTGACGATTATCCGAAGGAATTGGCACCTGCTTCCGAAAACGCAACTCGAAGAGCTGTTGGGCTGGACTGCGGAACAAATGGAGTTTACGCTTCAGGAAGACGATTTCCTGAATGTGAAATTGGGTAATCTGAAGCCCGATTGCGAAGTGCTCACCTGGTCTTCTTCGACCGATAAAAGCGCTGAAAATTGGGTTCGGGAAGTGGTCAAACAGGAATTTTCGGAGTTGCATATAGCCCGGGAAGAACCACTATTCCAGTTTGTTAAGGGCCTTTCGGCCGCGCCTAAACACCGCACAGAAGTCCTAATGTCAAACTTTTCACCCCGGTTTGGATACGGATATTTTACGTTATTTGGAGATCCGCTACTAGACACGGACCTCGATCCGTATCCAGACGGATACCTGCAGCGGATGGCAGCTGCGGGATTGGACGGGACCTGGATGCACATTGTGCTGAGTAATCTGACGCCTTTTCCCTGGGATCCCTCCGTTAGTAAGGGCTGGGAAACACGATTGGCCAATCTCCAGAAGTTGGTCGAAAAGTGTAAGCGTCAGGGCATTGGTATCTATCTGTATCTCAATGAGCCGAGGCGTCAACCATTGCCATTTTTTGAGAAGCATCCGGAGCTTAAAGGCGTGACAAGTGGGCAGCACGCGGCGTTATGCACCAGTCATCCCGATGTACAGAACTACCTGGAAAATGCAATCGCGCAGATTGTGTCGGCAGTGCCCGATTTGGCTGGTTTCTTTACAATCTCGGCATCCGAAAACCCCACGCATTGCTGGTCGCATTTTAAAGGGGATACGTGCCCCCGTTGCGCTTCGAAGGGGCCAGAAGCCGTCATTGTGGAACTCCACCGCGTCTATGAAAGCGGAATCCGGAAGGGAATGGAAAGGTACCGGAAAGCCAACAGCGCGTATACCGGTTCCGGCCCGCAGCTGATCTTGTGGGACTGGGCTTGGCCGGATGGGTGGGCTGAAAATATTATTCCGAAGTTGCCTTCCAATATTTCGTATATGTGTGTCAGCGAATGGAGTCTACCCACCCATAGAGGGGGCGTAGAAGGGAAGGTGGGTGAATATTCCATTTCCGCAATCGGTCCGGGTCCACGGGCGAAAAGGCACTGGGCCATCGCGCGCGAACACGGCCTCCGGATTTTGGCAAAGATACAGGCCGGCACGACCTGGGAGTGCGGCGGCGTACCTTATATCCCGGCACTGGAAAATGTGGCACAGCATATCGTCAATCTCCGGGATGAAAAGGTGAGTGGATTGCTGACCGGGTGGACGCTCGGCGGCTATCCGGGTTCGCCGAATCTGGAGGTGGTTTCGGTGATCGGGAGCGATGCCGATATCTCCGTGCGTGACGCCCTGACACAGGTAGCGAAAAGGCGCTACGGCGCAGCGGCCGAAGATATGGTGGAGGCTTGGTATGGATTTAGTAAAGCTTTTCGGGAATTTCCCTACCACATCGGTGTGGTCTACCAAGCACCCGTGCATTCAGGCCCGGCCAATCTATTGTGGAAAGAGGCTACAGGCTATTCCTCAACGATGGTAGGCATCGGTTACGACGATTTAAAAGGCTGGCGATCGATTTATCCCGAAGAGGTGTTTATCAGCCAGTTGTATCGGGTTGCGGAAGGATTTGACAGTTCGTTAGTAACCTTGAATGAACGAACGAAATCCCTGACGTTAACGAAGGAACAACGGTTGGAATTTGAGCGGGAGTTGAGTATTGCCGAAGCGGTAGCGATCCTGTATAGAAGCGTGGCCAATCAGGCGGATTTTATCCGGCACCGCGATCAGCTCGGCACCGTAGCCGATCGCTCGGGGGCGAAATCGCGGCTGAAGGAGTTGCTGTTGAGTGAAATCAAGCTGGCCCGTCGCCTTTATGAACTGCAATCTGCGGATTCGCGCATCGGTTTCGAAGCCACGAACCATTATTTTTATGTGCCTGACGACCTGATGGAGAAGGTGCTCAATTGCCGGTACCTGCTCGAAAATTGGGTGGAGAAGATTTAGTAACGAAGTAGATAAACCAAGGTAGATGCGATACGAATTCATGTTTCCTTCCCAAATACGGGAGGCGATTGCGAACAACACGCCCGTTGTGCTGGCGTTGGGGGTGTTGGAATACCACGGCGAGCACCTTTGCACCGGCGTCGATACACTCGTGATTACCCGGGCGCTGGACGAACTGGAAAAGGAGATGCCACTGGTCATTTTTCCGCCGTTTTATTACGGTGCCAGCAGCTTTGCGGTGGCGCCGGTAAGCCAGGGCAGTGTCCACAGCGGTCCGGAGCTGCTGTATCCGTTTGCGCAGAACTTATTCGATAACCTGCTGCGCATCGGATTCCGCAACATCCATGTGCTGGTACACCACCAAAGTGAAAACTTTACAGTCGGGATGCCCACGGACCTATCGTTCAAGCTGGGCGCGCGGCAGGCGATTTTCAGCTACCTGGAACGGGAACGTGGTGCGGGTTGGTGGGGCAATGCGGATGGAGCAGACTACTACGAACAGCACGAAGCGGGTGACGACCCGTTCAGCTGGATACAGATCCATCCGTTCCTGAGCGAAGAGATACAAAAGAAACATCCCATAGATCATGCCGGTAAGCTGGAGACGGCCATGATGATGGCATTCTGTCCGGAAGGGGTATCCATGGAGCAATGGGAGCCGGGAGTCTGGTATACACGAACGGCGACAGCGGCCACGCCAGCCTACGGGGCACAGGTAAAGACACTGGTGATGGAGCATTTGCGCAACTTATTAATACCGGTACGCCATGATACCTAATGCGAAGACTCCCTTGTTGCCCTTGCTGATTATCGGAAGTATGTACGTGATCTTGGGCTTCAGCGTGGGGATCAATGCCTATTTTATTCCGTTCGTGCAGGAGGCTTTTACGGTTTCTACAGCCGCCTCTTACCTGATCATGACGGCTACCTTCTCGGCCTATATCCTTTTTGGGCTGCCTTCGGGACGGATATTGAAACGGGTGGGCTACCGCCGGGGAATCACCGTTGCATTCGCCATGATTGCGGTAGGGTTTGCGCTGATCGGTTATTCGGCCACCGTCAGACAATTTTCGCTCTTCCTGGCAGCGCTATTTATTATCGGAATGGGACAGACCCTGCTCACAGGTGCGATCAACAGCTACGTGACCATCATTGGGCCTGCCGAAAGCGCCGCGAGCCGCATCAGTGCGATGGGCATCGCCGATAAGCTGGCGTTGGCTGGAGCTTCCTTGGTGCTGGGCTTGTTCCTCGACCTGTCTGCGATCCGGTTGACGGACGCCGTTATCCCGTTCTATGCCATTGCCGTAACCCTTTTTCTCCTGGGATTGGCGGTATTGCGTTCGCCACTGCCGAATATTCATGCCGAGGGTGAAGCAGATGAAACTTCAAACGGTCACGATACAAGGGGAATATGGGCGTACCCGCATGCGATTTTGGGGGCAGTGGCGATCTTCTTCGACGTGGGGGTGGAGATCGTGGCGTTGGGTTCAATCAACGACTATGCAAAGGTATTGGGGTTGCCTTCGCCCGAACATTACGTGTGGCTGACTACCTTTGGCATGGTGGGCGGCTACCTGGCCGGTATCGTCTTTATCCCGAAGTTGGTGAGTCAGCGAACAGCGCTGGCCCTATGCTGCCTATTGGGTGTCGCTACGGTGGTATCCATTACGTTGGTTCCGCCAGCGATTTCCATCTACCTGGTCGGGGGATTGGGACTGGCCAACTCGTTATTGTGGCCGACCATTTTCCCCCTCGCTTTAACCGGACTGGGTCGATTCACCAAAACCGGCTCCGCCATGCTGGTAATGGGGATCATTGGTGGCGCGATCCTTCCGCTGGTTTACGGATTCGCGGCAGAACGGGTGGGCTATCAATGGGCCTACCTGGTTTGTCTGCCATCTTACCTGTTTATGTTTTACTATGCCCTATGGGGAAGCCGTATCCCGCCGCGGAATGCGCCGCATGCCGTGCTGGCAGAAAGCGAGGGAAGCCATGGATAAGTTGTTGCACATTCATCCCGCAGACAACGTGCGGGTCTTGCGCGAGCCGCTGGCTGCGGGCGAAGCTGTGGTAATAGACGGACAAACCGTACTTTCGGCGGTCCCGCTGGGTCTTGGGCACAAAGTGGCCGCGCGTTTTATCCGGAAGGGCGAGCAGGTAATTAAGTTTGGCGTCCCGATTGGTTCGGCGACCGAAGATATCCCCATGGGTACACATGTGCACCTGCATAACCTGAAAAGTGATTATCTTCCCACCTATACGTTGACTGATGAATACATTGCCAAATAGTGAAGCTGCCCCGATACTGGGCTACCTGCGTACCGATGGGCGGAAAGGTATCCGCAACGTGATATTGGTTGCCTACCTGGTGGAGTGCGCGCATCATGTGTGCAGTGTGATTGCATCCGGTTACCCCGATGATCCGGTTCAGGTGATCGGGTTCAGTGGCTGCTATCCCAATGCCTATGCTGACCGGATGATGCGGGCATTGTGCACACATCCGAATGTCGGGGGCGTGCTGTTGGTGTCGCTGGGTTGCGAAAGCTTCAACCGCCGCCGGCTGCTGGAAACCATTGAGGCCAGCGGGCGCCCTGTGGAGTTGGTGGTCATCCAGCAGGCAGGGGGAACGAGTGCGGCCGTCGCACGTGGCCGTACATTTATTTCCGAAACCCTTCTGAAGCTCGATGCGGTACCGCGTGTCTCCCTGCAGCCTCAGGAACTCACGGTCGGAATCGTCTCGGGGGGAAGCGATGCCACCAGTGGCATTACCGCTAATCCGGCGGCCGGTTGGGCATTCGATCGGCTTCATCGGATGGGATGTACGACGATATTTGAGAATACGGGCGAGATGATCGGTTTGGAGCGGCTGGTAGCCGCACGGGCCACCACACCGGAATTGGCTGATGAATTGGAAAAGACCATTGTCAAGGCAGCGCGTTATTACGCGACGATGGGGCACGGCAGCTTTGCGCCGGGTAATGCCGAAGGCGGGTTGACCACGTTGGAAGAAAAGTCGATGGGCGCGTACGTAAAGAGTGGGACCGCACCGATCCGCGGACTGATCAAGCCGGCGGATATCCCGCCCGCACCGGGTCTGTATCTGATGGACATCGTCCCGGACGGGGAACCGCGTTTCGGTTTTCCAAATCCCACCGACATTGCGGAAATGAATGAACTCATTGCTTCCGGTGCACATATTGTGTTATTTACTACGGGTCGTGGATCCGTGGCCGGATCGGCCATTTCACCGGTCATCAAGATCTGTGCGAACCCCGAAACGTATGCGCGGATGCGCGAAGACATGGACATAAATGCGGGGCGAATACTTACCGAAGGGGTAACGGCTGAAGAGGTCGGCAATGAGATCGTCGAACAGGTCCTAGCCGTTGCGGGAGGTACACCCAGCTGTCCGGAAAAGTTGGGCCATCGGGAGTTTTCGTTGCAGTACAAAAGTTTTGAGCCGCTGGGGCCTTCGTGCTTGGCGTAAGCTGTTGATGGATGAAGAAAATAGACAGTCACCTGCACTTTTGGAACTATGAGCCGGTGAAAGATGCGTGGATCACCGATGAGATGGGCGTGCTGAAACAGGATTTCAGTCCCGATCAACTGCTGCCGCTATGTATGGCAGAGGGAATCGGAGCTGGGGTGGCCGTGCAGGCCGACCAAAGCGAGGCCGAGACAGCGTATTTGATTGGATTGTCCCAAGCCTATGATTTTATCCAAGGTGTAGTGGGTTGGGTAGATTTACGTTCGCCCGATGTCGCCGATCGCCTGGATCATTTTTCGCAATACCCGGTGGTTAAAGGCTATCGTCACATCGTGCAATCGGAACGGCAGGACGACTTTCTGCTCCGGGGCGACTTTTGTCGGGGGGTTGCAGAGCTTGGCAGGCGCGGACTGACCTACGATGTGCTGATCTATCCGAAGCACCTGCCTTATGCCCTGGAGTTTGTGAGGCGATTCCCGAACCAGCGGTTTATGATCGACCACATCGCCAAACCCGCTATCCGGGACGGGCAATTTGAGACGTGGCGCCGGGCGCTGGAACCTTTTGGCAGGGAAGCTCATGTTTCGTGCAAAATAGCTGGGCTAACCACGGAAGCCCACTGGCATGCCTGGCAATCCAGTGATTTCGCCCGTTACCTGGATGCGGTACTGGAAATATTCGGTTCCGACCGATTGGTGTTCGGCAGCGACTGGCCGGTGTGCTTGGTTGGTGCCGACTATACCCAAACCTGCCACATATTGTCTGAAAATATGGCCCAACTCAGCAAAGCGGAAAAGGAAAAGATCTGGGGAGGCAATTGTGCACGTTTTTATGACTTGCCGGGATAACGATTGTATCCCTGTCGTCTGACTGCTGCCAGACTGCTGCCAGACTGCTGCGGGTGGCTTAGTGATATACGTGCGATGAACTGGCTGTCCGCTGGCGGTTTTTTGCACCGGTATCGCAACGTGACCGCACCGAAAGCGCCAGCGGACCCCTCGATGATGCGGAACGTTTTGACAACGGACGTATCCAATGTTTATTCACGTCCCTGTCGGAGCCGTTGAAGCATTACTCTGTGCTTAATTTTTTAAAGTAAACCATCAGGTGCGTGCGCATCTGGCTCCTGAATTGTTCCGGATTGCCGTGTTTTAGCGTATTGAGAAGGTCGCGGTGGGAGATGGGGCTCACGTCTTCCGGCAAATTGCCTGTGTACGTACCGGTGTCTTCGGAGAGGTTGGCGTACACGTGATCAAATATGGGCAAGAGCATCTTTTGGAATCGCATGATCGTCTTATTACCCGAAAGCTTATAAAGCATAGAATGGAATTCGATGTCGTATTTAACGATGTCGATTTTTTTGGTTGTCTTTTCTTCCTTCTCAACGATTTTTTCCAACTTATCAAGATCGGCCTCGTTTTTCCTTAGGAAAAGCACATCGCCCAATCCGACCTCAATAACCAGGCGCATCTCAAAAATCTCATTCATCGTCTCGTCGTCTAGCAACTGGGGATTGAGTACGCGCTCCATGTTGTTGAAAACATCGGGTTTGGCAATCACCATGCCCCGGTTTTTGCGTGTTTCGATGATGCCCAGGGTGCGGAAACGTGAGAGGGCTTCGCGGATCGCCGTCCGGCTTACGCCCATGGCTTGGGCGAGTTCGATTTCTTTAGGCAAAGAATCTCCGGGCTGAAAATTTTCCGTGCGCAGGTATTCCTGCAAGCTCATTTCTATTTTATCTACCTGGCTTAAATTTTCGACAGGACGTAGTTTCTCTAAGGACATGAAAGCGGATTACATTTAATACCCTGCAAAAGTACGGCATTTTTTCTAAAATAAATATGTCGTACATTTTTAAATTTTTATTTGGTTTTGTGTTTTTACTGGTTATATTTGCTGTACATATGTCGTACATATGTTTTCCAAACCAGTAAACAAGAATATGAAAAGAAAAAATCAACTCCTTAAGTTTTTCCCAGGGCTAATGCCTATGCTTCTGTTGGCGTCTTTTGCGTACGCGCAAACCCAGGTTTCGGGGGTGGTAAAAGGACCGGATAACAGTCCCTTATCGGGTGTAAGCATTGAAGTGGTGGGAGGGCAGACGCAGGCAAGTACAAATGACGAAGGACGATTTACCGTATCGGTTGAGAATTTGCAGCAGTCTTTACGGTTCTCGTATATCGGAATGAAGAGCTTGGTCGTCCCGTTGGAGGGCAGGGAATCAATAACCGTCATCTTGGAAGACGACAGTCACAGCTTGAGTGAAGTGGTAGTTATTGGTTACGGGCAGCAATCACGCGCGACCCTGACCACATCCATTTCAAAGGTGGATGACAAGGTGCTGGAAAATATTCCGTTTTCCAACCCCGCTTCGGCTTTGCAGGGAACCGTGTCCGGATTGCGGGTGCAAAGCACTTCCGGCCAGCCCGGAAAGGCACCGCGGGTAATTCTCCGGGGTAGTACGTCTATTAACAACCCGAATGGATCAGCACCGCTTTACCTTATTGACGGGGTCATTCGTGATAACATGGATAATGTAAATGCCGATGACATAGAATCGATACAGGCGCTGAAAGATGCAGCGGCTACCTCTATCTACGGTGCCCGCGGTTCCAATGGCGTAATTTTGATCACGACAAAGTCCGGGAAAGCAGGGACTTCACGTATTTCATATGGCTATGACCTGACAGCGTCGCAACTGGGCAAGCAATATGACTTGGTTTCGGCAAGGGACTATATCTATTTTCAGCGTTTAGGCATCGCGGCCAGAGGAATCACTGACCCAACCCAGCTTGCCAAACTTTCACAAGCATCCAGCGCAGGAACCGGAAACGATTTGACTAAAAATACAGCGTTTACCACCCAGTACCTGACCGCAGATAACGAATATAAACTTAATGAAGGTTGGCAACAAATGCCTGATCCCATTGACCCATCCAAGACCATTATTTATAAGGAAACCGACTTTCAGAATATCCTTTTCCGCACCGGGATGTCCCATAACCACTCGATCAGTGCTTCAGGAGGTAACGAAAAAGCTACGTTTAATGCCAGTGTAGGATACTTGAATAACCAAGGAATCGCGATAAAGACCGACTACAAACGGCTCTCGGTAAACCTGAATGGCGAACTCAATCTGCGTGACAACCTGAAGGTTTTCGGCCGGATGATGTACGCTAATCTGGGAGATCGACAAGTGAGTAATCTAACCAATATTTTTTCAAGATCCATCGCCATACCGGCGACAACCAAATACCGTTACGAAGATGGAACCCTGGCACCCGGATTGAATGCGTCAATCGGAAACCCGGAATATCACCTCAACACACAAGAAGCAAAAAACGCAGAGTCAAATCTAACCGTTGCGTTGGGAGGACGTTGGGAAATTTTACCCGGTTTTGCATTTGAACCACAAGTGTCGTTATATACCATCAATGCCGATAGCCTCTTTTTTCAACGATCGTATTATAATGGGCCTTTGCAGTTTATCGATGCCCGCAATGCCGCAGGTGCCGCTTCCAAACAGGTGCAGCAGCAAGCGGATGCATTGTTTACCTATGTAAAATCGGTGAATTCCGCACACAATATCGATGCAACGGCGGGCTTTTCCTACTTTGGCAGATTCAATTCGGAACTCGAAGCAAGTGGTCAGGGTGCGGCATCGGATCTGATCCCGACACTCAACGCGTCCGGTACACCGGTTGCGGTGGGCGGTGCCGAAACCGAACAGCTGATTACGGGTTTTCTGGGACGTGTGAACTATGATTTTAAGCGGAAATACCTGGTTTCGCTGAACGCCCGTTATGACGGTGCTTCAAACTTGGGTGACAATCACAAATGGGGCTTTTTCCCGGGTGTAGCGCTCGGATGGAACTTGCATGAGGAGGATTTTTGGGGCGAACGACTGGCCAACTTATTACAACTGAAATTGCGAGCCAGCTATGGGGTAAATGGCAATATCAGTGACTTGGGGCCTTATCAGGCGCAAGGAGAGTATTCGGTTGGCGTGCGGTACGGCGGCTACGCCGCTATCCGGAATACGGTATTGCCCAACAACGATCTCAAATGGGAGCAGTCTAAAACACTGAATGTGGGGGCCGATATCGGTTTGTTCCGAAATCGCGTCAACTTACTGATCGACATTTATCGCCGTGTGACAGACAACCTGTTGACCAGAATGAGCTTACCTCAATCAACCGGTTTTGCCAATATATTGACAAACCTGGGCAGCTTAGAGAACCGGGGTTTTGATTTCGAACTTTCAGCAAATATACTGCCCGCTGAATCGCCCGTGCAATGGCTCTTTTCATTCAATGCGTCGAAAGTTAAAAATAAGATTCTTGAGTTGCCTTATAATGGAATAGAAAACAATCGGGTCGGTGGCGTATACGTTTGGGACCCGGCGAGAGGCGACTACGCGTGGTTGGGTGGATTGCAGGAAGGGGGGCGGATAGGCGATTTGTTTGCTTATAAGCAACTGGGAATCTATGCAACCGATGAGGAGGCTGCCGCAGGCCCTGTTGACATGATCATCCCGGGCACCAACAAAACAAAATACGGAGGTAGTGTGAATTGGCTTGACGCAGACAACAACGGCCTAATCGAAGCAACGGATCGGGTGTATGTGGGCAATATCTATCCGGTCTGGACGGGGGGGCTAGCATCCGCGGTGAGTTACAAAGGCGTGTCCCTGAACGTCCGGATGGATTATACCACCGGTCACACCATTTACAATTATACGCGTGCACAGGGCATCGGCCAATTCGTCGGCGAAAACGGCCTGGTTTCTGACGTATTGCGTTCTTGGCAGAAGCCCGGCGATATCACGGACGTACCGAAAGTGTATTGGGCAGACCAACAAGCGCAGAATAATCTCTTCCGGGGTAATTCAAAGTACTACGAGTCGGGCGATTTCCTCGCGTTGCGGGAATTGACACTCAGTTACAATATTCCCGCAAACTGGCTGCAGCGGGCGAAGATTAGCAGCCTGCGACTGAATTTGACCGGCAGCAACCTGTATTATTTTACGAAATATGAGGGCCTGAATCCGGAAGAGGGCGGGGACGACCGCGGACGGTATCCCGTGCCACGGAACTTTATTTTCGGAGTAAATGTCACATTTTAAATCAACCCGTTGCATTGATAAAAATATAGCGTAATGAAAACGACAAAACGATTTATTTTCACCACTTTTATGCTTGTCTCCTTGGGAGTGACAGGACTGATGACCGCCTGCAACGATCAATTGACATTGGAACCGATAAGCCAAATATCAAATGCCTCTTTCTGGAAAACGGAGGATGATGCACTGGGGGGTATGTATGGGATGTATGCCCGACTGCGGGACCAAGTGCGGACAAATTTATTTTTATGGGGTGAAGCGCGCAGTGAAATGATGGACCGTAGTCTGGGAGGTACCAATAACTACGAAAGATACTACCAGAATTCGTTGGACCGCAACTTTGCCGGACCGGATTGGACAGGGCTATACACGGTCGTACATGATGCGAATCTGCTGATCAAGAACGTGCCAAATATACCGTTCGGATCCGAAGCCGATAAGAATGCGGTGTTGGCGCAGGCCTATACTATGCGTGCTTACGTCTATTTTATTATGGTGCGGACGTGGGGTGGAGTGCCACTCGTTACCGAACCGACAGAAGGCTATAGCCCGGATATGACCCAGCGGCGGAAAGCCCCGGTTGCAGACATATTCGCACTCATAAAGCAGGATCTGGATCAGGCGGTTTCGCTGTTCCCCGACAATGCATTCACACCGGGCCGCTTTTTCTGGTCCAAGCCTGCAGCGCTGACGCTGAAAGCGGATGTTTATCTGTGGACGGGTAAGCGGCTGAATGGCGGAAACCCAGACTTCGAGACCGCCCTGACTGCCTTGGAGGATGCAAAAAATGCAGATCTTGAACTACTTAGCAATTATTCCCAGATTTTTACGTACAACAATAAAGGGAATAAGGAAATCCTGATGGCAGTACGGTTTCAGGAACTGGAAGTGGCCAGTCAAGTCGCCTACCAGGACATGTACATGTCAAGTGCCTTTCTACCCCCGGATCTGGATGATGCCACCGCAGCGGCGATAGGTACCCTTGGGGGCAACCCATATTGGCGGGTTTCCGACGAAGTGCGGGAGCAATTTACCGACGACGATCAACGCAAACGGGCTACCTACCTGGATATTTATACGAATCAAGGACAGGATTTTTACGGCTCGATAATGATGAAGTTCAAAGGGACGGTCATCGGAGGCGCCCGGCAGTTCCTTGATGACTTTATCGTATACCGGTATGCCGACTTGTTACTGATGATTGCCGAAGCGAAGAACGCGCTTGGTCAGGACCCGTCGGAAGAGATGAACCTGGTCCGTAGCCGTGCTTACGGCGAGCACGCGGCCGATCATGTTTTTACGAGTACTACGCCCGAAGCAAACGACGATGCCATTTTAAAGGAGCGTCTCCTGGAGCTAGCCTTGGAAGGTAAACGCTGGTGGGACTTGGTGCGATTTGACCAAGCATTTGAACGCGTACCTTCCCTACGGGACCGGGCGGATGAGCGGTATTTGCTGTTGTTTCCGATTTCAGAAACCACACTGAGCCTGGAGCCTAATGTAGAGCAAAACGACGGATATAACTAATGACAAACCAAAAAACGATTATGCAAATGAATTTTAAAAATAACGGGAATTTTAAAAATAGCGGTTGGCAACTTACGATGCTGTGTGTCGTACTCTTGATGGGAGGCTGTCAGCATTCTAATTCCAAATCGGCTGATAAACCTCTTAATGAGCGGGTACTCCATTTACCGCCCGGCCCCGACAATCCCCGCAATAGCGAAGGAGATTTCATCACGTTGAAGGATGGACGCATATTGTTTATATATAGCCGTTACACGGGAGAATCTACGAGTGATCATGCACCCGCTTACCTGGCGGGACGTACCTCATCCGACGGTGGAAAAACCTGGTCTACGGAAGATCAGCTGATCGTTGAAAGAGAGGGCGATATGAATGTGATGTCGGTATCGCTCCTGCGGTTACAGAACGGAAATATCGCCTTGTTTTATCTGCGGAAGAATGCGGTGACAGATTGCATACCGATGATGCGTATATCAACCGACGAAGCGGCAACATGGAGCGAACCTATTGCCTGCATTACCGATAAAAAAGGGTATTTTGTCTTAAATAACGATCGGGTTATTCAACTGGAGGATGGACGTTTGATGATGGCGGTGGCGCTTCATCAAACCCCCAATGGCGAATGGAAGAATGAGGCGTCGTTGTACGCATATTACTCAGACGACAACGGCCGGAACTGGGTGTCAAGTGAAGTTGTACCCAATGAACAAGGGGTCATCACCCAGGAACCGGGATTGGTGGAGTTAACGGATGGCCGGATCATGATGTACATCCGCGCCAGTGGCGGCGCGCAGCAATTGTCTTATTCATCGGATCGCGGAGCTACGTGGAGTCCGATCGAAAAGAGCAATATTGCCTCTCCGCTTTCACCCGCGACGATCAAACGGATTCCGAAAACCGGAGATTTATTGCTCGTCTGGAACAATAACGATGGAAGTAATTCCGACATCAAAGATAAGCGGACACCGCTGACTGTGGCGATATCCAGCGACGAGGGAAAGACGTGGACACACCTGAAAGATATCGAAACCGATCCGGATGGCTGGTATTGCTACATTGCCGTAGACTTTGTAGCGGAAGACCGGGTATTGCTGAGCTATTGCGCGGGTAGTTCCTCCCAAAAAACGCATCTTTCAGTTACCGATATCCGGCGGCTGGATGTAGATTGGCTGTATTTGTAACGCACCGATTCAAAGAAAGAGAGATGACAGAAAGACAACTTTCCGGTGTGGTGATTGCGATGCCTACACCTTTGCTCGACGACGAAGAAATCGACCTAGCATCGTTGCATCGGTTGATAGACCATACGGTGAGTGAGGGAGCAAACGCGATCATGATCGGTGGTACCATGGGCGAAGGCGTGGCATTGCTCGAAGGTCAGAAGCGGAAATTGATCGAAGCCGCATCGGTTCACAATGCGGGCCGCGTGCCGTTGTTGGCAACGGTATCCGAGACCTCCACAAAACGATGCATTGCCTTTATACGGTCAATTGCGGATTGCCCGGTTGATTATGTAGTTTGTACCACGCCTTTTTACAATCGGTTTCCGGACGCAACTAGCATACTATCCCACGTGAAGGCCGTGGCCGAAAGCACCGACATCCCGGTGGTTTTTTACAACGCTCCGCTCAGTACGGGGAATCCCGTGGACGTGGATACCCTGGATCGTATCCTAAACCTCGATAACATTGCCGGGGTGAAGGACTCCAGCACCAATTTCCGTGCGTTTATGGAGTTACTGCGCAGGTATCCCAAAAATAACAGACCGGGTGCCATCATGCAGGGCGATGAAGCAGTCTTTGATGTCAGCTTATTACTCGGAGCAGACGGTGTCGTATCCGGCGGAGGTGTGGTATTTATCCACCTGCTGCTGCAATTGTTGCAAGCAGCATTCTCCAACCAGCCGGAGGCAGCCATGAAATGGCAACGTAAATTGACGGAGGAACTTACGGCCTTGTTGGGTAACCACGCGGGGAGGGATTGGGTTTTTCGCATCAAAAGCCGATTGTTCCGCGAGGGGATCATTACCAATCCCAATGTCTCCGCTCCGTTCTATAAACAAGCCAATGCCTGAACATGAGCGGACGAACCCACATCGCTACGTATTTCGCCTTGGTCCTGCTGGTATTGTTCTCCGGTGGTTGTGGTCACGCATGGGCTATGCAAACCGATACACTGCGGATTGTGGCTTTTGGCAACTCCACTACGGCAACGCGACCGGAGGTCAGGCAGGTTTATCCCGAGCGGCTGCAACATTTGTTGGAAAAAGCAGGGGTGCGAAGTGCCGTGTTCAATGCAGGTACGGGAGGCAGCCATACCGGTTCCCTTGCTGACAACGATTTTCACAAAGTCAGGCATGGCAGGGAGCGGTTCGGAGAGGTGTTGGCCCAGCAGGCGGATTGGGTGGTGATCTGGTTTGGAATAAACGACGCTTGGGTAGACGATGAAAAACAGCGGCAATCCCGTATCCCGTTGGAAGTTTACAAACGGAACCTGAATTACTTCATTGACGAGATCCGGAAACAGGGAGGCAAGGTAATCTTAATGACGCCGAATCCGTTGGGATCCCGGTATGAAGCCTGGCGTTCCAAACGATTGGCCCGATACCGCAATGCGACGATACGGGTGGCAGCGGCCAACGATGTGAAATTGGTTGATGTGTGGCAGCTGTGTACCGACTATGCCCATGAAAATAATTTGAAAATCGATGACCTCTTGCTGGACGGAATGCATCCGAACGACCGGGCGCATGAACTGATTGCGAAGGTTTTACTGGACGTAATAGAAACCAATTGACCAACCATGAAAAGAAACCGTGTAAACAATAGTTTAACGACACTGCTGGGATTGCTTTGCTTGTGCAGTGCCGTATCTGCGCAGAACAAAAATGGGAGCGATGCCGGCGTAGGACCGGGAAGCTTTACGGAAAACGGGGCCTGGATACCGCAAGGCGCCGAGGCAATGGATGGGTTGAAAATGGGGCCGTTCGTCAATCTTCCCAACGGGGGGATACTAACCATCGACGGGTACCAATGCTTCATCAGCAGTGATGAGGGGCTCCACTGGCAGGCGTATCCGATTTTTGCCGACAGCATGAAATACGACATCCGGCCCGAACGGGCGTTAATACGCACGTCAAGCGGGGTGATTATCCTGGCGTTTGCCAACGATAAAGAGCGTGCAAACTGGAATTGGAACCCCGAGATTTCGGATTCGCCGGGAGCTATTTTGCCTACCTACACCGTGCGTAGCCTGGATGGCGGAAAAACGTGGGAAGAACCTCAAAAGTTACACGACGAGTGGACGGGTGCCATCCGCGACATCATCGAAACCACCGACGGAAACATCGTGTTTACCACGATGATGATGCGCCACAACCCCGGTCACCATACGGTGCTGACGTATACCAGTAAAGATCAGGGAAAAAGTTGGCTACGTAGCAACGTGATCGACCTCGGAGGGGTAGGCCATCACAGCGGTGTAACGGAGTCGACGCTTGTCCAATTAAAGGACGGCCGGCTGTGGATGTTAATGCGGACAAATTGGGGTACGTTCTGGGAAGTTTATTCGAATGACGACGGACTGAAATGGGACGATGTGAAGACAACGACCATCGATGCCAGTGCTTCGCCGGGACTTCTCAAGCGGTTGGCCAGCGGTAGGCTTGTACTGATATGGAACCGAAGAAATCCCGAAGGGCAGCATTCCTATCCCTTAGTGGGGGGAGATCTCCAATGGTCGGAGACACCCGCGAGTGTACATCGTGAAGAGTTGTCAATCGCTTTTTCCGAAGACGACGGAAAGAACTGGAGCAAGCCGGTTGTCATTGCCAAGTGCACCCCAAAGATGAAATACATGAACTTGCCCGGTGGCGCCAAAGACTTGTCGTATCCTTACGCATTGGAGGCAAAACCGGGAGAATTGTGGATTACGACTTGGCGCGGAGGCTTGCGATTGAAATTGAAGGAAGCTGATTTCGTGCGATAGATGAAAAACGAATTGACCCGGCTGTTCTGTGTGTTCCTCGCGTGCTGCGGGTTGCTACCGGCATCGGCCGTTCCCGTCGATTCGCTGAAACCGCCCGTTGAATTCGGCATGCGGTTGCGACCGGCTCCGTCAGCTACCCGCCTGGTTTATGAGCCGGTGGTGGCTGCTTCGGCACCCAGCAATGAAGCTACCCTTGTTAAACGCATGTCTGGTGAGCTTTGTGTGTTTTTCATCAACCGGCCGGGCGATGCGAATCAACTGATGTTCATCCGGTCGGTCGATGGCGGGATTTCATGGAGTGAACCCATTAAGGCGTTTGACCTTCCGGGGCAGGCGTATTATGCAAATCAGGTGTTGGAAGACCGTGAGGGCGTGTTACATGCTGTTTTCCACGTGTTTTCGGCGGGCGGTAATGGATACAGAGGAAGGCACCTAAACTTATGGTATACGCGGAAGCGGGCCGGTGAGGCTTGGGAAAAGCCCAAAAAAATCTACACAGGCTATGTAGGCTCGATGCGGGGTTTCATTCAGTTGACGAATGGCCGTTTGCTTTTGCCGTTCGCCCGTGCGGTGCCCTCCCGGGAACAAAAGCCTGCATCCGGTGAAGTTGATTACGGTTGGAATGAGATTGCAACGTTGTACTCGGATGACAGCGGGGAAAATTGGGTAATGGCTGATGATCTGTTAACGATTGAGGTAGACCCTCACAACGTGACACGGTACGGTGCGATTGAGCCAACCCTTATCGAACAAAAAAATGGCGATGTATGGATGCTGATACGGACCAATACGGGGCGTCTATACGAATCCTTTTCAAAAGACCGGGGAACCACGTGGTCGCAACCGCAGCCAACCAATTGGATCTCATCGGATTCGCCGGCTACGTTGACGAGGTTGCGTGACAACCGGCTCATCGTAATGTGGTGCGGCAACCAACGGCACGATAATCCGCGCAGTTACGCCAATGGCGGGCGAGAGGTATTGCATGCAGCCATCTCAAGCGATGAGGGCAGGACGTGGCACGGATACCGGGAAATATTGATAAGTTTACCAGAATCCGGGCAAAAGGGCGACCGGGGGGCGGCATATCCTTCCGCTGTGGAGAACAGCGATGGCAAAGTGGTGTTTGTGTCGGGGCAAGCGGAAGCACGGGCAATTGCCCTATTTGATCCCAACTGGCTCGAAGAGAAAAGAGCAAGCGATGATTTATCGGACGGCTTGGAGCAATGGACGTGCTTCGGCGCAGGGAACGATTTTGACCGATCCACCGGTGAGGCAGTTTGGAACTTTCCGGCAGCGGAAAAAGGAAAAATTCGTGTTCACATTCGCGGTTCCGCTCCGGTCGTCGGACTGGAGTTAGGGCTTACGGACCATTTCAGCATTTCTCAGGATACCATGGCGATGGCAAATGCGGTAGTCGGCATCGGTTCGCAGGAGCTGGAAATAGTGAAAACGGGAGGGGAACAGGTTGTGGAAATGACCTGGGATAACGCAACTGAAGAAGTGGTCATTCGTGTCAATGGAGCGTATAAGATGACCAAACGGTTCAGCAGATCTCCAATAAATGGGTTGAATTATTTCCGGTTAGGACCCTTGCCCGTCAACGGCAAGTTTTTGGTCACCGCCATTGAATTTAAGGCGCTATAATATAGAAAAGAGTATGCACTCGCGTAGAAACTTTTTGAAGGCTGGATTGCTGATCGCGGGAGCGATTCCGTCGGCGGCTGCGTACCAGGCCCTTGCCGGCGATCAGCGATTCCGGGACGATAAACAGGGCATCGACGACGACCTCCGTGCCGTAAAGTCGCGTTTGGAAGGCGGAGACCCCTCGGTCTGGCTATTTACGGGCGACAGCATCACCCAAGGGGCAAAGCATACACACGGATGGCGATCCTATCCGGAGGTATTTGCCGAGCGGGTCCGGTGGGAACTGGGTCGCGTACGGGATGTGGTCATTAACACCGCCGTGAGCGGGAACACCACGGCCGATTTGTTGGCGGATTGGAAATGGCGGGTGGATCATTTCAAGCCGCAGATCGTATCTGTGATGATGGGAACCAACGACTGCGCGACATCCAAGAAGGTAAACCGTGCCGATTTCGAACGAAATCTATCGGCAATCGTCAATCGGGTGCGCGACATGGGTGCGATTCCGGTGCTCCATGTGCCTACGCCCATTATCGCGGCAAAAGCGACAGAAAGAAGCAACCTCCCTGCCTATGCGCAGACCGTGGCCCAGGTGGCTGAACGCAATGGGGTGATCGGCGTAGACCATTGGGCGTATTGGCAGGATGCGATCCGGCAAAAAGGCGATTCACAGGTGTTTGCTGAATGGCTGAATGACCCATTGCATCCCAATGGGATGGGGCATTTGGAAATGGCACGGTTGCTTTTCAAACGGTTGCAAATTTTTGACGAGAGTGCGGCTACATGCGGCGCACCCTATTACGAAGGCGAGCATTGATATGAAACAAACCTGGCAGATCAACGGCGATGAAACCGGCCCGCATGTGCTCTTGCTGGCGGGGGTGCATGGCGATGAATATGAACCGATGATTGCGTTGGTCGAACTGGCTGACGAGCTGGCTCGGACCATCCGTCGGGGCCGCGTCACCATCGACCCATTGGTCAATGCGGGGGCTTACGCGAAGCGCAGTAGATTGGGCGATGATGGATTGGATTTGGCGCGGGTGTGTCCGGGATCGGAGACCGGATCGTCGTCCGAACGGGCGGCGCATGCCGTGAGCCAGCGTATCCGTCAAGCCGATGCGGTGATCGACCTGCATACCGGTGGCTTGGCGTTGGAGATCTATCCGCTTGTGGGCTATATGCTGCATCCGGATCGCCAGGTGCTGGCGCAGCAGCAGCAGTTGGCCGTCGCCACGGGAATGCCGTTGATATGGGGTACGGATCACCGCCCCGACGGACGGACACTTTCCGTTGCCCGAGACGCCGGTGTGCCGGCAATTTACCTGGAATACGGGGGTGGAAGCGGCTTCCGTGAACAGGTGGCCGATCGCTATAAAGATGCCGTTAGGCGGATACTGATGGAGTTGGGTATGCTGGAATCAGGCGAAGTCGCCGCGCCGGACTGGCAATATTGGCTGGAAGACCACCGCCGCGATAGCGGGTACCTGCAGGTAAAAATGCCGGCTCCGGGATCGGGGGTATTCATTTCAGCAGTATCGATTGGCGATTGGGTTACCGCCGGCCAACACTTCGGTCGCATCGTGGATCCCGCCAGCGGACAATCGACGACCGTACTCGCGGAAGAAACCGGATTGGTATTTCTGCTGCGATGCTCCGTACAGGTGGTAAAGGGCGATGCGTTGGGTGGAATTATGCCGATAAAACGAAATGAAAAACTGATAATAAACGATGGAGAAGGTAGCATTAATTAGCGGTGCATCGCGGGGTATCGGATACGAAACAGCCTTGAAATTTGCGGAGCAGGGTTACCGGATTGCGGTGATGGCAAGGGATGAACATGAGCTGGCGAAATTACGAGATGTTGCGGAAAGTAAATGGGGTGTTGAGGTGCTTATCGTAGCGGGCGATTTGGCAGATTCGGCCTATTGGAAAACGGCTGTGGAAACAACGGTTGCCCGCTGGGGGCGTGTCGATGTGCTAGTGAACAATGCGGCGTGGCGGACCATCGATACCCTGAAGACCATGCCGCTGGACGATTGGGAACGAACCGTGCGGATATGCCTGACCGCCCCGGCTTTCCTGGCTAAATACGCGGCGGCAGTAATGGAAAGACAGCAAGACACGGGCGTGATCATCAATATCTCCAGTGTGATGTCGCAACGGGCGGGCGGGTATAGTCCGGCTTACATAGCCTGCAAGGGCGGCATGGAAAGCTTGACCTACGAACTGGCCACGTGTTACGGGAGGGACGGCATTCGCGTGGTAGGGGTAAGTCCGGGGAATGTACAAACCGCCATGAGCGGGGACTATCAGGACGTGAAAGGAAATAACATTTCCAAGCAGCTGGAGGCAGAAATGAATGAGATGACGCCCTTGGGAAGAGCCGCCTCACCCCGTGAGATCGCCGACCTCGTCGCTTGGCTGGCGTCCGATCAGGCGTCTTTCATTACGGGAACAACGATCCTTGCCGACGGCGGGTTCAGCCACAATTTCAACAGTTATGCCAGTAAGAAACTCCAATTTCCCCAAGCGTTTTGAGATGAAGAAAATGATAAATCGCCGTCGCATTTGGAGCCCCCTACCGATTCTTGCACTCGTCTTGTTTTTAAATTTCTCGCTCGGGGAAAGGATCGAACGCCTGCCCTTCCACGTGCAAACCGAAGTCGCCCACCAAGCGTTGAATCCGACATTCGCGTGGTTTCATCCCCGCGCAGCTGCCATTCCGGGGCATGGTAAAAATGGAAAACCCGCAGTGATTATGACGCTGCAAAAACACCTGAAAGTCAGTGATTTTTATTCCGGACTATACTATATGAGAACCGACGATCTTGGCAAAACCTGGACGGATCCTATAGAGGTGCCCGAACTAGCGTGGACCTATGAACCGGATGGTACGACCGTCAGTGTTGCAGATGTGACACCTGGTTGGCATGAAAAGACAGGGAAGCTTCTCGGCATTGGGATCAAAGTAAGATATGATCGAAAAGGGAAGCAACTGACGGAGAAGCCACGTGCACGTGATGCCAATTATACCTTATTTGATCCGGCGAAAAATACGTGGACCCCTTGGCAGGCGATAGCGGGTATCCCCGAGGAAAATGGGAAATTCTTTTCGGTTAACCCCGGTTGTACGCAATGGCTGGTTAAACCGAACGGAAATATTCTGTTGCCCATCTACTTCCAGGGGCCGGGCGGAGGGGACTACTCCGTTACGGTGTTGGAGTGTTCGTTTGACGGTGTGCGGTTATCCTATCTGAAACACGGTACGGAAATGACCGTGGAAGGAGGGCGGGGTCTCGTCGAACCGTCGCTTGCTTTTTACAAGGATACCTATTACCTGACCTTGAGAAACGATAACGCCGCATATGTCTCGAGAAGCCCGGATGGGCTAAACTGGGAGGAGATAAGGCCGTGGAAATTTGATGACGGGACCGCGCTGGGTAGCTATAATACGCAAGCACATTGGTTGGTTCACAGCGACGGATTGTTCTTGTCTTATACGAGAAAGGGAGCAAATAACGATCACATCGCGCGCAACCGGGCGCCCTTATTTTTGGCGCAGGTACACCCGGAAGAACTGTACGTCATCCGGGAAACCGAACAGGTACTGATGCCGGAGCGCGGGGTCATGCTGGGAAATTTTGGGGCCGCTTCGATTACAAAGGATGAATCGTGGGTTACCGATGCCGAATTCATGATTGGTAACGAACCCCATCCAAGAGGTGCCAACGGTACCTTATGGAACGCTCGGGTTATCTGGGGAAAAGAGAATAAGCTGGTATTTTGAAAGGAATCTGGACATATCACGAGTTGCTCCCTGAGGTGGAGAACCGTGCGCGGATGTCGCTCGGAGAAGGACATACGCCTTTGGTAAAATCCCGGTTTATCGGTCCGTCGCTCGGGTTGGATAACCTCTACTTCAAGTTGGAAAACCTGAACCCGACGGGATCATACAAAGACCGATTCGCGGCCATGGCCTTATCACGCTTCGTGCAGCAGGGGATAAAGGTGTGTTTGGCGACATCCAGCGGAAATACAGGTGCCGCACTCGCAGCATACTGTGCCGCGGCGCAACTGCCCTGCATCATGGCCATCGTGGATGGCGCCCCCGAAGGTAAACTTCAGCAAATGCGGCTGTACGGGGCTGCAACGCTGATGGTGAAGGATTTTGGTAAGCGCCCGGAAGTGACCGGACAGGTGATGACGATGCTTGGGCGTTTGGCCGAAGAACAGCAGACCGCCGTGCAGATCAGTGCGTACAGCTTTTGCCCGGAGGCGATGGAAGGTGTGCAGACCATTGCCTATGAGATCGCGGCTGCGTTTGACGGAGGAACACAGGTATTTGTGCCGGCCGGCGGGGGCGGGCTTACCTTGGCGGTCGCACGGGGCTTTGAGCGCTGGCAGCAACGGTACGGTTCGGCTGGCCATCATGTGGTGCATTGTGTGCAGCCCGTGGGTAATGACACGATCGTGTCGGCGTTGGCCGGCGGAGAGACGCATCCGACGGCTGTGCCACAGAGTACGACAGCGATCAGTGGTTTGCAGGTACCGAATGTGTTGGATGGCTTTGAAGTGATCGCCGCATGTCGGAGAAGCGGAGGAACGGGATTCGACGTGCAGGACGAACAGGTGTGGGAATGCCAGGATTGGCTGGCGAAAAAAGAGGGGATCTTCTGTGAACTCGCTGGTGCCGTGGCGTTGGCGGGCGTACGCCGGGCGTTGGCTGCGGGAGCGTTAGATCCCGACCGGCCCATCGTTTGTCTGGTGACGGGACACGGCTTTAAGGATGTGCAACGCGCGTCAGTCATGGCGTCAACCAGCGAAAATGCCTATTTGGCCGGTGACGAGGAACTTAAGAATTACATCATACAATTAATCAATAAATAGAATGAGCGATAAATTTAGTGGGTTGTGGCCTGCCATGTTCACCCCCGTCGATGACGAAGGAAATCCAGCGTTGAATGAGCTGGCAAAGTTGGTGGAATTATTAATCGGACAGGGACTCGACGGCTTGTATATACTGGGCTCAACGGGACAGGGTGTCCTGTTTACCGAGGCGCAGCGGAAATTGGTGACGGAACAGGTTATGCAGGTAACGGCCGGACGGGTACCCGTCATGGTGCAGGTCGGCTCGATGACGACCGACGAATCGGTGCGGCTGGCAAAGCATGCGGCGGCGACGGGTGCGGATGCGGTTTCCTCCGTAGGGCCTATTTATTTCACAGGCAACACCGCGGCGGCCTTGGCTCATTACCGGCAGATCGCTACGGCAACCGATCTTCCCTTTTTTCCGTATCAATTGGGTAGCAATACCATGGGCGATATCGGAAACTTCGTCACCCGGTTGCTGGACATTCCCAACGTGGCGGGAATGAAGCTGACGACCGGGCAATTGATGGAAATCAGCACCATTCATCTCCATGCGGGGGAACGCCTTCGGCTGTTCAGCGGTGCAGACGAATTGTTTTGCCAAGCATCGCTTTGTGGCACGGTTGGCGCAATCGGTTCCTTTTACAACCTTTGGGGTGAAGCGTGCAAGCGGGTATTGGAGGCATTTCAGCAGGGGGATTATCAACAGGCGAAGGAGTTTATGCTGGAATTCCAGCGGATCATCTTGTTTGTATTGCCCAATATCTGGACGTTCCTGCGGAAGGCAATGCAGCTAAAATATGGCATCGATATCGGCCGGACAAAGGCTCCCCTCGGGACTATGCAGCAGGAATGGGAAGATGCGGAGGTACGATCGATATTGGACCGGATGGAAACCTTTGTGGCGTAATAAAAAGAACGTAATAAAAAGAGAAGATAGGATGGAAAATGTAACATACATCACCGGCGACGGGGTACCGCAAAGCTTTTTGCCTTTCTCCCCGGCTGTTCAGGCAGGGCAATACGTATTCATTTCGGGACAGGCATCCGTAGACGACAGCGGTACCATCGTAAAGGGCACGTTTGAAGAGGAATGCAGGCGGTCTTTTGATAATTTGGGGAAGATACTGAAAGCGGCTGGACTCAGTTTTGAAAATGTGGTGCAGGTGCGGAACTACGTGGGTAGCCAGGAAGACCTGGCCGCTTTCAACCAGATTTACAAGGAATATTTCACCGCTCCGTTTCCCGCCCGGACCACGTTAATCGGGTGCTTGGGCGACTTGCTGAAATTTGAGGTGGATGCCGTGGCGATGGTAAAACGGTAGGTATGGGGTTCCGGGTAGCCTTAGTGGGGATTTATCACGAGTCGAATACGTTTATCGGCGACCTGACCGATGCGGCTGATTTCCGCAATAGCCATTGGCTGTGGGGAGCCGACATCCGGAAGGAATACCAGCATGCCCATCATGAAATCGGGGGGATGCTGGAGGTCATGGATCGGGAAGGGATCGAGGTGATTCCCGTTGTATTTGCCGAGGCAACGCCGGGGGGTGTGGTACGCGGGGAGACGTATCGGGTACTACTGGATGGAATACAGGAAGGGTTGCAACGTGCGATGCCGATAGACGGTTGCTTGGTGGTACCGCATGGAGCGGGGGTTAGCGAACCGGAACGCGACATGGATGGGCATTGGCTGGAAGCGGTGCGGAGGATCGTCGGACCCGGGGTGCCGGTGGTAGGCACGTTGGACCTTCACGCCAATGTGAGCGAGCGGATGGTCAACGCGACCGATGGACTGGTTATTTATAAAAGGAACCCGCATCTCGACCAGCGCGAACGGGGGAAAGAGGCAGGGGAACTGATGATCCGTTGCCTGCGGGATAAAACGAGGCTTTGTCAGAAACTGGTGCAACTGCCGCTGGCGATCAGTATCGAACAGCAAGGCACGGATGTGCAGCCGTGCAAAGGGATATACGAGTATGCCCGGCAGCTCGAGAAGGAGGACGGAATGTGCTCCGTAAGCGTGGCGCTGGGATTTCCCTATGCCGATGTGCCGGAGATGGGCAGTTCAATCATCGTGATAACCGAGGGCGATGCCGCGCTGGCGGACCGTATTGCGCAACAGATGGAAGCGTATATCCTCGAAAGAAGGGCTGATTTTGTGGGCGATAAGATCGGTGTCGTCGAAACGATGGCCAAATTGCCCGACTTGCAGAAACCGGTTTTATTACTGGATATGGGCGACAACATTGGTGGCGGTACGCCGGGTAATGGACTGGCCCTCGTGAAGGCATTGGAAACGCGTGGACTTCGGTATTTTAGCTATCAACCCGATGCTGAGGCGGTACGGCAGGCAGCTGGCGTGCCGGTTGGAGCTGCTTTCGATCTTTGCCTTTCTGGCTTTGACGAAGAAGGGCAGGGGTCATGGAAGCAGCGAGTGGTGCTGAAAAACCGGGTGGCGGGAAAGTTTACGGAACCGACCCCGAGGCATGGCGGACAGGTCCGGTTTGACATGGGCGAGACCTTGATCGTAAATACGAGGGGCGGAGGTACCCTCATGGTGAGTACGCTGCGCATACCGCCCTTCAGCCTCCGGCAGCTGACGGCTTTCGGCATCGATCCGAAAGCGTTCGACGTGTTGGTGGCCAAAGGGGTCAACGCGCCACTTGCGGCGTACGGGCCGGTTTGCCAGACCGTCCTGCAAGTGGATACGCCCGGTCCAAGCCGGGCGGACATGAGCAAACTGACTTATCAATTCAGGCGGAAACCGCTTTTCCCCTTTGAACCGATCTAGCATGGCAATCGATTTTACGCAGCAGATAACCGTTCGCCGGGAGGTCCTGTTTGAAGGTGCATTTTACACCGAAGGACCGGTCTGTGACGACCAGGGCGGCATTTATTTTACGGACCTGACGGGTGGGGGCATTTGGTATTGGCATCGGGGAAGGGGCGCATCGCGCTGTGTGGAAGGGGGATGGCCCAACGGGCAAGCACGGGACTCCATGGGCAACTGGCTGGTATGCGACAGCAAAACCCGGCAATTGAGGCGCTACGATGCCAAGGGGAATTTTACGGGGAATGTAGTCGACGGGCATTGCGCCGGCAAACGGGTGACCACACCGAACGACGTCATTACGGACAGCGGGGGCGGTTTTTATTTTACGGATTCGGTGCGCCATCGGGGCTATGTGTTTTACCAGTCGAACACGGGTGAGGAACGTGTCGTAGCAGAAGGATTGGACTATCCGAATGGCCTTGTACTTTCTGCCGATGAACGGCATCTTTTCGTGGCAGAGAGTTATGCCAACCGGTTGGTCCGGATCCGGTTGGACGGGCCGGGTGGTGCGGCAGAGTGGGACGTGTTCTGTGAATTACCATACCATGCTTCCGGACATCCGCAGGCAAATCTGCCGGATGGCTTGGCCATTGACAGCGCGGGCAACGTTTGGGTAGCTCACTACGGGATGGGTGCCCTTCAGGTGGTGGACAAGCAAGGGAGGTTACTTGCATCCATTCCAACAGGGATTCCGTTGACCAGCAACGTTTGCTTACTGGAGCCGGACAGCCTCATCGTTACCGGTGGTGATGCTGAACCGGGTCCGGGAAGGGTTGTGAAATTAACGCTGACAACAAATGAAAACGACGAATAAATTGATATCGATGATCGGATTGATCGTAACGACGATGGTAACGTATGAGACAAAGGCCCAGGAATCCATTGTGTGGTCAGAATTGCCACCGTTGCCCGATACAGCAGGACGTGCGGGCATGTTTGCCGGGGTAAGCCACGGGCGTCTCTTCTGCATGGGAGGGGCCAATTTTCCGGATGGGTACCCCTGGGAAGGGGGGCGGAAGAAGTGGCACAACGATATCTTCATGCTGGAAGCCGGGGCCAACCAATGGCGGCAGTTAGATAACGTATTGCCCGGCGGGCTAGCCTATGGCGTGTCGGCATCGTACCGAGATTGTATGGTGCTGGTGGGTGGAAGCACCGCTACCGAGCATCGTGACGGAACGTGGCTATTTCGCTGGGAAAATGGGGCGCTGAAAATGGAAGCAGGACCGCGGCTTCCCCATCCACTGGCGAATATGGCTGGAACACGGGTGGGGTCGCTGCTGATTGTCGTGGGCGGAATGGAAAAGCCGGATGGGGTGCCGCTCCTTTGTTGTTATGGTCTGGATCTGGAGGCGCTGGATAACGGCTGGTTTGCGTTGCCGGAATGGCCGGGCGAAGGACGGATTTTTCCGGTTACGGGAAGCTTCGGGGGTAAATTTTACCTCTTTAGCGGCGAGAACAAGAAACGGAATGCCGCGGGACTGGATCAACGGCATATTTTCCAGGATGCATTTTGCTTTGCGCCTGCAAAGACCGGTAACCGCTGGAGCGGCGAGTGGCATCGGCTGAGTGATCTGCCGGTGGGCATGTCGGCGGGCGCAAACCCGGCGCCACTGGTGGCCGGACGGGCATTTCTTTTCTGGGGAGGGGTGGACCGGCTGACGGCCCTGCATGCCCTTCCGCAGACACATCCAGGTATAGGCGGGGAATTGCTCTGGTATGATCCGGCAACGGATCGTTGGGGGTACGAGGAAGGGGCGGAGCGGGAGCCCGGCAGGGTGACGCTTCCGACGGTCGACTGGAACGGCCGGACCTATTACATCAGCGGTGAAATTAAACCGGGTATCCGCACGAACCGGATAACGGGCGTGACAGCGGAGAAAGGACAACGAAAGCCATGAAAGTATCACCACTTACACTGGGAACGGTTCAGTTAGGGTTAAACTACGGTATTGCCAATGACGGTGGCAAACCGGATCAGGCGGTGGGCGAGGCGATACTGAAAGAGGCGTTGCAATCGGGAATCACGACCTGGGATACTTCCCGGTACTATGGCAATTCGGAAGAGGTGATCGGGGGCTTCCTGGCCGCCAATAGCCGGGAGGCGGCAGATTTGCTGGTCGTCAGTAAATTTAAATGGAGCGCTGAGGCGATGACCGATTTGCAGAAAGCCCGGCAGGAGGCGAAGGATAGCGTACGGCAGAGTCTGAAAGCATTGGGCATCCCGGTGCTGCCTATCTTGCTTTACCACAAGGGTAAGGATGAGCCTATTGATCAGCTGCTGCGGTTTCTGCCGATGGTTGTAAACGAGCTGCAGGAAGAGGGGTTGATCCGCAAAGGCGGGATATCGCTGTATTATCCGGACGAGGCAATGGCCGTCGTGGAGGAACGTTTGTTGCAGGCGGTGCAGGTGCCGATCAATATTTTTGACCAGCGGGTGGTCCGCAATGGCGGATTGGCACGGATGAGGGAGCGGGGAAGTTTGGTGTTTGCCCGCAGTGTCTTTTTGCAGGGACTGTTCTTTTTAAACGAGGGTAAAATTCCGTCGCACCTCCGGGATGCCCTACCCTTTTTACAGCGGTTGCGGCGGCTCGCTCAAAAAGCACAGATGGATGTTGCGCAGCTGGCGTTTTCGTATGTAAGGGATTTGACAGGTGTAACCAGCGTGGTGTTCGGCGCGGAAAATCCGGATCAGGTGAAACAAAATGCGGCATTGCAACTGGCTCCCGCGCTCCCGTTGGACATACGTGAAGAGATTGCAGATGCATTTCAACAACTTCCCCTGAAGGTGATTACCCCTGGGATGTGGTAAATTTTAACTCGTTTGATGATGAATGTTCGAAACAGTTTTGAATTAACGGACCGCGTATGCGTGGTAACCGGCGGCGCGGGATTATACGGTAAACCCATCGCATTGGCGCTGGCCGAGACGGGGGCATGCGTGGTAATCGCTTCGCGCAATGCGGAGCAATGCCAGGCGGCTGCAACGGAACTGGTTGCCAAAGGATACCGGGCGGTAGGCATGCAACTGGATCTGGGAGAAGAAACGTCTATTGCGCGGTTTATAAAGGAGGTAATCGAACGGTTCGGCCGACTGGACGTGCTGGTGAACAATGCGGTCTCCCGCGAGGGGTTCAAAACGCTCGACCAAATGGAGAAGTCGGAATGGGAGGCCTCGCAACGGATCAACTCAACCGGGTTGATGTTGATTACGAAATATGCCGTGCAGCACATGGTTGCCAACCGAATGGGGGTAATCATCAATATCGGATCCATACAAGGCGTGGTCGGACCTAATTTTCCGGTCTACGGCGATACGGGCATGACCAGCCCGGTAAACTATACGTACGATAAATCGGCGATGGTTGGCTTTACCAAATGGCTCGCCAATTATTACGGGCGGTATGGGATCCGTGCCAATTGCATAAGTCCCGGTGGATACGGGCCGGGCGTGGAAGAACAATACGGAGACAACGAATTTGTGGCCAACTACAAGCGTCTGACACCGCTGGGAAGGTTCGCGAACGAGGACGACATTAAGGGGCCGATCGTTTTTCTTGCATCGGATGCCTCCGCTTACGTAACCGGACATAATTTGCTGGTGGATGGAGGATGGACAAGTTGGTAAGCGTTTAAAAATTAGATCATGCAGAAGAGATACCATACCGATAAGCCGGCACCGAAGGCGTGGCTGACCGTTGGATTGCTGTTTGTCATTGCGTTATTGAACTACATCGACCGGACGATGATTACGACCATGCGGGGATCAATCGTCGACGCGATACCCATGACGGATGCGCAATTTGGATTGCTAACGGCGGTTTTCCTGTGGATATACGGTTTCCTGAGTCCGCTGGCCGGCTTCATGGCTGACCGATTGGGAAAGAGCCGGGTGGTGCTGGGTAGCCTATTCGTCTGGTCGGCAGTGACCTGGCTCACGGCCTATGCCACGACGTTCGAGCAGCTACTGCTGACGCGGGCACTGATGGGGATCAGTGAGGCCTGTTACATACCGGCTGCGTTGGCGTTGATCATGGATTACCATCGGGGGCCTACGCGGTCGCTCGCCACCGGAATCCACATGGCCGGTATTATGTCGGGGCAAAGCTTAGGGTTTCTGGGCGGTTGGATCGCTGAAAAGCATACATGGAATACGGCGTTTCTGCTGTTTGGTATTTTCGGTGTTGTCTATTCCCTTTTGCTTATCTTTTTATTAAAAGAAGCTCCCCGGGAAAAAGCCCCTGATACCAATGAAGGGAATAAGATTGGATTTGGAAAGGGGTTGGTGTACCTGTTCAGACAACGATCGTTTATTCTTTTGGTTGTGTTTTTTGCATTGGTCAGTATTCTGACCTGGTTGGTCGTGGGGTGGTTGCCGACCTATTTCAAAGAGCAGTTCGGGCTTTCGCAGACCATGGCGGGCGTGTATTCAACGGCTTACGTCTTTACGTCTGCCATTGCCGGTGTGTTGCTGGGCGGCTTCTTGGCCGATCGATGGGGACGGCGTGATCCAAGAGGCCGGATATGGGTGCCCGCAATCGGGCTTTGCATTGCAGCGCCTGCTATTTTTTTGGCAAGCTATACAACGATGTTACCGATAGCCGTTTTCTGCTTCATAACCTATACCGTGACCAAATCGTTCAGCGACGCGAATACGATGCCGATACTCAGCATGATTATCGATCGTCGGTACCGGGCTACCGGCTACGGTATTCTTAATTGCTGCGGTACGTTGGTAGGTGGTGTTGCACTTTATTACGGCGGATTTTTGCGGGATACGCACATCGGATTGAGTACGATCTATCAATTTGCCGCATTGTTTATCGTTTTGGCGGCGATTTCCCTTTTCCTAATCCGTCCTAAAAAAGAGCTGATTGAACAGTAGGTTGTGATTTAACTAATATTTTCCAATGATGTACGAGAAATCGAAGGAGCTGCTCAACCGGGCAGAAAAAGTTTTGGCGTCGGGTGTATCTTCCGAATTCAGGAAATACAATCATCCGCACGCATTGTTCTATACCCACGGGAGCGGAAGCCGTATCTACGATGTAGATGGTAACGAATACCTGGATTTTACGCTCAGCCAAGGTCCCTTGATACTGGGGCATTCGCATCCGGAGGTCCTGCGTAAGGTGGAGGAATATTCACGGGAAGGGCAGCTCTATGCCGGGCAGCACATCCGGGAAATCGAGTTGGCCGAGAAACTGAACAAACTGATTCCCTCGGCCGAATTAATGCGTTTCTGCCTGGATGGCTCCGAGGCAGTGCAGACGGCCTTTCGGGTAGCCCGGGCAAAGACGGGCAGGCAGAAATTTTTGCGTTTCGAAGGGCATTACCACGGTTGGTTGGATAATGTGGCCTACGGGATCTCGACACCGGGAATGGAAGCATTAGGGAGCAGGGAGCAACCGAATGTGTTTCCGTGGACGGCGGGTTTACCCGTGTCTTCCCGGGAAGATTTTATCATCCTCCCCTGGAACGACTTAGCCTTGGTAGAACGGACGGTTGAGCGCTATCACGAAGAAATCGCCGCGATCATCACCGAGCCCATCATGTGTAACAACGGATGCATTCTGCCGAAGGAAGGGTTTTTGGAGGGATTACGGACACTTTGCGACCGGTTTGGAATCGCGTTGATCTTAGACGAAGTAATCACAGGATTCCGAGTGGGTTTAGGGGGTGCGCAACAGTACTTTGGCGTGACACCGGATCTATCCATTTTTGCCAAGGCAATGGGCAGCGGCTATCCCATCAGCGCCATTGTGGGCAAACGGGAATGGATGGAGCTGATCGCCGAAGGCAAGGTCATCCATGCCGGAACAATGAATTCGGGTAATCCGACGGTAGCCGCAGCGCTGGCGACTATAGAGGTCTTGGAGCAGGAAAATCCCTATGAACGCATGTACCGCTTAGGCAGAAAATTGATGGACGGATTACGGGAAGCGGCAATCGATACAAAACAAGATCTAGTCATACAGGGATTGGGGCCAATGTTCGTGACCTATTTCGGCAAAAAAAGGCAGTGTAATGATTATCGGGATACCCTGGGGAATGATAAGGCTAAACTCTCGCAATTTATCGCTGGATTACACGACCGGGGTGTCCGGGTAATCGGCAGGGGATTGTGGTATATCAGTGCGGCACATACGGAAAAAGATGTCGATAAGGCCATTCAAACAGCTGCCGCCGTATTGAGGGAGTTGCCGCAGCCCTGAGATCATGGACCGTTTATTGACGGGCTGACCAGCGAAGCGCCAATGCAGGTATTTGCCGCCAAAACTTGTATATTCAAGTAGGTTTATCTAAGTTTGCGCTAACAATGCGCAGTGTGAGCGGTTCTTTCGAATAGAAAGCAATTGTAGCCTAATGAGTAAGTACATAGCAAATGAACAGAAGAACGTTTATTGGCCGGACGGCCATCGGTGTTTCGGCAGTGGCAGTAGGCCCCCTATTTTCCGATAGAATGGAAACGACCCTATATGGACATAACGGGAGGGTATATCGCCAGGTGAAGGGGTGGGGCGAATTGGATGCTTCCCGATTTCCGGTCAAGGATTGCCACGAAATGGTACAAGATAGTAAGGGGCGCATTTTTCTGCTCACCAACGAAACCCGAAATAACGTCTTGATATACAATACCCGGGGAAAATTGGTAAATAGCTGGGGCAAGGAATACCCCGGTGCGCATGGCCTGACCATCGCGGGAAAAGGCAAGGATGAATTTCTGCTTATTACCGATACCGACAGGCACGAAGTGTATAAAACCACGTTAGATGGCAAGTTAGTGATGACCCTGGATTTCCCCGGGGCCACCGGATTGTATGAAAAAAAGGAAGCCTATATACCTACAGAAACGACCGTAGCGCCAAATGGCGACATTTATGTAGCTGATGGGTATGGGCAGCAATACATTCTGCATTACGGTGCCGATGGGAAATTAAAGGGATGGTTTGGCGGCCGGGGCGAGGGAGATAAGTTCCTTGATAATGCCCACGGTATCTGTGTTGACCAACGTGACGGGGAGGCTACGCTGTTGGTAACCGATCGGACCCGTTGCTGCTTCAAACGATTTACGATGGCTGGCGAGTTATTGGAAATCATTGAGGTGCCCGGGGCTTGCGTGTGCCGTCCGGTAATCCACGGAGATTTCTTATATGCGGCGGTGTTGCGATCGCCTGATATGAATCATGCGAAATCCGGGTTTGTCACGATTTTGGATAAACAAAATCGGGTGATTTCCAATATCGGCGGTTCTGAGCCGGTATACAAAGAAGGAAAACTTCAGCCGATGGCACAGCAGACGTCTCTATTTGTACACCCCCATGACGTGTGCGTGGATCGGGATGAAAACATTTACGTGGCGCAATGGGCTTCCGGTAACGTGTATCCGTATAAATTTGAACGGGTTTAATAAATCATTAACCGGAGCTAAAAGTAATCCTGTATAAAGTATTCTTCCGTATTGCAGTACAGGAACGAATAGATGATCAGGTTCGGTTTATTGGTATGCATACTGCGTTTCATGTGCAATACGGGTTTGCCCGGTTTGACGGATAGCAGATCCGATACAGCCTTATCAGCCGCTACTGCCCATATCTTTTGCTCGCCTTCTTTAATCTCTACCTTGTGATACTTGTTTAAGGTTTCAAATAATGAGTTTTTTTCAAGGTTGTGCATGGTGAAGCGAGGCAGGTCGATATCCGTAATATACGTTTCTTCGTATAAAGTAGGCAGTCCATTCACGTAGCGCAGACGTGATAAATATAAACAACCCGCCTCCCGCTGTGCGGCGGATAACTCATAAGGGAAATCATCCGGCCAGGTCGTTTTGTGGGTTTTAATTAAAATCTGCGTGCGCAGGTTTTTTTTCCCGACGCCCGCGGTAGACCCTTTGATGGAAAGGATGCCAAGGCCGTTTTTGGGTTCGGATACGATGCTGCCTTTCCCGTGATGGCGCACGATGTACCCCATCCGCATCAGTTCACTCAATGCCTGCCGGACCGTTGGCCGGGTGGTTCCGTAGCTTTTACATAACTCATTCTCCGAGGGCAACAAATCTCCTTTTTTATAATGCCCATCATCGATTTGCTTTTTCAAGTCGCCGATTAGGATTTTGTAGATCGGAGTATTGAGTTCTTTTGCCATACGATTCATATCTGCGCAACAAAAGTAGGTAATTTATTACTGTTGTGTATACAAGTAATTGTTTCTGGTCGGTTTTTCGATTTGTCTCTGTATTCAAATTGTATATTTGATTACTTGTATATACAAATAATTGAATATTTTATATAACTAACTCCTAAAATAAATATTATTAATATTCTATTTTTAAGTTAGTTATGATGGTTTTTAATGCGGTTGAGTCTGAGTAATCCAAATATTTGTTTATTTTTTTCTTGTATATACAAGTGTGATTGGTATATTTGCTATTGGATTTAAAGATAACCAGTTTTTTAAGCCTGTAAATACAAGTATGCGAATTACTACGATTTGGTTAGTTGCCGGAATTTTTTTTTCTGCCTGTAGTACGGTAACAAGCAATAAGAACGATGTGCTGGATTACGTCGATCCGACAATTGGTGGCGTTGGATTGATTCTGGAGCCGACCCGGCCGCTTGTGCACTTACCCAATAGCATGTTGCGGGTTCACCCGTTGAAGAAGGACGAATTGGACGACCGGATAGCGGGATTTCCCCTAACGGTGGTTTCCCACCGAATCGGTTCAGCCTTCTCGTTTTTGCCGGTATTTACCGAAGGTGACCCGTGGCAGGCGGCGCTTATTTTACATGATCAGGAGGCACATCCTTACAGTTATGAAGCCGTTGACGCCACGACCTACAATCGGGTTGCGGTGACCCCGGCCGCGAAAAGTGGTGTGTTTCGGATAACGAATGCGGACCAGTCAACCACGCATCGACTCAGATTTTCGGTCATAAATGCCACAGGCTTCATAAACGTTGAAGGCGATAACGCGTTTTCGGGGGAGGAAGACTATAACGGAATGAAAGTGTTCTTCTATGCGACGGTCAATGGAAAAATCCAGGGTACCGATGAACAAAGCGCTGAACAACGAAAGAATCTTTTGGCAACCGTTGAGTCCGCAGACGGGGTTTTGGAAATGCAGTATGGCATCTCTTTTATCAGTGTAGCCAAAGCAAAGGCGAATCTCGAAATGGAAATTGCTGATAAGGACTTTGAAGCTGTCCGGGCAGAAGCCGTAGAAGTTTGGCGTGATGCCCTATCAAAGATCAATGTGGTGGGCAGCGACGTGCAAAAGCGTGTTTTTTATACGGCATTATACCGTACGTATGAGCGCATGGTTGACATCAATGAACACGGTCAATATTTCAGTGGTTTTGATCAACGCGTACATACTTCCGACGAGCCATTTTTTATGGATAATTGGGTATGGGATTCCTATATCGCTCATCATCCATTGAACATGATCTTAGATCCTGAAAAGGATCAAGCAATGATCAGATCGTATATCGAAATGTATAAACAATCCGGATGGATGCCTTCGTTTGCTGTTGTATTCGGTGATTGGCCTGCAATGGTGGGTAATCACGCCTCAGCGTGGATGGCCGACGCGTGGGCGAAAGGCTTGCGTGATTTCGACGTGAAGACGGCTTATGAGGGCCTACGCAAGAACTCGCTGGAGGCTACCCTGATTCCGTGGCGGAATGGCCCTCCCAGCGAACTAGATGACTTTTTCAACGAGCACGGCTATATGCCGGCATTGGCTCCGGGAGAGCCTGAAACGGTCGATCGCGTTGATCCCAATTGGGAAAAGCGGCAGGCAGTTTCCGTAACCCTCGAAAATGCCTTCAGCGATTGGTGTATCGCCCAGCTGGCAGATCCCGCGGGCCGAAGCGAGGAGAAAGACGTATTCGTAAAGCGGTCGCAATATTACCGCAATGTTTTCCGGGAAGACAAGGGGATGGTGTGGCCTAAAAATGCCGCGGGTAACTGGATCGAGCCGTATGATCCGAGCCTGTCGGGTAGGGAGTACTTCACGGAGGTGAACGCGTATACTTACAACTGGCATGTCAAGCATGATTTGGACGGGTTGTTCGGTTTAATGGGCGGTAAATCAGCCGCAGAGGCAAAGCTCGATGGATTATTCAGAGGTGATTTGGGCCTTCCTAAGTGGAAATTTTGGGCTATCCAACCGGATGCTTCCGGGTTGGTTGGACAGTTCGTGATGGGAAATGAACCCAGCCTGCACATTCCTTATCTCTATAATTATTTGGGCAGTCCATGGAAAACCCAGAAACGGATCCGGACATTGATCAATACCTGGTTTACCGATAACCTGTTTGGGATGCCCGGAGATGAAGACGGCGGGGCGATGTCAGCATGGGTGGTATTTTCAATGATGGGTTTTTTGCAGGTAACGCCCGGCGTGCCGACTTATGCAATCGGCAGCCCTTCGTTTGAAGAGGTGGCCATCCAGTTGCCGAATGGGAAGGAATTTAAGGTGGTGGCGAAAGCTAACTCGCCACAAAATGTATATGTGCAACGGGCTACACTCAACGGCGAAGAATTGAAAGCGCTGTTTTTTACGCACGAACAATTGATGGCTGGAGGGGTGCTGGAATTGGAGATGACGGATAAACCCAATGACAAATTACGGTAAACGTGTAAGACATTAACGAGACGATGTTACAACGTATGAAAGCAGCTGGTTTACTTGCGATTGTTCTATTTGTGACGATTGCTGTTGTCGCCGATCCGATGCACCGGCTTTCTGGCCTCGAAAAGCCGGTGGCCGGCAGCGACGACGACGATAAAGGATGGATCAACCTCCGATCGTTCGGGGTATTGCCTTCCAATACCGGCACAATAAATCGCGATAACCTGCAGCGAGCCATTGATGCGGCTTCAGAGGTGGGCGGGGTACTTTTCTTGGAACCCGCTGCTGAGGGCTACGAGATCGCTTCGGGATTGGTCTTAAAGGAAAATGTGTCATTAACGGGCGGAAGCCCGGTATCCCCGCGCGGAAGCAAACATCCGGACCGGGCAGCGCCGGTTGGCAGCCTGATCAGGGTCACGGACGATAAACATCCGTTTATTGCCGTTCAATCTGCGACAGCGATTGCGAATATCCAGTTTTGGTATCCCGAGCAATCCCAGGCTGATCCGGACGCTGTTAAGCCGTACCCGCCCACCATTACCCTGGATAAATCGGGCCGTGTGGAAGGGGTGACGCTCTCATCGTTGACATTTTATGGCGAATACGAGACGATGGATTTCCGGGCGACGTCCGAGCGCCATTGCGAGCTGCTGTTAATCCGCGATTGTTACGGATATCCGCTGAGCGGAAAATTCATCACGATTGACTATTGCTATGACATCCCTCGGATATTGGATTGCCACGTGAATCCGGCAATTATGCGCCGGTTTGACCGCACCTACGGCAAGGCGATGGTGGATGCGGTAATCCGCAACCAAACCTATGCTTACAACATCGACCATACGGATAATGCGCAATTGATCGATGTGTTTTGCTTCGGGACCTATGGAGGCATCCTGCTGGGAGCTGAGTCATACGGACAGTTGACCAATTTTAACTTCGATTGCGTAACCATCGGTATTCATAAGCGAGGGGCAAATACGTTTAACCGAAACTGGATGGTGGCGCAGGGTTCCATTATTGCTAACACAGGCGAGGACGTAGGCGCGATTCATCCCATCCTGGTGGAAGGGAGTGGCCATTTATCACTCAGCAACGTCGAGGCTTTTTCGGGTCACAATCCGGCGCTCACAACGGTGGGCAAATCATTCGGCTACTTAATGGTGCGCGATGCAAAAAAGCTTACCATTTCTGTTGTAGGCGCACGGATGGCTAATTATGTCGCCGATGTTCCGATATCGAAAGTCAATTCAGATGACGTTACCATCGCGGTCTCGGCGTCGTTTGATAAAGACAACTGCTTGGTTTCAGGCACTTTTTGATGCAATAAAATCGTTCGGACACGCGCGGTTCGTGCTACCGAAAGGAAAGACCAAATTATAGACAAAATGAATCAAAAAAATGATCGCGGAAATACGGGCTGATTGTCCACCGGTGGCTGTTGTTGCTACTCAAAGGATTGTAAATCAATAGGTAAATGATCTGACACTTATACTAACAAAAATGAACAATGTAGTGAAATCAATTGCTCAACAGGCCCGGGAATTTATGCTGGTGCTATTGGGGGTCGTTTTCTTGGCCAGCCAAGTTACGGCTGCAGAACATGGGGTAACCTATGGACAGGAGCAGGTAAATGTAGTCGGTACGGTACGATCGGGAAGCGAACCTTTGTCGGGTGTATCGGTTTCCTCCGTCGCCAATCCCAGCTTGGGAGTATCTACGGATGACGAGGGAAACTATCGGATTTCGGTGTCTGCCAGCGATACCTTGGTTTTTTCGTTCGTGGGCTATGCGCAGCAGCGCATTGCGGTGAATGGCAGGAGCCGGGTCGACGTGGCACTGTTAGCGCTCGACCAACAACTGGACGAAATTGTCGTGGTGGGCTATGGCACACAGAAACGGGCGAATCTGACTGGGGCGATCAGTACGATCCAGGCCGAAGAGATTCAGACGACTACGCACTCCAGCCTCGCGCAGAAACTGCAAGGAAAAGTGCCCGGTTTGCAGATTCGTCAAAATACGGGTGGTCCAGGCGATTTTAACGCGATGATTAACATCCGCGGCTTCGGCTCGCCACTCTATGTCATCGACGGGATTGTACGCGATGGTGGAAGCGAGTTCCAGCGGGTGAATCCGGAGGATATAGAGAGCATCTCGGTGCTGAAAGATGCGTCGGCTGCCGTTTACGGGGTAAATGCGGCCAATGGGGTGATTATCGTGACCACGAAAAAGGGATACAATGGTAAGACCCAGTTTCGGTACAACGTAGTTGTCGGTATGCAGTCACCCACAGACATGCCGGAAATCGCCAATGCGGCACAATGGATGGAAATGCGAAACGATGCAGCGATAAATGCGGGACTTCCCCCTTATATCTCGAAGGAGGAACTCGAAAAATACCGACAGGGACTGCCCGGTTACGAAAGTACTAATTGGTATGACGAAACGATGAAGCCGTGGGCTGGCCAGCAACAACATTCTTTATCTGCGCGAGGTGGATCCGAAAAAGTAAGTTATTTTTCCAGCTTCGGGTTTCTTAAGGACAATGGATTGCTGAAATCAGATGCGATAAACTACGATCGATATACATTTCGTACCAACCTCACGGCTGATTTGACCAGTAACCTAATGGCGACGGTGGAATTGGCTGGCAGGTACGACCGTAAGCAGGGTGCCGGTTATAGCATTTTTGACATTATTCGCGGTACGATCTCGGCATTGCCTACCAATACGCCCTACCTGAACGGAAATACCGATTATCCCACCCATATTACGGATGGGCAAAGTTCCAATCCGGTGGCAATCTCAGATCCCAACATATCGGGGTACACACAGGATGTGGACAAGCAATTTCAATCTTCGATAACGCTTACCTACAAAGTGCCGTTTGTGGAAGGGCTGCAATTGAAGGGGCTTGCCTCCTATGATGGAAACAACTATTTGAATAAAGCATTGACCAAAAGCTATAAGCTGTATTCATACGACGCGGCGGCAGATGCATACAATCCGACGACCTTGCGACATCCTACGGTGTTAGGTAACGGATATTCGGATATGAACCGGGTTAGCTTACAGGCCCATGTTATTTATAATACGGTATTGGCCGACAACCACAATATCGGGGCTACTGTCGTATACGAAGAAAGGAATGGCTGGACCCGATCATCCGGACTTTCACGGGAGTTCCAGTTCTTTACGAACGACCAGATTGATATGGGCGACCAAAATAACCAGCGAACCAGCGGCATGGAAAGCCAGTGGGGCAATCGGTCGTTTATTGGCCGGGTTACCTATGATTATGTGGGCAAATACTTGTTTGAGGCAGCAGCGCGATACGATGGTTCGTATCGGTATCATCCCGACAGGCGCTGGGGGCTATTTCCGGTCGTTTCTGCAGGCTGGCGGATTTCGGAGGAAACGTTTTTGAAGGATCATGTGCCTTTTGTTTCCAACCTGAAGCTGCGCGGCTCGTATGGGGTAGTGGGCGAAGATGCAAATGCGGCCCCATTTCAATATGTACCGGGGTTCTCCACGATCGGCGGTGGTGGATATGAGTTCGCTAACGGTAGCTACGTCTCCGGCGTCGCTGCGCCGGGGATTGTCAATGAGCAGTTAACATGGTACGAGTCGAGTATCAAGGACATCGGTATTGACGTCGGCTTGTTTGGCAATCGGTTCATTTTTGAGTTCGACGTTTATCAGCGTGACCGAACCGGACTATTAGCGGCACGAAATATCTCATTGCCCAATACCTTCGGGGGATCCCTCCCCCAAGAGAACTTGAATAGTGACCGCACACGCGGACTCGAATTTGCGTTCGGTTATGCACAGGCCATCGGTGATCTCCGGTTTAACGTCAGTGGAAATTTCAACTTCGCACGTACCATGAATGTATATGTCGAACGTGGGCCATTTGTCAACAGCATGGACCGGTGGCGCAATGGTCAGGCGGGCCGGTGGAGCGATGTGGTGTGGATGTATGACAAGATCGGTCAGTTCCAGTCGGAAGACGAACTGTTACATGCACCTATCCAAAATGGGGAACTGGGTAACAGCCGGGAAATGGTCGGCGATTTCCGGTATCGTGATGCGAATGGCGACGGAATCATTGACGGCGAGGATGTATTGCCACTCGCATGGGGCGGGAATCCCAAAATGTTCTACGGCTTGACCTTGGGGGCTAACTGGAAAGGGTTTGACTTCAATATGTTGTGGCAGGGGTCGGGCAATTATTCGGTTCGATTTACACACGCTTATGCTGAGACGTTTTGGGGCGATGGTAATCTGCCGGCGTATTTCTATGACCGCTGGCATCTTTCAGACCCTTACAATCTCAATAGCGAATGGATACCTGGTAAGTGGCCGGCCACGCGCCGTATATCTGATATCGGAGCCATGTATAACGAGAGCTCGGTTTGGCGTCGCGATGCCTCGTACCTACGCCTGAAGAGTCTGGAGCTCGGGTATTCCATTAGTCAACACGTGCTGCAGCGCGTGGGTTTACAAGGGCTGCGGATCTATGTCAACGGTTACAACTTGTGGACCGTAACCGATCCGTTTGTGAAGGCCTTCGACCCCGAACGGATCGAAGGAGCCCTGAATACCGGTTGGGTCTACCCATTGAGCAGGAGTTTTAACGTAGGGGCTAACTTGACTTTTTAATCCGAAATAAGATGAAAACGCGTATTCTTAACATACTATTGCTTTTGGCCATCCTTTTTTCGGGCTGCCGGGATGTGCTCGATTTACGCCCACTGGATAAGCTGGATGATAAAACGTTGTTTGCAACGCCCGATGGGGTAAGGGTTTACCTGGCCAACCTGTATGGCCAGCTGCCGATTGAAGATTTTTCGTTCGGGCGCCTGGGATTCAATACGGCGAATGTAAATACCGGGGGCATCGCACCGGCTACGCAGACCGATGACGCGGCAAACTCGGAATTTAGCCACCTATTGGACGGTGGCGGTAATTTCCAGTGGTGGGATCCGGGCTATAAGCTGATCCGCGATATCAATCTGTTGCTGGAGACCATTCCCACGGTATCTTCGCTAAACGACGCCGATAAAGCTACGCTACTAAGTGAAGGGCACTTCCTTCGCGCGTTTACCTACTTTGCGCTGGTGAAGCGCTACGGTGGGGTTCCATTGATTACCAGCGTTCAGCAGTATACACCCGACGTGGAGAGTTTAAAAGTACCGAGAAGTACCGAAAAGGAAACGTGGGATTTCGTGTTGGCGGAATGTGATGCCGCCATTGAGTATCTCCCGGTTTCACGGACTGAAGACAATCGGCGAGCAACGAAATGGGTTGCCTACGCACTGAAATCACGCGCAGCGCTTCACGCGGCATCGCTCGCGAAGTATTGGTCCAAAGCGCCGCTTTCGGGTCCGGCCGTATCCCAAGGGCTTGTCGGATTGGAATCGTCACTGGCGAATCACTACTATGAGATATGCATTGAGGCGTCACGTAAAATCATGGATGAGGGCGGTTTTTCCTTGCACAAACCTACGCCGGCTTCGCCCGAAGAAGCAATGGCCAATTACATGGAACTTTTCCAAAACCCCAATGGTGCCGCCGGTGAGGTTATTTTCGTGAAAGGTTATACCAACCCCGGGTCTTCGGGGCATAGCTACGATTTTTGGTTCAACCCGAACCAAACCTCGGATGGTGCACCGCACCCCGGCCGGATGAATCCCACACTGGATTTCGTCGACCTGTATGAAAGTTATACCGATCCGGGGCAAAGTGCACCGATTGTTACAACCACCGATGGGAACGTCAATGATTACAATGGATTTAACCCCAATAAAACGTACCTACGTTTTGACACGCCGTACGATATCTTCAAGGATAAAGATGCGCGCCTTTGGGCAACCGTCGTGTTGCCCGGTACGGAGTGGAAAGGGAAAACTATTATCATACAGGGAGGCTTTATTCAACCGGATGGAACGCCGAAAATTGAAATGAAGGACACAATTAAGGTCAATGGTATTACCTACCATACGTACGGCGCGGCCGATTGGACCAACTATTCAGGATTTGAAGTCTATTTAGGTAATATGACGCGAACGGGATTCAGCTTTAAAAAGTTCCTGTCGCCCAATCCGGTACCACCGAACCTCACCTACTCGACCACGGACTGGATTGAATTCCGGTACGCGGAAATTCTGTTGAACTATGCTGAAGCCGTGGTAGAGAGCAATTATACCGCCAACAACGCACAGGCAACGGCCAGGGATGCCATCAATGCAATCCGGCGCCGGGCGGGCCATACCGTCGATATCGGCTTGAATTTGGAGAATGTATTGCGCGAACGCAGGGTAGAATTGGCGTTTGAAAATAAACGCTACTGGGATTTAGTCCGTAGGCGTGACTATCACGAGAAGTTCAACAATACCATCCGTAAAGCGTTGGTGCCAGTACTGGATCTCCGCGTAAGCCCCGCTAAATACATCTTTATCCGGAAAAATCTCTCACGCGAAAATCCACTGACCTTCCCGACCAATTTTTACTATGCGCACATACCTGGGGTTGGCGCCAACGGTTTGGTTCAAAATCCACAGTACTAACGATAATTAAAATGAAGACGATACAGCTAAAACCCGCCATCTCAGCACCTATCGCAAAAGACGCTGAAAACGCAGGCTTCACCGAGGTATTACAGACAACTTATTTGCGAGTGAAACGGCTATCGGCCATCCTGGCGTTGGTGGTGCTGGCCAGCGCCTGCGAATTGGATAACTACGATGCGCCCAACGCGCAGCTTTCCGGAACGATCATCGATGCCGAAACCAACGAGTTGGTGGAGCAGGACATCATCCGGGGAACCACCATCAAGATCATTGAACATGGCTATGACCCGGTGCAGCCGCAATACCTGCGTGTGAAGAACGACGGCACATACGCCAACAACCTGCTGTTTGCCAATACCTATACCGTACAGCCGGAGTTGCGGAATTTCGTTCAGGTAGCGGCACAGGACATACAAATAGGAAGCGATACGAAACTGGATTTTCGCGTACAGCCGTATATCCGCGTGAAAGACGCATCGATCGTGAAAGACGGCACCAGGATCGTGGCGACGTTTAAATTACAGCAAACGGTAGCCGAAGTGGTGAGCCGGATTGGCCTGTATGCGCATGCCGAGCCGATTGTGGGAGAGCCTATCCGTAGCGTTGCGGCCGAAGCGCAATTGGGTAGAACGGTGGAAGAAGGCGAAACATTTACGTTGGTGATCGATGCTGCGGAAAACCGGGCGATGTTGAAATCGGGAACTCCTTATTTCTTTCGGATCGGGGCGGTAATCAATGTGCCCGAAGCAAAGTTTAACTATGCTCCTGCGGTTCAACTAACCGTTGACTAATCGACCCGTTATGCGTTTTGTAAGCATATTTGGATACATTATCGGGGCTGTTTTATGCGGTGGTTGGTCGTACGGGCAGCCCCATGTGCCCCCCAATACGATTGCGGTATTCGACTTGGCATATACGCTGGAAGGTGATTGGGGCAATCCCCAAGAGGTAAAACGCTCGTGGGATCATGCCCATACGCTGGCTACGTTGCAGGGATTGGTCAACAGAGACGCTCCCCGGCTGTTTACCTATTTCGTAAAAAACGGGAAGCACGACATCGACCGGTATTGGTGGAACAAATACCGCACGGAAGGGAAATGGCTTGCTGGAAAGGATACGCTGGTCTATCCGGATATTCTTTCCGTGGTTAAGGCATTCAAAAGTGAGATTGACGGTGTCGTGGTGTACGACCCGGCGGTGCCGGCTACCAGCAATGTGGCATCCGCTGTCGCCGGTGCGGATCGGCTGATCGCGGTGCGTTATGATCCCGACGAGGGCAGTCTCTATCACCAGCTGGTAGAAACGGGGCTGCGCTTGCCGGTAAAAGTCTGGCTGGTGAAGAAAAATGGAAAGCCGCTGTTCACCGGTTCTGGAAAGATACCCGGTACGGCACGCGCTTCAAGCGGTTCGGCAAAGAACGATGCCTACCGATGGTTTATCGAGCATTACCTCAAAAAGGGCAAATGCAATACGGCATTCGGCGCTTATTACATCGACCAGCATTGGATGAACGACCCTACGCGGATAAACCGCAACCACCACACGTTGTCTAACCACGATTATTTTGTCAGCAAGAAGGCCTTTTTCTTCGACTTGAGTCCTTGGGCTGACGAGCCCGCCACCGACGATCCATCGCAGCGGCCGGGCACTGACCAGGAAACGCTGAAGGAATTTTTGTTGTTGGCGTATCGGCAGAACGAAAACGGAAACACGTTCACCCACATCGGCGGATTTCCGCCGTGGGCGTTCAAGTATACGAAGCATGCGGGCGGGAAGCATGATGATGTGCCGACGGAGTGGGAATACTCGCGTATCATCAGTGCGTACAACGCGTTTAAGGATGCGGATGCCATCGGTTACGGTGCCCTGGCGAATGCGTCGTTCTGGCAGCACTATCCGTTGAGCGACCGGTATCCCCAGCATCAGGTCACCGATCAGGAATTGGTGGAACGCGGGTACCTCACGCAGGCGGGTGAACTGGTAGAAAATGGAAAGGAATACCTGGTGTTTTACGTGGGCGACTATGATGCGGCTTCTTGGCTGTCGCAGACCACCCCCACATTGTGGGATGATCCCAACCGGGGTAAGGTGCCCTTAATGTGGTGCATCAGTCCGGTGCTCGCGCAGCGCGCCCCCATGGCCATGGAATACCGGTGGCTGTCGGCCACGCCGAACGATTACTTTGCGGCGGCCGATAATGGGGCGGGATACCTGATGCCGGGCATGTTGCAGGCGCCGCGCGATGTGTCGGGGCTGCCCGACGCAACCGAGCAGTGGGCCGCGCACAATGTGCCTTACTATAGGCAATGGGGCCTTTCGATCACGGGATTTGTCATCGATGGGGAAGCGCCCGGATTAAATCGGGCGGGGTTGGATGCGTACGAACGGTTCAGCCCCGACGGCATCGTTCCACAGAAAGTGCCGTTGACATTGTTGCATGGAAAAATGCCGGTACTCCGTTCGGATGAAGACGTCAATCAGGAGGATCCCGCAGTCGCCGCACAGGTCATCGTCAACCGGGTGGACAAGCGCCCGTTGCGCTTTCATTGGTTCCGCAACATCTTGAAATCACCGACCTGGTACGTGCAGGTGGTGGATGAAATCCGCAAACGTAATCCGAATATCGAACTCCTGGATGGGCCTACCTTTTTTGCCCTGTACCGCAAGTACCTGGAGCGTACACCAAACGCGGCCCAAGGGGTATGGACGCAAAACGAATGAAAGGACGCTAGCATGAAAAACCTGACAAATTACCCATCGAAATGCCTGCTGTTGTTGCTGCTCTGCGCAGGGTTGGTTGGTTGTAAGCCGGAAGACAGCCATCGTAAACTCTATACCTATACCCTTAGCGGGGACACGACAGCCGCTGCGTACGATGAAGCGGTGATCGTGGCCTGTATACAGGGTATATTGAATAGGCATGCCACACAGCTCTATGTGCTCTCGGCTGCTCACGAGCGTCCCGCGTATTGGCTGGATACGTTGGCTGCACCGGGCAACTGGCTGGAAGGTAAGGAACGTACCGCAGTGGCTAGCTTAACCGAACTGGTTTCACTGGCCGGTGAGCGGCTAAAAGGAGCCGTGATCTGGGATCCGGAGGTGCCGGCATCCCTGAATGTAGCCACCACATTGGCTGGATTGGAAGACGGAATTGTGATGAGCCCTGAACAAGCAGACCGATATGTGGACAGCTGGAAACTCCCCATCATCAAAGATTTCAGGGGCATGTTTACCGGAAAAGAAACAGGCAGCAAGAAGAACGATGCCTACCGCTGGGCGATCCGGGAGTTCTTGGAAACCGGCCGTTGCGATCCGCATTGGCTATGCTTGTATGAAGATGCCTTTATGACCCGGGAGAAGGGGGATGTCAGCTACGTCGTAACCCGGGATTGGCCGGTGCGTAACCAATCATTTGTCTACGACCTTTCGCCGTGGGGCGATGAAGCGCCGCTGGACGATCCTGATCAGCGGCTGGGGACAGACCTCGAAACGTATCATTTGATGTTGGAAGCGGTGCAGCAACTGACGAAAGGAGAGCAGATGACCGAAGTGGCCGGCTTCTTCTCGTTTCCGAAATACAGCAACATCCCCGGGTATGAAAGCAAGCATGACCCGGTTCCAACGGAATGGGAAACCGTACACCTTATATCGCCTTACAACTGTTACCAGAATACGGTTGCCCACCTGTGCTTCAATCAGTCGCTTCATGCCCAGGCACCGGTCGGCAAGCTGACACAGGGGCGGCCGGAACTGAAAACGCCGGAAGCTGGGAAAACGTACCTCTGTATCCTCATGGCCGACTACGATTCGGCAACACCGCTTTACGATTTTCTCCCTAGGCACTGGAATGACAGTGCCCGCGGTGAAATTCCATTGGCGTGGGGCATCAACCCCAATCTGATTGAAACGTATCCGGACGTCATCCAGCATTTTTACGAAACGAAAAGTCCCAATGATTTTTTTACGGCCGATGCCAGCGCCGCGGGCTATATGAACCCGAACCGGATCGATACCGCCTACCTTCCGCTGTTTATCGATCACAATACGCAGTTTTATAACCGCTTGGACATGTCGCTATCGCCGATGGTGCTGGATTGGGACGAGCCGACCGCGGCGGTTAAAGATGCGTTTACGCAATTTTCACCCGACGGGTTTTCGACGATTGTCATCGACTTTCACAATGCCGGAGGTAAGCTTCCTGAGCCGCACGTATGGAACGGGATGCCTGTGATGGAGCTCATCAATTCGGCATGTAATTTTTCCACGCCCCAACAGACGGCTGAGGCGTTATCCTCGGAAATACCGGCGCCTGGTGGGGACGGCAAGCCGACCTTCCATTTTTTCCGTATTGTGTGGACAAGCCCCAGTCAGGTAATCGCGGCGTTGAATGAACTGCGGGGACGAAGACCGGAGCTCGACATCGAAGTGGTAGATCCATATAATTTTTTTCACCTTTTTAAATCCACCGAACGTAAGTAAGTCACAAAAAACAATAATCTAAAACAACAGACTAATTATAAATCATGAGAATATACGTTGGCATTTGTATCAAGTGCTTCATGGCGCTTTTTGTATCATTTCACCTTACCACTTATGAATCGCTTGCCCTGACCGACCGGAATCCGGTGGACTGGGTCAATCCGCTAATGGGAACCGATTCGAAATTTGAATTGTCAAACGGTAACCAGTATCCGGTTATAGCGCTGCCCTGGGGAATGAATTTCTGGTCGCCCCAGACGGGCAAAATGGGCGATGGATGGCTGTATCAATATTCGGCGGATAAAATCCGGGGCATCAAGCAAACGCACCAGGCCAGCGTGTGGATAGGGGATTACGGCCAGTTTTCCCTGATGCCGGTAACCGGTTCGTTGCGGGTAGACGAGGAAGCGCGTGCCAGCTGGTTTTCGCACAAAGCGGAGGTCGTCAAGCCACACTATTACAGCGTTTACCTGGCCGACCACGACGTAACAGCCGAAGTAGCGCCTACCGAGCGGGCGGCGAAATTCCGTTTTACCTATCCGGAAACGGATAGTGCGTATTTGGTAATCGATGCATTTGACAAGGGATCGTTTATCAAGGTCATTCCCGCGGAACGGAAGGTAATCGGTTACACGACGAAGAATAGTGGTGGCGTTCCGGCGAATTTTAAGAATTATTTCGTCATGACGTTCGATAAGCCATTTACGTACGCGGCAACCTACGATCATACGCAGAAACAATCCGGACTGGAATACACGGGCAATCATGCCATTGGTGTGATCGCGTTCCAAACCAAGCGCGGAGAGCAGGTTCAGGCCAGCGTGGCCTCTTCCTTCATCAGCCACGAACAGGCCGAACGGAACCTCGCCGAGCTGGGCGATGCGGAATTTGACACGGTGAAAGCTAAGGGCGAAGCGATCTGGAATGCTGAATTGGGCCGCATCGCCGTCACGGGCGGAACGGACGATCAACTGCGTACGTTTTATTCGTGCTTGTACCGCGTGCTGCTTTATCCGCGCAAGTTTTATGAATACGATGCCGCTGGCGCGATTGTGCACTACAGCCCGTACAATGGCCAGGTATTGCCCGGATACCTATTCACGGACAATGGATTTTGGGATACGTTCCGGGCGGTGTTCCCATTCTTCAACGTCATGTACCCAACCTTGACGGGCCAGATCATGGAAGGCCTGGTGAACACCTATAAGGAAAGCGGATGGCTTCCCGAATGGGCCAGCCCCGGCCACCGGGAAAGTATGATCGGATCCAATTCGGCTTCCATCATTGCCGAAGCGTACTTGAAGGGAGCCCGGGGTTACGATATCCATACGTTGTATGAAGCCTTACTTAAAAACAGTGAACAGGAAGGACCGTTGACGTCGGTGGGCCGCCGCGGGGTCAAGTACTACAACCAGTTGGGTTACGTGCCGTATGATGTAGGTATCAACGAGAACGCGGCGCGGACACTGGAATACGCATACGACGATTTCGCGATTTATCGGCTTGCGAAGGAACTGGGACGCCCCGCAGCGGAAACCAAACGGTTCGCCAAACGGGCACTTAACTATAAAAATGTGTTCGATCCGGCGACCGGATGGATGCGGGGCAAAAACGAGGATGGGTCTTTTCAGTCGCCATTCAATCCATTCAAATGGGGCGACGCCTTTACCGAAGGCAACAGCTTGCATTACAGTTGGTCGGTCTTTCATGACGTTCAAGGGCTTATCGACCTGATGGGCGGAAAGGCAAAATTCACGGCGAAGCTGGATTCGATTTTTACGCTGCCACCGATATATGATGAAAGCTATTACGGCATCGTTATCCACGAAATCCGCGAAATGCAAATCATGAACATGGGGCAATATGCCCATGGTAACCAACCCATCCAGCACATGACGTACCTGTACAACTATGCCGGACAGCCTTGGAAGACCCAATATTGGGTGAGGGAGGTCATGGATAAGCTTTATCATTCGGGGCCCGATGGCTATTGCGGCGACGAGGACAACGGGCAGACTTCGGCTTGGTACGTGTTTTCGGCATTGGGTTTTTATCCGGTATGCCCGGCGATGGATCAATACGTGATAGGCTCGCCACTGTTCGAGAAGGCCGTAGTGAAGCTCGAAAACGGGAATCAACTGATTATCCGTGCAGCCGAAAATAAGCCTGCCAACCGGTTTATTCATAGCGCCATGCTCAATGGCAAGCCTTATTCAAAAAATTGGCTAAGTCATTCCGATGTGATGAAAGGGGCTACGTTGGAGCTGAACATGACCGACAAGCCCAATACAAACCGGGGTATAGAGGAGGCGGACTTCCCGTTCTCAATGTCCAAACGTGAACCATAAAAACCCGTTGAAATGAAAAAGTTACTGTTTGCTATGTGGTGCGTGACCGTGATCGGTTGCTCGCGCCAAGAGTCGGAACTGGAGGTGAACACAGACCGCCTCGATTTGCCCGGTCGGTCGGAAGCGACGCTTGCCATGCTTCCAAACGGGCCGGTAAAAATCCGATTTCAGGTCACCGGAAAATATGTCGGTATTCTAAATAGCTATAACGGCGCCGAGGCGCTGAAAAATGGCGTCGGGACGCATGAGGTATATGATGTCGTCGATGCAGGAGGAGGCTATGTGGGGCTCCTATCCCGGAAAAATGGTCAGTTCCTTCAAGCTGCTGCCACCGGTAACCATTATGTTTATGCCAATGGCGGAAGTGCCTGTGACAGCGACTGGGAAAAATTCCTGGTGGAAGATGGGATAGGGGGCGGATTCGCTTTCAAATGCAAAGCGAACAACAAATATTTGAACGTAGAAAACATACCTAACATGCCGATCCGCGCCTTTGCCGATGCAATAAATACGTGGGAAACGTTTGAGGTGAAACAGGTAGTGGATATGTGGCAGGCGGTTACCGCTTTCGCGGATAATTTTCCCACGAAGAGCAAATTTCAAGGGGCGGGACCGCTAACCGATTGGATCAAATATACCGACGAAAAGCGAAACGGCACGTATTTGTGGCAATTCGAATTGTTTGGCACGGATAGCCGCTATCCGAATAATGAACATCCGGTATGGAATCCGTATAGCTTAATGTGGATCGGCGAATGGGAGGTGCTGGTATCGTATGGTACGCAACCCAAATATAGCCCAGCAGACAATCCGGCGTCTGCATGGACGATTCCCCGCTGTGTTAGGTATCTGGAGCCGGTGGCTTCGGTATCACCGTCCATTACACGCAACCGATACCTGCTTAACCTGTCAAGTTGCGCGAAAACAAGCGTAGCAACCCCCAATGAATATGGGTCGAACTCGGCGGGTTATGTCCTCGATTTAAGTAACCTGGGTTCGCAGGAAAATATGGGTTCGCGCTGGGTCATCAACTTGCATTACCGAAATGGACCAGAATACTTTATCTATGATCTTGGACCTTCCGTTGGCGTCTTTGCACCCAAATACGGCATTGTCGGCTATGACAATGGACTGGGGGTCTGGGAACATTATACGAACATCCAGAACCGACCCGCCCACGACGATATTTATTGTCTGTCAGGCGTGGGCGATTAAGACAGGCAAAACTATCATACCAAATTATATAGCATTATGAATCGATTTTTATGTGTTTTTTTCTTGTTTCTTCTTTTTCAGGAGCCTACGGCCGACGCACAGGAGCAGCCGGGACTGGTGGGCGTCGCCGGTACGGTTTCTGCCAGTGACGGCAATCCGCTGTCGGGCGTTTCGGTAACTCCGTTGTTAAACCCGAACAACAGGGCAGCTACCGGAGCCGACGGACAATACCGGATCCGGACAACCGGAAATGATACGCTGCTATTTACCTTTGTGGGTTACCGGCCGTTGAAGGTTGCAGTTGCGGGAAGGGAGCAAATTAATGTGGTACTGGAAGGCACAGATACCTTCATGGATGAAGTGGTGGTTGTTGCCTACGGTGAGCAGAAAAAGATCAGCCTTACCGGGGCGATTTCTTCCGTGGCAACGCGCGAGTTGCGACAAAGCCCTGTTGCCAACCTCAGCAATGCCCTGGCTGGTCGGCTGCCGGGCTTGGTGGCTTTTCAACCCAGCGGTGAGCCGGGCAACGACCTGTCCCAATTGTTTATCCGTGGCGTGTCCACTTTCAATAACGCGGCACCGTTGGTTGTGGTGGACGGCGTTTTAGGCCGCGATTTTGCCCAGCTGGATCCGAATGAAGTAGAAAGCATCAGCATTTTGAAAGATGCCTCATCAACGGCGGTGTACGGGGTAAGAGGTGCCAATGGCGTCATATTGGTAACCACACGGCGGGGCAAGTCCGGGAGGCCCCAGATATCCTTTTCATCCGAATTGGGATACCAAAGTCCTATCCGGTTGCCTGAATTCCTGGATTCGTATAATTATGCGCGCTTATACAACGAGGCGCTTAAAAATGATAACCTACCCGAAAAATTCAGTGCGCAGGATCTGGAGTATTACCGTATTGGTGCCGACCCTTATCTCTATCCCAACACCGATTGGTTTGATGAGTTTTTAAAGCCTTTCACCCCGATGAGTAGGGCAAACCTCAATATCAGCGGGGGCGGGGATAAGGTACGCTATTTTGTTTCTGCCAGTGCGCTGACCCAGGACGGCATCTATAACTTTACGAAGTTAAATGAGTATGATTCCAACGCGAAATTCAATCGGTATAACTTCCGTTCCAATATTGACATCGATCTAACCGAGAATTTTACGGTGGGACTGGATTTGGCCGGACGTGTGGAAAACCGTAATTATCCCGGCAGGGACACGTGGTTGATATTTACCATTCTGAACCGCATACCGCCCACGTACCCGATTACCAATGCCGACGGTTCGCTCGCCGGCGACGGCCTCAATCCGGAGAATCCGATGGGGTTGATCGCCTACGGCGGATATCGCGATTATTACGGGAATTTTCTTCAGGGGACCTACCGGATGAGCCACAAGCTGAACTTCATTACCGAGGGGCTCTCTGCACGGGCTGCGTTCGCTTTTGACGGGGCGTTCGATTACAACATCAACGCGAGTCGGGGCTATGCAGTCTATCAGCTTCGGGAAGACGGTGGGTATAATCAGTTTGGCAACGATACCGAATTGGGCATCGGAAAGGGATATGCGTATAACCGGACCGTCAATTTTGAAGCTGCGCTCGATTATAACCGCCGGTTTGGTGATCACCTTGTTTCGGGGCTGTTTCTATATAATCAGAACCGGCGCGTGGAGCATGCGGATGGTTACAATATTCCTTTCTCGTATATCGGTTATGTTGGACGGTTTACCTATTCCTACCAAGACCGGCTGTTTGGAGAAATCAATATGGGGTACAATGGGTCCGAGCAGTTTCCGAAGGGAAGCCGATTTGGGTTTTTCCCCTCAGTGTCTGCGGGCTGGGTGATTTCGGAAGAAAATTTCTTCAACAAGGACGCAGGCCTGGTGAATTTTCTGAAGTTACGGGGATCATATGGCGAAGTGGGGAATGACCGGCTGGGGGCACGGCGATTTCTGTACCAACAGACCTTCCAAGGAGCCGAAGGGTACCGGTTTGGTAACGGCCAGGTGGGTTACGGCGGTATAGCCGAAGGGCCGCTGGCCAATGAAGACATCACCTGGGAACGTGCCAGAAAGCTCAACGCGGGGTTGGAACTGGGATTGTGGGACGACCAGTTATTCCTGACGGCTGACGCCTTCCACGAACGCCGTGATAACATTTTGACCACGCGCGGAACGGTCTCTGCCATTGTGGGCAGATCGGGAGGCGACTTGCCGCCCGTCAATATCGGCGTGGTACAGAACCGGGGGTTGGATATGGAGCTGACGTACCGAAACCCGGCAAGTAAGAAACTGAATTATAGCGTCAGTGGAAACCTGACATTTGCGCGTAATAAGGTGCTGTTCATGGATGAAGAGCGCCGCGAGTTTGATTACCAATATCGGACGGGTCAACGGGTTGGACAGCCTTTCGGTTTGGTGGCCATTGGCTTTTTCGAATCGTACGAAGACATTGCCGACAGCCCGCCCCATACCTTCGTAACCCAGGAGTCTTTGCGACCAGGCGATATCAAATACAAAGATATCAATAGCGATGGCGTTATTGATGCAAACGACGAGGTACCCATCGGATACAACACCGGGATACCGGAACTGATGTTCGGGTTCTCGTCCCGGATATCGTACGGCGGCTTTGATTTCAGTGTGCTGTTTCAGGGTGCATCCAACTCATCCGTCTTTATGGATAATTTCCCGATATGGGAGTTCCGGGGCGGCGGAGCCGGCAAGGTCAACGAATGGCACCTCGGGCGTTGGACACCTGAAACGGCCGCCACTGCTACCTATCCACGTCTGTCCAGTACAGACAACCCGAATAACCACAGGCTATCAACGTTTTGGATGCGTCCGCGTAATTACGTCCGCCTGAAGAACATTGAACTGGGTTATTCATTTGGTGCGTCCGCGTTGAAGGCCCTAAAAATCCAAAAGGTGAGGTTTTACGTTAACGCGCATAACCTTTTCACCTGGGATAAGGCGAAGATCGTTGACCCGGAGGCTCCGGCATGGTCGGGAAACCACAACTATCCCCAACAGCGTGTCCTAAACGGCGGGGTTACACTTGACTTTTAACAGACTTGCAAAATGATGACTATAATGAAGCGATTTTTGAATTTTCTGTTGCTGATCGTGTTGGCAACAGGCTGTGATAAAAGCATACTGGATAGGCAGCCCAATGACCAGATGACCGAGGAAGCTGCCTTTGAAGATCTGCTGGTTGCCGAAAAGTTTTTGAATAACGTATACGCCGAACTGTATGGCGGTCTGTATAACCGGACGCCCAATTACCTGCTGGCTGGAACGACAGACGATGCCGACGCCGCAAATTTAACGACCGGCGGGTACACATTCAACATCGGGTCGCTGAGCCCGACGGGCAATCCCTTGGGGGATTATTGGAGCATTTATTATGCCGCCATCCGGAAAGCAAACATATTCCTGAAGAACATTGATGGCGTACCCGGCGACGCCGCTATGAAACAGCGGATGAAAGGAGAAGCGCTGTTTCTCAAAGCGTTTTTCTACCAACAGTTGTTCAAGTTTTTTGGGCCGTTCATCATTGTGGATCAGGTGCTGACGGTAAACGACGACTTGGCGCTGCCACGTAATTCCATAAGCGAATGCGCCGCCTACATTACAGGCCTCGCGGATCAAGCGGCTGCACTGCTTCCGGTCGAACATGAATCCAGTCAGTTGGGTAGGGCTACGAAAGGCGCCGCCCGTGCGTTGAAAGCCGAAGCGTTGCTGTTCTTTGCAAGTCCGCTGTATAATCCGACCAATGAAATACAACGTTGGGCAGATGCGGCCGCCGCAGCTGAAGATATCCTGACCGATAGCGATTTTGAATACGAGCTTTACGATGATTACCGGAACCTTTTTCTGGTCAACAACAACGCTGAGGTGATATTTGCCTATATGGCGAGTGCGAGCACCAATGCCATGGAAGCAGCCAACGGACCGTCGGGCTACGGCGGATGGAGTGGGACTTCGCCGACGCAAGAACTCGTCGATGCTTATGAAATGGCGAATGGTATCGCTCCCTTACTGGCTGACGGGTCTGTAAATCCGGCTTCGGGCTACGATCCGGCGAAACCGTATGAGAATAGAGACCCGCGGTTCTACGCAAGTATCTTGTATAACGGTGCACCTTGGCAAGGCCGCGCGATCGAATCGTTTGTCGGCGGTGCAGATGGCATTTCCATTGGTACGCACACACGCAGCCAAACGGGTTATTTCCTGAAAAAGTTCTTGGACGAATCGCTTGTCGTGAATAGTTCCCAACGGCGGGCTGCCACCTGGATCTTGTTCCGCTTGGGGACGGTGATGCTGGATTTTGCCGAAAGCCGAAATGAAGCCAGTGGCCCGGATGCCGAAGTGTATGCGGCAGTCAACGCCATCCGGGCACGGGCCGATATGCCCGAATTGCCGGAAGGCCTTAGCCAAGACGAAATGCGGGCGCGCATCCGCCAGGAACGCCGTATAGAGATGGCGTTTGAGGACAACCGGTTTTGGGACGTCCGCCGTTGGAAAATCGGCGTTGAAACGTTCGGGAAGCCAATCCATGGAATGCGTATCACACGGGTAGGTGACGCCCTGAATTACGAGCGTGTGCAGGTCAGGGCGCGCATATTCGATGACCGGAGGCACTTTTTTCCAATCCCGCAATCGGAATTGAACAAGAATCCAAACCTGGAACAGAATGCGGGGTGGTAACCAAACTAAACGAAGTAAACATGAAAACGATTATAAATAAATGGTTGAAAAGCCGCTGCATCGGGTTGTCCGTAGCCGTGTTGGTGTGTGCGGCTTGTAAGGAGACCGAAAAGATGGCTCCTTGTGAATCTGATTTTTTCTATGAGGGCTCGCCGTTCCGGCAGGGTGAGGCGGACGTGCTGTTGCCGAGTTATCATTCCGGGGCCGACATTCCAGGGGTGTTCAGTGCACCGCCGGGACTGGTATTGCGCGATACGTTGACCGGTGAAATCGATTTGGCAGCAAGTGCTCCCGGAGCGTATGCGATCCGAAAGACCATGATTGGGAACCCTTCCTGCGGTAACCGGATCGCGTTGGCCTACTTGTCAATCCTGCCACCCCCAAGCATCGTTAGTCCTGCCGATCAAGCGGATGGCTGGGGATGGGCCGGGAATGGGTTTATTGATAAGGAAGATAAAAAGGAAGGGGCGGCATCCATAAAAACGCGTGAAGAAGGTGGCGGGAATCTGTTGCTCCTGCAACACAATTTACCAACCCCTTTGAATACACGGGTGAGTAAGGAATTGGGTGAGCTGCACCTGTGGTTCTATATTTCAGACCCCTCACAGTTTGATCAGATGGCCGAAATCGGCCAGTTTGAGCTGACGAGTTCCGGCGGGCCGGATAAGAATGAATTTACCTGGCCCATTGTCCTGAACAATATGGGATTAACCGCGGGTTGGAACGAACTGGTGTTTAAATTCAAGGATGCCGCGATCACAGGCGGCGATCCCAATCTGTCGGCAGTAAATTTCTTCCGGGTGTACCTGTTCGCCAAAGGCGGCGCAACGTACCCGATTACCATTGGACTGGATGATCTTAAAATCTTGGCTTCCGAATAATCACGAGAAAATGAAATACATAAATTGGCTGGGAATCGGGGTGACGGCGGTTTTACTGGCTTGCACTGCCAAAACCGATCCCGATCAGGCCGGCAAACCCGATGACAAACCGTCCGACGAAAAGCCGGTAGTCTGGAAAATCGAGAACGGAAAGTTTTACCGGGACGGTGAATGGGTGTTTCTGAAAATCGCGAAACCGCTCCGGAATTTTGCGGATGCGAATGCGGTGCAGCAGCTCATCAATGACCTGGATAAACTGAAGTCCAAGCAATATAACACCATCGAAATCAATTGTTATTGGCATCATTTCGATCACGACGGCGACGGGAACCCCGATGTATCTTTGGAACCTTTAAACCGGTTGATCAATACGATCTATAGCAAAGGGATGATGCCCTGCTTATCGGTAGAAACCTATGCGGTAGGCGGCGGGCAAATGCCTGCCGGGTTTTGGGATCGGTTTCCGGACGCGGATGCCATCAACGATCAGGGGAAGACGGTGACCGATACCGAATATGGGTTTGGGTCGAGGGTGGTGTCGATTTTTCACGATGGATACCGGGACGCAGCGAGAACGTTTATCAAAACGCTGACGGCCGGCGTGGATCACGAGAAAGTGCTTTATTTCGAAACGACCGTGGAACCGCAATACATGGGGACCATAAACCTGTGTTTCAGTACGCATGCCAAACGCGCATACACGGCATGGTTAGCCGAAAACGGAGTTACCGATTCCGGAGCGAGCATGCCTGCAACGTTTCCCATCCCACAGTCGTTCCTGGACAATAGCCATTGGAACAAATTCAGGGCGCAATTTCTGGCCGACTGGGTGAACGGGGATGCTGCGGCATTTCGGGAGATAGCGGGTGAGGACGCCTATATCGCGGTTGATTACCTGGACGCCGAGGAAAGCACGATGGCAAGGAGAATGGGAATCCCCGAGGAGTTTTTGGCGCATTTGCACGCTCCGAATATCATCCAGGTGAACTGGAGCTGGTTTTTTCCAACAAACCAACCGAATCAAAAGGCCTACGATCGGGTACATCACGCTAATCAAGCGTATAACCGCGATTGGGCCATTACTGAACACATGACATTCAATGGAAGCGATTTCAACCATTTCAGTGATGACGAGCTACGGCGGATTTTGCAAAATACGTTAACACAAGGGACACGTTTCGGCTGGGAGTTTGTATCCATCGATAATGCCACGAACGGAAGTTTCAGCTTGTATAATGACGATTGGTCGCCGAAACGCGTGATGGGAATCGTTGATCTCCATTGGGATGAATGGTTGAAGCATATAGGTAATGCCGATGTGCGTTAAGCTTTAATCGATATTCCTTGTATATACAAGTTGAATGAGTATATTTGCAATGAATATAATCCTTAAGGAGCCAATTACCACCTTTAATAAACACTATTGTTGTCGTGATTATGATTCAAGCCAAATTAGCCAGCATAACCTTAGCGCCGTTCCGGAAATGGACAGCGATAGCAGGTATCTGTGGGGCGGTCTTTTTGCTGGCAACCTGTGATGCGACCAACGAAGGGGGCGTGTCTGCATCTCGTATGCCCGAGGTCGTGGATTATAATTTTCATATCCGGCCAATCCTGTCAGACAAGTGCTTTGCCTGCCACGGTCCGGATAACAACACCCGGGAGGCGGGGCTCCGGCTCGATACGGAGGCGGGCGCGTATGGCGCATTAGCCGATAATCCGGAGATGTTCGCGATCGTGCCGGGAAAACCTGAGGCGAGCGAAGTGTACCATCGATTGGTTACTGACGATGCAACATACCGTATGCCCCCGGTTTCGTCAAACCTGTCGCTTACCGATCGGGAAATTAAATTGATCACTCGCTGGATTGAACAGGGGGCGGTGTATAAACCACATTGGGCATTTACACCTCCCGTCAAGCCGAACGTTCCGCAGAACGATGGCGACGGATGGGCGATAAATGAAATCGATCACTTTATTCTTCAACGGATGAAGGGCGCAGGTTTTACCCCGAATCCGGTTGCCGAAAAACATCATTTGCTGCGCCGGGTAAGCCTGGACCTGACGGGGTTGCCACCTTCATCGGCGCAGATCGAGCGTTTTTTGGCCGACGATTCGCCTGATGCCTATGAAAAGTTGGTCGATGAGCTGCTGGCATCCGATGCGTATGGTGAGCGAATGGCTCTGCACTGGCTGGATGTAGCTCGTTATGCAGACTCCTACGGTTATCAGGACGACGACATCCGCACCCAGTGGCCCTGGCGTGATTGGGTGATTCACGCATTTAACGGGAATATGCCTTACGATCGGTTCATTACCTGGCAACTGGCGGGCGACTTGCTGCCCAATGCAACCAAAGAACAGGTATTGGCCACTGCGTTCAACAGGAATCACAAGATTACCGAAGAAGGCGGCGTGATCGAGGAAGAATATCGCGTAGCCTATGCGATCGATAAGACCAATACCTATGCCAAAGGGATTTTGGGTATTACCATGGAGTGCGCGCAGTGCCACGATCATAAGTACGATCCTTTTTCGCAGAAGAATTACTATAGCCTGTTGGCCTTCTTCAATAATACACGGGAAAAAGGGCTGGAGGGACTGGTGAATTCCGGGCCTTCCAAGACGCCGCGGCTGACGATCACCCAGCATGATCTTAATGGGGTACTTAACTTTATCAATAGATGGGATGCGCACGAAGAGGTCTCGGTTTCCGTCATGGGTGAACTTGATACGATACGTCCCACCTATTTACTTGACCGGGGCGTTTATGACGCACCCAAGGAGCGTGTTTTTCCCGGCACACCGGAATCCGTGCTTGCTTTTGACAGTACGCGATTTGCACCCAACCGGCTCGGTTTGGCACAATGGACGTTCAGCGACGGTAATCCGTTGGCGGCACGCGTATTCGTCAATCAGTTATGGGCGCTGTTTTTCGGTAACGGACTCGTGCCGACGATTGCCGATTTCGGCAATCAGGGTACGCTTCCCACACATCCCGAACTGCTCGATTGGCTCGCAGTGGACTTTCGGGAACAGGGTTGGGACATCAAGCGATTGGTTAAACAATTTGTCATGAGCGCTACCTACCGGCAGTCATCCCGGATTACGGATCAACACCGGGAGCAGGATCCGGACAACCGCTACTACGCGCGGGCGTCGCGTATGCGTTTGCCGGCAGAGATGATCCGTGACCAGGTATTGGCGAGCAGCGGCTTGCTCAACCGGACCATCGGTGGCCCGAGCGTCAAGCCTTATCAACCGGAAGGAATATGGGAAATAACCAGCCCGGGCAGGGGAGCGCTGGCCCATTACGTGCAGGACCATGGCGAGTCGTTGTACCGGCGGGGCATCTACGTGTTCTTTAAAGTCACCCTGCCTCCGCCCAGTATGCTTATCTTCGATTCCAGCAATCGGGATATGTGTGAGGTAACCCGCCAGCGTACCAATACACCCTTGCAAGCGTTGGTCATGCTGAATGATCCTACGGTGTTGGAGGGTGCCCGTGTATTTGCGGGAGAATTGCTGGCGACATCCGCCAAGGCATCACCGACTGACTTGATACAGGCTGCCTTCAAACGGATTTTGTGCCGGGATGCGACCGTGGAGGAAGTGGAAGTATTGCAGCAGTATTACGAAGAAGAACAACAACGCTTCCGGAAGATACCCGGTGAAGCCCGGAAATTTCTGCAGGCAGGAGAGGCGCCGCGTAGAGAAGGGATTCCGGAAATTGAACACGCAGCCCTGATGGCCGTGATTCACGCGGTGTATAACCTGGAGGAAGCTACAACACGAATATAGGACGTTAAAAACGCTGATCAATGGAAAGGAAAAAAGCACCATCGCTCGAAACGGAAATTCAGCATGCCAAGCTGTTTCAAAACCGGCGCCAGTTCCTGTCAAGTTTGAGTGTGGGTATCGGCAGTGCGGCCTTGGGTTCACTGCTGATACCCGGATTATTTTCAGGAGGCAAACGCGGGCAGGATGCGCTGGCAAAAGCGATACCTCATTTCGCACCTAAGGCTAAACGTGTAATCTATCTGTTTCAATCCGGTGGTGTTTCGCAATTGGAGTCCTTCGATTACAAGCCGAAGCTCAGGGAGATGCTTGGGCAGGATTTACCTGAATCCGTTCGTGGCGGACAGCGACTTACCGGAATGACGTCCGGCCAGGCGTCGTTTCCCTTGGTGGGGTCCTATTTTGATTTTGCACAATACGGCGAGAGTAGGGCCTGGATTAGCAGCCTGTTCCCTCATACCGCTAAGATTGTGGACGATCTATGTATTGTGAAGTCGATGCATACCGATGCGATTAACCATGATCCCGCCATTACGTTTTTTCAAACGGGCGCGCAGCAGGGTAACCGGCCCAGTATGGGTGCATGGCTGAGCTACGGATTGGGCAGTGAGAATGAAAACTTACCGGCATTTTGTGTATTGATATCAAAGGGAAAAGGCGACAACCAAGGGATTTATTCGAAATTATGGACGAATGGATTTCTCGACTCGGTTCATCAAGGGGTGCAATTTGTGGGCGGTCCTAACCCGGTACTGTATCTGAACAATCCCGAGGGCACCGATAAGGTGAGCCGGCGCAACCTGCTCGATAAGCTAGCGAAATTGAATGCTATGCAGTTTGAAGTGTTTGGCGATGCGGAGATAACGGCCAAGGTGCAGCAATATGAAATGGCCTACCGGATGCAGACGTCAGTGCCGGAAGTGACGGACGTGTCGAAAGAGCCGGACCATATCGTTAAAATGTACGGACCCGAATGCCTCGTACCTGGCACTTATGCGGCAAATTGTTTGCTGGCAAGGAAGTTATCCGAGAGTGGTGTCCGTTTTGTCCAGCTTTATCACCAGGGATGGGACCAACATGGGGGGCTGCCGGGCATGATGGCCTTGCAGGCGAAAGATGTAGACCAGGCGTCTGCCGCCTTGGTGATGGATCTGAAGCAGCGGGGGTTGCTCGATGAAACCTTGGTGATATGGGGCGGCGAATTCGGCCGCACAAACTATTGCCAAGGACACTTGGCCTTTGATAACTACGGGCGCGACCACCATCCGCGCAGTTTCAGCATCTGGATGGCGGGGGGTGGTGTGAAACCGGGCTTGGTATACGGTGAGACGGATGAATTCGGCTATAACATCGTCAAAGATCCGGTCCATGTCCACGACTTCCACGCAACGGTACTGCACCTGTTGGGGCTGGATCACGAACGGCTGACGTATCAGCATCTCGGCAGAAGATACCGGCTTACGGATGTAGCGGGAAATGTCGTGAAAAATATAATTGCTTAGTTTCTGGATGCGATGATGAAGGGGGAGCGTTCCATACCGAACTGGCGGCTGAATGTGCTGATAGGCCTCAATTGCTTTATCCTTTTTTTTCTGCTTTTCGAACATCTTGTTCGTATACCGTCATGGATACAGGTCATCGGCCGGGTACATCCCATGCTGCTGCATTTCCCCATAGTTTTGCTCTTGATTGCCGGTGTATTGGTCAATTTCCGTAGGCGGTTGCAAAAGACATTGCCCCTGAGATCGCTTATCCGGGAAGTATTGTTTATAGCGGCACTGAGTGCCGCGATAACGGTCATTATGGGGCTTTTGCTTGCTCAGGAAGCGGGGTATGAAGGAAGTGAATTGCAATGGCATAAATGGACGGGGATAGCCATTTCGTTTTTATCCGGTGGACTGGCATGCGGTGAGGGACTTCAATATACCCGCTATCGGCCGTTGTTTACCACCTTTACGAACTTGTGTTTGGGCTTTGTATGGGTGGCCGGGCATTACGGGGCTGCTTTGACGCATGGAGAAGGCTTCGTGTTGGCACCCTTGAAGCAAAGCGACGCCAAGAATTTTGACGTGAATACGGCCCGGGTATTTGATGACGCAGTACTGCCGATACTGAAAGCGAAATGCTTGTCCTGTCACAACGCGGGAAAGGCGAAGGGCGGTTTGATGTTGGCTGACTCTACCGTTATCGCGGCGGGCGGTGACAGCGGACCGGTGTTCGTTTCCGGCAATCCAAACGAAAGCCTGCTGATCCAGCGGTTGGTGTTGGATATAGAACACGAACATCACATGCCTCCGAAAGGCAAACCGCAGCTAACTACCCAGGAAATTGCGCTGCTTCAGGCATGGATAGCCAAGGGTGCCCATTTCGACCTTTCCGTAGCTACCCTTGCTGCCGACGATAGCCTGATGCGGGCAATCAGTGCAATCTATGGGGTAGCCGACGACGCACATTTCGATTTTCCACCTGCGGATGCGGAGCAGGTCGAAAGGCTTTCAACCCCTTATCGGGTGGTTCGTGTACTGGCTGATGGATCGCCCGCACTTTCGGTGAGTTTCTACGGAGCCAGCTTGTATACCGATCAATCACTGGTCGAACTGGGGCCTATCGCAGAGCAGGTAGTATCCTTAAATGTCGATGGCATGCCCATCGGTAAAGCAGGATTGGATATGATTGCGAAATTTAAAAACCTTCGTGATATCAACCTGAACGATACGCCTGTCGATGACGCCGGGCTTGCTGGGCTCAACGTATTAGCTCACCTGAAAAGTGTCCGCCTAAGTGGAACGGCTGTAACCGTCGCAGGCGTTAAACAATTACTGATGAACGCTGGTTTGCGGCAGGTATTTATCTGGAATACTGCGGTCAGTGTTGAGGAGGCCTCTCAATTAATTGCGTCGTTTCCCACGAAAATTATCGAAATGGGCTTTATGGACGATGGGAAAACCCCATTATCGTTAACTGCGCCGCAAATCACCCCGACGCGGACGTTCTTCCGCGATGACATGCAGGTAGCGGTAAATCACCCCATCCCGGGAGTGCAGATTCGGTATACGCTGGATGGAAAAGCCCCGGATAGCCTGAACAGTGCCGTGTTTGATAAGCCGATTACGATCCAGGGCAACCAGCAACTGTCTGTGAAAGCGTTTAAAGAGGGATGGTTAGCAAGCCCTACCGTGTCGCGCAACTATGTGAAATCGGCAATAAAGCCGGATCGTGTCACCGTACAGGGGCGGCCTCATTATTTATATCCCGCACGTAGGGAAATCTCTTTTTTTGACCTGGAGAGCGGAGGCAGCAACCACGCAGACGGAAAATGGCAGGGGTATTTACGCTCGCCGTTATCGGCAACCCTGTATTTGGATAAGCCGACAGCAATCGATACGCTTACGTTGAGTGTGATGCAAAACTATACCGGCATTACCTATATGCCTGTTTACGTACCGGAACGCATCGAGATATGGGGCGGAACCGACACAACCGACGCAAAATTGCTGGCCACGGTATCGCCGGTTCCGGGAAAACCCGAACAACTGGACGGACATCGGCTCATCCATTGTCCAATTAATCAGGTGGATTTGCACTACCTGAAATTAATTGCGCAACCGTATCGAAAGATTCCCGAGGGATATCCGGGTGCCGGTATGGAAGCTTGGTTATTTGTCGATGAAATTATTTTGAAATAAATTGCACAACTTGTATATACAAGTTTATTTAATGGCTATATTTGTGTCATGAAACTTGCCAAGCCGTAGGCAACGCAAGCTTCGTCGTCGCTACAAAAAAAGTGTGGATGAACAGGTAGGTTCTATGGGGCAATTAACGAATAAAAATTAACGAATAAACTAGCGAAGCGATGTCATTGATGCCGTTGAAACAAATAATAAATCAATAATAATTTACGAATGAAAACGTATAGATTAAACAGACTCTTTAACAGAAACTCAGGTAATTGTTTTGATGTGGCGATTGATCACGGGTTCTTTAATGAGTATTCCTTTTTGCAAGGCATTGAAAGTATCAAGAACGCGGTGGATGTCTTGGTAGAGGCAGCTCCGGATGCCATCCAACTCACGGTTGGTCAAGCGCATTACCTGCAGTCTGTTGCAGGACGAGAAAAACCATCCTTGGTTTTACGCACCGACGTCGCCAACGTATACGGCAAGCAATTGCCACGTACCCTGTTCAGTCGGATGATCGAAAATCCGGTGGAGCAGGCCATTCGTTTGGACGCAGTATGTGTCGTGGTAAATCTGTTCAGCATTCCGGACGAACCGGAAGTGACCGATCAATGTATCCAGAATATCTTGAAAATAAAGCCGGAGACCGAACGTTACGGTATCCCGCTGATGGTGGAGCCCTTGGTGTTCCGTCCAAATAATGAAGCGGGGGGATACATGGTGAATGGTGATCCGACGAAAATTATTCCCCTGGTCAGGCAGGGCGTGGAGTTGGGGGCCGACATCATCAAGGCGGATCCTACCGACAACGTAGACGATTATCATCGCGTCGTGGAAACTGCTGGTGATATTCCGGTATTGGTGCGCGGTGGTGGAAAAGCAAGCGACGAGGAAATCCTGCAGCGCACGTATGGATTGATGCAGCAGGGGGTAAGGGGCATCGTATACGGCAGGAACGTTATTCAGCACGCAAATCCAAGTGGTATGACCCGTGCGTTGATGGCCATTGTACACGAAGGTGCTAAACCGGAGGAAGTGATTGGATTGTTAAAATAGAAGTAAATGAAGACAATAAATATTGGCATCATTGGCGGCGGACTGATGGGACGCGAGGCGGCGAGCGCCTTTGGGCGTTGGTTTGCACTGAAGGATTTTCCGGTGCGGGTGCAACTAACCGCTGTATGTGATTTGAACGAAGACATATTGTCCTGGTACAAACAGATCGATAGCGTTTCGTTGCTCACAACGGATTATCGGGAACTGATTGCCAGTGATCGCGTGGATGTCGTATACATCGCCGTGCCGCACAACCTGCACCGCGAACTATACATCGATATCCTGAGGGCCGGCAAAGATCTGCTGGGTGAGAAGCCTTTTGGGATTGATCAGGAAGCAGCTGAAGAGATCGCGGCCGAGGCCGCTAAATTGGGGCGGTTTGTGCGTTGCAGTTCGGAGATGCCATTTTTGCCGGGGCCCCAGCGGGTCATCGCCGAAGTGCAATCGGGGAGGTTGGGCCGGATATTTGAAATCCGGTCGGGCTTCCTGCATGCCAGCGATATGAACGCGCAAAAGCCGATCAATTGGAAACGCCAGTCGCAATACTGCGGTGAAATCGGTGTGATGGGCGATCTCGGCATGCATGCATTGCACGTGCCGCTGCGATTGGGCTGGAAACCCGCTAAGGTATTTGCCCAATTGCAAAAAATCATTACCGAGCGGCCTGATGGAAAAGGCGGCATGGCGATATGTGACACATGGAATAATGCGACGCTGAGCACCCAGGTAGATATCGATGGAGAGCCCGTGCCCATGCAATTGGAGATGAAGCGTCTGGCACCGGGTGAAACAAATACGTGGTATATCGAGATTTATGGCACGGAAGGCGGTGTGCGCTATAGCACGAAAGATACCAAGGCATTCTGGCAGTTCACCAACGGGCCGGAGCAATGGTGGAAACGCACCGATCTCGGATTTCAGGTACCCTTTGAAACCATCACCGGTGGCATTTTCGAGGCAGGTTTCCCCGACTGCTTTATGCAGATGTTTGCGGCTTACGTTGCCGAACGGGAAGGCTTCCTGAATGGAAAGTTTGGTTGTGCAACACCCGAGGAAGCGGTGGATAGCCACCGCGTATTTAAGGCGGCCCTACGCTCACAGGAAACCGGTACATTCGTCGATGTCTCGTCCGCCCCAACGCTTGTCATATGAACCGATCAGAAATAAACTACGCCGTGCGATCGGCCATCAATTTCTTCGAACGCCACGGCTGGGTGCTACCGCCCAATCCGGCATGGGATGTGACGGATTTTGGGTTAGGTATTTTTCGCAAAGAGGGGCTGGTATTGGTAAACCTTGCTGCAGAGCCTGAGTATTGTGAAAAGCTGATGTATGCTTGGCGGGATCAAACCACACCGGCACATTACCACAAGCAGAAAAAAGAAGATATCATCTGCAGGGTGGGCGAACTCGCTGTGACGTTGTGGGGAGAAGACCCCGAAACGATCGGGCAGGAATTTATAAATGTAAAAATCAACGGTGAATATCGGGCGGTCCGCAACGGGGAGCCTACGGTGTTGAAAGCCGGAGAACGTATCACCATCACGCCCCTGCTTTGGCATGCGTTTCATCCCGTTTCCGCAGAATGTATTATTGGCGAGGTATCTACCGCCAACGACGATGAAAATGATAATTTCTTTTGGGATAAAGAGATCGGGCGATTTCCCGAAATCGTTGAAGATGAACCTCCGCTGGTAAAATTGCTGAGTGAATAATCCATTAGGCTATGTCGACAAATCAAATGAACCGGTCGGGACTGCTGGTAGCGGGCAACTGGATATTGGATCAGGTGAAACTGATTGACAAGTTTCCAGCGGAACAGTCCCTTGTCAATATTTTGCATGAGTACACGAGTAACGGCGGATCTGCGTATAATATTCTGATAGACCTGACAAAAATGGAGGCCCCCTTCCCGTTGGAAGCAATTGGTTTGGTAGGTAATGATTTCAATGGTGTACGGATTGTCGATCATTGCCGAGAAGCGGGCATCGATGTGCGGCAGCTGCAAATGGCACCCGACATACCCACGTCTTATACCATCGTGACCTCGGTAAAGCACACCGGAAAGCGCACATTTTTTCATCATCGTGGCGCTAACTCGTTGTTGGATATCGAGCACTTCGATTTTCGAATATCCAACGCCAAGATTTTCCACCTGGGTTACCTGCTCTTGTTGGATCGCTTGGATGAAATTCTGCCCGACGGAAAAACAAAGGCTTCACTGGTCTTGGAACAGGCTAAGCGGGAAGGATTTTTGACCTCCATTGATTTGGTGAGTGAGGATTCGGATCGTTTCTCCACGATTATCCCGTGTGCATTGCCCCATGTCGATTACCTGTTTCTCAATGAATATGAGGCCAGTCGGCTGTCGGGTATCGATTTAACGGAAACGGTGGACCCGGTCGAAATGAGCAGTCGGTGTGCGGACGTATTTAAGATTATTTTCCAGATGGGCGTCAATGAATGGATGATCATCCACCATCCGGATGGCGTATGGGCAGCGCGCCGCGACGGAAAGCAACTATTCCAACCCAGCCTGCGGCTTCCTCAAGAACACGTAGTAGGCGCAAATGGTGCGGGAGATGCACTGGCCGCCGGTGTTCTGATGGGTATACACGAAGGCTGGCCCATGGAAGCATGCCTTGATTTGGGCGTCTGTGCGGCAGCGGCCAGCCTGTCGCACGTAACGTGCTCCGATGGGATATGTGCGTATCGGGATTGCTTGGCACTTTCTAAATTATATGGATATCGTTCATTTTAATCCGTAACTTCACCGCTGTGGCTGCTTTGGTATAGAACGTAGCGCAGCGGCCTTTCATCACCGCTAAAAAGCAAATTTAATAAGATGAAAATTAGAACCATTGGCATGTTGGCTGTAGTCTGCTGGTGTGCAGCCTGTAGTCCGAAGGGCAAAAAGGAAGTTTCCAATGTTGGAATTGCGCTGTATTCTTTTAACCGGTTTTCGCTGGAAGAAAGCTTACAGAAAGCGAAAGAAAGTGGCGTCGCATACGTAGAGGGATTTTCTTTTCATCAATTGAGCGGGCGCTTTGGCGAGAAGCCCCTTGCTGCACTGAATGAACCGGAACTTGCCGAAGTCCGATCCCTGTTGCAGGCGAATGACCTGCGGATGGTTTCCATGTATGCCGACGGTAAGACCCTTGCCGAATGGCAAGCGATGTTTGAGATAGGGAAGCAGCTTGGTTTGGAATTTCTGGTAGGTGAGCCCGAACCGGATTTTTGGGATGCATTGGATAGCTTGGCCGCGGATTACGGAATCAAGTTGGCCATCCATCAGCACGCCAAGGGGCACAGCCGATTTTGGCACCCTGATTCCGTTTTGGCTGCGTTGAAGGGGCATCCGAATTTCAAAGTCTGCGGTGACTTGGGACATTGGACGCGCAGCGGGCTTGACCCCGCAGAATGTTTGAAACAGCTGGAAGGACACCTGGTCAGTATCCATGCGAAAGATCTGGATTCTTTTGGAAACTTGAAAGCAGCCGACGTAAAAGTGGGAAGCGGAATCATTGATTATAAAGCGGTGTTTTCCGAATTGAATCGTCAAAAATTCGACGGGTACATCTTCGTGGAATGTGAGCACGATTGGGATCACAATTTCGGTGATGTGAAAGCGGCTGTCGAGTTTCTTAACCGTTTGGAATGGAACCCCTGATACTTGATGCGCCCGCTTGTATGCTTGGAGAGAGTCCGATGTGGCACGCTGGGCGTGGCAGCGCGTTCTGGGTGGATATACTGGGGAATGCAATCTTTGAGTATAACTTGGATGACGGACGGGTAAGTAGGTATGCAGGGAGCCGGATGATTTCATTGGTTTGCCCAGTCTGCGACCAAAACGGCGTGCTCGTAGCAGGTGCGCAGGGCGGTATCGGTGTTTACGATCTGTCGTCCCAGTCATTGTCAATAATTTCCGATTTGAATAGGAGCTGGGAACACCATCGCTGCAACGATGGCGCCGTTGACTGTTTGGGAAATCTGTGGATTGGAACGACGCATGTAGACCACGAACCGGAAGCAGGGGATTTATACCGTGTTTCGGAAGATTGGTGCGCTGCTAAAAAAATTGAACGGGTGACGATCTCCAATGGTATCTGCTGGTCTGCAGATCACAAAACCATGTTTTACATCGATACTCCTACGCGGGAAATCAGGGCATTTCACTGTTCAGCAGCCGGAGTGCTTACATTTGACCGGGTGGCGGCGAAAATTCCGGCATCCGTGGGATACCCGGACGGTATGGCAATGGACGCGGCTGGTACCATTTGGGTAGCCATTTGGGGCGGGTGCGGCGTAGGCGGTTTCAATTCCCTCACAGGAGTCATGGAACACTGGATTTCTTTGCCGGTGCCTCAGGTGTCGTCCTGTGCGTTTGTGGGTTCCAAGCTGGATCACCTACTTATTACCACAGCCAGGAAGGAGATGGACAACCAGCAATTGGCGGATTATCCCGACAGCGGTCATACATTCTTGGCGAAAATGGACGTGCCTGGGTTGCCAACTTACGATTGTCGGTTGCCTATACGGCTACCGTAAAAAATTAGGTTCAAATCACGGCCAGGCAAATTTTTTGTTGAAGTTAAATAGATAGGATGACTACAGATAGATTTACAGGTAAAACGGCAATCATTACGGGTGCAGGTCAGGGTATCGGCTTTGAAATTGCACGCCAGCTGGCGTCAGAAGGGGCCACGGTACTGCTGAATGACGTCGACGAGGCGCTGACGGAACGCGCAGTGACTCGGATTGCGGAGCATGGTAACTGCTTGGCCTGCCCGGGGGACTCGGGTGACCTTGCCTTTATCGACCGGATTGTGAAACGTGCCGTGAACGAAACCGGCACATTGGATATCGTCATTGCCAACGCAGGAATTACGCTTTTCGGTGATTTTCTGGAATATACGCCAGCATCATTCCACCGGGTAATGACCGTGAATCTTGCGGGTACATTTTTTCTTGCCCAGGCGGGGGCCAAGGAGTTAATCCGGCAGGGCCGCGGAGGGTCATTGCTGTTTACCTCTTCCGTAACCGGTCATCAGGCTCATAAAGACCTGGCCGCGTATGGAATGTCGAAAGCCGCCTTGGAAATGTTGGCTAAACACCTGGTGTTGGAACTATCCCCATATGGCATCAACGTGAATACGGTTGCCCCGGGAGCTACGCTTACCGAGCGGACAGCGGAAGACGCCGAGTATGCAGCTATTTGGTCGTCCATTACCCCGATGGGTCGGGCTGCAACACCGGAAGATATCGCTGCAACTGCATTATTTTTGGTCAGTGACTGTGCCCGCCACATCACGGGGCAGACCCTAATTGTTGATGGAGGGTGGACTGCTGTAAGTCCGCCACCCTACCGAACGTAAATCTAGCCAGCGTAAATCGAAGTATTAGTTAATTAGGTCAATTATGTATGTAATCAGATTTTTCTCAGCGGCATTTTTAATATTGATGTGGTTATCCATTGCCAAAGGCGAAGGTTCCGATGGCATTCGCCGTCACCAGAAGAACGTACCGGCGGTGGCCGACGAATGGATACCGCTTTTTGACGGAAAAACGCTGAATGGCTGGCAAGCAAATGAGCATCCGGAAACGTTCAAGGTAGAAGACGGTGCCATCGTCGTAAATGGGGAACGGTCGCATCTTTTTTACGTGGGTGAGGTACGTAACCATGATTTCAAAAACTTTGAATTGAAAGTGGAGGTAATGACGTTTCCAAACTCAAATTCGGGAATTTATTTCCACACCCAATTTCAGGACGAGGGTTTCCCGGATATCGGTCACGAAGTGCAAGTGAATATCTCGCACGCCGATTGGCGCCGATCAGGGAGTATCTACGGCGTTGTCCATGTCGATACCGTGCCCGCGGCGGACAAACAATGGTATACACAGCATATCATTGTACAGGACAAAATAGTTCGAATACTGATTGATGGCAAGCTCATCCTCGAATATAACGAACCCGAGACCCATACAGCGCCCCGTACCGGGCATACGATTTCAAGCGGAACGTTTGCCTTGCAGGGCCACGATCCGGGAAGCAAGGTGCTTTTTCGTAACCTTCGCGTAAAGATACTTCCGGATTGATTACCTTTGTGAAAGATGATTCCCGTATCCCGCCCCATACCGATTGCCCCTACACAGTCATTTGCTGTAAAACACCTGCGCGGTTCGGATTGTAATATTCCTTATCATGTACACGATGCACACGAGCTGATACTCATCCGATCGGGTTCGGGAAGCTTTTATGTGGGCAATACCATCAGGCAGTTTCACGCAGGAGATGTGTGCTTGCTGGCGCCAGGCGTACCGCATTGGTTCAAATGTGAACGATCCCTTGAACGGAATGCCGAGGAAGATGAATTCATTGTCCTTCAGTTTTGCAGATCGTTTCTGGGAGAAACCTATTTCGACCTTCCTGAGCATGGGAAATTAAAGCGATTGTTCACGACGGAGGGGTTAGCATTGTCATTCAAGGGTGTGACCCGGGATTCATTGGCCGAATTCCTGCTTTCAATGCCTCATGCCATTGCACAGGGACGGCTACTTCTGGTGCTCCGGCTTTTAGCACTTTTGGGTGAAAATCCAGATTTTATCCCGCTGCATTATACCATATCCACGGACATAGGCTTGCAAGGGCGGAAACCATTGGAGCGTATCCAAGCATACGTGGCCGAACGGATGCATAACCGGATCTGCCTTGAAGAGGTGGCTAGTTTGGTGAACATGAGTGTGCCGACCTTTTGCCGGTATTTCAAACAGTGGACTGGAAAAACACTGACGGATTTTGTACAGGAGATGCGAATAGAGTATGCATGCGAGCTGATGAAAGAGACTAACCTGCCGATTCAGAACGTTTGCAAGGATAGTGGGTTTCAATCCATGGCCCATTTCATCAGACTTTTTAAACGGTTGAAGGGAATGACTCCACAGAAGTTCAGGAAAATGTTTGCATAGTTCGCCAAAACCGGGTAGCCATGCGGGCGTTGAAAATTAGTTTGACCGCTTTTTTAGCATGCATCCTGTTCGTGACCGGTTGCCAGTCCGGTGCAGGACGCCGAGACAATAGATCGGCCCTCGGACCTCAAAAAGAGCGCATAGAAAAGCTGGCAGGAGATGTCGACGTAGTACCTTCAACAGACGAACTCGATCGAGGAAGAGTGCTCATTTCCTACTCCGATTGTTTTGCCTGCCATAAAGAAGCCGATCGCAAACGAGGTCCTGCTTTCAAGGACATCGCGGCTCGTTATCCGATGAACAGCACCTATATCCGCATACTTGCCAAACGGATCGTGGTAGGAACCAAGGGCTCATGGGGCAATGTTGTCATGCCGCCGCATCCGGCAATTTCGGAAATAGATGCTGAGAAGATGGTTGCCTATATTCTTTCATTGGATGGAACCGACTGAGGCCTAAGCGGATTTTTTAATTTTTTCTTGTATATACAAGTTTAATATATACCTTTGTTTAGCATAGCAGAATAACCAAATTTTTTAAACCGCTAATACAGGTCTACAAAGGTATGAATAACAAGTATTCAACATCACGGAGGGAATTTTTGATTACGGCCGCTACCGCCGCCATCGGTGCGCCGTTTGTTTTGGAATCTTCGGCCAAGGCATTCGCCGCATCACCAAACGGGAAACTCCGACATGCGTGCATCGGTGTTGGTGGCATGGGCGCTCACGACCTTCAAAACTTCAAGTCCCATCCAGATGTCGAAATTGTAGCGCTGTGCGATGTAGACGAAAACATCTTAAAAAAAGCTGCTGAGATTGTTCCCGGTGCGCGTCTCTATACGGATTGGCGTGAGCTTTTTAAAAAGGAAAAGAATAAAATCGATGCGGTAAACGTAACAGTACCCGATCACAATCACTTTGTGATTGCCATGGCGGCTATTCAGGCAAGAAAACACGTGTATTGTCAAAAGCCCATGTGTCACGATGTCGCTGAGGTGCGCGTTCTCACGCAGGCATCCATAAAAGCTGGGGTGATTACACAGTTGGGAACGCAGATAGCCTCTTCAATTGGCGACCGAACGGCTGTCCGATGGATTAAGGAAGGCATCATCGGAAAGGTTAAACATGCTTACCTCTGTTCAAACCGCTCGGGTATTGCGGGTTACCGGCTCGCCGGACCGCGACCTGCGATGGGCCAGGAGGTTCCTCCGGGTTTACATTGGGACAACTGGATCGGGACCGCTCCAATGCGGCCTTTCGCACCATCCATTTATCACCCGGCCATATGGCGTGCCTGGCAGGATTTCGGGACCGGATGGTCGGGAGACATCGGTTGCCATATCTTTGATGCCGTTTGGAAAGGACTGGACATGAAGGCGCCGATATCCGTAGTGGCAGAGGTGCAGAAGTCCTGGAAAGATTCGCCTGAACGACGTGGTGATACCTGGCCGCAAAGCAATCACATCACTTGGATGTTCCCCGGCAATGACCAGACGGAGTCCGACGTGTTGCCCGTAGAATGGTTCGATGGCGAATTCTATCCACCGGCGGAGGTCCGTGCTTTATATCCGGGAGAAAAATATCCGGAGGAAGCCGCCATGCTGATTGGTACCGAAGGAGCACTGCTTATCCCGCATGGGGGAATGCCGGTGTTGCTTCCGGAAAGTAAATTCACGGATCATCAACGGCCGGAGTTGGCGGAACGTAACCATTACCATCATTTTGTAGATGCTTGTTTGGGCGGACCGAAAACGGAATCGCACTTTGCGCAAACCGGTCCGATGACGGAGGCAATCCTGCTAGGTACGGTGGCGATCCGCGTACCGGAACAGGTGTTGGAATGGGATGCCGTCCAGATGAAATTTCCCAATTATCCGGATGCTGAAAAATACCTGCGTCGGACGTATCGCAAAGGTTGGCATGCTTGAGGGCGGATCCGCCGAGCCCGCCAATTTTGATTAGCATGATAGCAACGGAAAACGCATTTTTTTCTTGTATATACAAGTTGTGTTGTTATCTTTGTTGTAGACTCGCGCACAGCGCGTGTATAAACCACCGTCCGCCTCCGCCATAGGTTGACAATGGCGTTTACAAAGTAGTCTGGCGCCGGACGGAAGTTATGAAGCAAGAAGCGATTAAAGTTGGAAGAAATGGGAACAGTAGCCCGATTCACGGCAATAGGCAAGCGTTTCATTTTAGGTGCTTTTCTCTGTTTATCCGGTTTGCAGACAAACGGACAAGCTGACGTGGGTGGTAATGAACGGATTTTCAAAGCTGGAGCGTCCATCAGTAATATCACTCCTTATCTTGGGGGAGGCATTGTCGGTAACTTCGGAATCCCCCCGGAGGCGAAGCACATCCATGATCAATTGCATGCGCGTGCGCTCGTACTGGATGATGGCACGACAAAATTGGCTTTGATTGTCTCGGACAATATATCCATAAAGCGAGAGGTATACGATGAGGCAAAGCGACTGATCAGCCAACAAACCGGGATACCCGCTGATCAGGTTTTAACTTCGTCTACCCATACACATTCTGCAACGAGCGCAGAAGGAGAGGGGGATCGAAGAAGGGGATGGAATGCTGGCCGACCATTGGATGCGTATCAGCAGTTTGTTGCCCGCCGGATCGCTGACGGCGTGGTCGTAGCGTTGAATAACCTGGAACCCGCACAGATCGGGTGGGGAGGGGTAAACGTTCCGCAGCATGTTTTCAATCGGCGTTGGAAAATGAAGCAGTCTGTGGTCAACCCTTTTGGAGAAATGGACGCCGTCAGAATGAACCCCGGGATTGGAAACCCGGATGTGGTCGAACCGGCAGGACCAACGGATCCAGAGGTATGCTTTATTTCTTTACAGGCAACGAACGGTCGCCCCATTGCGTTACTGGCAAATTACTCCTTGCATTACGTAGGCGGGGTGCCAAAGCACCACATATCCGCAGATTACTTTGCCATTTTTGCAGATCGGATTCAGGAATTGCTCGGTGCGGATAGGCAAGAAGTGCCTTTCGTCGGGATCATGAGCAACGGTACTTCGGGAGATATCAATAACATAAATGTAAAAGGTCCGAAGCTTGATCAGCCACCGTATGCCCAAATGCGCGCAGTGGCAAACGATCTTGCCGAAAAGGTTTTCGGGGCGTATTCATCCGTAGATCACGTGCCATGGGTAAAACTTCAGGCGGCGCAAACCACACTGCCGCTTCAGGTGAGAAAGCCCGATACCAAAATCCTTAAGTTGGCAAAACACATATTGTCGCAGCCTGAAGGGAGCAAACCGCTGCACCACCCATTGGAGCGGACTTATGCGGAAAGAATCGTTCAACTGGCGGAAGAATGGCCGGACCAAATCGAGGTCATTTTGCAAGCATTCCGCATTGGCGATTTGGGTATTGCAGCCATTCCGTTTGAAACGTTTGCGGAAACAGGGCTAGAAATCAAGGCGAAATCTCCAATGGAAAAGACGTTCACCATCTCACTGGCTAATGGGTCCTATGGCTATCTTCCGACGCCCGAACAACACGAATTAGGTGGGTATGAGACGTGGCTAAGCACGAGTAAAGTCCAGAAAGATGCGTCACGGGAAATCGTAAATACATTGCTTGGGCTATTTAAACATTTTGAATAAATTGACACCTTATGAATAGATGCTTTGGTTGCCTTTTCGTGTTGTTGATGTTGCTTGCAAAACCGGATCGGAGTTATGCAGCGGCGGATTCCCTAGTGCTGAAGGCGGGCGCTGCTACCAGTAACATTACGCCCAAGATCGGCTCTTCGATCAATGGGAGTATGCAGGATATAAAAATCGAGAATATTCATGACGAGACGCATGCGCGTGCGCTGGTTTTGGATGACGGTCGGACCCAGTTAGCGTTTGTCGTACTTGATCTTTGTATGGTATCCCGCGAAGTACTTGATCAGGCAAAGCAGCGTGCGCATGAGTTGACGGGGATTCCTACCAGCCATATGATGATGTCAGCTACCCATACCCATTCTGCGGGAACTGCCTGTGGCGTATTTCAGAGTGATCCAGATCCCGCTTACCTGGCTTTTTTGGCGGATCGCGCCGCCGATGCGCTCATCCGGGCATACCGCAATCGCGTACCGGCACAAATCGCCTGGGGTGTGGGAGAAGAACGGAATGAAGTATTTAACCGCCGCTGGCATATGAAGCCGGGTACACCGCTCCCAAATCCGTTTGGTGGTCAAGATCAAGTGAAAATGAATCCGGGGGTAGGCAATCCGGACCTGTTGAAGCCGGCCGGTCCGGTTGACCCGGACGTGCCGGTCGTCGCGTTGCAGACACTAACCGGGGACCCCATTGCATTATTGGCCAATTACTCCTTACACTATGTGGGCGGAACGGGACGGGGAGAAGTTTCGGCAGACTATTACGGAATGTTTGCGGATCGGATTGGCCAATTGCTGGGAGCGGAAAGGTCCGCACAGCGTCCCCCTTTTGTGGGAATAATGACCAACGGAACAAGCGGCGATATCAATAACATTGAATGGGCCGCCAAGGAACGGGAAACGTTTTCGCCATATACGAAGATGCAATCGGTTGCTGATAACTTGGCTAAGGCCTCTTTTGAAGCGATTAAAAACGTATCTTACCAACCCTGGGTGCCACTTGCGGCGGAGCAAGAGGAAATCACGCTGGGGGTGAGGAAACCGGACGTTACCGAAATCAAGCGAGCCGAGGAAATCGTCGCCAAAGCGGAAGGGCCTCATATGAAATCATTGGAAGAGATCTATGCGCGTGAAACGCTGTTTATAAAGGACTATCCTGCCGAGGTAAATATCCTGCTGCAGGTATTTCGAATTGGAGATTTGGCAATTGCGGCCATCCCAGCGGAGGTGTTTGTCGAGATAGGATTGGAACTGAAGGCAAAAAGTCCGTTCAAGCCGACGTTTACCATTGAGCTGGCCAATGGATATAACGGTTATCTACCCACGCCCGCCCAACATAAACTGGGAGGCTACGAAACGTGGCGCGCGAGGTCTAGCTATTTAGAGGAAGATGCGTCTACTAAGATTTTACACACGTTATTCAGATTATTGGCGAATCACAAAAATAAGTCTAACTGAATTCCATCGCAATGAGCCGAAAATTTTATAGCATCCTGTTCGCTACGATAGGAGTTGCCGGTTGTCAAACTGATTCAACAAGTGAGCGTATCCGTCAAGCCCTGGAAAGTTTTCAGTTGGAAGAAGGTATGCGGATCGAGTTGGTTGTTTCAGAGCCGTTGGTGATTGATCCGGTGGCATTTGCTTTCGATGAAGACAGGCGGTTATATGTCGTGGAGGACCGCGGGTATCCCGACCCTGCGGAGGGGGGCAATCCCACTACCCTGGGCCGCATTGCGCTACTTGAGGATTCCGATGGCGATGGGCAGTACGATCAGCGCCGTGATTTTGCGGATGGATTGACGTATCCCAATGGTATTCTGCCGTGGAAAGGAGGTGTATTCGTTACCTGTGCGCCTCATATTTATTATTTCCAAGATACGGATGGCGATGGGGTTGCCGACGTTAAAAAGGTGGTGCTCACGGGATTCAATGATACCAAAACCTCGCAAATCCGGATGAGCCACCCGACATTGGGTCCCGACGGCTGGATATATGTCACAGGTGGGCTCAATGGCGGACAAGTGACCTCTCCGGCGCACCCGGATCGATCTCCGGTTACGTACACGGCAGCTGATGGGCGTTTTCATCCAGAAACACTTGAATTTCAGGTAACGGGCGGGAAAAGCCAGTTCGGACTTAGCATTGATCCGTATGGACGTCGGTTTGGTACATCCAACCGTCATCCCGTGATGCAGATCATCATGGAACCCTGGTATCTTCAGCGTAACCCCGATCTGCTTTTTAACGAAACGGTTGAAAACGTTTCCCCTGTGGAGGCGGAAGCTGTAGTGTATCCAATCAGTAAAGCGGTAACTACGGCCGACTACATTCCTAAACTGATCGGGCGTTCGCACGCGGGGACATTCACGGCTGCCAGCGGATTGGTGGTATTCTATGGAACGGGTTTAACCCCGGCGCACCGGGGAAACATCTTCATTTGTGAATCTGCACAAAACTTGGTGCAGCGGCAGGTGGTGCGGGAACACGGTTCGAGCTTCCGCTCGGAAATCGCGGAACCAAACCGAGAGTTTTTGGCCTCTACGGATGAGTGGTTCCGTCCGGTATTTGCACAGCATGGACCCGAAGGTGGGCTATACATTGCCGATATGTATCGAAAAGTGATTGATCATCCTTCGTATGTGCCGGAAGAAATGCGCAATAAACTCGATTTTGAAAGTGGTAAGACGGACGGGCGTATTTACCGGGTGATCCATGAAGATTACGAATCTTCGGATCGGGATACCGTGGGTAACGTTGGCTCCCGTGCGAGTGTTTCACAACTCGCCCGGGCGTTGTCGTCGGCGGATGAATGGAAACAAGCGACCGCTTTCCGGTTATTGCTTGAAAAGCGGCCCGAAGGCGCCATAGACCTGTTGAAAGCTATTGCGCTTCGCGGAGACTTACCTGAAAGCCGATCACGTGCCTTTTGGCTGCTCCGTTTATTCGGCGGGTTGGATATGGAGACGTGGAAGCGTTTGTTTACTGACAGCGTTTCTGCCGTGCGCGAACAGGTTGTTCAAGTGTCTGCATCAGACTGCCGGCAACATCCCGAATTGATACCGGTATTATTGGAAGCGGCTGATGATGAATCGCCGCGGGTGAGGTATCTGGCGGCGCTCGCATTGGGGGAGGTTACCTCTCCGGAGGCTGTGGCTGCCCTCGCCCGCATTGCGGCGAAGGATGGCGCAGACAAATGGACAAGGGCAGCCGTACTCAGTGGAATAGCAACCCGTACGCCGGCCTTTTTGGAAACCTTTAGCGCTCGTCAACGCGTGGACACAGCCGCGTTCGCGGCGGTTATGCAGGATTTGGGCCGTCTGCTGGGGCATGGGGGAACGGTAGCGGAATCTCGTGTTTTCTTTCAGCGCTTGGTGTCCAATAGCCGGAGCGAGGAATGGCAGGTCTCCGCCATGTTGGGCCTTGCAGAGGGATTAGGCGGGACGCTGTATTCGATCGGCGGCCCTGCCGGAAGGTCTGACTTGGATCGCTTCATCCGCAACATCAAAGGCGTGGCCGTCGGGCCGGAAACATCACATCGATTACGATTGCGCGCCATTGCGTTGCTGGGTTTCACCAGTTATCAGCAGTCTTATGAGGTACTGCAAAATCTGTTGGGCGCCCAGTTTCCGCCGGATGTGCAGTTGGAATCCGTCGCAGCCATTTCCAGATTGCAGGATCCTCGCGGCGCCACGTTGCTTACCGAAAAAGACAAATGGCCTGCGTATTCGCCGAATGTAAAACCGGCCGTTGTTTCGGCCCTGGTTTCGAATTCATCGTTCGTCCCTGCACTTTTTTCGGCCATTGAAAACGGAACCGTTCGTGCCGCGGAGATACCGTCGACGGACCGGGTCCGATTAATGAAATCGGAAAATGCGGCAATCCAACAAAAGGCGGACGAACTCTTCGGTGAACTGGAAGGGGGCGACCGGATGACCGTCTACCAGGAATATCGCGGTATTCTGGAGAATAAGGCCGATGCGAAAGCAGGGGCAGCGGCATTCCAAACGCACTGTGGAGTCTGTCATTCCTACGCAGGTAAGGGGGGACAGGTGGGGCCTGACCTTACGGGAGTTAAAAACCAGCCATCAGATGCCTTGTTACTGCATATTTTGGTTCCAAATTATGAGGTATATCCAACGTATCAATCCATCGTTGTCCGGACGAAAGATGGGGGAACCTTTTCTGGATGGGTCGTGTCCGAAACAGACAATGGGTTAACGTTACGGACGGCCTTTGGTACGGATCAGGCGATCTTACGCAGTAACATCGAGTCGTTAACCAATTCCGGGCTTTCACTGATGCCGGATGGACTGGAGCAAACGATGACGAAAGAGGATTTAGCGAATTTAATAGCCTATTTGAAAGAAGGGGGGCCAAACCCATGAAAATGAAAACGTATATAAAAACAGTGCGATATGCCGGATACGTGCTTTGGTTGACCGCAACATCGCTAATTGGAGCGAACGCGCAATCCCACACGGAGAAAGCTCCCAAGGGAACCATCCATTTATTCAATGGAAAGGACTTGGATGGTTGGTACACATTTATCAAAGACCGTGGGAAAAACCAAGACCCCAAAGGTGTTTTTACGGTCAACAAAGGCGTCTTGCGCATCTCCGGGGAAGAATGGGGGTGTATCACCACCAACGAAGCGTACGCAGACTACCGATTGGTAATGGAATTTAAGTGGGGGGAGAAGACCTACGGCACGAGAAAGCATCGGGCGCGCGATAACGGCATTCTGTTTCACTCCGTAGGTGAAGATGGCGGTTATGCCGGAACGTGGATGCATTCCATCGAATGTAACATCATTGAAGGCGGAGTGGGTGATTTTATTGTGGTAGGTGACGGGAGCGAACGCTTTTCAATCACTTGTCCGGTAGCTTCTGAACGGCACGGTTCCACACCTGTCTATCAAGCTGGCGGAGAGTTGGTTGAGGTCAACAGGGGCCGGGTCAATTGGTATGGCCGCGATCCGAACTGGATAGATACCCTTGGATTCCGCGGCGCTCGGGATGTCGACTACCCGGTGGGGCAATGGAACACGCTTGAGTGTGTAGTGAGGGGGGACGCAATCGATATTTATGTCAATGGCATACTGGTCAATCAAGCAATCCATGTGCGCCCTTCGGAGGGGCGAATACAAGTGCAATCAGAAGGGGCAGAAATGTTTGTCAGGCGGCTCGATCTTATTCCGCTGGTCCGGGAAACCAAGCGGTAAGCGGGTTGATGAAGCCGTTTCTTGTGCATACCAGATAGTTTTTTAGTTTTGTACAGCAGACGTGTTATTGGCAATATGACAGGAATCAGTATATTTGGAACTCCAATTTCATTCCTGCGAAATCAGGCGGTTTAATTAAATGACAAACGAAACTCGTACGAGGTATCGCTTGCAGTGCGGATAAAGCGAATTGATCTCTTGAACGGATTTATACAAGCTTCATTGCCACTAAAACTGCCGAAGGCTGCATGAATGCCTTTAAAAACATACAGATAATGAATAAACAGATTATTCGAATGAAAAAAAACAATTTATCGTTACCATCGGAAAGTCGCCGGTCTTTTTTAAAAACAGCAGGTGTCGCCGTAATTGGCGGTAGTGTGGCCTATCACTTTGGCCTGCCATATGCGAAAGGCAGTATTTCGGAAAAAAGGGAGGTATTGAAAATCGGTCTCATCGGCTGTGGTGGTCGAGGTACCGGAGCCGCGATTCAAGCGGTTAAGTCTGATCCCAACGTGATACTCACGGCAATGGGCGACGTTTTCGAAGATCGGTTGGAGCAGTCGTTTGACGCCTTATCGAAGGCGATTCCGGACAAGATTAAGGTGAAGAAAAGGGATAAGTTTCTAGGTTTTGACGCGTATCAGAAGGTAATCGATTCCGGCGTTGACGTCGTGCTTTTGACGGCCCCCCCGGCATTCCGGCCCGGTCATTTTGCTGCTGCGGTAGCGGCTGGGAAGCATGCCTTCTGTGAAAAGCCCATGGCAGTGGATGCACCCGGTGTCCGGTCGGTGCTGGAATCTGCGCGGAAAGCCAAAGAGAAGAACCTCGGTGTTTTTGCAGGCTTCTGTTTTCGGCACGATGCGGCAAATCAAGCCGCGTTTCAGAAGATTTTGGATGGCCAAGTAGGCAACGTACGGACCATTACCGGCTTCCGTTACGGCGGAGAACTGCCCAGTAATTATTCGAGAATGGACGGGACCGGAATCGAATATCAATTGCGGAATTGGTATTATCACAATTGGTTATCCGGCGACTTTATCGTTGAAGTGGCGTGCCACAGCGCGGATATGATGAGTTGGGCATTGGGAAATGAAATGCCGATAAAGGCGATCGGCTCAGGAGGTCGCCAGCAACGCGTTGAAGAACGGTTTGGTAATATTTACGACCATTTTTCCGTCGAATATGAGTATAAAGGCGGTGCGAAGGGATTTCTCTTTACCCGTCAGCAACGGGGTGCGTTTTCCCGCAATACCATCGATGTGACGGGTAGCGAGGGGGATGCGCGTTTGGTAATGGGTCAAAGCCACGAAATCAGTGGAAAACGTCCCTGGAAATTTGACGGAAAACCAAACAACATGTTTCAGGCCGAACATGACGCATTCTTTGCTTCGATACGGTCAGGAAATCCCATAAATGACGGAGAATGGATGGCCAACAGTACGATGATGGCCATTTTGGGCAGGATGGCTGCTTATAGTGGGCAGGAGATCACCTGGGAGGACGCGATCAATTCCAACCAAGTATTGGGGCCTAAATTGGAAGAATACAATTGGGATTTGCAATGGCAGTCACCTCCTGTAGCAATTCCGGGAGTTACGAAAGTGTTGTAATCCAATGCGGTTGACCACCCACATCATTGCGCTCCTCTTCGTGATCGGTATCGGCGGTCGAGCGGTCGCGCAGCCACTTTTTAAGTTCGGACAAGAGACGGGCGATATGGCGCAATCCGGACCGACGGAGCAATTTCGTTGGAAAGGAGTGGAGTGGTACGATGTGAATACGGGCGCCGACACGTGGGAACTGCGGGGCGAAACCCTGGTTTGCAAGGGTGAACCGATCGGAGTGATCCGTTCGAAGAAGCAATACGAGAACTTTATACTCTACGTTGAGTGGAAGCATATGGAAGCGGGAGGTAATTCCGGTGTTTTCGTTTGGAGTGATGCAGTCCCCGGGGAAAACCGGTTGCCCGGTGGTGTCGAAGTGCAAATGCTGGATCTGGAATGGGTCGAACTGAATGAACGTGACGGCGTCCGACCCCCGATTGCCTATGTCCACGGAGAATTGTTCGGTGTCGGTGGGGTCAACACGGTTCCTGATAATCCGAGAGGATCCCGAAGCAAGGCGGTCGAAAACCGGAGCAAGGGAAAAGGTGAGTGGAACACCTATCAGGTTATTTGCGTGGACGGAACAATCAAGCTCTCTGTCAACGGAAAGTTTGTCAACGGAATCAGTAAGAGTACCCAAAAGAAGGGCTATCTTTGTCTGGAGTCGGAAGGAGCCGAAATCCATTTCAAAAATTTGAGAATTATGGAGCTGCCTCCCGGAGTGACAACCGTGGATCAAACGGCAAAAGAAGTGAATTGATACAAAAGGAACAATAACAAATCGATGGATATGAGATTAACGGTGCTCCGTATATTAATCCGCTGTGCACTGCCGGTACTGGTTTCGGGACAACTGATGGCACAGCCGGCTGATTTTTCCGATTACCAACAGCCTTTGCCGGGGTCGGAGCTGCTGATCGACATGGTGGCAATTCAAGGGGGCGTGTTTAGCATGGGAAGTCCGGAAAGCGAAAAAGGACGTCGTGCCGATGAAGGCCCCCAAATGGATGTGCGCATTGCCCCTTTCTGGATCGGTAAATATGAGATACCCTGGGACGTATACGAATACTTTATTTATGAATCCGGCGACCCCACCACCGAACAGGCGCGTGCGTCAGCGGATGTGGACGGGATTACGAGGCCTACGCCGCCCTACCTGGACATGACGATGGGAATGGGTAAAGAAGGAAAGCCGGCGATCGCGATGACCCATTACAATGCCATTCAGTTCTGCAGGTGGTTATATACGCGAACCGGCGTTTTTTACCGCCTTCCTACGGAAGCCGAATGGGAATACGCGTGCCGTGCCGGTAGTCAAACCGCTTATTTTTTTGGCGACAATGCGGATGGGTTGGACGATTACGCCTGGTACTCGGGTAACAGTGGAGGGAAAACACATCCGATAGGCACCAAAAAGCCCAATGAATGGGGCCTGTATGATATGCTGGGAAACGTCTGTGAGTGGACGTTTGATCAGTATGCTGCTGATACGTACAAAAAATTGAAAAAGGACAAACCTCTTGAGAACCCCGTTAATCCGCCTACAGAATTATATCCACATGCGGTAAGGGGTGGGTCTTTTCAAGACGAAGCGGGAAACCTCCGGTCCGCGGCAAGAGCCCATTCAGATCCAAGCTGGAAGGAACTTGATCCCCAGACGCCAAAGAGCAATTGGTGGTTCCCTTTTACGCCTTTTGTCGGATTGCGGATCGTCCGTCCGGCGATACCACCTTCAGCGGAAGAGATCCAGGCGTACTACACCATTGAACCCATTCCTGAATATTGATATGAAAAATAAATTGAATCAAATTAAAAGCAAATGATACCAAATTCAAAAATTCTGATCGCTGTACTGTGTATGTTGGCTCATCTCGGAGCTTTCGGCCAACGTAAAAGTTTGTTTAACGGTAAAGACTTAACGGGATGGACCATCCATGGCACGGAAAAGTGGTACGTGGAAAATGGGGAGTTGGTCTGTGAAAGCGGCCCCGATAAACAGTATGGTTATTTATCAACCAATGACACCTACAAGGACTTTGAGCTGACGGTTCGCTTCAAACAAGAAGCCGATGGCAATAGTGGTGTGTTTATACGGTCTGACATCGAAGGAGTCAAGATCAGTGGCTGGCAGGTCGAAGTGGCGCCACCGGGCCACAATACGGGCGGTATTTACGAGTCCTACGGCCGTGGATGGCTGATACAACCCGAACCGGAAAAGGATAAATACTTAAAGGTTGGGGAATGGAACACCATGAAAATCCGCGCGGTTGGAAATGAAGTGACCAGTTGGTTGAATGGAAAGAAAATGGTGCACCTATCAGACGAAAAAATCGGTGCGGCAGCGGGTTTCATTGCCTTGCAGATCCACGATGGGGGCGGCATCAAAGTGCGGTGGAAGGATTTATCGATTAAGGAGCTCTAGAATCAGCAACCGTAAAACGGATTCAAGATGGAAGGACCACAGAAAATAAAAGTGCTTGTGGTGGGATGCGGAAATATGGGAGCATCGCATGCGCAGGCCTACCACGATTCTCCGGGCTTTGAAATATGTGGCCTGGTTTCCCGTGGCGGCAGTAAGAAGAAATTGAATGAGAAATTGGGTGGCAGTTACCCGCTGTTCGACGATTTCGAAGTGGCATTGACAGAGACCCGGCCGGATGCCGTCTGCATCTCAACCTATCCGGATACCCACGAACCGTACGCGGTCCTTGCGATGGAACAGGGTTGCCATGTATTTGTGGAGAAACCCATTGCCAGCACGGTTGATGGCGCAGAGCGCGTTGCCGAAGTAGCCAAGCAAACCGGCAAGAAAGTGGTGGTTGGATACATCCTCCGTCATCACCCTTCGTGGCAACGGTTTATTTCCGAGGCCCAACAGTTAGGTAAACCCTTGGTGATGCGGATGAATCTGAATCAGCAGAGCGACGGCGATATGTGGACGCTTCATCGTAACCTAATGGCCAGCCTGAGTCCGATTGTGGATTGCGGGGTACATTACATCGATGTAATGTGCCAGATGGCGCGCTCAAAGCCCAAGCAGGTTTACGCGATCGGCGCAAAGCTAACTGACGAAATCCCGACAGACAATTACAACTACGGTCAGCTGCAGATACGGTTCGAGGATGGATCGGTGGGCTGGTATGAGGCAGGCTGGGGGCCGATGGTGAGCGAAACGGCTTTTTTCGTAAAAGACGTTTTCGGTCCGAAAGGCTCCGTGTCCATTGTTGCTAAGGAAGCCGGAGCTTCGGGAAAATCAGACTCCATCGAAGCCCATACCAAAACCGAATCCTTGTTGGTACATCATTCCGAACTGGACAGCAAGGAACGCTTTGCGAAAGCCGATGAGTGGATTGATCTGACCGACGAGCCGGACCATCAGGAACTCTGTAACCGCGAGCAGGCATATTTCCTGCAGGCGATTCGTGAAGACATAGATCTGACTAACCATTTGGCAGATGCGGTAAACAGTCTGCGTATCGCTTTTGCGTGTGACGAGTCGGTGAAAACGGGAAATGTGGTGAAGCTCTAGCACACGAAGGTTACAGAAATTAAACTAGAACAGATAGGATAATGAGCAGGACAATCAGCAGACTGGCGGAAGGATGGTGGGACTATACTACACTGGATGAACAAATTCACCGCGATGCAGCCAGGTTAAGTGTGAAAGATATCGAGCAGCTTTCGCGCCCCGGTTTCCGGGTGATTTTGCACGATACGCTGGAATCATTTTATCTTGCGGAAGCATTGGAGTATATCCATGCGTGGAAGCAAGCCCGCCCTTCTAATCCGACGGGTATTTGCGGGCCAATCGGGCCAACGGAACAGTTGCCACTGGTGGCACAATTGGTGAACGACCTGGAGGTTTCGTTAAAGCATGCACATTTCTGGGGAATGGACGAGTGGTATGAGGGCGGTAAAGACGTCGACGTATCACATCCCCTTTCCTTCGCTCGAGCCAATAGTGAGTTGTTGTTCAGTCGGATAAAGCCTCACCTACGTATGCCCGCAGAACATATTCATTATCCATTGGCTGATCAGCTGGATGCGTATAGCCAAAGCTTCGATGAAATCCGTTGCTTGGTCATGCAAGGCGGGCAGGGCGACGCCAAACACTGGGCATTCAATGATCCTTTTAAACGTGAAGGTAAGTATCGGGATGCCCCGCCAACACCGGAAGAATACCGTGCCTTATCCGCGCGCGTGGTCGACCTCCATCCGATCACATTGATGCAGAATGCGCGGACGTCTGGCGGCGGTTATGTGGTTGGCGTGCCTACACAGGCACTTACCGTCGGGCCTAGCGAAACCTGGAAAGCCGAGAAAGTGTCGATTTGGCAGGCTGGCAATCACGATAACCCTTTCGGGATGCGCCTTACCGCATTCATGATTGCAAAGGGAATTGAAGATACCGCGGTGCCTATGTCTTTATTGGCCAGCCATCCCAATGTAGAATTCCATTACTACCGGTATGCGCTGAAGGATGTAGCCACGGAAATGCACTGATTGTTCAATGTCGTGAATCATGAGAGAGAACGTGAATAATACGGCGCTGGCCATTGTTGCCCATCCGGACGATGCAGAGTTGCTATGTGCAGGGACGCTTGCCCTATTGAGAGACAAGGGGTGGCGGATCGAGATGGCGACGATGACACCCGGAGATGGGGGTACGACCACCCTCAGCCGTGAAGAAATCAGTATCATCCGCAAAGCGGAGGCTGCCAAAGCTGCAAAGCTCCTGAATGGAAACTATCATTGCCTGGAATGCGAAGATATCTTCGTATTGTACGACAAGCCGACCTTGTTGAAGGTAATTGAGCTCGTGCGGAGAGTCCGGCCACGCCTGGTATTTACCATGAGCCCGCTATGCTATATGGTCGATCATGAGATGACCAGCAAGTTGGTGCAAACGGCCTGTTTCAGCGCCGGAGTCAAAAATATCGAGACCTCCTCGGCCCCTTTCTTTTATACCCCGCACCTGTATTACCTGGATGCGATGGAAGGGAAGGACCGTTTGGGGCAGGAGGTAAAACCATCCATGGTAATAGACATCACGGACAAGATCGATCTAAAGGAGGAGATGCTTGTTTGCCATGCCTCACAACGGGAATGGCTGCGGGAACATCACGGCATGGATGAATACGTAATCGCGATGCGATCCTTTTCGGCTAAGCAAGGTCAGCTGGTGGGCGTTCCGTTCGGCGAGGGGTTCCGCCAGCATCTGGGGCATGCATTTCCGCAGGATAACCTGTTGGCCAATGAATTGGAGACATATACGAAGCAAGTTTGACCAAACGATAAAGCTCCGTCTTCAAAGAGCGTTCTGCTCCGATTATCCAATCTTATCAAAATCGCATGTTATATTGCCATCGTACGCGCAGTGTAGTTGTGCTTGTCTATTTTTGGAAGATAGCGATATAAATTTATACCCTTATGAGATTAATCCGTTTTGGCAAACCGGGGTCGGAACGCCCGGGTATTTTGGACGAACACAACGTTAGGCGGGACCTTTCTGATCGATTTAACGACTGGGACCGGGATTTTTTCAACAAAGGTGGCCTCGAAAAACTGCGCGAATACCTGTCAATCAATCCGCGGCCCGGAGCAGTAAGCGACCAGGAGCGTTGGGCAGCCCCGATCGCGCGTCCAGGCAAGGTGATCTGTATCGGTCTGAACTATTCGGATCATGCCAAAGAATCGAACATGGCCTTACCGCAGGAACCGATCGTCTTCCAGAAAGGTTCCAATACCGTGGTGGGCCCATACGACCCCATCCTCATCCCGCGTGGCAGCGAAAAGACCGACTGGGAGGTAGAACTTGGCGTGGTTATCGGAAAAAATGCGCGGTATTTGCAGACTACAGACGAGGCGAAGCAATATATTCTGGGATACTGTGTTGTCAACGATGTATCTGAACGTGCATTCCAACTGGAGCGCGGTGGTCAGTGGACGAAGGGAAAGTCGTGCGACAATTTCAGTCCCACGGGCCCTTGGCTGCTGACGGCCGATGAAGTGGCGGACGTTCACAACCTTCGGCTGAAACTCCAGGTGAACGGAAAGACCATGCAGGATGGAAATACCAAAAACCTTATTTTTGACGTATATTACATCATCCATTACCTATCGCAGTTCATGACCCTGGAGGCCGGAGACCTAATCCTGACCGGTACGCCAGCGGGCGTAGGCTTGGGAATGAAGCCCCCGCTTTACCTGAAGGCGGGCGACGTGGTGGAACTTGGTGTGGATGGACTCGGCGAGCAGAAGCAGATTTGCGAACAAGCATAAACCCATAGCGGGAGGAGCATATGAACATCAAAAAGGTACTCATCGCGAACCGTGGTGAGATTGCGATCCGGATTAGCCGGGCATGCAACGAGTTAGGTATCGGTACGGTAGCCATTTATACGTTTGAAGACCGGTATTCGCTGCATCGGTATAAGGCAGATGAAGCCTACCAGATCGGGTCGGATACCGAACCGCTTAAACCCTACCTAGATATCGAGGCGATTATTACGGTAGCGAAAGCTTGCGATGCAAATGCCATCCACCCTGGATACGGTTTCCTTTCTGAAAACGCGGGGTTTGCCCGTCGGTGTGCCGAAGAGGGGATCATTTTCGTCGGCCCGTCGCCTGATGTTATGGATCGGCTTGGTGATAAGGTACGTGCCAAGGAAGCCGCGCAAAAGGCAGGTGTACCGACCATCGGCAGCAGCCGTGAAACATTGGATCGTGTTGCGGCGGCATTATCCGAAGCATGGCGTATCGGTTATCCGCTGATGCTGAAAGCCGCCGCCGGCGGCGGCGGCCGCGGGATGCGTGTCGTGCGGAATGACAATGAATTGGAGGCAGCATTTACCAGCGCAAGGAATGAGGCGCTGAATGCTTTTGGGGACGGTACGGTGTTTCTGGAAAAGTATATCGAGAGCCCCCGGCATATCGAAGTGCAGGTGGTGGGCGATCGATACGGTAATGTGGTGCACCTTTACGAGCGCGATTGTTCTGTGCAACGCCGGTTCCAAAAAGTGGTAGAAGTCGCGCCGGCGGCAAATCTACGCACGGAAACCCGAGAAAAACTATACTCCTATGCCACAGCTATTGCCAGAGAGGCCAGATATGACAACGTCGGCACGGTTGAATTTTTAGTAGACGCTGACGGCCGTGTGTATTTCATTGAGGTGAACCCCCGCATTCAGGTAGAACATACGGTAACCGAAATGGTAACCGGCATCGATCTCATAAAAACACAACTATACATTGCTTCAGGATATAAATTAGCAGACCCGCAGATCGGGCTGGGCGAACAAACCGCGATTCCACTCAACGGGTTTGCCATCCAGTGCCGGATCACTACGGAAGATCCATCGGATGGTTTCAAGCCTGACTACGGCACCATCATTACCTATCGCAATGCGGCGGGTTTTGGCGTACGGCTGGACGAAGGAAGCGCCTACCCGGGCATGAAGGTGAGTCCGTTTTTTGATTCCATGTTGGTGAAGGTCAGCACCCATGGCAATACGCTGGCCGAAGCGGCTAAGCGGATGGACCGGGCGCTACGTGAATTCCGTATCCGCGGGGTCAAAAACAATATCGGGTTTCTGGAAAACCTAGTGACGCATCCGGTCTTTTTAGCGAGTGAGGCAACGGTAGGGTTCATTGCCGCCCATCCCGAACTATTCAAACCTGCCGGTAAACAAGACCGCGGGACCAAATTGCTGGCCTTTCTTGGGGAGATCTCGGTTAATGGTAACCCGGATACCAAGGGGGCGATAAAGCCTGCGGAATTGGAACAGCCGATCATTCCAGCGGTTGATCCGCAAGCATGTTTCCCGAAAGGAACCAAAGATCGGCTGACTGAACTGGGGCCAGAAGGACTTTGTGAATGGTTAGTCAATGAAACGCGGATACATTATACCGATACAACGTTGCGTGATGCACATCAATCGCTGCTTGCGACCCGCGTCCGTACCCATGATATGTTAAAAGTCGCTTCCGGATTTGCCAAAGCACATTCCCAGACATTTAGCATGGAAGTGTGGGGTGGTGCGACGTTTGACGTATGCCTGCGCTTCCAACTGGAAGACCCTTGGAGCCGGTTGGCGAAATTACGCAAAGCCATCCCGAATATTCTGCTGCAAATGCTCATCCGTGGATGTAACGGTGTGGGATATGCTGCCTATCCCGACAATCTCATTGAAGCGTTTGTTGAAAAAAGCTGGGAAACGGGTGTCGATGTATTCCGAATTTTTGATTCGCTGAATTGGATGGAAAACATCGCTCCCTGCATCGAAATGGTGCGGAAGCGTACGGGCGGCATTGCGGAGGGGACATTGTGTTATACGGGCGATATCCTGGATCCACAACGAACGAAATACGACCTTAATTATTACCTGCGGATGGCCAAGGATTTGGAAAATGCCGGCGCTCATATGCTGGCTATCAAGGATATGTCGGGCTTGCTGAAACCGTACGCCGCTTCCGAACTCGTTGCCGCATTGAAGAATACGGTTAAAATCCCCATTCACCTGCATACGCATGATACCTCTTCGTTGCAGACGGCCACTTATCTGAAAGCGATCGAAGCAGGCGTCGATGTGGTAGATTGCGCATTGGGCGCTTTATCAGGCTTGACATCCCAGCCTAATTTCAATGCGATCATCGAAATGATGCGTTTCCATGAAAGGGAAAATCCGTACGACATCGATAGCCTTAATGCGTATAGCGACTATTGGGAGACGGTACGCGCTTATTACAGCCCCTTTGAATCGGGGATGAAGGCCGGATCGGCCGAAGTTTTCCGGCATGAGATCCCCGGTGGGCAGTATTCTAATCTGAAGCAGCAGGCGAATGCGCTTGGCCTGGGGAATCGGATAGGGGATATCAAGCGCAGCTATGCCGAAGCGAACCGGTTGTTCGGGGACATTGTCAAGGTAACGCCCAGCTCTAAGGTGGTTGGCGATATGGCGCAATACATGGTGGCCAATAACCTAACGGGAGAGGACGTGCTGTCACGCGGCGATCGTCTATCGTTTCCTGATTCGGTCGTATCCTTTTTCCGCGGAGACATTGGCCAACCGGAGGGCGGTTTCCCCGCTAAATTGCAGCGGATGGTTTTGAAAGGACAGGATGCATACGCTGATCGGCCCAATAAGCACTTGCCTCCGCTTAACTTAGATCTGGATTTCAAACGGTTCACGAAGGAATATGGAGAGGACCTTACCTTTACCGATTACTTAAGTTATCAGTTTTACCCCAAGGTGTTTGCGGACTATCTGAAAGCCTACCGGAAGTACGGTGACGTTTCGGTGGTACCAACACCGTATTTTTTGTACGGCATGCAACCCGGAGAAGAAACTACCGTGGAACTGGCAAAGGGAAAGACGCTTCTGGTAAAGCTGGTCTCCATTGGACCGGCCGACCTAGACGGCAACCGCACGGTATTCTTTAAATTAAACGGTCAGACGCGTAATTTAGAGATACGGGATGGAAAATCTGAGATTGCCCGAAAGGAAAACCGAAAGGTAGATGCAGCTAATCCCAGACAGGTGGGCTCGCCCTTGCAGGGGATGTTAACCACGGTGTTTGTGGCACCGGGCGATGCCATAGCGATAAACCAGCCGCTTTTTGTGATTGAAGCGATGAAAATGGAAACGACCGTTACCGCTTCCATACAGGGTACCGTGAAACAGGTTGAACTCGGCGCAGGGACGCTGGTCAATACCGACGATATCATATTGGAATTGGAATGAGGTATTAAAGGTATACGTTACTAAACTGAGACATGTATCTTTAACGTTTGATTATGAAAGTAAACGAAATGAGAGTAGGGTTATTGGAGTTAGGTAAGGTCTTGAGGGGTTCACTCTATCATGATGAAAGCCCGAAACACCAAACCTTGTTGCGGGCTTATTCCACAGATGCATCGGTATATCAGGAGCGTCCTTTGGCGGTGGCCATTCCCAAAGATATCGATGATCTACGGAGGCTCATCGTGTTTGCGCGGGAATACGGCGTGACGTTGATTCCGCGGACCGCAGGCACTTCGCTCGCCGGGCAGGTCGTGGGCCGCGGGATTGTCGTGGATGTATCGAAACATTTCAACCAGGTGCTGGAAGTAAATGTGGCGGAACGTTGGGTACGTGTGCAGCCCGGGGTGATCCGCGACGACCTGAATGCGTACCTCCGTCCTTACGGCTTGATGTTCGGTCCGGAAACCTCAACGGCCAACAGGGCAATGATAGGCGGCATGGTGGGCAACAATTCCTGCGGATTGCATTCCATTGTATGGGGCGACACCCGTAGTCACCTGCGCTCGGCGAACGTATTGCTGGATGACGCTTCCGAAGTCGTGTTTGAAGCGCTGAATGAGCAGGCATTGTTTAATAAGCTGAAGCAAACGGGTCGGGAAGGTGCTATTTATCGCGGGGTAAACGAATTACTGGCTAATCCAGCCAACAAACAGGCTATCCAGGTAGGTTATCCCAAACGGGCGCTTACCCGTCGCAACACGGGCTACGCCCTGGACATGCTCAGTGATGCGTCAGAGCCGTTCAATTTTTGTAAACTGTTTGCCGGGTCGGAGGGAACACTGGGGATTCTTACCGAGGCCAAACTCAACCTGTTGCCGTTGCCGCCCAAGGAAGTGGGCTTGCTGTGCATACATTGCCACACCCTTGTTGAATCGCTCGAAGCCAATATTGTGGCATTGCGCCATCATCCCGAGGCATCGGAACTGGTGGATAAATACATCATGGACTTTACCAAAGGCCATCCGACGTATCAATACAATCGGTTCTTCATTGAGGGCGACCCCGAGGCCTTGCTGATGGTGGAATTTCGGGCAGAGACGCTGGCGGAGGTACAGCAAAAGGCCGCGGCACTGAAAGCCGACCTGGTATGCCAGGGGTTGGGGTATGCCCACCCGCTGATCACGGGGCCGGATACCAACCTGGTTTGGGATGTGCGCAAAGCGGGCCTGGGCTTAATACGCAATTTGCCGGGCGATACGCAGCCCGTCAACCTCATTGAGGACTGTGCCGTATCGCCCGAAGACCTGCCAGCTTACATTACCGATTTGCAGCGGTTGCTGGATAATCATGGTTTGAAGGCTTCTTATTACGCCCATGCGGGGGCCGGGGAACTCCATGTGGAACCGCTGATCAATTTGAAGACCGAGGCGGGGAAAAAAGCGTTTCGGTCGGTCTTGGCGGAAACGACCCAATTGGTCAAAAAATACAACGGATCGCTGAGCGGCGAACACGGCGATGGCCGTTTGCGCGGGGAATTCATCGGCGCTGTTTTGGGCGACGAAGTCTATGCGTTGTTGAAGCAGGTGAAGGAAATCTTCGACCCGCGTGGTATTTTCAATGCCAATAAGATTGTGGATACCCCACCGATGGATACGAATCTGCGTTACGAGCAGGATACGTCCGCTACGACGATCGAAACCGTTTTCGATTTCAGTCGGCAGGAAAGTATTTTACGGTTGTCGGAAAAATGTTCCGGTTCGGGCGACTGCCGGAAATCGCATATCACCGGGGGGACCATGTGCCCCTCGTATATGGCCACCCGCGAGGAGAAAGACACCACCCGCGCACGGGCCAATATGCTGAGACAATTTTTAACCCACTCGCCGAAAGCGAATCGGTTTGACCATCCGGAAATCAAGGAAGTGATGGACCTCTGCCTGAGTTGTAAGGGCTGCAAGACGGAATGCCCTTCGGGCGTGGACATCGCGAAGATGAAAGCCGAATTCCTGCAGCACTATTACGACGCTAACGGGACCCCTTTCCGCGCTTGGGTGATAGCCAATTTTACCAAGTCACAGCAGTTAGCCTCTTACCTGCCGGGCGTTTATAATGCAATCATCAAAAGTAGAATGTGGTCTGGATGGGTAAAGCGCATCCTGGGGTTTGCGCCGGATCGTTCATTGCCTGAAGTGGGCAGCACTACGTTGCGCAGATGGGTGACCAAGCAGCGGAAACAACAGGCTTCGGGGTTGCAAAATCCGGGGTTGCAAAAGCGGCGGGTCTACCTGTTTTGCGATGAATTTACGGACTACAACGATGTGGGTATCGGCCAAACGGCATACCGGCTACTCACCGCATTGGGGTATGACGTGCAGTTGGCCCAACATGCCGAAAGCGGCCGCACTTATTTATCGAAAGGGCTCGTCCGGCGTGCGAAGGCGATTGCAAATCGCAACGTAAGGTACCTCAAAGACGTCATTACCGCAGAAACCCCGCTGATTGGCATTGAGCCTTCCGCCATTCTCACCTTTCGCGACGAGTATCCCGATCTGGTAGATAACGAACTGGTAGCCGATGCTTATAAATTGGCAAAAAATGCTTTGCTTATTGATGAGTTCTTATGGAACGAAATGGAAGCGGGGCGTATCAGCCAGTCGTTGTTTACGGAGTCGCCGCGTAAAATAAAGCTGCATGGGCATTGTTACCAGAAGGCGTTTCACCTGGTGGAGACCACTGCCCGCATCCTTTCTTTCCCAACAGGGCACGAAGTTGAGATTATTCCATCAGGCTGCTGTGGGATGGCTGGTTCTTTTGGCTATGAAAAGGAGCATTATGGTGTATCCATGAAGGTAGGCGAACTGGTATTGTTGCCGGCTGTACGGGAGACCCCTGAAGAAGTCCTGATTGCTGCGCCCGGTACCAGCTGCCGGCACCAGATCAAAGACGGTGTACAGCGGAAAGCCCATCATCCCGTTGAGATTTTATGGGAAGCGTTGTGTAAATAACGAATCGTTATGAATTGACAAACCATGCGGAAAGCGGAGCGGCCCGCGTTAGCGACAGCAAGTGTTCGAGCTTTATGGGCTTGATCAAATAACCGGCAACAAGCGGGTATGTTTTTGCACGGCGCTGATCGGCGCTGTCAATGGATGACGTGACCATGACCACACGGATTTTCGCCAGAATGTCCCACCGTTGCAATTCATCCAGCACCTGCCAGCCACTGATTCCCGGCATGTTGATGTCAAGGAAAAGCAGGATACGTGTGGAAGAATACCGGTGTTTCGCAATAAATGAAAGCGCTTCGTTGCCGTCAGTAAACGTATAGGGGTGTGCGGAAATGCCCGCATGGGCAAGCTGAAGCTTAGCCATTAGGTTAAACATGTGGTCATCATCAACGATCATCACGCAAACGTCCATCGCTTCAGGTACTAGTTATATGTATCTGTTCGGCTTTTTCGGTGATGGTGTGGATGATATCGTCCAGTTCGGTTGCAGCACGATTGATGGCGTCAAGCAGCTCGTCGTGATCGACTGCTGATTTGGGAAATCGCTGGATGACGTCGACTAGACCCATAATGCGGGCTACCGGCGCTCTGACAACGTGCGATTGCATCCAGGCAATTTCTTGCAATTTGCTGTTTTGGGCTTCGATAGCCTTGACGTAATTAACCTTTTCGGTGATGTCATTGACCAGTACGACTTCCGCCTTCTGCCCCTGGAACTGGATGATGTTACTTTGAATTTCAACATCGATTAGCGTTCCATCTTTTTTCCGGTGTCGGTAGACCCCTTTGGTAAACAGCGTTTCATGTTCCCGGACAAACGCAACGGCCGCTTCAAGCTTCGGAAGCTCTTCTTCGGGCCGGATTTCCTTTATCGTCATCGCGAGAAACTCCTCCCGCGAAAATCCATAGTGTGTGACAGCAGCCCGGTTTACGTCGAGAAATTGATACGTGTCCAAGCTGTATACCCACATGGGTTGCGGACTTAAGTGAAACAGGTCACTGTATTTCTTTTCGGAAGCTTCGATTTTCGTTACATACTGTTCCAATTGGGTGTATAATGCATTCATTTTCTGTTCGGCCAATTTGGTGTCCGTAACGTCGAGACTTGCACCGATCAATTTCCGTGGCGCATGGCTACCGCCTATCAGCCTCACCCACGAGCGTAAATGACGCGTCTCTCCATTTGGACGTATAATCCGTTCTTCAAAGACCGTGTCTTCTCCGGTATCCTGGATACGATGTACCACATCCATAACCTGCTGCCGGTCGTCGGGATGTACCGATTGGAGGTAGTTTTCGAATGTGGCTGCCTGATTTTTAGCGTCAAATCCGTAGATTTCATAAAGGGTGTCCGACCACGAAACTTTGTGGGTTTCTATATCCCGTTGCCAGATGCCGAATCGGGCCAGCTGCTGGCCCTGACTCATCATCACGGATGCCTCATGAGCCGAATCAGCACTCTGGCGATTCTCGATAATGACTTTCAGAAGCGAGCCTGTCCGATCTACGATGGCCAACTCCTCCGCTTTGGGCGACTGCACCCGTTTATAATACATGCTTAACACCGCCATGGCGTTTCCTTCCGAATCGAGGATGGGATGAGACCAACAAGCTTTTAAGTTATAGGCTAAGGCTAAATGTTTGTAGTTGGTACATCGGCTATCGGCAGTAATGTCGTTGATAACTACTGGTCGTTTTAAGTGCGCGGCAGCACCGCAAGAACCCGAGTTTTCGCCGATCGCAATGTTGTCGATGGTTTGAAGGTAGGCTGCGGGTAAAGAGGGCGCTATCCAAGTCCGCAATCGGTTGTTTTGAATCCGATACAACGAGCAATACATGCCTGGGAAAAGGGATTCAATGCCAGTCAGGTAGTCGGACAGTATATGAGCCAAGGGTATTTGCCGCTGTTCGTTCAATTCGAGCATGGTTTTTTCCAATTGATCCAAGTCGGCCAAGCGCTTCGTCTCAGTGATATCGACCATAATGCCACGGAGCCATCGGGGTGCATCGGCTTCATAGATGACCGATACGATATCTTTTATCGACACGATTCCGCCATCTTTCTTTACCATACGGTAATCGAAGGCATGCTTTGCTGGAATTTGAGTTTGGTCTGTGGCATAATAATGTTCAACGGCGCGTTCGCGGTCTGCTTCAACAATATGGTTCAGCCAAAACCTGTCGTCGGCAAGCCATTCTTCGGCCGTGTAACCCAGTATCTGCTCTACCTTTCCGCTGATAAAAGTGGTCTTATACGTTCGTGCATCCGCTTCCCAAACGATGCCGTCGATGGTTTCGATGAGATCTTGAAACTTATGTTCGGATGCGATCAGCGCCTCTTGCTGGTATTTTTTCTCCGTGATATCCTTTGAAACTCCATAGACGCGTACACATACGCCATTGATGAAATCGGCTTTGCCGGCAGACAATATCCATCGTTTATTCCCTTTTTGGGTGGTAATGGGAAGGGCAACACGAAAAACCGTTCCCTCGTGAACGGCTTTTTCGAAAGCCGCAATGAGCTGCTGCCGATCGTCTTCGTCAGTGTAAAAAGCCAAGGCGGATTCCAAGCTGGGTTGGTAGTCGGGACTTACCTCGTAGATTTCCCGTAGCCCTTGAGACCATATAACCGTTTGGCGTGCGATATTCACTTCCCAACTTCCGATCCGCGCTACCTGTTGAGTGTCCTGGAGAAATTGGTCATGATTGATGGATTCGGTCACATCGGTCATCGAGCGGATAATAAGCCGTATTTCACCGCGGTCGTCGAGTATCGGCGTTTGTTCGATTTTGAGATACTTGATATCGAAGCGCGTCGGTGAGGTGGTTAACGGGAACGCATATTTTTGTGGCGGTACCTGGTGCCTTTTCTTTTCCCGGAGTATCGTGTCAAAGTTTTTTTTCCACGCATTTTCGCTCAGGTATGGATTGCTCGGAAAGACGTCAAAAAAGCCTTTTCCAACGAGCTCTGCCCTGCTTTTAAGAACGAGTTCAAGATATGCGTCGTTGGCATCTACAATAGTAAATAAAGGAGCATTCGGAAGTAGTACGATACTGGGGATAGATATTGTCCGAAATACAGTCAAATAGTCTACCTTGTCTTCCATACGGTGTAAATTAAGCGGAACGTAAAATTAGGTCGATTTTTTTAAAAGTCCTAACATTTGGCATGGAATCAATTGAAAAGAAAAAGCCCCGGATTAAGCCGGGGCTTTATCAGGAACGGAAATCGGCGTCTTACGGCCAAATACCTAAATTCTGATAGGAGATGGCAATCTTGTCAATCGATCCGACGAAAGCCGCCGTCCGTAAAGTGTCAATGGCCCTGTTTGCGTTTTTAATCGCACGTATTTCGTGATAAGACCGAATCATGGTGTCTTCCAATCCAGAATTAACCAGCTCCAACTCATCAGCCCCTTTCACGATGGCCATCCGTTGCGTGGGAGTAAGGGACTTGCCGGTAATGGTTTCGACGGTATTGACAAGATTCAGATTGGACATTTCCTCATAGCGTTTATCCATACGGCCAAAGGCCACATGAGACAGGTTCTTTAGCCATTCGAAGTAGGAAACGGTTACCCCGCCGGCGTTGCAATACATATCCGGAATGATGATACCGCCATTTTTCACAAAAATTGCTTCTGCGCCGGGGGTGGTGGGTCCGTTTGCACCTTCGGCAATGATTTTGGCTTTGATACGACCGATGTTTTCTTCGGTCAACTGATTTTCCAAAGCGGCAGGTACTAGGATATCGCACGCCTGTTCCAACCCTTCGGCTGGCGTTTTGAACTGTTTGGTTGCCTTTTTGTAATTGAGAATTGAACCGGTATTTTTCCGGTGTTCAAGGATGGCATCGGGATCCAACCCATCGGGATGGTAAAGCGCACCGTCGTATTCACATATCCCGACAATGAGGGCTCCAAACTCCATCAATACTTTTGCCGTATTGTACCCTACATTGCCCAATCCCTGCACAATCACCCTTTTCCCGGCAATGCCCGGGGTAAGGCCAATTTCTTTCATATCTTCGGCTACATCCACACATTCGCGAATGGCAATGGCCACACCTCTCCCCGTTGCCGCTTTGCGACCATTGATGCCATGTAAAGATAGGGGCTTGCCCGTCACGCAACCAAATGCATCCAATTGTCCGGGGTTCATGGTCGTATAGGTATCTGCAATCCAACTCATTTCCCGTTCACCCGTTCCGTAATCCGGAGCGGGAACGTCAATGGCCGGGCCGATGAAGTTTTTCTTGATCAATTCCACTGTATACCTACGCGTGATGGTCTCAAGCTCGCTGACGGAGTAATTTTTTGGATTGATGCAGATGCCACCTTTGGCTCCGCCGAAAGGCACATTGACGATGGCACATTTATAGGTCATCAATGCTGCCAACGCCATTACCTCGTCTTCATTAACCATTTCGCTATAGCGGATACCTCCTTTGGTAGGCGACATATGTTGCGAATGCTCCACCCGCCAGGCGTGGATCACCTCAATCTGGTCACCCCTTCTAAAGGGAAAACTGAACCGGTAAACACTGTTGCATACTTTGATCTGGTTTAGTAAGCCTTGGGGATGTTTGGTGAATTGGGCTGCGTGATCGAAAAACTGGGATACATCGTTAAAAAAATGGGGTTCTTGCACTGAGTTTGCTTTCGACTTAGTCATATCAATCGTTATTATTATAAATTGGTAAACTTATCGTTAATCAACAAACAGTTTGGGAACGTATCGGATACAGTGATGCGTGATTACTTCTGCTGTTTTTCCAGTCGTGAAATTTTTCGGTCGATGGTAATTAGATAGATTGCTAATCCCAAGAACAGCACAACCAACACGGCAACCACCACATAGATCTTGCCCGAACTGCGTAACTCCGATGCCATTTCGACTCCGGCGTTTGATTGGGCAAAACTACACATTAACCCATTGATAACTAATAGCAAAGAAAGAATTACCTTTTTCATATCGTTTTCCAATAAACGTTGTCAATTTTTAGTATTTAATCGATTTACAGTTGTTAATCTGCCAATATTTACTCCACTGTAGTGTCGTTTTGGTATTCCAGTTTGCGAATGCGAAACCGAAGCGTCATCAGCCAGGCACCGAAAAGGATCCATCCCAATGACGCCGGATATAATACGGCCTTCATGGAGCCGTCCAGATCGAATTGCCCGAATCCCGAATTTCCCCCGCTACCGGGATGCAGTGAATCGGTTGTCTTTGGGAGAATGTACATGAGCACGATCATAATCGGAAAGGCAAAGACGTTATAAATCGCTGAGATACGCGCTCGCTTTTGTTCCTCTTCCAGTGCATTGCGAAGTACCAGGTATGCAAGGTACATCAGCGTTGCAATGGCAGAACCATTCAGTTTGGGGTCATTGGGCCAGGGGTCACCCCAAGTAAAATTTGCCCACAGCATCCCACTTACCAATCCGAACAAGCAAAAAACAATCCCTACGTTCACGCTTTCCACAGCAACCAGATCATGCTGTGGATTGCTGGAAGACAAATACTTAATGCTATAGATAACCGAAATTAAGTAGAGGGTAAACATGGTGAACCACATCGGCACGTGAAAGTAGACGTTGCGAATGGTTTCGTGAACAATAGGCAGAGCGGGCACTGGACCCAATATTCCCATGATTATGCTGTATAGGAGCAGTAAAATTGCCAAAATTTTCCACCAATACTGTTTCATTTATACGTGATATTGAATAATGATTAAAAGAGTAAGGAGCTTCTTATATCCTTGATCAAACCGAGTCAATCCCTCCAAAGGTAAGGAAATAACACTAAAGAAACGGCTACAGTAATGATATTGATAGCGAGTAGGACAGAGAGCTCATCCAGGCTGACGCTACGGTCCAGGCCGTCCATCGCATTTTTGGAGGCTTTGATCAGCACAAGAAGTAACGGGATGACGATTGGAAAACTGAGAATAGCCATTAAGGTGCTGTTATTTCCCGCTTTGGCACTGATACCGGCTACCATGGTAAACACGGCAGCAAAACCGGTGCTTCCAAGCACTACCACAACGAAATAGAGGGCCGGGTCGCCCAAAGGGTTTTGGAAGATTATTGAATATACCAAATAGGCGATTGCAGATAGCAATAGCATAATCAGCATATTGTAACTGATTTTGGATAAGATGATGGCTTTTGCGCTGGCGATGGTATAATAGTATAATTGGCGGTTCCGGCTTTCTTGCACAAAGCTTTTATTAATGGCATTAACGGATGCGAATAGGAGGATAATCCAGAAAAGTGCATTCCAGGTAGTGGGGTCTACGGATTTAAACGCTTGATAGCAGACAAAAACCGTAGACACCACATAAAGTAAAATACCGTTGATGGCATATTTGAAACGCCACTCCAATAAAATTTCTTTGCGAATAAGGAGTATAACCTCTTTGACTAAACTCATCCCCCGCAAAGATACAATTCGCGCGCTATTACCCGCGACCTGCGGTTCTATATTTCTTCTTCCGCTCGGCTTTTAGCTGACGTCACCGCGTCGCTCGCCCTGTTTATTCCTTCTTTTGCTAGTTGGTCTGCCTTGCGGATTGCTGATTGGCCTTTGTTTCTCGCTTGAGAGCGCAGATCATTAATTTCTTCGGTAGCTCGATCGGCCAACTTTGAAGCCTTATGCAAACCATCTTTCGTACTCTTCCTGATGGAATTTGATAATTCCCGTATGCCGTCACTTGCGCGATCCAATTGTTTGCGGCCTTCCTTGGTGCCCAAGAGTAACCAAGCAACCGTGCCCGCTGCGAGTCCTACCAATGCATACGTAACAATGCTGTTTTTCGTGTTCATCTCAATGTCCTTTTTTTGTTTTCGGCTTTTCTTTCGCCACTTCAGTTTTATAATTTAAGAACAAGAGATTTTAAAAAATGTTTGCATCAGAGATCAAAGAACACATCCCATACCAAGGCCCGTTTGTCATCACTGACGGATATCAGCTGATTTTTATAGCCATTCCAGATCAGGTCGTTTACCGAAAGCACATGGCTATCGAAACCTCTCTCAAGACTAATCACCCGCCGCAAACGGAAGTCGTCAGACGACCATATTTTAATCGTTTTGTCCCGGCTGGCTGTGGCAAAGATGGGTAAAAAAGGATGATATTTAATCGCATATACCGTAAACAGATGCGGAGTAAATGTATTGACGACTGTGAAGCGGACCGTTTCAAGGACGTTAAGCTGGGCGTCCCGCCCCCCGGTAAGCAGGTAGTGCCCATCGGGCGAAAAGCACAATGCCGTGACTGGCATAGCATGAGCGGGTAATTCTTCGATAAACGAATAATCTCGCGCATTATATAATTTAACCTTGCCGTCTTTGCTGCCAAAGATTACCCAGTTTTCGTCCGTACTGATTGCGATGGTGCGCACCGTTTGGCTTGAGACGTTGAAATGGTATAACAGCTCAAAGTTTTGCGTGTTCCAGATTGAAACGGAACCATCTTCCGATGCCAGGATAAGTTCAGGTTTTGTCTTAAAAGATTTGATGGCAAAGATAGGACGTCTGTGGTGTTCAAGTTTTGCCATCAGCTTCCCCGTTTCTGTATGTACCACTGTGCCCATGCCATCCCGGGTGCCGATCGCAAGCAACGTAGTGTTGGATAGCAGATGTAACGCATAAACGGAAAACTGCACAGGATACAAAACACGCTCGAAGGCCATTTTCTCCAAATTCCACTCCACTACACCCTTGTCGTTTCCACCCGTATAGATGATCGGGGCCCCAACCCCGTTTTCAATGGCAAAAATCGGGTTTTGATGCCCCGATAGCGTTCCGGCCTTATGTATCTTCAGCTTACCCATGGTAGCGGTTATACTACCGATGCCTGCTTTCCAGGTTCTTGGCAATCGTTTCCAATGAGACGCCTTTTTCCTTTAGTAGCACCAAGAGGTGAAACACAAGGTCGGACGTTTCATTGATAAAATCTGCGTCATCTTCCGCCAAAGCGGCAATCACGGTTTCCACAGCCTCTTCGCCGACTTTTTGGGCAATTTTGTTCAATCCCCGTTGCCGGAGGCGGTTTACATACGAATCCGCGGTAGGGAATTCATAGCGATTAGCGATGATATCGGCCAGCTCAAAAATAAAATTCTGATTGAATTCGGTACGGAAGCAGCTTCGGCTACCGGTGTGGCACGTAGGGCCTTTGGGCTGTGCCTTGATCAATAGCGTATCGTGGTCGCAATCAATATGTGTGCTAATTACCTCGAGAAAATGTCCGCTTTCTTCGCCTTTGGTCCACAGCCTGTTTTTGCTTCGCGAGAAAAACGTGACACGTCTGTCAGACTGCGTTTTTTGCCAGGCTTCCTCATTCATATAGCCCAGCATCAATACTTCAAGCGTCTGCGCATCCTGTATAATCACGGGAATGAGGCCACCGCTTTTTTCGAAATCTAACATGTTAATCTATTTTTCGATCGATGATCACTGTCGTATTGCAACGCCCTGGTGTCGCAACTTATCTTTTAAATCGGGTATCAATATTTCCCCGTAATGGAATACGGACGCTGCCAACGCGGCATCTACATTGCTTTGTTTAAACACGTCTACAAAGTGCTGTTCAGTCCCCGCTCCGCCCGAAGCGATCAACGGAATCGATAAACAGTCATTGATCTTCTTCAGTAATGTGCAATCAAATCCGTTCTTCGTGCCGTCATGGTCCATGGAAGTCAATAAAATCTCTCCTGCTCCACGGCTTTCTGCCTCCTTAATCCATTCCTCGGTTTCAATATCTGTTTTCAGCCGACCGCCGTTGAGGTGTACGTAGTTCTTCCCATTTACATGGCGCGTATCGACTGCCACCACCACGAACTGTATGCCGAACGCCTCCGCCAATTGGTTAATCAGATTTGGATTGCGCACAGCCGCTGAATTGATTGAAATCTTGTCAGCACCTGAATGCAGCAACACATCGGCATCGGTCAGTTCATTGATGCCTCCGCCAATGGTAAAGGGAATGTTAACTTGCTTAGCAACGGCTTTTACCAAATCCACGGTGGTCTTACGTCGTTCGTGTGTAGCGGTAATATCTAAAAAAACCAGTTCGTCCGCTCCCTGCCGGGAGTATTGCCACGCCAGTTCAACGGGATCTCCTGCATCACGAAGGTTGACGAAGTTGACTCCTTTCACCGTACGTCCATCTTTGACGTCCAAGCAGGGGATGATGCGCTTAGCTAGCATGATTTAAAAACGGATGAGGGACTTCAAATTCCACTCCTTGATTTGTTCAATGGTAATGCGGTTCTCATAAATGGCTTTCCCCACAACGCACGCTTCGACCTTGATGGCATCCAAGGCAAAAATGTCTTCCATCGAACTAATGCCCCCAGAGGCGATGAGTTTAATGATCGGGGAATGATCCAATAACTTTTTGTACAATTCCACACCGGCACCACCTAATTTTCCGTCTTTGTTGATATCCGTGCACAGAAAACGGAAAAAACCGAGGGAAAGACATCGGTCGATATAATCGAGGAGCTTGACCGGCGAGCTTTCCATCCATCCCGAATACTTGATAACTTCGTCTAAGACGTCGATGGCAATTACAACCTGATCGGCATACTTATGTTTGCCCCGGTTCAGTTTGCTGAGTTCATCGAGAAACGAAGGATTGGTGATCGCTTGAGTTCCAACGACCACGCGATGGATACCCGCATCGACCAATTCTTTTACTTTTTCAATGCTGCGTACCCCGCCTCCGTATTGCACCTTCATGTCGGTATGGCGAACGATATCAAACAAATAAGATTGGTTTGAAAAATCGCCCTTTGCGCCATTTAGGTCTACAATATGCACAAATTCGGTGCCGTTGGACTGGTATTTTTCGATCATCTCCTCGAGGCTAACCTTGTAAACCGTCGCGTCATTATAATTGCCCTCACGCAAGCGGACAACTTGCTTGTCCAATACGTCTATTGCCGGAATAATATACATATCTCTTTAAGGTTGATTTTTATTACAAGTTTGAAAAATTCAACAACAACCGTTCACCTGCTTCTCCCGATTTTTCCGGATGAAACTGTACCCCATAAAAGTTTCCATCCTGTATGGAAGCCGAGAACTTCAATCCATAATCGGTAAAAGCGGCCGTAAAAGTAGCATTATATTCAATAAAATAAGAGTGTACAAAGTAAAAGTAGGCATCTTTTTTTATATCGGCGAATAACGCGCTCCTATTTTCATGGAAAACTTGGTTCCAGCCCATATGTGGAACTTTTTTCGCAATACGCTTTTCAAAATGTAACGTTTTCAAGGGGATGATCTCCAATAACGGACTGTCGCCTTCTTCGGAGTATGCCGTGAGCAGTTGCATGCCCACGCAGATTCCCAAAACCGGTTTCTTGAGCAGTCTGATCGATTCGGCCAGGCCTGTTGCCTGCAATTTCCGCATTGCCGCACCCGCATGGCCGACCCCCGGAATGATAATGCGGTCATAGGCTTCTAACTCGCTTTCCGTTTGGATCATTCCATACGGAATAGTTAACCGGTCTAGTGCCGCCGTCAGTGAGAAAATATTTCCCGCTCCGTAATTGATGATTCCTGTCATATTCAGCTGTCAGCTTTCGGCTTTAAGCCGTCGGCTTCATATTTTAGCTTTAATTCTGTACCGTCTGCCTTGTAATTGTTAAAGAACTCCTTTGGTACTAGGAAGTTCCATGTGTTCCGCGTCTCTTTTCACCGCCTTTTTGATCGATTTGGCAAATGCTTTGAATATCGCTTCTATCTTATGGTGTTCGTTTTCTCCTTCGGCTTTTATATTCAGGTTGCATTTGGAAGCATCTGAGAAGGACTTGAAAAAATGGAAGAACATTTCCGTGGGCATGTCACCTATCTTTTCTCGCTTGAATTCGGCGTCCCATACAATCCAATTTCTGCCTCCGAAATCGAGGGCTACCTGCGCCAGGCAGTCGTCCATGGGCAGCGTGAAGGCGTAACGCTCGATACCACGTTTGTCACCGAGCACCTTGGCAACCACTTCCCCCAGCGCAATTCCGGTGTCTTCTATGGTATGGTGCTCATCAATATGCAAATCACCAGCTGCCTTTATGGTGAGGTCCATATTTCCATGCCGGGCTATTTGGTCGAGCATATGATCAAAAAAGGGAAGTCCGGTTCGGATGTCCGCTTTTCCTTTGCCATCGAGGTTTATCCGGATATAAATATCCGTTTCGTTGGTTTTTCTGCGGTGTTCACCCACCCGATCTCCCAGTTTCAGATACTCATAGATCGCCTTCCAGTCGGAAGTCTCCAATGCAACCACCGATTCATCGATTTCGTGCGCTTCAGCGGCGCCAAGTAGATCGTTATTCCGTAGCCAGATCGCTTTTGCACCTAAATTTTGGGCTAATTTTACGTCGTTGACACGGTCGCCGATCACAAAAGAATGGGCCAGGTCGTATTTTCCGGTATCAAAATACGATGTCAGCAACGCTGTCCCCGGTTTACGTGTTGGCGCATTTTCATGCGGAAATGTCCGGTCGATGTGTTCTGCGGCAAAGGTCACGCCTTCACCGGCAAACGTGTTTATAATAAACGTATGTACGGGCCAGAAATTGGCCTCGGGATGCGAGTCGGTTCCCAATCCGTCCTGGTTGGATACCAGTATTAGCTCGTAATCGAGTTCATTGGCAATACGTGGCAGGTATTGCAATGCGCCCGGATAAAATTTCAGTTTCGCAAATGAATCGATCTGCTCATCTTCCGGTTCGACAATCAGGGTGCCGTCCCGGTCTATAAAAAGTAATCGTTTAATCGTATTAGGCATCTTTATTGCCTCATTTTTATGGTTGTGTTGAAACCGCCAAACATAGTTAAATTACCGCTGATATGCAAATGCGTTCCTCCGACTATCGTCCTTGGGCATATTCATCTAATGCAGCCATCAATACGCTGTTTTCCTCGGGAGTGCCTACGGTAATACGCAAGCATCCTTCACATAGTTCAACCTTAGAACGGTCGCGTACAATAATGCTTTTGTTAACCAGATACGTATATATTTCACGTGGTCCGGTGGTTTTGGCTAGGACGAAGTTGGCGTCGGAGGGGTATACACGCTGTACAAAAGCCATCGAATCTAATTTAGCGATGAGTTTATCCCTTTCAGCGACCGTTTCCCGGATCCATCCATTTACTCTATCCACGTTATCAAGGGCTTTCAGGGCCAACTCTTGTGTTGCTTGGTTAATGTTATAGGGCGGTTTTATCTTGTTGAATACTTCAATGATTTCTTCGCTTGCAAAAGCCATTCCCAAGCGCAACCCTGCCAGTCCCCAGGCCTTCGAAAGGGTTTGCAAGACGACAAGATTACTGTATTCGGTCAGTTCCTGGATAAACGTTTTGTGGCGGGAATAATTGATATACGCCTCGTCGATTACAACCACTCCGTTGAAGTTAGCCAACACGGTTTCCACATCTTCGCGGTGCAAAGAATTTCCTGTCGGGTTGTTGGGTGAGCAGAGGAAGATCATGCGCGTATTAGTGTCAATGGCCTCAGCAATACCTTCCAGATCAAGTTGGAAGTCTGCCGTAAGGCTTACCTTTTTGGTTGTCACATCGTTAATATGGGCCGATACTTCGTACATTCCATAGGTGGGCGGTACAAGGATTACGTTATCCACCCCTGGTCGGCAAAATGCCCGATAGAGGACATCGATGGCCTCGTCGCTGCCGTTACCCAGGAAAATATTTCGGGGCGGCACACCTTTTATATGGCTTAATTTCACTTTTAATTGCCGTTGAAGCGGATCGGGATAGCGATTGTAATTCCCGTCCAATGGCGAGCCGTAAGCGTTCTCATTGGCATCCAACAATACGGATGCTTCCCCTTTGAATTCATCGCGGGCCGACGAATAGGGGATCAAATTCCGGATATTATCTCGTAATAAATTCGTTAAATCAAATGAATTAGCCATGCTGGTAATAAATAATTAGACGCTGTACCAATTTCCCTCCAAGGCCAGGTCGGTATTAAAAAACACGGATTTACTCTCTTCGAGCAAAGGTTTCAGTTCTTTATAGCGGGCTGAATAGTGGCCGATGAGTAACTTTCGGGCTTGTACGTTTTCGGCAATCTGCCCGGCCTGCAAAGCGGTGGTATGAAAGGTTTCCTCAGCTCTATCCACCATATCATGCAAAAACGTAGCTTCGTGGTACAACAGATCCACCTGTTGTATGAAAGGCAGGTAACGTTCAGTCATTACGGTGTCGGAGCAATATGCATAGCTTCGCGGTGCTGGGGGGGCGAGCGTTAGGTCCTGCCAGCGATGTATCCTGCCATCGGGTGCTGTATAGTCGTTTCCGCGTTTAATCAGCGGAAGGTATTCCGTTGGTACGCCGAGCGCATCCGTTTTATCGCGGTTAATCGTAGGCATTCGTTTTCTTTCGTCAAACCGGAACCCCGTGCAGGCGATGCGATGATCCAGGGGGAAACTGCTCACTGTAAGGTTGTCGTTCTCAAAAATCGGCTCCATCGTCAGGTCCTGTGTGGGATGAATGTGCAGCGGATACCGTAATACCGTTTGAGAATGCAAAAAATGCAGGTCAATGATTTCTTTTAGTGGCGGCGGTCCATATACATGCAATTCATCTTTGCGACCAACCAGATGCATCGATGAAATCAATCCGATTAAGCCCAGGTAATGATCGCCGTGCAGGTGACTGATGAAAATATGTTTGATGCGGTTGCTCCTGATTCCATATTTGATGAGCTGTACCTGTGTACCTTCACCACAATCCACTAAGTATAGTTGCTCATTGACATTGATCAACTGTGCAGTTGGATGACGACCGTATATGGGGGTGGCGGAGCTACTCCCTAATATCAACACTTCAAATCTCATTCCTCTTCTAGGGCACCCCTCAATTCTTTTTCAAGCTCTTTTGAAAATATTAAATCTTCGGCTTCTGCCGTGTTGTGAGCCAGTGTCAATACGCCGGCCAAATTAGATACTGAAATAAGGCTTTTGATCTGTTGATTCACACAGGCCAAAACAAATACACCTCCTGCGGCTTTGCATAAACGATGCGCCATTAAGCCGGTTCGCAAACCGGAAGAGTCGGCCTCTTTTACCTGAGATAAATCGAGGATGATGTTTCGCTGTCCGCCCGTATTCCGCAAAAGAAATTCGGCCTTAATCTTCGGAGCTGAGTCGCCATCCAGTATCTCGACATGAGGCTGGATGATGACATATTTTTCATGCTTATCAATCGTGAATTTCATAACGGAAAAGTTTTTATGATGATTGCTTATTTGCTATTCTGTAAAGGGCTGTTGCAGTATTGCGTTCAACCCGCTCTGATACCGCTGTTTCATCGGGGTATTCAAAATGCTCTCCGGTAATATGCTCGAAGAGCTCAATGTAGCGTTCGGAAATCGAAGATACAATTTCATCGGTCATTTCCGGTATCTTCTGGCCATCCTTACCCTGAAAACCATTTTCAATCAGCCACTTCCGCACGAATTCTTTGGATAGCTGCCTTTGCGGTTTCCCCTCATTTTGTAATTGCTCGTATCCATCGGCGTAAAAATAACGCGATGAGTCTGGGGTGTGAATTTCGTCAATCAAGTATATCGCATTATCGAACTTGCCAAATTCATATTTGGTGTCCACCAAAATAAGCCCCCTGTCTTTTGCGAGTTCAGTTCCCCTTTTGAACAAGGCTTTGGTATACGTTTCCAGCAACTGGTAATCCGCTTCTGACACAATGCCCCGTTGAAGGATTTCATGACGTGAGATATCCTCATCGTGCCCCACGCTGGCCTTTGTGGTCGGTGTAATTATCGGCTCAGGCAAACGGTCATTTTCTTTCAATCCTTCCGGAAGGGGCTCCCCGCATATCTCCCGTTTACCCGCTTGATACTCACGCCATGCGTGCCCTGATAAATAACCGCGGATAACCATCTCGACCTTAAACGGTTGGCATTGCCGGCCAATTGTCACGCAAGGATCAGGAACAGCCAGTACCCAGTTGGGTACAATATCTTCGGTTGCCTTTAAAAATTTAGCGGCAATTTGATTCAGCACCTGTCCTTTGTAGGGAATTGCCCTGGGGAGTACCACGTCAAATGCCGATATACGGTCGGTGGCTACCATCGCTAAGTAGGTGTCGTGGATGGTATAGACGTCTCGCACTTTACCCCGATAAAAGGCAGTCTGTCCGTCAAAATGGAAATTTGTCTCTTTTATTGTATTCATTTTCTTTAGTTGTCAGCTGACGGCTATCAGCTTTCCGCAATCGGCTATTAATTCAGCTTTGCTTTACCGGTCTTCCATCAAATATCTCCGTAAGCCTCTAGTATCCGCTTTACCAGTTTGTGCCGCACGACATCTCCACCACTGAGATAAATAAGATCGATTCCTTCGATTCCATCAAGTAGCTTCAGTGCAGTCTGCAAGCCAGATTGTTGTTTCTTGGGAAGATCAATTTGGGTGACGTCGCCGGTTACAATGAATTTAGCGGTAGGCCCCATTCTCGTGAGAAACATCTTCATTTGCATATCCGTGGCATTCTGCGCTTCGTCCAGAATAACAAAGCAGTTATCAAGCGTACGACCACGCATGAAGGCCAGCGGTGCAACTTCTATCGTGCGATTTTCCAGAAAAGCCTTAAGCTTTTCAGCGGGAATCATATCGTCGAGAGCGTCGTAAAGGGGCCGGAGATAGGGGTCTACCTTTTCCTTAAGATCTCCTGGAAGAAATCCCAGGTTCTCGCCCGCCTCGACGGCAGGTCGCGTGAGGATAATGCGCCTCACTTCCTTATTGCGCAATGCACGGACCGCCAGTGCGACAGCGGTATAGGTCTTTCCAGTACCGGCTGGACCGATGGCAAATAAAATGTCATTTTTTAGAATGCTTTCCACCATTCTCCGCTGGTTCGGTGTACGCGCCTTTACAACGATCCCATTGGGCCCGAAAACGATCGGTTCTCCGCCCCCGGCGGGGCTCGTATCCGCTTTTTCCGCTTTTTTTGTTGGCGTTCCGTTGGACGATTTTGTGTGTAGGATGTTTTCTATGTCATTGGTGGTTAAATTGTTGTATTGCTCAACATGCGCCACTATTTTGTCAAAGTATACCTTGAACAAAGAAATTTCCCGTTCGTCCCCAAGGATTTTTATTTCGTTGCCGCGAGCGACAAGCTTTAACTTTGGAAATTGCTTTTTGAACACTTCGAAATGTTCATTGTGCGCGCCCCACAACACTGCAGGATTCACATATTCTAGCGTAATGTTTAATTCGTTCAAACTTTATTCTACTAATTTTTATGACTGCCTATCTGCTGCGCAATGTCTAACCTTTCACAGTTTTCAAATATAGCGATAAATTACCATTCGTTTTAGCTAAATAAAAAATCAGGTACAACGAAGCACAGGCGAATCCGCCGGATCAACTTTCTGCAAAAATCCAGATGAAATTTTGAATTATTGGATATAAGGGCAACTTTATCTAAGTTTGCATCCATTGCAATCAAGGCGGGTATGGGTATTGTTACCTTAACAACAGATTTAGGACACAAAGATTTTTATCAAGCAGCATTAAAGGGCAGTATCATAAGCCAGTTTCCCGCGGTGCAACTGGTCGATATATCCCATGAGATCCCGTCTTTTGATATTCAGTATGCTGCGTTTGTGGTAAAAAATGCCTACCCCTATTTTCCGCAAAAAAGCGTCCATCTCATCGGCATTGATTCGGTATTTAACCAAAGTAACCGTTATCTCGCTTTGGAATATAGGGGTCACTATTTTGTTGGAACAGACAACGGTTTGTTTTCGTTGATATTGGACGGCCCGCCTACGGAAGCTGTTGAGATCAACATTATCCAGGATTTAAAATACCTGCATTTTCCATTGACCGATATATTCGCCAAGGCCGCGTGTCACCTTGCCAAAGGAGGCAAATTAACCGATATCGGAGACCCGGTAGAAGGCGTGGTAGACCGCACGTTGGTGCAGCCGGTTGTCGAAAAGGACAGCCTGCGCGGCAGTGTGGTCTTTATCGATTCATTTGGCAATGTGATCAGTAACATCAGCAAAGAGCTGTTCAATAAAGTGCAGCGCGGTCGGAATTTTGTATTATATTTCAGGCGTAACGAAACGATTGACCAGATGAGTTGGCATTATAACGAGGTGCCGGAGGGAGAAAAGCTTTGTCTTTTTGGAATTACCAATTATTTGGAAATCGCAATCAATAAAGGCAATGCCAGTGGATTGCTGGGGCTCAATAAAGGCGACATCATTCGGGTGGAATTCAAAAAGTAAACAACATGCAATCTGATCAGTGTAGACGCGTTTTCATTGCCCTATCCCTTTTAGTAGGTTGTATGATCTCGTTTTCATTTGGCCAAGCGGGATCCGATACGACGGGCTATGAACTTCAGCGCCAAAAGGTAAACAAGCTATTGGCTGAGCGGAGTCAACGGTTTGGGCAATTTAACGAAAGCCTGCAGAAGCGGACAGGGATTTTCGGATTGAAGACCAAAAAGGATATGCAAGCATCCATCGATATCCTGAAGCAGATCGTCCTTACCGACAATGATATTTTTCAGGAAACCAAAGCGCTTCTGGATTATAAGGACTTCGAAAAGTCGCAAATTGCAGAAAGAGCTTCTGAATTTGACGGACGCATTAACGGTTATATTAGGACCATCAGCAAACTACAGCGCGAACATGAAAAGATGGTTGCTGAAATCAATACCCTGGAAAAAACCAATCAATTCTATGGGGGATTGGCTATTCTTTTTGGTCTAACTGTCCTCGCTATCGGCGTGTTTTTCATAATAAAACGTCAAAAATTGACGAAAGCGTGATAAGGGAGCATATTATTGTCGTTACTTTTGCCCCTATAGTTTTTAATGATAGGACATGGCAAGACAACGGCTAAACAGTGGGGATGCGCCATCGGAGGATCTACCCAAACCGAAACTCACAAAGACAACACTCAGGAAGGCGGCTAAATTACTAGCCTATCTTAGGCCTTACCGGATGAAGTTCATTGTGGGCATGGTATTTTTGTTCCTCTCCAGTCTTACCGCTCTTACTTTTCCGGCATTGCTTGGAGCGATGATTGACGCGGCTCAGGGTAAAGTAAAGTATGAGTGGCTTGCTGTCGATATCCATGCCATCGGTGCCATATCCTTTGGTATTTTATTTGTCCAATCTGCGGTGTCCTTTTTCCGGATCCGTCTTTTTGTTGAAGTAGCGGAAAAATCCCTGGCTGATATACGCCGTGACTCGTACTACAAGCTGATTACGTTTCCGCTTGATTTTTTTGCCAACCGCAGGGTGGGCGAGCTGAATAGCCGCCTATCTGCCGACCTGGCGCAAATCCAGGATACGATGACCACCACACTGGCCGAAATGATCCGACAGGTCATCTTGCTCATCGGCGGTGTATGTTGGTTGTTCATTGTATCCTCCAAACTCACCCTGTTGAATCTGAGTATCCTGCCTATTTTGGTAGTTGTTGCAGTGATTTTTGGTAGATTTATTCGTAAGCTTTCCCGAAAAGCCCAAGACAAACTCGCTGAATCGAACACGGTGGTTCAGGAAACCTTGCAGGGCATCAGCAACGTTAAGGCCTTTGTCAACGAAGCGTATGAAGCATCGCGTTATTCGCGCACGCTCGACGCGGTCGTCAAAATTGCCCTTAAAGGCGCTACGTATCGCGGTATTTTCGCGTCATTTATCATTTTCTGCCTCTTCGGTGCGGTAGTCGCCGTTATTTGGTATGGGTCGTCGTTGGTGGCAGCGGGGAGTATTTCGGTGGGTGATTTGACAACGTATATTCTGTACTCGATATTCGTGGCTGGATCCATGGGCAGTTTTCCTGAATTGTATGCAAATTTCCAGAAAGCGATCGGCGCAAGTGAACGGGTCATTGAAATCCTTGATGAACAACAGGAAGACGTAGGTTTGCTGAATGAAGAGAAAACCATTACGTATTCGCTGGAAGGGAACATTGCTTTTGAAGACGTTACCTTTGCTTATCCCTCGCGGCGCGAGATCACCGTATTAAAAAACGTATCGTTTGAAGCGCGTGCGGGCGAGAAAATCGCTATTGTGGGTCCGAGTGGTACGGGTAAGTCGACCATTGCGGCATTGGTATTGCAATTTTACAAACCCGTTAGTGGCCATATTTTGTTCGATGGTCGCGAGGCTGACAGCTATCCGCTGACCGATATCCGTAGTCAGGTGGCAATTGTGCCGCAAGATGTGTTGCTTTTTGGCGGCACTATCCGTGAAAATATTGCTTATGGCCGCCTTTCGGCGGAGGCGGAGGAGATCATAACCGCAGCTAAGCGCGCTAATGCCCATGATTTTATTATGGGATTTCCTGAAGGGTATGATACCATCGTAGGCGAGCGGGGTGTCAAATTGTCGGGCGGACAGCGCCAGCGGATTGCCATTGCGCGGGCATTGCTTAAAGATCCCGCCATCTTAATTCTGGACGAAGCAACGTCTTCGCTTGACTCGGAGTCCGAACGACAGGTGCAACAAGCACTGGAAGAGTTGATGAAAAATCGTACCGCTATCATTATCGCCCATCGCCTGTCCACGATCCGTGAAGCCGACCAGATTGTAGTGGTCGAATGTGGACAAGTCGTAGCTTCAGGAACACACGATGAACTTATGGGCAAACAGGAGGGGCTATATCATCATTTATACAAACTTCAGCTAGATACCACGCGTTAGCAACTTGACCATCTCCTGAAGGTGATGTGCATCTACGTGGTCAAAGTAATTCAGGTATTCACTATCCACGTCCAATACGCCCAAGACCGTTTTGTTCTTGATAAGAGGCACCACAATTTCGGAGTTTGATAAGGAACTGCATGCAATGTGGCCCGGAAAGGCATTTACATCCGGTACGACAAGTACCTGCTGTTGTTCCCAGGCTTGACCGCACACGCCCTTGCCTTTTGCAATGCGTGTACAAGCCACAGGGCCCTGGAAGGGACCGAGCACCAACTCGCCACCTTTCACTAGGTAAAAACCTACCCAAAGAAAATCGAATTGCGCCTTAAGTGCCGCCGATAGGTTGGCCATATTGGCGATCAAGTCATTTTCCCCGGCAATTAACCCGTCAATCTGAGGTAGCAATGCTTGGTATTGCTCTTCTTTTGTGCCGCGGGCTACGTGTAGTTCTTCTGCCATTCTATAATACTGTTTGTACGCAAGAGCCGTTTTGGAGATCAGCAAAGAGATCGACGTTTTGATGCTTTTGCCGTTTTACAAATGCTGTGACGTTAACAAAGTCAAAGATACAACGGATTTCAGACCTATACAATGGTTCATAGGCGGACGTAAATAGTCGGCCTGCGGATGCGGTAAAAACGCAAAAAGTGCGGATTCGATAGGGTGAATAGCCGAATGTTCTTGTAAAGTTAATCTTATTTTAATAAAAATCTTGCAAATCCAAAATGTTTTCGCTTATTTAGCGGGTACGTTACCGAAAACAATTATAAACTAACTGCCAGATTGAGGGTAGGAGAGGGAAAATAGAGGTGGATTCGCTGCCTTTTTGTTTTCGTGGATTACGGGTGCGTACCCGCAATCCAAACTATTCAAGTTGCCTCGTCACAAAATACATAAATAAAAATCATGGAGAGAAACACCGTCATTAAAATTTTCGCCCCTACAGCGTTGGCAAGGCAATTGGTAGCCAGCCGGCCTTTGGTCGGACTCGCTGCGCCCCGAAGTGTGACATTCATCCGAGCCCTGAAAAGAAGAGGGTGTCTGCTTTTTGTTTGTAACCTATTTGCTGTCAGTAGTTTTAGTTTTTCATCGATGCCAAATCTTCCATCGCGTCGGTCCGCTTCGACAGCCATCCTTGCAGTGCAGCAATCGCCAATTACCGGCACGGTGTCCAATCAGCAGGGGGAGCCGCTGGAAGGTGTTAGCGTAACAATCAAAGGTTCCAACGTAGGTACGGCTACCAACAACGAGGGCAAATTCGCGCTTGAGGAAGTAGATGACAAGGCCGTTTTGGTATTCAGGAGTGTTGGATACAAAGAAAAAGAAGTGGCCATCTCAGGCAATACGCCGCTGAATGTTGTCATGGAAGATGATATTGCCGGATTGGATGAAGTCGTTGTGGTAGGGTATGGGGTCGCGAAGAAGAGTGACCTTACCGGTGCAGTCTCGCGGATTTCCATGGACGAACGGATTCTTCAAGCGAACACCAATATTTCGCAGGCGTTTACAGGCGTTGCCGGGGTTAACGTCGACGCCAAAGGAGGAGCTAACAGTGAACCTTCGTTCTCTATACGCGGACAGACATCCTTGTCGGCAAACGGGAGGCCGTTGATTGTGATCGACGGCATTATCTTTAACGGCTCGTTGGCCAGCGTTAACATGAACGACGTGGAGCATATCGATATCCTCAAAGACGCGTCGGCAGCTGCGGTTTACGGATCCCGGTCGGCCAATGGGGTAATCTTGATTACCACCAAGTCGGGAAAAAACCAGAAACCAACGGTTTCGTTCGATGCATACGCAGGTTTTCAGGACATGACCAACAACCCGATGCGGGTGATGAACGCAGAAGAGTTTGCACTGCGTTCGTTGGATTGGTATTGGCAGCAAGATGTCTATAATTGGTATCGTACCAATCCGACGAGCGCCGAAGGGCGGCCTGCGCGGCCAGACGTAACAGATCGCGATGTAGTGGCTTCTTATCTGCCTACCTATGAAGAGCAGCAGAACTATTTAAAAGGCAATGAAATCGACTGGGTAGATGAGGTGTTGCAGGTGGCACCGATGCAAAACTACAGTTTGAGCCTGCAAGGGGGAGCCGACCGCACTACGTATTACATTTCAGGGTCCCATTCGAACGTGGAAGGTATCCAATTGAACGATAAATTCAAACGGTACACGCTCCGTAGCAACTTGGAAAGTAAGGTTAATGACTGGTTAACCCTTGGATTGAATACCTCCTATGCGTATCAAGATAATTCCGGACTTCCGGCTAGCCTGACCAATGCACGGGTGGCCAGTCCCTTGGTCGATAATAAAATCGGACAACCGAATTATGATATTTACCTAGGGGGAGAACTTTATCAGCCCTATCCGCTGGTGTACCTCGAAATTGACAACACAGATGTCCGTAACGAGCTTTTCGCGATTGGCCGTGCGGTTGTGGATGTACCTTGGGTAGAGGGATTGCGCTATGAATTTAATTACTCGCAGACGTATTTCAACACCGAAGTCAATTCGTTCCATTCCAACCGTACTCCCCAGGGGTCGACCAATCGCGGATATGCGATCAAAGAACCCAAGGAAGAGCGAAACTGGATTCTGAATAACATCGTGACGTATATGCGCGATTTCGGAGATCATCAGATCAATTCCACGCTGCTCTTCAGTCGGGAAAACATCCGCGGTAGTACATCGAGTTTGACTGCGCAAGGGTTCAACAACGAATCATTGGGCTTTAACAACATGGGAATCGGCGAGGTTGCTACGGTTGGTTCGACGGCTTACGAAGAGAACAGCTTAGCGTATATGGCACGTGTGAATTATACCTACAAATCACGCTACCTACTGACGGCGACGGTACGGAGGGATGGATATTCCGGGTTTGGTAAAGGTAACAAGTGGGCAACGTTCCCTTCGATTTCCCTCGGATGGGTACCGTCGGAGGAAGCCTTTCTAAAGGATAAGGGACTGTATCTTAAAGTCAGGACTTCGTACGGTGTGAACGGCAATCAGGGAATCGGGCGCTATTCGAGCCTGTCGTCCATGGGTACCACCTATTATATATACGGCAGCAATACGGCAATTGGCCTTTTTCCGGAAACATTGGGCAATCCCGATTTGAGCTGGGAGGAAACCACCTCGTTTAACGCGGGTGTAGATTTTGGTGTATTGAACAACCGGATAACCGGCTCCCTCAATGCATATACTGCGAAGACCAAAAACGTACTGGTGAGACGGCAACTGCCGCCTGCTGCAGGTTATCCGAATATTTGGGCGAACATCGGCGGACTGGCTAATAAGGGGCTTGAGTTGGAACTAAACACCATTAATATCCAAGGGCCGACCTTCAACTGGAAGAGCAATTTCGTGTTTTCAATCAACCGGGATAAAATTAGTCGGCTCTATGGTTCAGACGATGATGCCGATATCGGAAATGCCTGGTTTGTCGGCAAACCCATAGAAGCGCTTTACGACTATCAGATGGCCGGAGGGGTATGGACTGAGGAGGAATTTTTCAGTGGGCAAGTATTATCAGGCTGGTATCCGGGCCAATTCCGGTATGTGGATCAAAACCAGGACGGAAAAATCGATCCGGACAACGACCGCACGATCGTTGGCTACGAATCCCCCAATTACCGTTTTAGTCTTAACAATTCGCTATCCTATAAGAACTTTACCCTGTCGGTGTTTATCAACTCCATACAAGGTGGAAACGGCTATTATCTAGCTAATAACGCGGAAATAGTTAATCCACTTTATACCATGACGCATCGCAGAAACAATTCGGCAATCAACCGCTATTGGTCGCCCGAGGCTCCGACGACCAACACGACAGGGATTTACAACAATCCCCAACGCCAGAGCGGGATTTATCAAAGCCGCAGCTTTGTGCGCTTACAGGATGTGTCGCTGGCTTATCGTTTTGGCCAACCGGTATTGGATAAGCTGAAGCTGAACGATTGCCAGCTATATATATCCAGCAAGAATCCCTACGTCTGGACCAACTGGCAGGGCTGGGACCCGGAAATCGGCGTGAGTGACACACCTTTAATGCGAAACCTGGTGTTTGGTGTCAGATTGAGTTTATAGCTATTTATACATTACGATTGGTAATCATGAAAACGTATTTAACTGACTTTTTATCGAAATTTTTGTGCCCTGCGCTGGCTCTGTCACTGATATTGTCTTCGTGCAACGACAGCGTATTGGAGGAGGTCCCGTTGGATTTCTTTTCGCCGGACAATTCATTTACTACGGAAGCCGGGGCACTGCAAGGTATTACAGCGCTTCACGATCGGGTGCGTACGGCCTATTACAGCTATACGGAATTTGGAACGATGAACTGGGCAACGCATGGGTCAGATCTGGGGTTTAATGGCGAAATACCGGAAAGAGGGAGCCCATACCTGAATTCGTATCGCGACATGACACCCATTTGGAAGCCGGTCGTCGACCATTGGACCACTGGCTTTAAAATCGTCCAATGGGCCAACGTGTTGATCGATCAGTTGGAAAAGCTGGATCCTTCGGTGTTTGCTGCGGGCGAAGAAGGGAAAAATAGCTATATTGGGGAAGCGCGTTTTTTCCGTGCGTTTGCGTACCGGAACCTAGTTTCAACCTTTGGTGATATTCCCTTGCTAGATCGCCCGGTGCAATCGGCCAAAGCCGACTTCGTGCGGGATCCCGTGTCGTCCATTCACAAACTTATGGAAGAAGACTTCAAGTTTGCGGCTACCTATTTACCCAAACAGGGACAAGAAGCGGCACCGGGGAGAATTACGCAGGGAGTGGCTTGGCATTACCTAGCTGAAACGTATTTGGAACAAAAAAATCCGGAAGCGGCAGTTGAGGCGGCTTCGCAGGTGGTAGATGGATACCATTACAAATTAATGACCGAGCGCTTTGGAAACCGGTTAGGTAACGATTATCTGGGGTCTGGCGATGTTTACTACGACCTCTTTGGGTATTCCAACCACAACCTCGCTAACAATACGGAAGCGATGTGGGTAATCCAGATCGAACCCAATGTAACCGGGGGAAAGCAAATCTCGTCGGCTTATATTTACGGGCCCCGTTATTTTGACATCGGACTTACTCCCGATGGAAAGAAAGCCATTCTCGGAAAATTATACAATGGAAACTATACCGGTTATAACGATACGCTGAGTAGACCGACAGGTAATGCAAGGGGTACGAATTTCGTCCACTATTACATGTGGGAAGGGGAATGGAACACCGACATCCGGAATGCGAAACATAACATAAAACGGGATTTCTATTTTGATAACCCGGAATCCGCTTACGATGGCCATAAAATAGATTTTAGCTTGTATACGAATCCGAAAAGGTCAAACCCGATGCTGGATACCTGTAAGATTCTGTTTCCTACCTTCATGAAATTCCATGATCCGGGTAATTATTTCGTTGATCCCGGGCGTTCCGGCGGTGGGGTTACCCATAAAGATTGGTATGCGCTTCGCTTCGCAGAGACGTTGCTGCTCCGGGCTGAGGCCTATCTGGGTATCGGCAGGCCCGACTTAGCGGCAGAAGATATCAATAAGATACGGAACCGCGCACATGCCACGCCGGTTTCGGCGGCAGACGTGGACATCGATTACATCTTGGACGAACGGGCGCGGGAATTGTATGGCGAAGAGTGGCGGCTTATTGCATTGCGCCGAACGGGGAAACTGATCGAACGTGTACGGAAGTATAACGACAATCCGATGTGTCCCGGAGCACACATTGAAGAACATAACGTATTATGGCCTATTCCCCAAAGCCAGATCGATTTGAACATCGACGCTGACTTTCCCCAAAATCCCGGGTATTAAAGAACAAATTCAATAGTTATGAGAAAAGTGCATTATTTCCTTTTACTGGCGAATCTAACCACATTCAGCGCCTTCGCTTTGGATGATCCGATTCCGACAGGCAGTACCGGTAATCGGACAGTCAAGGTCGAAAACGGGTCGCAGCAGACCGTGTCGGGCGTTGTCCGGGACGCTACGGGGGCTGTTTTGGAAGGGGTGAGTGTTACGGTTAAACGAACCGGTTCAGGAGTGGCTACCAATGAAGAAGGACGGTTTAATCTAGAAGGTGTTGGGGCTACGGATGTTTTGGTATTTCGAAGTGTTGGATATCAGGATCTGGAAATTGAGATTGGAGGAAGGACCACCATCGATGTGGTCATGGAAGCCGATGTGGCGGGCTTGGACGAAGTGGTGGTGGTGGGTTATGGAACCCAGCGAAAGAGTTCCGTGACGGCCGCGATTTCCAAGGTGGAAAACAAAAATCTGGATCAGATTCCGGTAGGACGCCCGGAGCTCGCGTTGGTTGGCCGATTGGCCGGTGTTAACATTTCCAATACACGAAGTAATCCCGGTTCGGCACCGATTATCCGCGTGCGTGGCTCGGGATCCATTTCAGCCAGCAATGATCCGTTGATTGTGATCGACGGGTTTCCGGGAGGAAGCATGGGTAGTGTAAACATGAACGACGTGGAGTCTATTGAAGTCTTGAAAGACGCATCTTCTGCGGCCATTTACGGCTCTCGCGGTTCTGGTGGTGTCATCATCATCACGACCAAAAAGGGAAGAACCGGAAAACCACAGCTTCAATTAAATGCTTATGCGGGGGTGGCTGAGGCTTTGGGGCACGACGATTGGATCACAGGCGATGAATTTCACGATTATGTAGCCCGTTACATGAACCGGGAATATGCTTGGCAGGGTGGCGATGTATCGATACCCCTCTGGGGAGATGAGCGCCGTCCGCCGAATTTCCGCGTCAATCCCGTAATTCGTGAAGGAAATTACGTGTGGGAAGATATTTTATTGCGTACCGCCCCCACGCAAAATTATAGTTTGTCCGTCCGGGGGGGCACGGACGACGTAACCTATTATATTTCCGGGACCTATCGCGATGAACAAGGTACCTTATTGACCACAGGCTATAAAACCTACGCTTTTCGGGCCAATGTGGATGCGAAGCTTGCGCCTGGAGTCAAGGTAGGTATCATGGTGAGTCCCAATTGGGCGGATCGGCGGACTTCACCTGTAACCATGGAAGCGATTGTGAAAACCTCACCGTTTGTTTCGCCTGAACCCTATCCTGATGGTTCCTATCCGCGACCATTGGATTATTGGGGTAATTCAGTGTCTGGACAAACCAGCCCATTGGCAACGTTGTACGGTACATTCAATACGTTGTCTTCTATGAATAATGTAGGAGAAATGTATGCAGAAGCGCAGTTAGCAAAAGGGTTATCCGTCCGGTCGTCTTTCGGGGCCAATATCACCTATAGTATTGATGAAAGATTCCAGTCGGCTTCTGCCACATCCAATGGACTGAACTCCGGGTCGGCTCGCGAACGTAGATTTCTTAACCTGCTTAACGAAAACGTACTGCGATATACCAACGATTTTGGAGGAGACGACGACTTCAACGCCATTCTGGGAGCCTCTTTCCAAAAAGAGACTTCCCGCGATGCACAACAGACTGCGGTGGCGGGAAGCTTTAATAACGAAGCCATCCGCACATTAAACAATGCGATCATTGATCCATCCCGGTCGTACACTTCGAAGTCACGGTGGGGGCTTATTTCGTATTTCGGACGCGTAAATTACGCGTACAAAGGAAAATACCTGTTGTCAGCCTCTTTCCGTACGGATGGCAGCTCTCGGTTCGGACCGGATAACCGCTGGGGAAATTTCCCTTCGGCATCCATCGCCTGGCGGATTTCACAGGAGGACTTTATGCAGGGGAACACGGTGATCAGCGAACTCAAACCCCGGATTAGTTATGGTGTGGTCGGTAATTTCAACATCGGCGACTTCCGTTACCTCGGCACGATCAATGATGTCTATTATTCGCCCGACGACGTGCTGACTAAAGGCTGGGCGCAAAACGCCATTGGGAATGGTGGGTTGCAATGGGAGCGGACGGAAAGCTACAACGTCGGATTGGATCTGGGACTGTTTAACAACCGATTGACGGTGGCAGCAGATTACTACCAAAAGAAGACGACCAACCTATTGTATGATGTTTCGGTGCCGTCCATTTCGGGTTTTCCGACCGCATTGGTCAACGTTGGGGATGTCCGCAATACCGGTTTTGAAGTTGAATTGAATTCCCAAAACTTAACGGGCGCTTTCAAGTGGTCGACGGCGTTTAACCTTTCGAGGAACAAAAATGAAGTGGTCGACCTGGGTGGCGTAGACGAGGTTATCAACACACACACCAGGGGAATGTCCTGGATTCTTCGGAAGGGAGAACCGATGTTTTCTTTCTATGGATACAAATTAGCCGGTGTGTTGGTCGACGAAAACGACGTGGCCAACTCGCCTATCATGGATGGGTCGAAACCAGGGAATACGAAATATGCCGATGTGAGTGGGCCTGACGGTGTGCCCGATGGGAAAATCACGCCGGATGACCGGGTGATCCTAGGCAGTTACCTGCCGAAAATGACGTTTGGTATGGTGAACGACTTTTCCTGGAAGAATTTCGATTTAAGCATCGCGATGCAGTCGGCTATTGGCGCAAAGATGTATAACCTCGAAAACTTATACTATCAGGGTGCTACCGTAAGCGCCATCAGGCGTTCGTTGGTGGAGAACCAATGGTGGTCGCCATCAGAACCTGGTAACGGCAAAGAGCCGGCTACTGCGCTTAGCCAGTTGGCCTGGGTATCAAACAGCGATTACTACCTGGAGGATGCTTCTTTTCTGGCCATCCGCAATTTGAATTTCGGCTATATGGTGCCGCAATCGTTCTCAGAGCGGTATAAAATTAGCAATTTCCGGCTTTTTGCTTCCATCAGCAACCTGCTGATGATCACCAAAAAAGGCTTCCATGGGTATAATCCGGAGGGGTTTACGGGAGACGAAAGCAACGGGATAAGAAGTATGCCCGGATTTAATAACGGCTCGGAGCCGATCAATCGGGTATACACGTTTGGCGTGAATGTAATTTTTTAAACCCATAACAAACGCATCATGACACGAACAATAGTGAAGCAATTGACCAAAGGCGTATTGTTGGCGGTCTTTCTGGCCTTCGGGGCCTGTAACAGTATTTTGGAGTTGACCCCTGAATCGGAATTGACGGAGGCTAACTTTTTCAAGACCGCGGCCGACATGGATGGCGCTGTATTGGGTATTTACAGTAATTACCAAGCCCGGTTTCCCCGTGATTGGACCATTTCCGAAATGTTGTCGGACAATACCTATCGTACGGGGTATTTTAATATCGGCGGTATCGATGAATTGAATAATTTATCGATTACCTCGGAGAATCCACTTTTCGCTAGCTTTTGGCAAAGTGCTTATCAAGGTATCTTTCGAGCGAATTCCGTAATTTTTTATATTAATAATCCCACGGATTATGCAGAAAACCAGCAAGCGCAGCTCACCGGCGAAGCGCTTTTTATGCGAGGGCTTCTCTATTTCGATTTGGTGAAGGTGTTTGGGGGTGTTCCATTGGTCACGTCCAAACTTACGGTGGAGGAGACCTATACTGTGCCGCGGTCGTCCGAAGCGGATGTGTACCAGCAGATTACCGCGGACCTGAAGCAGGCGATCGACCTGTTGCCGGTAAAAGCGGAAATGCCCACAGGTCGGACGAGTAAGGAAGCCGCGGTTTCATTATTGGCAAAAGTATATGTCTACCTAAAGCAATGGGATGAGGCGAAAACGTACTTGGATAGGGTCGAGGGATTTGATTTTCGATTGGAACCTGAGTTTAAATCGCTTTGGTCGGTCAGTTCGGAAAATAACAGCGAGGTAATTTTTGCAATGAAATACCTGGATGGTGAAAACGGACAACCGCTTTCGACAGATTTCTTGCCCTATTTTGGGGTAACGGGCATCTCATCGCGTGGAAATGAAAATATTTTCCCTACGTGGAGTCTTTATAAATTGTATGAGGATGAAGACAGCCGAAAAGCGGAGACCATTACGCCCTATTGGAAATCACCGAACAGTCCACCCGCCGAACCTGCCGTATGGTATCCGTATGTAAGCAAGTTTGCCGTCCAACACACCCCCAACAGCAGCGGACTGGATTTGCCGGTGTTGAGGTATGCAGATATAGTGTTGCTGAAGGCGGAAGTATTGTATCGCCTTAACCAACCTGATTTGGCACTGATCGAACTTAATCGGATCAGAGAACGCGCCTTCGGAAATGAGGATCATCATTACACCTTGGCTGATATTGCGACCGAAGACGCTTTTTTGGATAAGCTGTTGCTGGAACGGCGATTGGAATTTGCCTTTGAGAATGAGCGGTGGTTTGATTTGGTTCGGACCGGACGATACATGACCGAATTGAAGTCGGTTGAACGGTATTATAATCCGTCTGACGGTTCTGTCCAGACCGTGCAGTTAAATCCGCAGGAACATCATCGGTACATGCCGATTCCACGGAGCCAGATTGATCTGGTGGGACCGGATGTGCTGCAGCAAAACGAAGGATATAACTAAAGAGTCATTAACTATATGAGAAGCAGGAGGATCGTGTATTATGGATATGTCTAGAAGAAAATTTATTGCCAGTAGTTCCGTATTGGGAGCCGGAATGGTCGCCTCTCCGATGGTTTTCGGTAGGCAGCGTTCGATGACTGGTAAGCCGGCCGTTCTAGGGGGACAGCCAATGTTTGCTCAAAAGGAATGGCCGAGGTGGCCGATGTGGAATCCAGCCACCGACGAAAAGCATGTCTTAGAGGTGCTGCGAAGTGGCGTCTGGTCGCGCGCTCAGGTGACCCAGCGTTTTGAGGAAGCGTGGGCAAAAACGATTGGCACAGAACGGTGTTTAACCGTAGTCAATGGCACAAACGCTTTGATTACAGCGATGACCAATTTTGGTGTAGGACCGGGAGACGAGGTTATTCTCACGCCGTATACATTTATTGCGGTGCCCCTGGCTGTTCTAGCCGTTGGGGCGATGCCCGTATTTGCCGATGTGGAGCTAGAAACCTTTCAAATCGATCCTGCCCAGGTAGCTAAAAAAATCACGCCCCGGACCAAGGCAATCCTTCCGGTGCACATTGCAGGGGTCGCGGTTGATATGGACCGGATCATGGCGCTGGCTAAGCAACACAACCTGATTGTTATTGAGGATGCATGCCAGGCACATTTGGCAGAGTACGACGGTAAGCGATTAGGTTCTATTGGTCATGCAGGATGCTTCAGTTTCCAGAATTCGAAAAATTTACCCATTGGCGAAGGGGGTGCGGTTGTCAGCAACAATGGCGAATTTATGGATCGTTGTTATTCCTATCATAATTTAGGGTTGCCATATGGGTCGATGGTGGGTGTCGTATCCGCGAGCAGTGTCTTGGCCGGCACCAAAATCAGGCTTACGGAGTACCAGGCGGCTATCGGCTTGGCGTTGATGGAACGCTTGGAGGAAGAGACCGTAAGACGTGACGAAAATGCCCGGTATCTAAGTAGTCTATTGAGCGAAGTACCGGGTATTTATCCGATGAAATTATACGAGAAGGCGAACAAAGGAGCGTACCATCTGTATCCGTTCCGCTACGTTGCAGCTGAGTTTGGCGGATTGTCCCGGGATCGCTTCCTGAAAGCATTGCGTGCGGAAGGTGTTCCTTGCAGCAGTGGCTACGCGGTACTGACCGATAAACCTTACTTAAAAGATGCATTGGATTCGCCGCTTTACCAACAGGTGTATCCGAAGGAACAGGTGGATTTTGATGCGTATATCGCTGCGAACCGTTGCCCGAATAACGAAACGCTCTGCAATGAACAAGCCGTTTGGTTTACCCAAAACCTGTTACTGGGTCCGAAATCAGACATGGAAATGATAGCAACTGCCATAAAACGGATACATGAACATACCGGACAACTGGCAACCGGAGGAAATAAGTAGGAACGAATAACTGTACAGAATGATGATAACTATGGACCGTGCCGAGAAGCAGGGAGAACTAATTGCCCAAAAATATAATTCCGGATTCCCGCACGCACACGATACCTACAACGCAATCTCAAGAGCGAGCAATGGCAAAATTTACTACATCCTCTCGTCCGAACGGATAGATGAAGGAGGGAAGATGTATGCTTACGATCCCAGATCGGATGAAATTACCTTTTTAGCAGATCTTACGGATATATGCGGAGAAGCCGGACAAGATGCGGTGGTACAGGGGAAATCGCATGCCCGTTTTTACGAATACGAAGGGAAACTGTATTTCAGCACGCATGTTGGCTACTATCAGCTAATCGATGGGATGGACAGGTTGCCCGAGAATCTACCCGAAGGAATAGACCCATACCCGGGGGGGCATTTTTTAGCCTATGATCCCGATACCGAAGTGTTTGAGGATTTGATTACCGTGCCCGGCGGGGAGGGACTGGTGACAATGAATATGGACGTTGTACGCGGTCAACTCTTTGGGATCACCTGGCCAACCGGACAATTTGTTCACTACGACGTGAAGCGTAGGAAGCTCTACACAAAGGCGTCTACGGCAGAACGCGGAGAGGCTGGTAAGCCGGGAGTTGATTTCAGGACCCTTTGCCGTTCGTTACTCGTCAATCCGGACGACGGACGGGTATATTTTACGGTAGCGGAAGGTGAGATCTTTTGTTATAACCCGGCGGATCAATCGCTTGAGAAGCTTGATATAAATTTAAAGCTTGATTATTTTGGTAGTTACGATCCGACACAGCCCGGAAGTATGGCCTATAACTGGCGCAAAATTTTTTGGTATGCACCTGAAAAAGTCGCGTATGGGATACATGGCAATTCGGGGTATTTATTCCGCTTCGATCCCAATTTGCAGACGGTCGAACTTGTTCAACGGCTGACTTCGGAACCTTCCCAACGCAGTGGCATGTTTGATCAATTCAGCTACGGATATTTGGGCTTCCAGCTCGGACCTGATGGAGAAACGATTTACTATCTGACAGGAGGACCTGTTTATGAAGATGGTAAGCGAATTAAAGGTCAGGACCGCATCGCAAAAGGCGCCTCCAAGGGAGTTGAAAACCTGCATCTCATTACCTATAACATCTCCGGCCGAAAGTATACGGACCACGGCCCGATTTTTTATCCGGATGGCACAAGGCCTTCTTATGTCAATGCGATTGCTGTGGGAAATGACGGGTTTGTGTACACATTGGCCCGGTGTATTCATGGGGGAAACGAAATATCGGATTTGATAAAGATTCCCGACCCGTTGTTTAGTCGTTGAAGTCGATGATCATTCGAAATTTTTTTTCGTTGCTGATCACATGCTCGCTTTTTGCGGCTATCAAGGGGTACGCGCAGCATGCGGGGGAAGGCTACCCGATCGTTTCTCACGATGCGGCATGGTGTTGGTTTTCTGATCCAAGAGCCGTTTACCATGCAGGTGCGCACGAACAGGTCTATTTTGGATTCATCAGCAGTCGGGGAGACGTGGTTATTGGTGCCACTAATTTAGTGACGCAAGTAGTAGATACGTTCGTACTTCACGAGAAATTACAGGTGGATGACCACAACGTGCCTTCGATCCTTGTCCTTCCAGATGGCTATATCGTTGTTTTTTATACCGAACACAATGGGCGTTTCTTTATGCGTAAAAGCAAAAGGCCGGCAGATATTCGTTCGTGGAACGACGAACGGGTAATTCCATTCGGGGGCGATCGCATCACCTATTCTCATCCGGTCATGCTGGCGGACGAACAGAATCGCATTTACGTCTTTTGGCGGGGAAGCGATTGGCAGCAAACATTCGCATATAGTGACGACCAAGGTGATACATGGAGCAATCCGCAAGTGCTCATTGCGAGCGAGGGAACCAAAAACCGCCCCTACCTCAAAGTCAGTTCGGATGGACGGAGCCGGATCGACCTGATTTTTACAGATGGCCATCCCGGCGTGGAACCGACCAATTCGGTTTATCATATGTATTATAAAAAAGGTGCGTTTTTTCAGACCGACGGCCGTTTGATAGCAAACGTGAGTCAGCTGCCCATTTCAAGGGAGTCGGTTGACAAAGTTTACGATGGGATGGAAAATGGTGTGAGAAGTTGGATCGCTGATGTGGCTTTAAGTGACGATGGCAAACCGGTTGTCTGTTATACAAGATTTCCCGAAGATACTGATCACCGATATCACTATGCGGTGTGGGACGGTAGCAGATGGGTGGATGAGGAAATCTGCAAAGCAGGGAGGTGGATGCCCCAGGTGGCCCCAGGTGAAGCGGTTAGGGAACCCCATTACTCAGGGGGCATGGTTATGGATCACGGCGATGTGGACAATGTATATCTATCGCGTGAAGTAGATGGTCGCTTTGAATTGGAGCACTGGCAGAAAGAACGGACTGGATGGCAAACCACGCCACTTACTGCGCATTCGTCTACCCATAACGTGCGACCTTATGCCGTAAAAATGCCGAAAGGCAAGCCACCGGTTGTCTTATGGATGACGGGCCATTACAACCACTATACAAAATTTGACACGATGCTGCGCATTTATTTGGATAACCAAGAAAAAGAATAGGTAAGTTTAAACGCTTTTTAGGGAGTTACAATCGCCTCAAGCGGAATTAAATATTTAGAACATGGATAGAAGAGAATTTATATTGAACGCATCTTTGGCCACTGCGGGGATGGGATTGGGGATTCATACAGGAAATGCCGCCGTCAGGCAGGAGGCGGCACCGGGAAAGCGTGTCGGAATCATTGGCTTGGATACGTCACATAGCATGGCGTTTACCAAAGGATTGAACGACGCTGCCAGTGAATTGAGCAATTCCGGATATCGGATCACCGCTGCGTACCCCTATGGGAGCACGATCGAAATCAGCACCAGTCGTATCCCCGGCTACATCAAGCAGATTCAACCCTATGGGGTCAAAATTGTCGACTCGATTCGCGCCCTGTTAGCCGAAGTGGACTACGTATTGTTGGAAACCAATGATGGCAATCCCAGGTTCGCGCAGGCTAAGGAAGTCATCGACGCCGGTAAGCCTGTATTTATTGATAAGCCTGTGGCCGCTTCGCTGGAAGATGTAGAGAAAATCTACCAGTTAGCAGAAAAGCGAAACGTCCCCGTTTTTTCAACATCATCATTGCGGTACATGAGCACCATCCAAGATGCCATCAACGGCAAAGTCGGCAAAATCCTGGGTGCCGATACGTACAGCCCCGCGACGCTGGAACCGCATCACCCTGATCTGTTTTGGTACGGAATTCATGGCGTCGAATCGCTGGTTGCGTTGATGGGAGTCGGTTGTAAGGAGGTGAGCCGCATCCATACCGAAGGGACCGATATTGTGGTGGGTACTTGGGCAGATGGCCGTATTGGTACGTTTCGGGGTACGCGCACCGGCAAGCATACGTACGGGGGGACGGCTTATGGAGAGAAAGGGGATCTGACGTTGGGTCCTTACAACGGATACGATACCTTGTTGAGTAAGATTATTGAGTTTTTTGACTCCGGGCAATCTCCTGTAGATGCAAATGAGACGTTGGAAATTTATCGGTTTATGACGGCGGCGGATCTCAGCAAGGCTCGTGGGGGTGCTAAGGTTGCGTTGTCGGAGCTTGACTAATGAGATAATGCCAAAGCGATGGCCAATCAGCTATGCACGTCTCGATTAAAGGCGGTAATACGTAAGCTGGCACTGCTCGTTGTGTTTGCGCCCACCGCATGGGAAGTGCATGCGCAGACCGAGATAACCAAACGGAGAGCGTATTTGGAGCAACTCCGGTTGATCCGGTATCCGCATCCAACAAACAGACCGCGAGACGTATTTTCTTCTTTTGTGAGGCTTAGCTATCGAGATAGCACGTGGGATGATTGGCAGCAACGCACAGGGGAATTACCACCCGACTTCGAAAAATTACCTGTAAATGCTTTTTTACCTGATCCGTTGATGGGTGAAGAACAAGGCCGGGAAAAGCGTATTGTAAATCTGGCTGATTGGGAAAAGAGGAGAACGTGGATAGGTGAACAGGTAAAACATCTCTTATCGGGTACGTTTCCGCCTCCTCCCGATAGTTTGCAAGTAAAAATTTTAACGGAGCGAGAGGAAAACGGTATAAAAATACAGTTGTTGGAACTGCGTTTTGGTGAACAAGAAGCCGCGAGGCTTACTCTTGAACTATTGATACCTCCCGGCGAAGGGCCTTTCCCCGTTTTTATGTCTCAATGGAATCATCGGGTTTGGGCAAAAATTGCGGTACGGAGGGGATACATCGGATGTTTATACGCGGGTGCAGACATCAAAGACGATACCGAACCCTATCAGAAGTTATACCCCGAATACGATTGGACGATATTGATGACCCGTGCATGGGGAGCCCAACGAGCAGTCGATTACCTGTATACGCGGGCGGAGGTAAACAAGCAACAAATCGCTTTGGCCGGACATTCACGAAACGCGAAACAGTCTTTATTTGCAGCGGCATTTGATCCGAGAATTACGGCTGTTATCAGCAGCAGTGGTGGTACAGGAGGAGAAATTCCCTATCGATACACCGACGAGCGGTATGATAACGAATCGATAGATTTTTTATGCTCCATACGGCCGCAATGGCTGCATCCCCGGTTGCGGTTTTATGCGGGGCGTGAGCATCAACTCCCCATTGACCAAAATTCCTTGATGGCCTTAATCGCCCCCAATGCCTTATTGTTGAGCTCCTCTGTAAGGGAGGGAGGAGGAGGCGATCCATGGGCAATCGAGCAAAATTATAAATCAGTAAAGCGCGTATACGAGTTTTTAGGTGTTCAGGATCATTTAGGGGTCCGCTTTCGTGATGGCGGACACAGCGTTTCTGCGCGGGATATCGAAGCCTACGTAGATTGGCTTGATATTCAATTCGACCGAAGGCAACTTCCTTGGGAAAATAGACTGGTATATGACTATTCATTCGATAAATGGAAAAAACTGAGTGGAGAACGAATAAATCCCGATGACTTTCCCACGGCACAGCCCTTTTTAGGTGGGAAGAAGACGTTAGTTGACACGGCAGATTGGAGCCGAGAGAAAAGCGAAATCCAGAAACAAATTCAATGGCTACTGGGGGAGGAAGCACCAGGACTGAAGGGAGACCCGTTACGTGAATTGGTGCCCGCGGAAGATTACGTAAGTAAGTTAATTGATCGGCCCGTGGTTCGCAATGGAAAAAAGCAAAGTTTAGGACCTTACTCGAACGCAGTAGGCGATAACCTTTTTGCCTCGCTATACTATCCCATCGATGAATCCGGTAATATGAATCTTGGAAACCGGGTGAAGTTGCCGGTTGTTATTTTTTTACACGATTATGGAAATACCGGATTCGGAATGCGATACCGGGATCTTTTTGAAGGTTTTCTTTCGCAGGGAGTCGCCGTATTGGCACTTGACCTGCTAGGATATGGCGAACGGATCGACGAGGGAACGTTATTTTATGAGCGATACCCAAGGTGGTCTAAGCTCGGCAAAATGGTTGCCGATACGCGGGCCGCTATCGATGCGGCGGAAAGCCTGGACTTTATTGATTCCCATCATATCTATATCGCAGGGTACGCCCTGGGCGGAACAGTTGGCTTGTTTACCGCAGCGTTGGATGAGCGGGTAACGGGGATTGCCGCGGTCAGTGCCTTTACACCCTTCCGTGACACACAGTTGATTGGGCGGCATGAGGGTATTTTGGCATTTTCTCATCTGCATGGATTGCTTCCCAGGCTTGGTTTTTTCGTAGGTAGGGAAGACCGTATTCCAGTAGATTTCAATGAAATCGTAGCGGCAATCGCACCCAGGCCGGTATGGATCAATTCACCGGCATTAGATCGGCATGTCAATCCGGAAGCGCTACGCAAGTGCGTGGACGACGCGCGCGGTGTGTATCAGATTTATCGTGCAGAGGATGCACTCAGTCTGGAAACGCCTCCGGGTTTTAATCGGTTTACGGGCGAGCAGCAGAAGGAAATGGTTCGTTGGGTATCGGCGCGTGTTAACGATAGCGATTAGTAGTTAGCATTCACCTTTTGCCCAAAATTTCATGATACCCGCCACGTTGATTTTAGAAATACAGCAAAACGTGTATTTTTGGACAATTGTACGAACGGTATTGATCACCCATTCAACAGTATAGGATGAAACCCGCCATGTCAGCGCCTGGCGCAAAAGGCGATGAAAAAGCAGGTTCCATGAGGCCATAAACAAACAAATTATTTTCGAATGAAAAAAGAACATAGTCCACGCCCGCTTTCCGGCGTGAAGGAAATCGCGAGACGTGCCAATGTGTCCATTGCGACGGTGGACCGTGTGATTCACAATCGCAAAGGGGTGTCCGAAGCCACGCGGCAAAAGATTAATGGGATCATCAAGGAAATGGGTTTCCAGCCGAATATTATGGCCAGTCGGCTTGCATCGAAAAAGACGAATCGGTTTGCGGTACTTATCCCGAATGCGAATGAAACCGACTATTGGGATGGACCGCGAAGAGGGGTAGAAAGAGCTCATCAGGAAATTAAGCAATACGGAATTCAGCAAGAAATATTCCTCTTTGATCTGAATGATAAAACCACGTTTACCAAGCAAGCCGCGGCGGTGATCGAGGGTGGCTTTGACGGCGTGGTACTGGCACCATCCTTCGTTGATGAAGCACGAGCGTTTACCCAGAAGTGCGAAGAAAAGAAGATCCCCTATGTGTTTATCAATTCGGACGTGCCGAACGCGGCCAGCTTGGCTTACGTTGGTCCTCATTTGTTCAAAAGTGGGTATTTGGCAGGCCGGTTAGTGCAGTTCGGCGTTAAAAGTGGAAAGATCCTGCTGGTGAATATTTCGAAGGAGATCGATGCATATCACCACCTCTTGCGTAAAGAAGAAGGCTTCAGGGCCTATATTGGCGAGGTAAACAAACCGGTTAGAACCTTGCATATCGAAAAGATTGACATTACAAACACGACCGATAAAGCCGTTGCCGCCGCATTAGAAGAAACACTGGCCGCACATCCCGACATTGGGGCAATATTTGTTACCAACTCACGTGTTCGGAGTGTGGCAAACTATCTCCGTAAGCGCAATTCAAACCACTTTGTTCTCATCGGTTATGATTTGGTGAAAGAGAATATTGGATATCTGATCGATAACACCATAGATTTCCTGATAGGACAGAAACCGGAAGAACAGGGATACCTGGGGTTGATGGCATTGTTTCAGGCAATTGTGCTGGGAAAAAAGATCGAGAAAGAACAATACATGCCTATAGACATCATCACAAAAGAAAACGTCGAATTCTATAAAAATTGAGCCACGGACCCGTTCCTGATCTCAAAAAGCAAAATATTTTTTGGAAATAAAAGATTTAATGACGTACTTAGCGGGTACGTTACCGTTACAATTATAAGCAAATAGATAATCAAAGGTAGAGGGAATAGGGGCTTCCTATTAACTATTCAGTCGCGATATATGCATAAGCGCATCGGATAGAGAAGCGGTACTGCATATCATGGATATACGGAACAGGGTCATTGGGATTTAACAAAAATAGAATAGCATGGAAATAAATCGCAGGGTGTTTTTAAAAGACTTAACGGCTGTTGGAATTGGCCTATCCACGATGTCTATCGCAGGGGAAGGCTTTTCCCGTGCAAGAAATCAGGGAAAACGCGTGGGAATTATTGGCTTGGATACTTCGCATAGTATCGCTTTTACCAAAGCGTTGAATGCTGCCGAAGCGGATCCTAAATTGAACGGTTATAAAGTCGTTGCAGCATATCCGTATGGGAGTAAAACCATCGAAAGCAGTGCAAAGCGCATTCCGGGATACATTGAAGAAGTCAAGCGTCTTGGGGTGAAAATCACCGAATCGATCACGTCCTTGCTTGACCAGGTGGATGTCGTATTCCTGGAAACGAACGATGGTAGGCTTCATTTAGAGCAGGCATTGGCGGTATTCAAGGCGGGTAAACGTATGTTTATAGATAAGCCGATTGCCGCCTCCCTGGCTGATACGAAAGCGATTTTCGCAGCGTCCAGACAATACAACGTGCCGACATTTTCTTCTTCCTCATTAAGGTATGTCGAGAATATTCCCGATCTAGCCTCCGGTAAGCTTATCGGTGCCCTTACCGGAGCGGATGCATTTGCCCCTGCAACGCTGGAACCCTCACACCCCGATTTGTTCTGGTACGGCATACACGGTGTCGAGATGCTGTACGCATTACTGGGAACAGGATGCAAGGAAGTCCGGCGGATTTACGGCGAAGGTACAGATATAGTAGTGGGTACATGGTCTGATGGACGTGTCGGCATTTTCAGGGGAATACGTCAAGGGAAAGGTGGATTTGGCGGGGTCGCCTATGGGGCTAATGGGCAGCAGGCCATTGGTAAATACGATGGATATCTGCCACTTCTTTATCGGATTGTCGACTTTTTCGATACCGGTGTAGTGCCTGTGAGCGAAGAAGAAACGACGGAACTGGTGGCATTTATGGAAGCTGCAGATGAAAGTAAGAGGCGTGGCGGTGCACCGGTGAGCATTGCGGAATTATTGAACGCTTAAATTTCCTCGCAATGAACAGAAGAGGATTTTTACGAAATGGGATGTATGGCGCTGCGGGGGTTGCATTCGGTGGATTTCCTTACCAACGTATCTATGCGCAAAGAGAAGCGCCGGTGACGATTGGAGTGATCGGATTTGGTAGTCGCGGTAGCGGAGTTGCCGGCCTTATGAAGAAAATTCCGGACGTGAGTGTGCTGGCCTATAGTGATATCTTGGACCCACAATTTCAAGCTGCAGGCAGGCTGTTTCCAACCGCAACAGGCTACCGGGATTACCGAAAGTTGTTGGATTCGGCATCTATTGAAGCAGTTTATATTGCACTTCCTGAACATTTGCATTTTTCCGCCGCATCCGAGGCCTTGCAGGCAGGAAAACACGTGTATTTGGAGAAAACGATGACACACACGCCTGGACAGGCCGATCAGTTAGTTGACTTAGCCACGAGTCATCCCAAATCTGTCCTGCAAATCGGTCACCAATATCGGTATTATCAACTCTATCACAAGGTTCTTGAGGCGATTAATGGCGGGTTCATCGGCGAAGTTAAACAGTATGAATGCCAGTATCATCGGAATTCGGATTGGAGGAGACCCGTGCCCGATCCGTCGTTGGAAAGACAGATCAACTGGCGGATGTATAAAGAATATTCGGGCGGCCTTATGACTGAATTATGTTCCCATCAGGTTGATATCCTCAATTGGTTCAACGACAATCATCCGATTTCCGTGGTTGCAATGGGGGGTATTGATTATTGGAAGGATGGCCGGGAGACCTTTGATAACATTCGTGCGGTTTATGCATATCCGAATGGTGTGAAAGCAAGTGTGACTTCGATTTTAAGCAATTCATTCAATGGTTATTCCATTCGTGTTTTGGGTACGAAAGGTACCATCGAAATCCAGCGGACCAAAGCATTCGCATTTCCCGAGGTGCTTAATAGTAAACCAATGACAGTTGACGGGGTCACCGGAGCAACTGCAGAGTCTTGGGGGCAGGGCAAACCCATGGAATTGGAGTTTCAAAATCAGGATGATCAAAACCGGGATCCGACGGCTTACGCACTAATGGATTTTGTTGCGTGCGTGAAGTTAGGAAAAAGACCGTTTTCAAATGTTGAAACGGGAAGGATGGCCGCCAAATCTGTGTTATTGGCAAATCGAGCTGCTGAAAGTGGGACGTTGCTCCACTGGGGGGATACATAATGAAACATCTTAACGGCTATAATTTCCTTCTGGCGTTAGTCGTCGGTAGCATGTTAAGCGTAAAAGCTACAGGCGCAAACGATTTTCCGTTGTCCGGAGATTCCCTTTGGAAGGAGATCGCTCCGTTTTTTGCACCTCCTGATTCGCTGAAAGGGCGACTGGGAGACTTTCGCTCACCTTTGCGATTCTACGACGGTACACGGGTGAAAACAAAAGACGATTGGCAACGTCGACGGGAGGAAATTCTGGAGCGATGGCATGGGGTGATGGGCAAATGGCCCGTGTTATTGGAACAGCAGAAACTTATCATCGACTCGACCGTCCAGAAGGAAGGATATGTGCAGCATCATGTTCGGTTTAAATGGCTACCGAACGAATGGACTGATGGTTATTTGTTAATACCGGATGCCGGAGGCAATCGTAAGCATCCCGCAGTGATTACCGTATTTTATGAGCCAGAGACTGCCGTGGGTATTGGCGGAAAGCCTCACCGCGACTTTGCGCGACAGTTAGTCAAACGCGGATTCGTTGCCTTATCCTTAGGCACTCGTGAGGCATCAAAGCGGCGTGAGTATTCACTTTATTATCCTTCCATTGAACATGCAGAAGTCCAACCTTTATCGATGTTGGCTTATGCTGCCGCAAATGCCTGGCATGTGCTGGCAGAGGTACCCGAGGTCGACTCGACACGTATTGGCATTACAGGGCATTCGTTTGGCGGTAAATGGGCGATGTTCGCTTCCTGCCTTTTTGAAAAATTCGCCTGTGCAGCTTGGTCAGATCCCGGTGTTGTCTTCGACGATACCAAAGGAAGTGGGGTAAACTACTGGGAACCTTGGTATTTAGGCTATTATCCGCCACCTTGGGATAACGTATGGCGAAAAACAGGTGATTTGGAAAACGCCAAAGGAGCGTATCCTGAACTTGTTCGTGGGGGTTATGATCTGCATGAGCTGCATGCGTTGATGGCGCCGAGGCCCTTGTTAGTTTCGGGAGGCTCTTCTGACGGAGTTGAGCGATGGGTATCCCTCAATCACGCTATACAGGTTAATCGATTTTTGGGTTTTGAAAACCGGGTCGCGATGACCAATAGAGAGAAGCATGATCCGAATGAGGAGTCAAATAGGATTCTGGGTGATTTTTTTGAATATTTTCTGCAACCATTCAGATAAGTAGAAAAAAGATTCTTGATTTCTCCGAAGCACAAATAGAGATACGATTGTTTTAACTGCTTTTCAGACGGCCCGGGATTTCGACCAAAAGCGCTTCAAAAATATATGAATATTAAAATTATGTTATTACTTTAGTCAACATTATAAACTTATCATTTGGGAACGTGTACGTAACCGTTTTTCGGGAGGTTTCGGTAACGTTACCGTGTTAAACTTAATTAGGATGGAATTAAACTTTTACAAACTTAAATTATGAGTAAACTTATCGGAACACTAGGCTTTCTCTTGGCTTTCAGTTGCTACGGGATAGCGCTTTATGCCCAATCATCGATTCGAGGTGTGGTAAGGGATGCGGCAACAAAAGAACTCCTCTCGGGAGTGACAGTTACCATCGGTGATGCGGCAGTCCAAACAGACAATCAAGGCCGCTTTGAGATCATGGGAAATGTCGGCACGACTATGAATTTCTCGTTTCTGGGATATAAGACGCTGGAGATTCCGGCAGAAACAGGCATGATGGACGTCTCGCTTGAGACACAAGCTTCCGATTTGGAAGAGGTGGTGGTAGTGGGATACGGTACCCAGAAAAAAAGTAATCTCACCGGTTCTATTGACGTCATTTCGGGTGAGCGGTTAAAAGATCGGGCAGCAAATAATGTCGCTGATTTGATTAAGGGGGCTTCACCCAACCTCAACATTTCGATGAACATGCGAGGCGGTGAGCCCGGTTCGTCCAGTAATTGGAATATCCGGGGAATGGGGTCTATCGAAGGAGATGCATCGCCGCTAATATTGGTTGATGGTGTGGAGATGAATATCAACAATGTCGACCCTGAATCGATAGAAAGTGTGTCGGTATTAAAGGACGCTTCGGCTTCGGCAGTTTATGGATCACGGGCTCCTTTCGGGGTGATTTTAATTACCACTAAGAAGGGAGGCAAAACAGGAGGGGTGAATATCCAGTATACGGACAACCTATCGTTCAGCAGTCCAGTTCGGTTACCTAGCTTCGTGGACTCTTACACTTGGGCTACTGCATACAACCAAGCAGCTTTGAACGGGGGGGCTACCGTGGTATATAGCGATGAGCAATTGGAGCGGATCCAAGGCTATTTAAACGGTTCGTTTCCGTATGAATATGATCCAGAGAAACCAATCGATAATCTGTGGGGCGGTCGTCGGGATGGTAATGCAAACAACGATTGGCCACAGCTTTTGATGCGCGATAATTCGTTCAGTCAAAAGCACAATATTAATGTATCCGGAGGTAACGAGCGTAATCAATATTATCTGGCCGGAGGATATGTGGAGGAAAACGGCCTATACGAATGGGGAAATGATAGTTATAAGCGTTACAATTTTATAGGTAACTATAATACGACCATTACTTCATGGTTGAAATTCAATTCCAGCGTAAAATACACGGCTGGAGAAACAGACTATCCCATTGGTTATACGACGGTGGGGCGGGAGCACTTCTTTAATGGTGTGCTGACGTTTGCTCCGATGATGCCATTTTATAACATCAACGGTACGGTACAAAGTCCGTTGGTAAGGTACTTGGAAGGAACGGGCCGGGATAAGGGTTACTCGAATGATTTTTTCCTGACATTGGGCGGTGAATTGGAACCTATCAAGGGATGGAAAACCACGTTCTCTTACAATTACAATAATCAGGGGCTTCGTAGCACTTCTAATCCTGGTCCCGTACCGGTTGAGTTAGGTACCGGCGAATTTGGCAATGTTGGCAAGCCGGTTTCTGGGTACGCGTCGGCGTTTTCACAAAATATCTATACACTGATTAATGGAACGTCATCGTACGAAAATACATTCAACCGACACTATTTCAAAGCGATGGTGGGCTACGAACAGGAGTACCGGCTTTACACAGGGCTGAACGGATCGGGAGCCAACCTGATTGACGTAAATGTACCCGCTATCAGTACCTCACTGGGGGAACGTGTGCTGACCGACGCAATTTACCACTGGGCAACGCAAGGTGTATTCGGTCGCCTCAATTATAACTTTGATGAAAAATATCTGGTGGAATTCAGTGCAAGGTACAACGGTTCCTCGCGGTTCCCTGAAGGAAAACGGTGGGGCTTTTTTCCATCGGGCTCCGTCGGGTATACCATTTCCAAGGAAAACTTCTGGGAACCCATCAGCAATTATGTGAATAACCTGAAATTCAGGGCTTCTTATGGCGCGTTGGGAAATCAGAATATTTTCCGGACGGGATCTCAAAACTCCCGGAATTACCGGTACCTGGCCACAATACCCACGGGTAGCCAGCTTAACTGGATTATCGACGGTGAGCGGCCAGCGTATGCAGACGCGCCTTTGTTGGTCAGTAACGACTTGACGTGGGAAACCATTACGTCTTTCAACGCAGGTGTCGATGCGGCATTTTTGAATAATCGATTGAACCTGACAGTCGACTGGTACAACCGGACTACCTCCGACATGGTCGGACCAGCCGTTACGTTACCGTTTCAGCTTGGAACCTCGGCTCCACGGACGAACAATGCCGAACTAGTTACCAAGGGTTTTGAAGTGGTGCTATCCTGGGAAGATCGGCCAACAGCTGATTTTGGGTATAACGCTAGTGTGAGCTTGGGCGACAACCGTTCGAAAATTCTCAAATATGACAACGATAAAGGAGGCGTTGATAATTGGTATGCGGGTAAGCAAGTTGGTGAAATCTGGGGTTTGGTGAGCGACGGACTCATTCAGACCGAAGATGAAGCGAACGCCGCCAATGAATCCCAAAGAAGATACTGGAAATCTTGGGGCCTAGGCGACATGAAATACCGGGATGTGAATGGCGACGGCTTCGTTAACGATGGCGAACGGACATTGGATAACCATGGTGATCTGGTGGTAATTGGTAACGACCAACCCAGATACAACATCGGTATAACCGGAGGCATAACTTGGAAGCAATTTGATTTTTCAATGTTCTGGCAAGGTGTCGGCAAGCAGGATTTTTATGCGGATACCGACTCACCGGTGTTCTGGGGACTAACTAGTGGTTGGGGAGGCTCCGCAATTTTCAAAGACTCGTATAACTTGGACTATTGGCGCTCGGCAGATGAAACTAACATCCTCGGCCCAAATACCGATGCTTATTTTGCTAAACCTTATTTTACGGCAGAAACGAATAAGAATCGGCAGGTACAAACTCGGTATTTACTAAATGCGGCTTACCTGAGACTTCGGAATGTGCAGATTGGTTACAACTTGCCAGCCGATTTCCTTAACCGGTTCAAGATCGCGAATGTTCGGGTGTATTTCTCGGGCGAAAATTTGTTGCTCATTACCGGTGTGCCGAAAGTCTTTGATCCGGAAACGATGCTCGCCTCTGATAAAGACTTTGGAGGTTATCAGACCGCTGGTATGATCTACCCGCAGACCCGGTCGTTTTCGTTTGGATTGAATCTTACCTTCTAATTTTTTATTATGAATATCATGAAAAGGTACTTCGTCATCATAACCCTATTTTTTGCGCTGTTGAATAGCGCTTGCGATAAGGATTTCCTTAATCGTCGACCATTGGATGCGACTACGTCGGACGTGATCTTTGAAACGCCTGACCAATTACGCACATATATAAACACGTTTTACAATAGCGCCATGTTTCCTAAATATGCGAACCATGGGAGCGACTTCGAAAGTGATAACCAAGTTAGTGGTTCTCCCAACCAACGTTTGCAGGGCACGCGAACGATCGCTACGACTGGCACCATCGGGTTTGGCAACGTACGCAAAATCAATTTCTTCTTCGATAATTACCGTCGGGTGGAGAAAAACTATACATTGGATGAATACAAGCAATACTTGGGAGAAGCGTATTTCTTTCGGGGGTTGATTTATTTTAATTTGATGCAAAGCTATGGAGATATTCAGATCCTGACAAAGACACTGACAACCGAATCGCCTGAGCTGTATAATCCGCGCGATCCTCGCAACGAAGTGGCCGACTTTATCATTGATCAATTGGATTCGGCAGCGATGTATCTTACCGCTGATAAGACTTCGGGTGCCGGAAGGATTAACCGCTGGATCGCACTATTGATTCAAAGCCGGGTAGCATTGTATGAAGGCACGTGGGAAAAGTATCATAACGGCACACCCTTCGGCGTGGCGGACGCTAATCCTGATAAGTATTTCACCAAAGCGGTCGAAGCGGCCGAAGAGCTAATCGATGCCGGAATCTACAGTATATATAGTACCGGTAATCCGACGTCAGACTACAGGGAGCTATTTGCCCAGTTGGATTTTTCGGCCAATAGCGAAGTGATGTTTTGGCGTAAGTATGACAACAACCTGACCCAAGGTGACGGAGACTTCACTAATGACCGTTTTTTCCGGATGGAAACGCCATCCAACAAATCCATAACGAAACAGCTAGCCGATGCGTACCTGTGTACCGATGGTCGCCCCATTAGTGGAAATGAATTGTTTAGTGGGTATAATACACTTGCTTCGGAAGCCGAGAACCGGGATCCTCGGTTTTATCAAACCATCGCTACCCCAGACCAGATTTGGAAAATCGATGCAAATAGTGACACTACGTATTGGAGCGACGCGTATGCCCAGTTGAACTCGAAGGCAGACATGAATGCACCCAGCGGTTACATCATCCAAAAAGGATATAATCCGAATTTGGTGTACCACGTGCAACAGTACGAAGAATCGCCGGGCATGATTTATCGGTACGCCGAGGCGCTGCTCAACTTTGCGGAAGCTAAAGCCGAGCTGGGTATACTTACCCAGGCTGATATTGACAAGTCTATTAAACCTTTGCGTGACCGTGTCGGTATGCCCAACTTACTAGTGGATGATATCGCAACAGATCCAAATTGGGATTTTCCGACGCTGTCGCCGTTAATCAACGAGGTTCGCCGGGAGCGGAGGGTGGAGCTAGCCGCCGAGGGATACCGATGGGACGATATTGCTCGCTGGGCAGCGGCTGACGAATTGATTGTTGGCACGCGACCCAAAGGATTCAAAGCGTCGCAGATTGCTAAGAATCCTTTTCCGGTAGACGAAGATGGATTCCTTGATCCACTAAAAAATGCTATGCCAGAAGGTTATGGTTTCAAAGTGGGAAGGGACTACCTCAATTCGATTCCGATAAGCGAAATCGTGCTCAACGATAACCTGACCCAAAACCCGGGCTGGGAATGATTGGCTTTGCCTAATAGGCAATATAAGAATGTACCAATTTCAATAGCGATGGATGACAAAGGGGTAATTAGCGATGGAAATGAAAGGAATGGTGTGTATAAATCATATCATGTATTTCCCAATTATTTGACCACATTTGTGTATAAATGGATGCGTTTGATACGAAATCCCGGCTTTAACTTATTAGGCGACGCGCCAGAGGTCTCGACAACCGGTACGGGGTCGAGGGAGGTAAATGAGGGATTAGGACTTGAATACGCTTGCAGCTTGGTATCATATCGAGATCGGCGAATTGATCGAATAACTCTTTTCGGATGACAACAACGGACAATATAAAACTATGATAACATTATGCCCAAAATCAGAAATTTTTTCCTAGCACTAGCGCCAGGCATCGTTACAGCCGCCATTGTATTTGGCCCCAGTAAGATTACCATCACCTCAAAAATGGGGGCCATGTACAGCTATAGTTTGCTATGGCTGGTCGTAGTCGCTATCTTTTTCATGATTATTTATGCAAACATGGCTTCTCGAATTGGGCTGGCCACCGATGATTCGTTGCTTGTGACCATACAGAAACGGTATGGAAAATGGGCGTCTGGATTAATTGGGTTCGGCATTTTTCTGGTGGCCACATCTTTCCAAGCAGGCAATTCGATCGGAGTTGGGCTCTCCATTGCGGAAGCAAGCGGTACACCCATGGCACCTTGGATCATCTTGTTCAACGCGATTGGGATTGCGCTCTTGTTTTTTCGTAACTTTTATAAGGTGCTGGAGCGGCTCATGATCGCGATCGTCATCTTGATGCTATTCGCCTTTATCACAACAACGTTTTTGGCAAAACCTTCCGTTTCTGGAATGGTGTCCGGGTTGGTGCCGGAAGTACCCGAAGGATCATTAGGGCTGCTCATTGCCTTTTTCGCTTCTTGTTTTTCGATAGTCGGAGCCTTCTATCAAGCCTATTTGATTCAAGCGAGAAAAAAGGCGAGTCCCACCTTGGATATCAGCGCCAGTAGAGGCACGGGCGGAATGATTATTTTAGGCTTGATGTGCGTCGTGGTTATCACCTGTGCTGCAGCGGTGCTGCACGAAAATAACATTGCGGTTAACAAAGCTTCGGATATGGCGAAGGCCCTGGAGCCTTTATTTGGCAGTGCGGCTTCTTATTTATTCTTGGTCGGATTGTTTGGGGCCTCATTTTCATCGGTCATCGGTAACGCCTCTATCGGTGGTACGCTATTGTCGGATGGACTGGGGCATGGCAGTTCGTTAGATTCAAAAGTTGTAAAAAGCCTGATCGCCGCTGTCATGATCGTGGGCAGTGTAATTGCGATCGGGTACGAAAAGCCACCCCTGGAGATGATTGTGCTCGCGCAAAGCGTCACCATTTTTTTGGTGCCTTTTATCGCGGTTGCCATGTACCTCATATCCAATGATCGAAAACTAATGGGACAATACGCCAATTCGCTTTTTGTACGTGTAGCCGGTTTGGTAGGCCTCATTGTGCTGATCGTGCTGGCCGTCTATAATTTTAAAGAATTATTTTTGAAATGACAGATAAACATAGAATAGATATGGATGAATTAATCAGTCTGGAGCAACGTATGCTCGAACCCTCGCCGGCATTAATAGCAGATGTAAGCCGTATTAAAGGAGATATTTTGCTACTGGGTGTGGCAGGGAAAATGGGCCCTGCGATGGCACGCGTAGCCCGTAAGGCGGTAGATGCTGCCGGGACGGGGCAGCGGGTTATTGGCGTCTCCAGATTCTCCAACCCGGCTTCACGAGCCGAATTGGAAAACGTTGGCGTGGAAACGATAGCCGCCAATCTACTGGATGACCAAGATTTGGCAAACCTGCCGGACGCGCCGAATGTGATTTACCTAGCAGGTCATAAGTTTGGCACTACCGGCAATGAATCTTACACGTGGGCGATGAATACCTACTTGCCAGGCCGGGTCGCTGAGAAGTATCGGGATTCGAATATCGTTGCGTTTTCTTCGGGCAATGTCCTGCCTTTCGTACCGGTCACCTCAGGGGGCGCTTCTGAGGACGTAGCTCCCGAACCGATTGGCGAATATGCACAGTCGTGCTTAGGCCGGGAACGTATTTTTGAGTATTTTTCGCAAAAGAATGGAACGCCTATGTTAATCTATCGGCTGAATTATGCCGTCGATTTTCGTTATGGTGTGGTATTGGAAATTGCGAAGTCGGTACTTAATGGCAAGCCCATTGATTTGCGTACGGAAAATGTCAATGTAATTTGGCAGGGCGATGCCAATGAGATTGCCATCCGCTCGCTTCTGCATTGCGAGTCGCCCGCAAAAATGTTGAACGTTACCGGACCGGAAACATTGTCCACTCGTTGGCTGGCAAATCAATTCGGCTTGATCTTCGGCAAAGAACCCCAGTTTGCTTACGAACCGCAGGGCACGGCTTTGCTGAACAACGCGTCAGAGTGCCATCGCCTATTTGGCTATCCGCGGGTCACGATACGGGAAATCATCGAGCTAACGGCCCGATGGCTGCGCGAAGGCGGCGAACAATTGGATAAACCCACGCATTTTCAGGAACGAGCAGGTAAATTTTAATCATGGCAACACAACAGTTATCTTCGGCCAAAGCCACGTTATTAAAGCAGGGAACGGTGATCCCTGCGCATCCTTTGGCGCTTCATGCGGATCGGAAATTGGATGAAGAACATCAGCGATTATTGACCCGCTACTACCTTGCCTCCGGAGCCGGTGGTGTGGCCGTCGGCGTACACAGTACACAATTCGCAATCCGCGATCCGCAAGTAAATCTTTACGAAAAAGTATTAGCGCTTGCTGCGGAAGAAATGGCCAATTCCACTAAGCAAGATACCTTCATTGCGGTCGCCGGTATCTGCGGAGATACCGATCAGGCACTGAGGGAGGCTGAAATTGCCCTGAAATATGACTATGATCTCGGACTGCTCAGCATGGGCGGGCTTCAAGGAAAAACCGAGACAGAGATATTGGATCGCACGCGCGCAGTTGCTGAAGTGATTCCCGTTTTCGGATTCTATCTGCAGCCCAGCGTCGGTGGGCGTATTTTTTCCTATGATTTTTGGAAGGAATTTGCAGAAATCCCGAACGTCCACGCCATCAAAGCGGCACCGTTCAACCGATATCAAACCTTGGATCTTGTCCGCGCGGTGTGCCATTCCAGCCGGAATGAGGAGATTACCCTGTATACGGGCAATGACGACAATATTGTGGCCGACCTGTTAACAACGTATAAGTTTGAAGTAAACGGCAAATTGGTAAGTAAACGTTTCGAGGGCGGACTATTGGGGCATTGGGCCGTGTGGACACATGCGGCTGTTAAGTTGTTTAACGAAGTGAAGCAATGTCGGGAAAATGGATATGAAGGGGTAGCTGATTTGTTAAACAAGGGGGTCGGGGTTACCGACATGAATGCGGCGATCTTTGATCCTGCGCATAGTTTTCACGGTTGTATCCCCGGTATACATGAAGTGTTACGTAGACAAGGGCTCATGAAAGGCATTTGGTGCCTGGACCCCGACGAAAAGCTTTCTCCGGGACAATCTGAAGAAATTACACGGGTTTGTGCGGCCTACCCGGAGCTCATAGATGATGGCTTTGTAAGCGAGTTTTTGAGCAATAAGCCCTAACCGCCGATGAAACAGGTACAGGTGGTTCAAACGGCAGCTAATTTCGAGCGGGAAAAACTTTTGCATCCGTTTGGATTTAAGGGCGGATACTTAACCGAACTCTGGCAGGTGGCCGCTAAGATGATGTCGGAATCCGGGCATACGGCCATCGGACTGGCAACACAAAGTGTATTGTACGGTGATGCTGACCTTTTTGCCCAGTCGTCAGAAGCGACCGGTAACGCCTTGATGTTTGTGCTGATGAATAAAGCTTTGCAACGCGTCAGGGAAACTCGATTTTCGACCCCTATTGATCTGCTTGAGGCCATCCTTCCGCAGGTATGTGTCGATGCCCGGCTGGTGACGGGGCGCAAAGACGTAAATATCAATTTCGTGTACAATGCGTTGGTTAGCGTTGATAACGCGGCTTGGCTTCTTTATGCAGCGGAAAACGGATTTCAGGATTTTGAACAGATGATACCGGCAACATATCGACCGGCATTGGCGTCACGGAATAGGCAAGTAGGGATTTTGTATCAGGTGTCCTATAACATGCCGATCCAGCAGCTGAAGCAGGCGGCGGAGAACGGGTATTTTCTGTTTAAGATCAAAACAGGAGCTCCCGGAAGTCAGGAGGAGATGCTTCAGAAAGATATGGAGAGGCTTACACAAATCCATAGGGCGTTGAAAGATGTTCGGACCGATCGAACGTCGCACGGGAAAGTTTGGTATACCCTGGATGCCAATGCGCGATATGAGAAAAAAGAGACACTTATGCGTTACCTGGATCACGCCCGTCGTATCGGCGCATTTGATCAGATCCTGTTCTATGAAGAACCGCTCGTGGAAACAAATGATGAAGAAGTACACGATGTGGGAATCCGGATTGCTGCCGATGAAAGCGCGCATGACGAGGGGGCAGCGGTGCGCCGTATTGAACAGGGTTATGGTGCAATCGTGCTGAAAGGGATTGCGAAAACACTCAGCCTCACTTTGCGCATTGCAAAATCTGCGCACGATCGTAACGTTCCTTGTTTATGTGCGGATCTGACCGTAAACCCGATTTTGGTGGATTGGCACAAGAATATAGCCGCCCGATTGATCCCTTTCCCGGGTATCGACATGGCGTTAATGGAAACGAACGGCGACAGTAACTATGTGAATTGGGCACAAATGTCGGCCAATCATCCGTATGCAAACGCGCACTGGACGCGACGCATACGGGGTGCGTTTGAACTGGGCGACGACTTTTATGAAAAAAGTGGCGGGATTTTCGTGCCACCGTCGCAATACGCGGCGCTGTTTGAACAGAAACTATAAACGATTCGATACGTATTCATGCGAACATCCATAAAGCGGCTATGGGTTACCGCCTTGCTTATCCTGAGCTTAGGCATTTCGGTGTACAATCAGACAACACCCGTAAAAACGATTAGCATCGAGGTATTGCCGGGATTGCAGTTTAGTGTCGCCCGCTTTACGGTTAAACCGGGTGAACGGGTTAAACTGATTCTGAATAATACGGACGATATGAGTCACAACCTGTTAATTACCAAGCCCGGCGCGAGGGAAAAAGTAGTTGAGTTAACCAATAAACTGGGTGAGGCTGGACCGGCTGCCGGCTACATTCCCGAGAGCTCAGAGGTACTTTGGGCGATACCGGTCACTGCCCCGGAGGAAACGAAAACCTTGGTTTTTACGGCGCCCACAACAGAAGGCACATACCCCTACGTGTGTACCTACCCGGGTCATGGTACAATTATGTACGGGGCGATGTACGTGAGCAAATCCGGTGAGATGCCCGAGCTTAAGCAGGATGTAAATATCCCCGAAAGCCGTCGTAAAGACAACGTGGATGGTCCCGCCGAGCATCAGGACCACGCGCACGGAAAGCCGGTTCCGCTGCATCCATATACCCCGGTACCACCTTATCATTACCGGGTGTTTATTGATGGGGCTAGCCCCGCGGCAATTGCCGTTGCATTGCCGAACCAGGTCTCCTATTGCTGGGATGCAGGGACGTCGACGTTACGGTTTGCGTGGACCGGTGGATTTCTGGATAACTCGGATCTTTGGAAAGGAAAAGGAGACGCAGAGTCTAAAGTGGTTGGTGAGGTTTTTTTCCGGAGCTTGGTCGGGTTCCCGATCTTGATCGGAAACCGGGAGCCCGACCGGGTTACTTACAAAGGCTATCGGATGAAGGATCGCTACCCGGAGTTCCACTACCAGGTTGACGGAACGGATGTGTACGAATTAATCCATCAAAAGCCAGACGGCAAAGGGCTGCAAAGAATGTTCCGCATTCCAAATGCAGCTGCTCCAGTGACCTTCCGTACCGCTGCCAACGAGGGAGTAACGTACTCGGCTTCCACGGGTGTGTGGGAGCGCAATGCGCTGCGGTTGACTGCTGAAGAAGCACGTTCGTTTACCATAATCCTAACCAAAATAGAAAAATAGGGATGAGGGCTGTTTTTTTTGCTATTGCATTGGGTTTACTGATCGCCTGTTCTTCCGCTCCTGAGCCGGGTGAGGCTTACGTCGTAGAGGATATCAAAACACCCGAAGGACTCGCCAGTCAGGTAGGAGCGTTGGAGTTTTTGCCTAACGGAAAATTGATTGCCGCGTTTACCCGCGGCGAAATCATGACGTACGATACGGCAACGAAGATGTGGCACCTGTTTGCTGAAGGGCTTCACGACCCACTGGGTATTCACGTGGTGAGTAACGATGAAATATTGGTCATGCAGCTCCCGGAACTAACGCGGCTAAAAGACACCGATGGAGATGGGGTTGCCGATCTTTACGAGAACGTCACGGATGCGTTTGGTATTACGGGCAATTACCATGAATTTAATTATGGGCCGGAGATGGATAGTGAGGGCAATTTATATATTGCACTGAATTCGTCGTCGTCTGGGGGGAAAATGCGAGACGAGGTACGGGGAACCGTCAACTTCGAAGGGCGCGATGGGGAAACCGGAAACCGGCAGATGTTCTCGACGGTGCCGTACCGGGGATGGGTCATGAAACTGACCAAAGACGGTACCTTGCATCCGGTGGCGTCAGGATTCCGCTCGCCGAATGGATTGGTGGTGGATGATGCTGACAATGTATTCGTGACCGATAATCAGGGCGACTGGGTAGGAACCAGCCCGTTGTTCCATGTTGAGCCGGGGAAATTCTACGGGCATCCCGGCGGACTGGTCTGGACACCGGGATGGAATCGAGGCAATCCTTTCAAACTTCCGCTGGATACGCTGGATAGCATGCGCACACGCCCCGTGGTTTATTTTCCACATGGTATCATGGCTAACTCTCCGTCTCAACCGGTGCTGGATCGTACAGGAGGAAAATTCGGACCTTTTGAGGGACAGCTCTTTATTGGAGAAATGAATCGCGAGCGGATTGTCCGGGTGATGCTGGAAAAGGTGAACGGTAAATTCCAGGGCGCGTGTATCCCGTTCTTGGATAGCTTGGGACTGCGAAAAGGAAATAACCGATTGGCGTTTGCTCCGGATGGCAGCTTGTGGGTGGGGCAGAATGCACATGGCTGGCTCGGAGATGTAGGAATTCAACGGATTGTATTCACGGGCAAGCAGCCGGTGGATGTGCATACCATGCGGCTGACAACCGATGGGTTCGAGCTGAAATTCACACAACCCATGCAGGATACCGCAGCCTTAAACCCGGAAAACTATCAATTTTCCCGGTATTATTATCTTTATCATTCGAAATATGGTTCTCCTCAACAGGAGCTGGAGAGGGTTCCGGTTACCCGCGTTGAGCTTTCGGACGATCGGAAAACCGTGACCCTTCACTTGGCTTCCCTGAAGTCCGGGTTCATTTATGAACTGAACTTGGGAGATTTGCAAAGCAAATGGGGACAGTCGATACGCAGCCGATTGGTATGCTATACCGTGAATGAGTTAAAGAACCGATAGAAGATGACAAGACTACGTTTTCTGTTTGTAGCGTCGCTGTTGTTTGTTTTGGCATGTAAGACCGATGATCGGGACATTCCTGATGATCAGTTTCTATTGGGCAATACCCACGTCGGCATACAGGTCATGGCAAATCATCTGGATGTTCCCTGGCAATTGGTCTGGGGTCCGGATAACCATGTATGGTTTACTGAGCAAGGGGGGAAGGTGAGCCGGCTGAATCCGGAGACCGGAGAAATTACTCGTCTGCTAACGATTGATGGCGTATTACGCGACCGGACGTCGGGCCTGCTTGGCATGGCGGTACATTCCGACCTAAAAAAGCAGCCTTATGTTTTTCTGAATTATAGCGGTGTCAAGGAAGACAAGTCGCGCTTTTCCAGAGTCGTACGGTATACGTATCAGACGGATACGTTGGTTGATTCGCTTGTTATTTTGGAATATCCCGGTTGGAACGGGCATTTTGGAGCCCGCGTGGAAATCGCCCCCGATGGCAAGTTGATGATCGCAACAGGCGATGGTGCACAGTTTGAAAATGCACCAAATATAGCTTCCCCCAATGGGAAGATACTCCGATACAACATCGACGGCAGCATCCCCGACGATAATCCCTTTCCAGGGAGCGCCGTGTGGGCCTGGGGGTTGCGTAATCCCCAAGGTTTGGTATATGCGGATGGAAAACTGTATAACTCGGACCATGGGGACGCAGTAGAGGATGAGGTCAATCTCATCCGTAAGGGCGATAATTACGGTTGGCCGCATGTGGAAGGTTTTGTTAATACCGAAAAGGAAGCACAGTTTGTACTGGATTCAACGGTCGTTCCCCCGCTGCGCTCATGGACTCCGACGATCGCACCGGCGGGGATGGCATATTATTCATCCGATAAATTACCCGAGTTGAAAGGACGTTTGTTATTGACAACGCTGAAGGGCAACAGCCTGCGTGCGCTTGAGTTGAATGCTTCGGGTGACAGCATCGTTGCCGATGTAAATTATTTTCAACAGGTATTTGGGCGTTTGCGATCCGTTTGCGTGTCGCCCGATGGCGATGTGTATCTGTCTACCAGTAACCGCGACTGGAATCCCAATGGTTTTGCAGACGAGGAAGATGACCGAATTCTGAGAATCTATGCGCTGGATCGAAAGTATGTGGATGAGCAGGCAAAAAGCGCTATTGTGAAACAAACGGGAACGGACGTGGTCAGTAAGGGCGAGGCGTTATACGTTAATTATTGTGCTTCTTGTCACAAGGCAAACGGACAGGGGATAGCCGGTACCTTTCCCGCGTTGGTTAAGTCGCCCGTTGTAACCGGCGATCCGGATTCATTGATTCGACTGGTTTTAACCGGTAAAAACGAGATGCCTCAGTTCTCCTTTATCGAAGACCGGGACTTGGCGGTAATTCTAACGTATATCCGCAAACGATTCGGACCCCAGTCTAGCCCGATTTCCACAACTGCTATACAAGCGGAGCGTGTTGTGCCGTAAATGGCAAAAAAAATTTGTGGTTAAAGATACTTTTGTATATCTTCGTGTACGTACACGACATGCGTTGGATGTATATCTTAAGTGAAGCGTTATTGTTCAGTTAACTAAAATTATGAAAAGCAAGATGAATTCAAGAAGAGATTTTATCAAAAAGACCACGATAGGTGCGACAGCGTTATCATTTGGTGGGGTTCTCCCGGGCTTCGGTGCTCGAAGTTATGCAAACATTCTCGGTGCTAACGACCGGATCCGGGTCGCTATGATGGGCGTCAATGCGCGTGGTCTTGCGCTTGCGAATAATTTTTCGTCTCAGTCCAATTGCGAAATTGTCTATATCTGCGATGTGGATACACGGGCCGCGGACAAATGTGCGGGACAGGTAGAAGGTAACCAGGGAAAACGACCCGGCCTTGAGGGAGACATCAGAAAGTTGCTGGAGAAAAAAGATTTCGATGCACTGGTGGTGGCAACACCCGATCATTGGCATGCACCGGCAGCCATCATGGCATCTCAGGCAGGAAAACACGTATACCTTGAAAAGCCAGCCAGCCATAATCCCCGGGAAGGAGAACTGCTACTTGCTACCCAAAAAAAATATGGCAATGTAATCCAGATGGGTAATCAGCGACGGTCATGGCCGAACGTTGCAAAGGCGATTCAAGAGGTTCATAACGGCGTTATTGGCAAAGCTTACCTTGCTAAGACGTGGTATACCAACAATAGACCTTCTATCGGTGTTGGCAAGGCAACGGCCGTCCCCAGTTGGTTGAACTACGAACTGTGGCAGGGACCAGCTCCGCGCCGGGAATACAAAGACAATTTGATCCACTATAATTGGCACTGGTTCTGGCATTGGGGAACAGGCGAGGCGCTAAACAATGGTACGCATATGGTCGACCTGGCCCGTTGGGGGCTGCAAGTAGATTACCCAACCAAGGTTACTTCGGCCGGTGGTCGCTATCGGTATCAGGACGATTGGCAAACACCCGATACCCAAATCATTAACCTGGAGTTTGCCGATAAAAGTATGATTACCTGGGAGGGCAGAAGCTGTAACGGGACTCCAATCGAAGGATCCACCGTAGGCGTAATCTTCTACGGAGAAAATGGATCGTTGCAGATTGATGGGGGGAACGCGTATAAAGTATTCGACTTGAAAGGCAAACTGGTGAAAGAGGTAAAGAACGACTTCACCATCGACGCCCGTAACCTGACCAATCCGTCGCAAGCGTTGGACGCCATTCATATACAGAATTTTTTCGAAGGCATCAAAAATGGGCAGAAGCTGGCTTCCGATATCGAAAGCGGCCACATCAGTACGTTGCTTGTCCAGCTAGGCAATATCGCGCAACGCAGCGGTGGATTTTTGGAAACGGATCCGGCGAACGGCCACATCCTGAACAACAAAGAAGCGCGGAAGTTATGGAGTCGTGAATACGAAAAAGGCTGGGAACCAAAAGCCTGAGGGCGTAGTAAACACGACACGTAAATGGCAGCATCAATAAAGACGACGGTCAGCGTAGCATCGCTGTCACGCCGGGATACAACAGTATCCATTATCATCATTGCCGGGATGTTTTTTATTTTCGGATTCTTGTCCTGGATCAATGCAATACTAATTCCGTATTTTAAAATTGCCTGCGAGCTTACCCATTTCCAGTCCTATTTGGTGGCATTTGCATTCTACATTGCGTATTTTGTGATGTCTGTGCCTTCTTCGTACCTGTTGAAGGCAGTAGGGTTTAAGAAGGGTATGATGGTAGGTTTTTTCGCACTGAGTTTAGGGGCCTTCATCTTTGTGCCCGCCGCGATGACGCGTACCTACGAGGTATTTCTGCTTGGTTTGTTTACGATCGGCATCGGTCTGGCAATCCTACAGACGGCGGCTAATCCATATATTACGATCCTTGGTCCAAAAGAACGCGCCGCACAACGCATCAGCATCATGGGCATTTGCAACAAGTTTGCCGGGATTGTTGCACCCTTGTTGTTCGCTGCAGCGGTGTTACGGCCGACCGACCAGGCGTTGTTCGATAGCTTGGCTTCGATGGCGGATGACGTACGCGCCGCAACGCTTGACGAGTTGATCCGAAGGGTTATCGTTCCCTATTCGGTTGTGGGTGCCGCATTGTTGCTCATCGGTATCGGAGTGCGCTATTCTCCGCTGCCCGAAATCGACACGGAGGAGGAGGAATCCAGTGTTGCCGATTCGAATTCCGGGAAAACGAATATTTTTCAATTTCCGCATTTGGTTTTGGGAGCCATAGCGATCTTCATCCATGTGGGCGCCCAAGTGATATCCATCGACACGGTAATCAATTATGCCGGTTCCATGGGCATATCGCTGATTGAGGCAAAAGTTTTCCCCTCGTATACATTGGGTATGGCCATCGTAGGTTATGTATTGGGAATTTCAGTCATTCCTCGGTGGATTAGCCAGAAAAATATGCTGCGCGTAGTAACCTTCATGGGGGCGATACTATCCCTGCTTATTGTGTTTACCAAAGGTGAGGTGACGATTTTTGGGCATGAAACCGATGTCTCCATCTGGTTTGTGGTCTTATTGGGAATCCCCAATTCACTTACCTGGGCCGGTATCTGGCCGTTGGCAATCGATGGACTTGGCCGTTTCACCAAGGTAGGCGCTTCCTTAATGATCATGGGCCTGTGTGGAAATGCCATTTTACCGCTGGTTTATGGCTTTTTCGCCGACAAGATCGGCTTACGGGAAGCGTACTGGGTATTATTGCCGTGTTACCTGTATTTGATTTATTATGCAATGTGGGGACACAAACTTCGCAGGTGGTAAACCGAGGCCGCAGCAGCATTAAAACACATAAAAACATCCATGTCGAAAAGCGATATAAAAATCATAAACGGTACGATTATCACCCCATACCGTATTATAAAAAGTGGGGAATTGTTCTTGCGGAATGGTAAGATTGAAGCAGTAAGCGAAACAAGTATCGATGCGCCCGACGCGCAAATTATTGACGCTAACGGTCAATACATTGCTCCGGGATTCGTCGATATTCACGTACACGGCGGAGGCGGTAGTGATTTTATGGACGACCGGGTCGAAGCATTTCTGGGGGTGGCCGAAACTCACGTCCGATACGGTACGACCGCTATGCTGCCTACGGTATTAACCAGCACCAAAGCGGAAATTATTCGATCCCTGGAGCGATACGAAAAGGCAGCGGCGGATAATACCCGCGGTTCGCGGTTTTTAGGCGTTCACATCGAAGGCCCCTATTTTTCGATGGAACAGCGCGGTGCCCAGGATCCCCGGTATATCCGCGATCCCGATCCGGCTGAGTACTTTGAGATTTTAAATAGTTCATCCTCAATCAGACGATGGAGCGTGGCACCCGAAAAAAAGGGAGCCATTCCGTTTGGAAAGATCTTGCGCGAGCGTAACATTTTGCCGTCCATCGCTCATTCCGATGCGTTGTATAGCGACGTCGCCGACGCATTCGAAAACGGGTACTCGCTCGTGACCCACCTCTATTCTGCCATGTCCGGTGTCACGCGGCGGAACGCTTTCCGATACGGGGGTGTCATCGAGGCGGCTTACCTCATCGACGAGCTGGACGTGGAAATCATCGCCGACGGAAAACACTTACCGGCTGAATTGCTCCGGTTGGTTTATAAGATAAAAGGACCCGATCGTGCAGCGCTGATTACCGACGCAATGCGCGCTGCAGCCATGCCGGAAGGGAATAGTATACTAGGCAGCCTCACCGACGGAATGGAAGTACTCGTTGAAGATGGCGTGGCAAAATTGCCTGATCGTTCAGCATTTGCAGGCAGTACCGCTACCGCAGATCGATTGATACGGACAATGCGGGGTCTGGCCGGTATACCCCTTTTGGATGCCGTACGCATGATGACTGCAACGCCCGCTCGGATATTGGGGCTTCAGGGATCCATTGGAACGTTGGTGCCGGGGAAAGATGCCGATGTCGTTATTTTTGATGAGGATATACGCATTAAAATGACTATCGTGCAAGGTCGTATTGTTTACGATTCCCATGCGCATGATGCAAAAAATACTTTTCAGGAAAAGATTACGATTTAAGGAGTATGACAACGGATAAAGTCGATTTATTGAGGGTGGCCCAATTTGACGATCGCCCCGCTATGGGAAAAGTAGCAGCTGATGCGGTAACAGCCAAAATACGGGAACTTCTCAGCCAACAGGAAACCGTAAATATGATCTTTGCGGCAGCGCCTTCCCAAAATGAATTTCTGGAAGCGCTTGTCGGACAGGCCGGGATTGAGTGGGAGCGGATCAACGCCTTCCATATGGACGAATACATCGGCCTTCCCAAGGACGCGCCTCAACGCTTTGGTCAATTCTTGAATGAACGGCTGTTCGCGAATGTACCGTTTCGATCGGTTAATTACCTTGATGGAAACGCTGCCAACATTCAGGAGGAATGCCTCCGATATACAGATTTGCTGGCACATCATCCTACAGACATCGTCTGCATGGGAATCGGTGAAAATTGCCACATCGCATTCAATGACCCACACGTAGCAGATTTTAACGATGATGCGAAGGTCAAGGTTGTCGACCTCGATTTGGCCTGTCGGCAGCAACAGGTCAACGACGGTTGTTTCGCCGAACTGGAGGCGGTGCCTACGCATGCGCTGACACTGACGATTCCTGCGTTAATGGCGGCTCCCTTCATCTTCTGCATGGTGCCGGGATCGAACAAAGCGGCGGCCGTGAGACACACATTAAATGCCGAAATTTCGCCCCAATATCCCTCAACAATTCTGAGGACGCACCCCGATGCGACATTGTTTATTGACCGGGAAAGTGCAAATTTGCTGTAAGCGCCGGACGCATTCAAACGCACAAAAAAATGAACTCGACTTTCCATATCGCTTTCAAATGGTTACTTGGCATCTGGATGGTAATCCCTTTAGTGGGTTCTGCCCAGCAGCGGGATAGCAGCCTGCACCTCTACATTTTGATGGGACAATCGAATATGGCCGGCCGTGGACCGCTGACCGAAGCGTATAAATCCATGGGACATGAGCGGGTACGGATGTTTGATAAGCATCAGCAATGGCTGCCGGCAGCACATCCTTTGCATTTCGATAAGCCCAAAGTGGCGGGGGTTGGCCCGGGGCTTTCGTTTGGCATTGCCATGGCCGAAGCTTACCCGGACGCTACCATTGGATTGGTGCCCTGCGCCGTGGGAGGGACAGCGATTACCAAATGGGCTCCCGGTGTATATGACAAACCATCGGATACCTATCCCTATAACGATGCGGTGATCCGCATTATGGAAGCGATGAAATATGGCGTGGTAAAAGGCGTAATCTGGCACCAGGGCGAAGGGGATAGTAATCCGGAAGCCGCATCGCTGTATATGGATCGGCTGACTGAATTTATTCAGCGGATACGGACAGTGGTCGGCAACCCGAGTTTACCCTTTGTTGTGGGAGAATTGGGTAGATACCGAAAAAACTATGAGGCGGTCAATAAGCAACTGCCGAAGTTACCGGATGCTGTGCCGAATACCAGGGTGGTCTCTTCGGAAGGATTGTGGCACCATGGCGATGGCACGCATTTCGACAGTCCTTCGGCTTCTGAATATGGGCGGCGCTATGCCGTCGGTATGCTGCAGCTTCAGGGAAAGCAACCCAAGGTGGCCATCGATGCCGTAGGGAGCGGTGTTACGCGTCTTACCGAAAAAGAACGCGAAGAGGGCTGGGAATTGCTTTTTGATGGACAGGATCCAACGATCCGGTGGCGGAGTGTGCAGGGCGACCGATTTCCTTCGACGGACTGGGTGGTCAAAGACGGTGTGCTGACGCTGTTACCCGGGCCAACAGGCGGTGACATCGTTACTCGTGAGCAATTCTCGGATTTCGAATTGGTGCTCGATTTCAAGCTGGCCGATTCTGCAAATACGGGTATCAAGTATTTCGTTGCGCCGCTTGAAAATGCCAAGGGAAAAGTGGAACTAAATGGTCCGGAATACCAATTGATTGATGATTTTAAACATGCATCTGTCAAAAACGGCAAAAGTCCGGAGACCAGTACGGCCTCTCTTTATCTCCTATACCGGCCCAAACGGAAGATGCTCAAGCAGGGTGAGTGGAATGAAGCCAGGATCGTCGCCAAAGGTATGTATGTGGAACATTGGTTGAATGGACGGAAGGTGCTCACGTATGAACGCGGTTCGCCGGAATTCAGGAAGCGGGTTGCGGATACGAAGTTTAGTGGATATCGGACGTCGTATGGGGAGGCGGATGCCGGGTACATCCTCCTGCAGGATCATCATGACGCTGCTTATTTCAGGAATATCAAAATTAGGAGACTTTCTCCGTAAATAATCTTACTTTAGCGCGTTAACAATTTTTAGATAGCTACTTATTCTGTTATAAACCGATTTTATGGAAGAAAACTCTGTTGGAAGCGTTCCCGCGTCCTCCAAAAAGACTTTATGGAAAGTGATTGGTGCATCTTCATTGGGCACGTTAATCGAGTGGTATGATTTTTACATCTTTGGTAGCCTTGCCATCATCATTTCTACCAAGTTTTTTCCACCGGACAACCCTACCGCCGCCTTTCTATCCACGTTAGCGACGTTTGCTGCCGGTTTTGTGGTGCGGCCTTTCGGAGCTTTATTTTTCGGTCGCCTAGGGGATATCATCGGCCGGAAATATACCTTTATGGTTACGTTGCTATTGATGGGCTTGTCGACATGTGCTATCGGACTCGTGCCGGGGTATGAAACGATCGGTTTTCTCGCACCGGTACTCGTACTCGTGCTACGCCTATTGCAGGGGCTTGCTCTCGGCGGAGAATACGGTGGTGCGGCAACCTATGTGGCCGAGCATTCCGAACCGCATAAACGAGGTTTTCGGACTTCTTGGATACAGACGACAGCTACCTTCGGGCTATTTATCTCCCTTGCAGTTATTATGCTCACAAAGAGTAGTATGTCGTCAGAGGCGTTCGATAATTGGGGATGGCGCCTCCCTTTCCTGCTGTCATCGGTGATGGTGGTTGTATCGTATTTTATCCGGCGTAATATGGACGAATCTCCGTTATTTAAAAAGGCGAAGAGCGAGGGAAACACGTCGACGAATCCCTTGAAGGAATCGTTCGGAAATAAGTTCAATTTTAAATTCGTACTGCTCGCGCTGTTCGGCGCAACGATGGGACAGGGGGTGATATGGTATACCGGTCAATTTTATGCGTTGTCTTTCCTTCAGAACGTATGTCATGTGGATTTCGATCAGACCAATTTCATTATTGGTGCCGCGTTACTGGGAGGTACGGGTTTCTTTGTCTTTTTCGGATGGTTGTCCGACCGGATTGGACGTAAGTCTGTGATGCTGGCGGGCATGCTGCTGGCTATCCTGACCTACCGGCCAATTTATGATCGCATGTATCAGCTTACAGATATCACCTCCAAACAGGAATTGGTGGATCAGCAGCGCAAAGAAGGAAACACGACGGTAAAAGTATACGACGACGGAAGTACAGCTACCTCCGTAACGGAAGGTGAAACGACGAAGACGACCGTGCATGTCGGGCAAAGCGCATTTTGGTCCCTTGTGTTGCTGGTATTCATCCAAGTATTGTACGTGACCATGGTGTACGGTCCGATCGCTGCTTTTTTGGTGGAGATGTTTCCTGTGCGGATCCGCTATACCTCCATGTCGCTGCCTTACCACGTTGGAAATGGTATATTTGGGGGGTTATTGCCGGCCGTGGCAACCTATCTCGTAACCAAAGCGCAAGTGACCAATACAGCTATGCAGCAAGTATCGGAAGCGGCGCCCTATGCCAAACCGCATCTGGCAGGGTTATGGTATCCCATACTGATCGCCGGTGTTAGTTTCATTATCGGATTGCTGTATCTCAAAAATAAAAATCAAAATATCCAATAGGCCATGAACATAATCAAGCGAATATTAGGTGTTGTTTGGATCGTTCTTGGATTGGCTGCGGGATACTACCTGATCGTTAGCCAAGCCATACCGCAGTTTACAAGCGGTAAAACCGAGGATCTGGTTCCTGCAATCATCTACACGTTTATTCTCATGCCCATCATAACAGGTGGCTTGTGTATTTTCGGGTGGTACGCATTACAGGGCGAATACGATGCCATTGATTAGCCAAAACGCGTCCGGGCTCCGTAAGTAGGCCACGACGCGATGGATAGCCTCGGATACGCATACGTTGCGCCGCACCCGTCGGTCCGTGCCGCCACAAGCCCTCCCGGGATATCCGTAATGCTCCTGGAGCTTCTTGTAGCTTTCAAAATGATTTGTTACGTTTAAGGCAGGATTCGGTAGCTTGCCGTATCATCGCTTTGAACAAAAGCGGCGAACGTGCGGACTGTTTACAACAATTATTTCAAATGAACATCCAGGTCAGAAAATTATCACTCAAGGATTACAACGATTTGATTGATTCCATGAACCAGGCTTACGGCGGAGTAGGGGGGCTCTGGACTCGGAATAATATCAGAGATTTAATCGGCATGTTTCCCGACGGTCAGCTGTGTGTGGATGTCGATGGCCGGGTGGTTGCCTGCGCATTGGCCATCGTGATCGATACACGGAAGACGGATATCACCCATCCCTACAGGGAGATCATCGCGGAAGGGACGTTTTCTACCCACGACCCGGATGGTAATGTACTTTACGGCATCGAGATCTTTGTGCATCCCGAATTCCGTGATTTGCGGCTGGGACGGCGGCTGTATGACGCGCGCAAGGAATTGTGTGAACATTGGAACCTGAAAGGTATCCTGCTTGGTGGCCGCCTGCCTAAGTACCATGAACATGCGGACGAATTATCACCCCGGCAGTATATCGACAAGGTCAAACTCAAGGAAATTTATGATCCGGCGCTCACCTTTCAACTGGCCAATGACTTCCACGTCAAAAAAGTGCTGAAAAACTATCTGCCGGGAGATATCGAATCCCGGGAGTATGCCACGTTGATGGAGTGGAATAACATCTATTACGAACCAAAAACACGAGCGGCATCACCTACCAAACAAACGATCCGCTTGGGGTTGGTACAGTGGCAAATGCGCACGTTCCGGGATATTGCGGCATTTCATGAACAGGTCGAGTTTTTCGTAGATGTTGTGAGCGGATACGGCGCCGATTTCGCGTTGTTTCCGGAGTTTTTCAACACGCCGTTGATGGAGCCCTATAACCATCTGCCTACTACAGAGGCAATGCGTGAACTGGCTAAACTGACCGGGGAAACGAAGGAGAAAATCCAACAACTTGCGGTCTCCTACAATGTGAATATCGTTTCAGGATCCATGCCATTTGTCGATGACGCTAATAGATTGTATAATGTGTCGTACCTCTGCCAGCGCAATGGAAAGATCGAAGAATACAGAAAGGTGCACATCACGCCGAACGAAACCAAATATTATGGGATGTATGGCGGCAATGAAGTTCGTGTCTTTGATACCGACTGTGGAAAAATCGGTATTTTGATCTGTTACGACGTGGAATTCCCGGAACTCGGCAGAATACTGGCGGATCAGGGAATGCAGATTTTGTTCGTGCCCTTTCTGACAGATACGCAAAATGGCTATATCCGGGTTAGGAACTGTGCGCAGGCGCGGGCAATCGAAAATGAATGTTACGTAGCCATTGCCGGTTCGGTAGGCAATTTGCCCAAAGTCAACAATATGGATATCCAATACGCGCAGTCGGCCGTGTTTACGCCTTCCGATTTTGCATTCCCCAACAACGCAGTCAAGGCTGAGGCTACGCCAAATACCGAAATGGTGTTGGTAGTGGATGTAGATTTGAATTTATTGAAAGAGCTCAATCAATACGGAACGGTGAAAAACCTGCTCGATCGACGAAAAGATTTATACCGGGTGTCACTGAATAAACCGTAACGTATCCTGAATTATTCGGGTAAATCCGAAAAATCAAATAGCTCATTAATGGCAACGTTTAAAGCAGGTGCCAATTGCATTAATGTATAAGCGGTTGGGTTTGCTCCGTTGACTTCATATTCGCTGATGATTTGTTTGTCCTTACACCCCGCTTTTATCGCTAGTTTTTCTTGGCTAAGTTTTGCCGCTTTACGAAGCTGCCTGATGCGTTTACCCATTTTAATTTTAAATTCTCCGATTGCCATTGTTTCCATCAGGGAAAGCTGAAAATAAAATGGCAATAAAAAGTCATGTTTTATATTGACTTGTTGTAGGTAATTCTTTATCTTTGTGGAGAGCGACCATGGCCATGCGTTTTAATCCAATAACACGTTTGTTACAGGACACCGCAGGATAGTTTTCTGTTTCATTTTAGATAGCATTGTGGCAGATAAATGTGTAGGACGTTTCTGCCCTCACGGACTAACCATAGGAAATAAATCGATTTTGCAAATGTTGTCCAATAAAATGGGAATATCCCAACATACCTTCAATGGAATATTTGAGCGATATTATCGGCCTATTTGTCACTTTGTATTCCAACTGACAAACAATGAACAGCAGGCCGAGGACATCGCTTCGGAGTGCTTCCAAAAGGTGTGGGCTAATCGAATGAACTTCGATGAACTGGCGTCCGTGAAAGCCTTTCTGTACAAAGCAGCTAAAAATGCCGCCATTAACTATTTGAAATCCATGAAGGTACGGTCTACGGCACATACCGAGATTTTATATTTGTCCGAAAACACCGAAGATTTTATTCTGACTAAAATCATAAAGGCCCAACTCCTCGGTTACATCTATGACAAAGTCGAAAAAATGCCCCATAAGGTCAAGGTAGTCTTCAACCTGATTTATCGCGATGGCCTTTCAATAAAGGAGATCTCAGAAAAACTAAATACCTCGGAACAGAATGTCCGAAATGTGAAAACCCGTGCGCTCAACCTGCTTAAGAAATCACTGACATCCAAAAGCCTCGTTTGAAAAAATTCGATTCAATGGGTTGAATTTCCTCGTCAGTTGTTATAGTAGGTAAAGGACCAAATATGAACCCCGAATCGGAGCGGATAGAAGAATTATTCAGGTTGTTTATTGACGGTAGTTTAACCGAGTTAGAGCGAATTGAATTGCAAGGATATTTACAGAAGTATCCCGAGCTGAACGCGCTGTACACGGAGCTTGGCGACGACGATTCTTTTTTGATTCGTGAATGGGCTGATTTCGCCGGACCTAAACAGGAAAAGCCCAAAGAGATTTCGGACGCTAAAACTTTATTTTCCTTTTCTTCGACCCGATTGGTCGCCGGCCTGACGTTGTTTCTTGCGACGTTCGCGGCAGTTTGGTTGTACAGAAGCCATACCGAAGAGATCAGCTCTTTAACTCGAAAAGAACGGTACAGAAACGATATTGATGCGGGTTCAAATAAAGCTGTAGCGACTCTTGCCGATGGCCACACGCTTTTCCTCGGCGATCCATCAACCACGAATGGGTCGCTGCGACGTGACGCACTAGGAGTCGAATTCTCGGAAGGTCAAATCAGATATTTACCCAAAAAGAACGAAAAAACACGGGGTTTTAACACGGTTAAGACCCCAGAGGGCGGTCAATATCGGGTTATCTTACCGGATGGTAGCTCGGCAAAGTTAAATGCAGCATCGAGCATCCGCTTCCCTTCGTTTTTTGATCAAAAACAGCGCGTAGTTGAAATACAGGGAGAAGTCTATTTCGACGTTGTCTCGGACAAAGCGCGGCCTTTTATCGTCAATCTTCCCAGCCTTGCAAAAATTGAAGTGCTGGGAACGTCCTTTAACGTGAAGGCGTACCCGGATGATACAACCATAAAGACAACGCTGGAAGAAGGCAGTGTAAAGTTCAAAGCTGGTGAAGATGCACTGTTGATGAGGTCCGGCGAACAAGTACAGCTGGCTACGCAAGCATCGAACCCCGTGTTGTTAAAACGAAAAGTAGAATTAAGCGCGGAAACTTCTTGGAAAGACGGTTACTTTAACTTTGAAAATGCAGAGTTAAAGACGATCATGACGGAGGTTGCCCGGTGGTACGACGTAGATGTCGAATACAAAACACAGATTACCGAGCAATTCAGCATACTGATGCTTCCCAGGAGCTTTTCGATTTCCAAGCTGTTGGAGCTGCTGGAATTGACAGGTCACGTCAAGTTTTTAATCGAGGGGAGGAGGATTACCGTTATGACATAAAAATACTACCCATGTAAACCTGGAGAAACCACACCGGAGGCAACCGGTGTGGCTGATTCGTCCAGTTCAGTAACACCTATAAAGCTTTGCGATCACTTTTAGGTTATGTGTTATATAGCTAAACGAAATCAAAATTATGCAATTTTTTTCTTTTATGGGGAGAAATATATACGTATCCCCTGTCACTAGTTTTTTATTGTATTTGAAAATCACCGCGTTTTTTATTGTACTCGCTTCCCTTCAAATCCATGCAAAGGGAGTGGCGCAAACGGTCCGCCTGGATATGTCCAACGGCAGTGTAACGGCATTGATGAAAGAAATACAGCGGCAAACCGGATATGCCTTTCTGTATAACCGGAACGATATCAAGGAGCTCGATGCAATCAGTATTTCCATCGAATCCGATAACATCAGCGAGGTGCTGGCCGAAAGCTTGAAAGACCTTCCCCTTGATTTTGTGGTGAAGGAGAACGAGAAGGTGGTTATTCTAAAAAGAGGTGCCACAAAGACACATCGGGAGCGGCTTCTTGCAAACTTCCGGCAACAATCCACGGTTCAGGGAATTGTTGTTGATACGTCTGGAACCCCACTCCCCGGCGTAACGGTGTCGGTGAAAGATCGGACAAGTATGGTCACGAGTACCGACTTAAACGGGCGGTATGTGTTGGAAGTACCTAAAGATGCCGTTCTGGTATTTACGATGGTCGGGTATCAAACGGAGGAAGTGGTCGTAGGCACTCAGCAACAAATCGATGTCGTATTGGAAATATCGGCTTCCATGCTTGACGACGTGGTTGTGGTTGGCTTCGGTACACAGAAGAAGAGGGAAATGGTCGGCTCGGTCACGTCCGTCAGCCCCGACGACCTGAGGGTGCCTTCCAGCAACCTGACCACCGCGCTGGCGGGGCAGGCGGCGGGTGTTATCGCCTATCAGCGCAGCGGGGAACCCGGGCAGGATAATGCCGATTTCTTTGTCCGGGGAATAACGACATTCGGCACAAACACCAATCCCCTGATACTGATAGACGGGATACAACTCACACCAAATGATCTTGCCCGCCTCCGGCCAGACGATATTCAGAGTTTCTCCATATTGAAAGATGCCACCGCAACAGCGCTGTACGGTTCCCGCGGTGCAAACGGGGTGATTCTGGTTACTACCAAACAAGGTAAGGAAGGTCCGGCGAAATTTTCATTCCGCTTCGAAAATTCGATATCGGCGCCAACGCGGACGGTTGATGTCGCTGATCCGGTGACGTATATGAAAATGCATAACGAGGCCATCCTTACCCGGGATCCCCTAGGAGAAATCCTATACCGGCAGGAAAAAATCGAAATGACGGATGCAGGTAGGTATCCGCTCATTTATCCCGCGAACGACTGGCAGAAGATGCTGTTTAAGGAGTATACGATGAATCAGCGGAGTAATGTGAATGTCAGCGGCGGTGGCGGCGTCGCACGTTACTACGTTGCCGGCTCATTCAATCGCGACAACGGCATCCTCAACGTCGACAAACGCAATAATTTCAACAACAACATCGCCATCAATAATTACGATTTGAGATCCAATGTGAACATTGACCTGACCAATACCACCGAATTGATTGTGCGTCTGAGTGCTAATTTCGAAGAATACAGCGGGCCTTTGCGTGGAGGAGCCGAAATGTATAATTTAATGGTGCATTCCAATCCGGTGCTTTTCCCTGCTTATTACCCGGCCGACGAAGATTTCCAATATGCGCAGCATATTCTGTTCGGCAATTTCAACAACAGCAAAATCAATCCCTATGCGGAAATGGTTCGCGGTTATAAAGAGCGGTCGCGCTCACAGATATTGGCGCAGGTCGAGTTGAAGCAGGATCTGAATTTTCTTACGGAGGGATTGTCTGGCCGGGGGATGCTAAATATCAGCCGCTTATCACAATTTGCGGTCAACCGGTCATACAACCCATTTTATCACGAAATCAGCCGCTATAACAGACTGACAGGAGATTACAAGTTAGTAGAAACCGAGATTGGTACTGAATATTTGGGATACGGCGAATTGCCCGGGGAAAGACAACAGTATTCTTCGTTTTATTTTGAAGGGGCCTTAAACTACGTCCGTGATTTCGGGAAAAACAACCTCAGCAGTATGTTGGTGTTCCAGGCACGGGAAACATTGACCGCCAATGCAGGGTCGTTACAGTTGTCGCTTCCTTCCCGGAATGTGGGTTTGTCGGGGCGGGTAACGTATTCGTATGACTCCCGTTATTTTGCTGAGTTTAACTTTGGTTACAACGGAAGCGAACGTTTTGATATCAATAACCGTTTCGGCTTTTTCCCATCGGCGGGCGCGGCATGGCTCATCTCCAACGAAGCATTCTGGGAAGATATCAAACCCGTGGTCAGCAACCTGAAGCTGCGCTATACATACGGCTTAATCGGGAACGACCAGATCGGTTCAGCCGAAGACCGTTTTTTTTACCTTTCCGAAGTGAACATGGATAATACCGGAAGACGAGCCATTTTCGGATCGGAATACAACACCGTTTATAACGGAATCACCATCAGCCGGTACGCCAACCCCTATATCTCTTGGGAAAAATCCTATAAACAGAATTTCGCGCTTGAATTGGGTTTGTGGAATGAACTGAATATTGTTACGGAGTATTTTACCGAAAAACGAGACAATATCCTGATGACGCGGGCAAGTATCCCCAATACCATGGGCTTGACTGCCGTTCCGCGAGCAAACGTAGGGGAGGCATCAGGCAAAGGTGTGGATGTGATGCTGGAATACCAAAAAAGCTGGAATCCCGATTTTTGGTCTTCGGCACGCGCAAATTTCACCTATGCAACCAGCCAATTTGATGTCTATGAAGAACCGGAATACAAAGAACCCTGGCGCTCAAGAGTTGGCATGTCGCTAAGTCAGGCAACCGGGTACATTGCCGAACGGCTTTTTGTCGACGATGAAGAAGCGGCCAGTTCGCCTCCGCAAAAAGTAGGTACTTCTAAATATGGTGGCGGTGATATCAAATACCTGGATGTGAACCGGGATGGTCAGATTACCGAAGCGGATAAAGTACCCTTGGGTTACCCTGAGGTTCCTGAAATCGTTTACGGATTTGGGGTTTCCATGGGATACAAAGGGTTTGATTTCTCGGTGTTTCTACAGGGTGCTGCCCGGCAGTCGTTTTGGATAAACGCGCACAGTACAGCCCCCTTTCTTGGTGACGCACAGATTCTTCAAGCCTATGCCGACAGCTATTGGTCGGAGGAAAACCAAAATCTATATGCTACCTGGCCCCGATTGGATATTGCGGTCAACACCAACAATGTCCCGGGAGCTTATGTTGACGGAAACGGTGTACAACAATGGCCCTCAGACCAACGCAACACCTGGTTTATGCGCAATGGTAATTTCCTGCGCGTTAAGCAGGCGGAGTTGGGCTATACCGTACCCAGTCAGTTAACCGAACGGATCAAGATGAATAATCTCCGGATCTATCTCAGTGGAACCAACCTGCTTGTTTTCAGTAAATTTAAAATGTGGGACGTGGAAATGGCCGGCAATGGCTTGGGATATCCCAATCAGCGAGTGTTTAATATCGGGGTAAATTTTGCTTTCAACTAGTTAAGTATAAGCGACATGAAAAAATTAAGATTTATAATATTTGCCGCTGTATTGGGCTTAACCGCTTGCGGCAATTGGCTGGACGTTGTACCCGACGGGATTGCTACCTTAGACATGGCATTCAATTCGAGAACACAAGCCCGCAAATATTTGGCGACCTGTTATTCGTATATGCCAAAAAATGGTGGAGCTGGCGATCCGACCACCTTGGGAGGCGACGATATCTGGACGAGAAGAACTACCCATTTTGCTAATCGTTTTTCACTTGCCGGTCTGGATATAAGCGAAGGATTACAAAATGCGACCAATCCGGTGCTTGCCAGATGGGGCGGTATGTATGAGGCATTACGTGTCTGCAATACGTTTTTGGAAAACGTCGATTTAGTCCCTGACTTACCAGCTTGGGAGCGGGAACAATGGGCCGCTGAGGCGAAAGTGTTAAAGGCTTATTATCATTTCAGTTTGGTGCAGATGTACGGTCCCATACCCCTGATCCGGGAAAATATGCCGGTGGACGCGGATGTGTATGCGGTGAAAGTCGAACGGGAACCGGTAGATGAATGTTTCAATTACATCGTGCAATTACTGGATGAAGCATGTGCCGGCGATATGTTGCCCACGATCGTACTCGATCCGGCAAGCGATTACGGACGTATTACCAAACCCATCGCGCTCTCGCTGAAGGCCAAAGTATTGGTAACGGCGGCAAGCCCCTTGTTCAACGGTAATAATGATCAGGCGACATTGAGGAACCATGACGGTACACCCCTGTTCGACGCCGAATTCAAGTCCGAAAAATGGGCCGCCGCAATGGCCGCATGTAAGGAAGCGATTGATATTTGCCATGAAGCAGGGATGATGTTGTATACGTTTGAAGATGCGGCTGACCGATACAACGATACAACCGTCTTGAATGTCACCCTCCGGAACGCGTTTAATTTGCGTTCAAATAGCGAAGTTATCTGGGCAAACACACAAATGATTTCAATTCCCACAAGTGGGGGAATGATCCATGCATCCATGCCCAAACTAAATCCGGATTATATCAATAGTAATGACGTTTGCCAGTGGTTAGGTATGCCGATCAAAATTGCCGAAATGTTTTATACGGAAAATGGCGTACCGCTTGCCGAAGATAAGACGAGAAATATCGGGGATCTTTATAACTTAAGAACCGCACAGGCAGCGGATAAACTTTATATACGGCAGGGAAGAACCACGATCGATATGCATTTCGACCGTGAACCCCGTTTTTACGCATGGGTTGGCTTCGATGGCGGTGTGTGGTTCGGGGCAGGGCAATATAACGATAAGGATGCATCGTCGTTGCGATACCTGGCCTTTAAAGTGGGCGAAACAGACGGCTCGCAGGGACAGGGTAACTGGACCGGCTATATCCCCAAAAAGTTCATCCCGTATGAGGCACAGTTTAATGCGATCAACAGCATATCTTCACCCAGTTATGCCTGGCCTGTCATGCGGTTGAGCGATCTGTATCTATTATATGCTGAAGCGATAAACGAAGCCGAGGGTCCTAACGGAGCCAATAGTGCAGAACTGTTTCGATATATCGATTTGGTTCGCAACCGTGCCGGCTTAAAAGGAGTGAAGGAATCGTGGGATAACTACACCAATAACCAGAAATACAACACTCAGGCTGGTATGCGTTCAATTGTACAAAAGGAACGCTTAATTGAACTTTCGTTCGAAGGACAACGCTTTTGGGATATACGACGTTGGAAAACTGCGCCGACCGAATACCACACCCCGCTGCAAGGGTGGAACATGACGGTGTCCACCGTTGATGGGACGGAGGAAGAAGTCAACCGGATGATGTACCAACCACAGCTTTTATTAAATCAAAAATTTGGTATCCGCGATTATTTCTGGCCAATCAGAACCAGCGATATTGAAGTGAATCCAAACTTAGTGCAAAATATTGGGTGGTAACGATTAACATAATACATCATGAAAAATAGGATTATAGCTGTCAGTATCTTACTAATGTCGATGCTATGGATCAGTTGCAAGGAAGAGGGTCGTATTGATTTTATCGACGATACTGCGGAAGCCCCCGGTCAGGTGACCAATGTAACCGTAGAAAACAGACCGGGAGGAGCCGTATTGAAATATACGTTGCCCGTAGATCGGAATCTGCTTTATGTTCGTGCAGAATATGAAATCAAACCGGGCGTAATACGTGAAACAAAATCTTCATACTTCAAAGATTCCTTGGTGCTAGAAGGATTCGGTACCCCGGACACGTACGACGTTAAACTATTTTCGGTCGGTAAAAATGAGAAAGAATCAACGCCTTATATTGTACAAATTAACCCAACGACGGCGCCCGTACAGCTGGCAACGAAGAAGTTCAGGGATACGTTCGGAGGGGTAGCAATCGATTTCGAAAACCCTGAAGAAGAAAATCTGGCCATCGTGTTGATGGCGGATACGGCAAATTTGGGGTATATGAGCGAATTAATCACATACTATACTTCTACGCCAAAAGGAACGTTTACCTATCGCGGTGTTGACGGATTGGATCCCGAGAAACAAGAATTTGCGATGTACATTCGCGATAGATGGGGCAATTTATCCGATACCGTGACCGCTGAGGTGACACCGTGGTTTGAAGAGTTTATTCCCAAATCTACATGGAACGCGTATACCCTGCCTGGCGATATACCTCCGGTTAATTCGGGTTACCCAACGACAAGAATATGGGATGAGAACTATGATCAGGACGGATTTCATGGTTTGGAAACCCAAATGCTTCCTCACAATATCACGTGGGATCTGGGAAGGACCGTCAAACTAAGTCGGTTGAAATATTGGCCGCGCAAGCATACGGATGACAGATGGGCCAGAGGACATGCCAAAGTATTCGAAATATGGGGTTCTGTTTCACCCAATCCTACGGGAGAACTTGACGACAGTTGGATACCGCTTGGGCGATTTGAGAGTTTGAAACCATCCGGGCCTGGAGCACAGATCACCGAGGAAGACAAAGCTTTCGCCGATGAGGGCATCGAATTTGAATTTGGCGTGACTGATTTCGCCCCAAATCCTTTCACCCCAGTCAGGTATATTAGGTTCAGAACCGTATCTACTTATGCCAATGCATCATTTTCGACGGTTCACGTTTTGGAATTGAGCTTTTGGGGAGAATTAATCAATTAAACTTAATTCATTAAAAATCATTTATGATGAAGAATGCACTATTTGTCATCTTTATTGGGGTCATTTTGGGATTCTCTTCATGCGATAGCCAAACGGATATTTACGAAGGCTATATTGTTCCGAACGGATTGATATATCCGGGGCCGGCACTTGAACCGATTGCACATCCGGGCAATAATCGCATCAAAATATCGTGGCTGAGAGGTACCGATCCCAGAATACAGAAAGCAAAGATATTCTGGAATAATTACACCGACTCGGTTGAGCTGCCGGTGGCTGCAGACATGGATACGGTCAGCTATATTATCGAACCGATTAGTGAAAATACCTATTCATTCATGATTCATACCTATGACGACGAAGGGAACGTGTCTATCCCTATTGAAGTAATGGGTACGGTGTATGGCGATAATTACCGGGGCATGCTGACCAATCGTTTGTTGAAGAGTACCTATTATGATGGACAAGATGTTAAACTGAATTGGGGAACAGGCGAAAGTTCTGAAGTCGGTATTAAGCTGACTTGGACGGATATAAACGGTGAAAGCCGTACCACAGATGTCGATACATCGGAAACCGAAACGCTGCTTCCAAATTTTAACATCAATAAGCCGTTATCCTACAGTACGACACATAAACCGGACTCGCTGGCAATTGATGTATTCCAGGCGCCAGCGGTCGAAACCATGATTGATCCGGTGGTATTGATTCCGAAGACTACCTGGGCTGAAAAGGCGATGCCGGGTGATATGGGAATGAATGGTGGTTTTCCCTTGCCGAATTTATGGGACGGAAACACCACCAATTTCATGCATTCGGCAGATCCTATAGCCTTACCTGGTACCATGACATGGGATCTAGGCCTGAAAGCAAAGCTGAGTAGGATGAAACTGTGGCCGCGGAACAACAATGACGATCGTTGGACCAGAGGTCATCCAAGGGTATTTGAAATATACGGATCATTAGCCCCCAATCCAGATGGAAGTCTGGACGATAGCTGGACACTTTTGGGCAAATTTGAATGTGTGCAACCGTCGGGCAACGGAACGGCTAATCCTTGGCAGGCGCCTACGAGTGAAGATATTGCGCTTTCTGATAGTGGGTTAGAATTTGAATTTGTACCGGCTAATTCGGCCGATCCCGATGCAACAGTAAGGTACATCCGGTTCAGAAGCCTCGAGCATTTCAATCCTACTCAACCCCCGCGTATTTTACTTGCTGAAATCAGTTTTTGGGGAACGTTGGCAAAATAAAACCCTAATTGTTTTAACCTGCTGCAAATCAACTGGAGTCCGTTGTAGGATCTCTCAAGTTGGCTCGTAGCAGGTTAAGATTAATCCCCCTTTAAGCCGTTTTGAAAGTCCAAAAGGAACCTAGTGACGTGAACAAAATGAGCGTTACCGTCCGTTGGACTTTCTAACTGTCTACTGCGTTAACCGCCTATTACTGCAACATCAACCTTAAATTAAATCCAAAGTTAGCGTACGAGGTCGCAAAGGTCTGTGAAGTATACGGCCTGACCGAATTACTGTCGAAGAATAAGCGGATGTTGAACCGCTGGTTAATGACGTAATCTACGGAAGGGCGATAGGAAATACTCTTATTGCCGGCCGATACTTCTGATTCGTTGATGTCCGAACGGTAAACAAGTGTCTTGAGGTCATTCAGCGATACATCCAATCGGAAATTTAGATCGTTGTTCATTTTGAAATTACTGAACCATCCAAATGGCATCCGGAATCCGGTCGCCCGGTAGCCCGCACCGAACACGAACGACTGGTCGCTGAGCATAGCCAGCTGGCTGTTTTGCAGGCTCAGGTTCAGCGTACGTGCCCGCCGATACTCCGCATTCGCAGTCAGGTTGTTCTTGAAACGGGCATCAAAACCGAGTAACGGAGCAAACTGTTCGAAAATGGAAACCTGCTGAAACTGGAATTCCGGAAGGAAATTTTCGTTAGCGTCCCGTTCCGAAGGAAACCCATTCGTTTCCATGTACCGAATCAGCGAATTATAGCCATTGATGGAGTATCGTGTATTGTATCCATGGCGCAGGGTAAGTGACGTGAGGAATTCGCTGAATAATGGAATCTTGTTCAGTCCGTTGTAAGTAACATTCCAGTTCGGAATCGGAATATTCGGAAAACTTCCCAGTTTAATGCGTTCGGCATCCTTCCCGCGGTAGGCAGCGAGGAACGAATTCACCACGACATCCTGTGCCGTCTGATCGTATCCGTCTGCGAAGCCGCCCGTTTGTCCCGACGAATTGGGATTTAACCGGCCCAATCGCTGGGAAACGGTTTGCCGGTTGCGTTCAAATGTACGGAATAGCGCCTCGTGATCTTTAAAGGATGTACCAATCGCTAGGTATGAAATGCTGTAATTACCGGTCGTTACGGGAGTCAGGCTTTCAAAATCCTCCGTTTGTCCTGAATATTGAAATGACGTCGTATAATTTTGGTTGTTCAGCTTTACCGCAGTCAGTTCGATGTTCAAATCACGGAAAGGTTCCAGGATGGCACGCACAGATAGATCCTCCGTTAGCGATGTCATATAAAGCTGCGTTTGTAGCGTATCGGTAGTGATCCACCCATTGCGGGCTGCACGCTCACGGATATCCCGTTGGCTACCGAAAAGGAAGCCCCATCCCGGTGCATTGTGGTCAAAGTCATACCCGAGAACGTTGGTACCGGGCGTATATCCAGGTAGGAAGGTGTTTTGCACCCGTGTATAAGCCGCATTGACATTCTTGATGCTGGTGAGCAGTCCCGTAAAAAAGGCCGCCGGACCAGAGGCATCCAGCCCCGTATTGTTGCGGATGAAACCGAATTTATTGTATAATCCGGCCATGTTCAGGGTAGGGTTCACCTGAATGGTGCGTGAGTTCTGGATGCTGTTGCCCAAGTTGATATCCCGGCTCTGCATCGATAGTAGGGGCTCGGTCTGCCAGTTGAATTGCGTGCCATAGCGCGCATCCAGATTTACCCAATCCAGACCCGGAAGCTTATGAATAGGCACGGTATAGGTAATGTTCATCATGTGGTTATAGTCCGTCGTGCGCCCCAATCGCCAGAAGTTTTCCCAGAGCGTATCCCGTTTCAGGCCGTTCATACGTCCATCCGGTTCATCGACGATAGCATAATTCGTGGCATTGAAATCCAGCTTTAAGGATTTGGAGAGGTTCCAACTAATGCCATAAATGCGATTCATGGTGAAATTCTTGTTATACAACGTACCCATGCTGGGAAGGAAATTATCAGCCGAATTGTTTTCCCTCAGTGTATTCTCGTTATAAATGCGGTTTACATCGATACGGAAATTGAGCAGCGAGGGCATGAGGTTGAAGTTGAAATCGCTGAGAATACCCAAGTGCTTATTTTTAATAAATTTCTTGAAAGGCTCGAATACGAGGTCATCACTGCTGGCAAATGTATAGTCAAGTGCCGCCCGGTAATTTTTTTGGAGCGAAACTTCGGTAAGGTAGTCGCGGTGGTAGTTTTGCGAGTATGCATACGTGGCACTGAAGTTTTCGATATCCCACGGACGTACCGGCTTTTCAATGTTGGTGCGTATCTTTCGCACGTTCGTCAGGTTTAAACTCCGGCGTATGGTGAAGTCCTGCGTCACGCGGAGCAGCGAATCGCGTTGGTTGCGCGACAGGTTCGCCAACGCACTGTTCAGCTCAATATCGGGCACAAGTGGGTTGTATTCGGGTGTACCTACCTGGCGGGTGTAACTGAAAAACAGCGGAATCCGCAATCCGTAGTCTGCGGGGAAGAATTTGCCCAGCTCCGCATTGGTAACCAGGTCCAGGTACAAATCGTCGCTGCGGCTTCGCTCACCGATACGCTGTTCGATGGAGCCAAAGCCGACGGTGCTTTTACTTCCCGAAACGGTTACATTGGCAAAGTCGGCCAGTTGTGCGTTCATGCGTGCCGTGACCGCCCATCCGCCCTTGTCGTCAAAATCGGTAAGCCGCATTTCGTTGAACCAGAACAGACCCGATTTGTCCAATCCGTCGTCGTTGGGATTGGCTACCTCGCTATCCCGTAGCGGGTTCATTACCCCCAGCATATAAAAGCGCACTTTGCTGATATCCGGTTGGCCCACGATCGTCACTCGGTTTTCGCCATCAAAGAAGGTAAACGGCTCGTTGATGGGCCAGGGTTGGCCGTCGCGGGTCGCCCGGTTACGGGCTTCCTTAGCTTGCTGGAAAATGCTGATACGGATATTCATCCGGTTTTCCTGGGGCCAGATCAATTCTGCGTCTCTCGTACCTGGCTGCGTAATCTTAAGTGGGATGTCGTACTGATAGTAATTATATTGATCGTCCGTTCCTACACGGATGAAAGCCCTGAAATCCCCATCCTGCAGATACAGGCCCTCTGCATGGATGAACATTTCCAGTCGCCCGTAGGCCCGGAAGTCGTTGGTTGCCGTACGATAAGCCGCCCGACCATACCCATCGCGTAGGTTTTTCACATCGAGGGATAACGATTGTTCGTTGAGCTGGACGTTGTTATTCAGATTTCCCCAATCCAGTTGGCGCTCAATTCCCGGAGGCACTACATACGGAATCGGTTGGCGATTGCCATTCTGCTCGATATTTACGGCGGCGACCTCCACGGTCGAATTATCCAGCGGTACGTTGCCCATCGCCGGATCCGCAATGACCTTGGCATTGTTGTTCTCGGAATTATACCGGCGCCATTCGCCGCGCACCAATTGCATCTGGGCGAGCCTGACAACGGCGGTATCCGAAAAGTTGGTCATAAACGTCCGAATGAATCGGATGGATTTGAAATCACGGATGTCGCCTACACGTTCCTGGTATTGTGAGAGGGGAATGCGGAATTGATACCATTTTACTTGCGCTTTACGGCCATCGCGTAATTCCACATCGGCCGTATGCATGTCCGAAATGTAATTCTGACCAACTTGCATGTCTTGAGGGCGCAACGAAATCCGGTATTGATAGTATTCCTCGGCCTCGTTCATGTTGTTGTCCCGGTTGATGTCTTCTCCATCGGGAAGAAGGGTCGAAGCCGATGTTTCTACGCCTACGGACTGTTCGGGTGTTTTGGAATTTCCTTCCGGCCCATTGAACCGTTCATAACGTTTGAGGATGCCGGCATTTTGGTTGTCGAGTTCCGGACCCCGGAAATACTGGAAGTTGTCGCCCGAGGGATCGTTGCCCAGCTCCTGTGCAGCCGAAGGATTTAGCAGTCCTTGCATTTGGCTTAGAAAATCACCATGGAAGCCGCGTTCATCGACATCATTTAGCCCATCCAATCCAATATCCTGACGCGCACGTGCAACCGGATCGTTGTCGAATGCTTGGATCACCGGCTGTTTCCGCGGAACCCGGCCCCAATTGGTTTCATCGATTTGCGAGAGATCACCGGATGGGGACATGCCGTTTTCCATGGCTTTCCGTCCATCTTTCAGGATATCTTCCGAAATGTTCCCCAAGTTAAAATACAGATCGCCACCTTGTGAACCCGGATTGGTCAAAAACGGGTCCATCATCCATATTTCGATGAACTCGATATTCTGCGCTTCAAAATCGGGTGCATCGATCTTACGGAACATACCTCCCCAACGGCTGCGGGGGTTGGCTAAGGTGCCGTCCGGATTGACGCCGGTTCGGGTATAATTGTACGGGCCGCGTATCGTGGGATAGAAGGCCAAATCTAAGGTAGATAGGAAGATCGGTAAGCCTGTGGTCGATTCACGGAAAGGGAATACTTCCTGCTCGAGCACCTCACGAACGCGGTGGTCGGAAAGCTCTGTGCTGTTGATGTTACTCGGCGTGAGGTTGATGTTCCGATAAAAAATGGGATCGATGTTATAAAATGCCAGTCGGGCCCGGTTAAACCCATATTCCAGGTCGTCCATCAATTGAGATTCGGGAAACAGCTGCGGCGTACCGGATAGTTGCCAGTTATAGGCACCCTTGATGTCAATGAATGAGCGGCTGTTTTCGAAATCGTCAATGTACGTGATGCCGCTGCGGGTACCCGCGAAGTTGAGTGCGCGCGGATGACCAGGCAACAATTGGGCAAATTCGCCATAGAACGAGATGGATGACGGTTCTTTGGTATCCAGAAAAGGAATTTTGTCGACCATCCGCGTTAGCCAGCGGGAGGGAGAATTGTACGTAAGATCTAATCCCCACATCGTATTGGATATGGGTTCTTCACCGATGTTAACTTTCTGCGTAAGCGGTCGCTCCGTAAGGTTCATGATCGTACCGCCCAACTGAAGCTTTTCATTCACCAGGTAATCGAGTCTTCCACCCAGCATGGTGCGTTGCTGAAGACCGAATAACTGGTTATTCTCCATCTTAATGCGGATGGGTTGTCCGGATTGCAACAATGCCTGGTTAAGAATGCGGACCCGGCCGATGTCGTAATCGACCATGAAATCCACCCCCTCCTGAAGAGGAGCCGGACCGGCAAATACCTGGACCGATCCGCGCGGTATATTGATGGCGCCCAGTTGAAACTCGGTGCCCACTTCCGATTCATAAGAACCCTTAATCAGGTAGCGGTTTTGATTGGGGAAAAACTGCTGAGCAATCACCTTGGTCGAGTCATACAGCGCTTGGTAGGTATATTTATCAATCAGCGCTTGCTCGGCACCTGACATAAATTGGGTGGCTAGATCGCTTCCGAATGGCTCAATTAAAGGAAACATGATGCGCCCGCGTTCGGGATCGATCGTAATGCCGGGTAAGAAATCAAAAAAACCATCCGGCTGCCGGGCGTTTTGAGGATTCAATCGATCCAGCCCCGTAAGTTGAATCCATAGTTTATTTTGGGTATTCTGCCCTTCGTACATGGCGGGCCGCTCAACGCCGCTTTCGTCTTCGATGCGGAAAATATTGAACCGGAAGTTGTTTTGTCCTACGCCATATGCGCCGATCGAGTAGATGTTTTTCATCATCAGATCCCAGATCGGGAGGTTGGTTTTCAGGATTTCGTTTTTCAGCAACTTCGCAACCAACATCCGGGGCTGAGAGGGCGTTACGGGAACATCCGTCGAAAACTCACCTACCTGATACTCCCGCCCACCTGCGGTATACCGATAGGCTACTGCCAATACTTGGTCGTTATTAAGCGGCATGTTAAGGGAGATGAACCCCAGCCGCCTGTTTACGGTATATTCCGTGCCCTCGCGGAGCTTCCGGGCATAGGTGAGCTTCGCATAGTTGTCATTGCCGCCCGAGGCCTGAAAGAAACTTTGGGCGCCATTCGACTGCGTAAGGCGGGCATTTTCGGGAAGCACCTGCAAGAGGTTGTTGGCGTACCATTGTGCCGGTTCACCCGGTATACCGGTTGACGGATACCGGGTGTTTCCTTGCGCAATTAAGGTCGTATTGTAAGGTCGATACTCACCTAAATCCATCAACGCCAATACATCCCGCGAGTCATCCACCGAATTGCTCCGGTTACTGACCCACACCTCAATCTGCGTGATGTTTACATCCGTGGTAAGAACCGGTGCAATGGCCATCGCCCGGTTGAAGTTTTCGCGGAAATATTGGGCGAGGAAATAGTGCTGATTGTCTTCGTATTCATCGGCCTTAAGGGCGAATTCGCTTTCCTGCGCACCGTTTTTAATGGTTATTTCACGTTGTTGGGAGCGTTGTTGTGAAAAAATCCCCGTCACATTCAGTTTTCCGAATTGCAATTGTGTCTTAAGGCCGAATAGTGCCTGCGTTCCATTGATCAGGGTGGTATTGAGGGGCATACTCACATTACCCAATTCAATCCGCTTGATGATGTCATCGTCTTTTCCGGTGTAATCGAGCCGGATCTGATTTTCAAAATCAAATTGCGCCTCGGTGTTGTAATTGGTGGTTAACTTCAACCGGTCGCCGATTTGCCCCGTCATATTCATCTGGATGCGCTGGTCAAAATCAAAACCCCACTGCCTGCGTTGCCGTTCGTTGAACATCGGGTTCGCGTTCTTGTTATGCTGCGCCATGATGCTGATGTCCGCGCTTCCACGGGGGATGATATCAATGGTGTTTCCGCCAAAAATCTTTTCAAACGCCTCGCTTTGGACATAAATGGTCGGGATCAGCCGGTCCTGTCGGTAGTTCGTCAACTGTTGGTCTGAAAGTTCCCGCCAATAGTTGCGTTTGAGCAAATTGCTCTCATAGGCTTGGTATTCATCGATGGTGAGGTATTGGGGAGGTCGATATAATCGGCTTCCCAATTTCTCGCGGATGATGTACTGCCGGGTCAGCGGATCAAAGATCACTTCCCGGTCGATATTGGAAGGCAGTCCGAGGTCAAAAGCGTTCCTTTTTTGGTATAAATTGAGAAAAGGGAGGTCTTTAAGCGGATATTTGAGTTTCAAGCTATCTCTTCGGAGCGAGTCAGCACGGGTCTGTGCATACGTATTGCTTATCACGGTTACCGCGAAAAGCAACAAAGACAAACAAAAGCGTAGCGAGAACGTCTTGTCCAAGTGGTAAATGTTTTTAGATGTTTTATTTTACGCCGCCAAGTTAGTCAAAATTCTGAAACAACACCCAAGGCGCATTAAAGCTTTTTTAAGGCCTCCTTGATGAGCGCCTCTACCGTTAAGTCGGGCGCAGTTCGAATGATGCCGGTCAGTACCTTTTCTGCCTGCGCACGTGCAAATCCGAGCATCACCAGCGCGCTGAGTGCTTCTTCGGGAACGCTTTGCCGCGTAGGCGACGCTACCCATACATCGGGGCCTTGTTTTTTGAGCTTGTCTTGCAATTCAAGCACCATGCGCTGGGCGGTTTTGGGCCCAATTCCCTTGATCCGTTGAATAAGTGGCACATTTCCTTGAATAATGGCCGATTGAATTTCCTCCGGTGTGATGGAAGAAAGGATCATTCGCCCCGTGTTGGGGCCGATTCCCGACACGGAGATTAAGTGCTCAAATAACTGACGTTCACCTTCATCTGCGAAGCCAAATAACGTATGTGCATCCTCACGCACCTGAAAGCTGATGTATAGTTTGCACTGCTCGCGGTCTTTGATTTGCGAGTAAGTATGAAGCGAAATGTGGACATGATAGCCCACGCCACTCACATCAATCACCACATGGGTAGGGGCTTTATAAGCCAATCTGCCATTTAAGTATGCGTACATAGCCGATTTATTTCTTTTTGTGGGTTAGCGGCGCCCTCGATTGTACATCAACCACGGCAATGGTGACCATGTTAACAATTTCGCGCACCGAGCTATCCAACTGGAGTACATGTACCGGCTTGTCCATCCCTAACAAAATTGGACCCACGGCTTCTGCATTGCCGATTTCCTGAAGCAATTTGTAAGCAATATTGCCCGATTCCAGATTGGGGAATACCAAGGTGTTCGCGGGACTTCCATTCAGTGAGCTGAATGGAAAATTAGCAGCCAATAGATCACTGTTCATTGCAAAATTTGCCTGCATCTCTCCGTCTACGATGATTTCCGGATGCCGCTCATGAAGCAAGCGTGCCGCTTCGCGCGCTTTTATGGGGACTTCTCCGTCGTTTGAGCCGAAGTTGGAATAGGAGAGAAGCGCAATACGGGGAACAATGTTCATCTTTTTAACCGCCTCATGCAATAATAGCGTAATGTCCACCAGCTCATCAACGGAAGGATTGGCATTGACGGTGGTATCCCCGAAAAATACCGGGCCTTTGGGCGTAAGCATCATGTACATACCGGCAACGCGGCTACCCGGTTGGGATCCGATCACGTGTAAGGCAGGCCGGATCGTCGTTGCATAATTTTTGGTCAGTCCGGAAATAAGGGTGTCGGCCTCGCCGAATTGAACCATGCTTGCCCCGAAATAATTGCGGTCGAGCATCGCCTTTTGCGCGTCGAGGTAAGACATGCCCCGACGTTGTCGCTTGGTATACAGAAAGTCGACGTATTTGAGGAATCGGGGACTTCCTTTTTCTTCCAAGGGGTCGATGATTTCCACTTGGTCCAATTCCAGCAGGTTTTCATCGATCAGATGCTGGATTTTCTTTTTATTGCCCAGCAAGATGGGGATGGCTATGCCTTCTTCTTTTACGATTTGTGCGGCACGAAGTGTTTTGTAATTGTCGGCTTCGGCAAACACCACCCGTTTGGGATCGCGTTTGGCCGCTTCCGTCAGGTTCCGCATAATCCGGTCATCCTGTCCAAGGCGTTGGCGCAGGATTTCCGCGTATTTATCCCAATCCGGAATTGCTTTCCGTGCGACGCCGGAATCCATGGCGGCTTTGGCAACGGCAAGCGAGACCTCGGTAATCAACCGCGGATCCGTAGGCTTCGGAATGATGTACTCTGGGCCAAATTTCAAGTTGTGTGTATCGTAGGCTTGGTTAACTGCTTCCGGAACAGGTTTCTTCGCCAGTTCAGCAAGTGCTTTTACCGCGGCAATTTTCATGTCCTCATTGATGACCGTTGCCCGGACATCCAGCGCCCCACGGAAAATGTAAGGGAACCCCAGCACATTGTTCACCTGATTCGGGTAGTCGGATCGCCCCGTCGCCATAATGACGTCTTTGCGGGTCTCAATGGCCAAGGGATAGGAAATTTCGGGATTCGGGTTTGCCATGGCAAATACAATCGGGTTTTTTGCCATGCTCTTCAACATTTCCGGTGTCACCACGTCTGCAATGGAAAGACCGATGAACACATCGGCACCCTTTAATGCCTCTTCCAACGAATCGACGGTTTGCGTCGTGGCGAACTCGGCTTTGGTCGGATCAAGGTTGGCGCGGTCATGTCGGATGCAACCTTTGCTATCCAACATAATGATATTTTCCTTGCGAGCACCCAGTGCGATATACATCCGTGTACAGGAGATGGCTGCGGCACCTGCGCCATTAACCACAATCTTAACTTTTTCAAGCTTTTTCTTTTGCAATGCGCAAGCGTTAATAAGCGCGGCACCCGAAATGATGGCCGTGCCATGCTGGTCATCATGCATGACCGGAATGTTCAGTTCTTCTTTGAGCCTACGCTCAATCTCAAAGCATTCAGGCGCTTTTATGTCTTCGAGGTTGACACCGCCAAAGGTGGGCTCCAGGCACTTGACAATGCGGACGAATTCGTCGACATCTTTTGTGTTCAACTCGATGTCAAATACGTCGATGTCAGCAAATATCTTAAATAGCAATCCTTTGCCTTCCATTACCGGTTTACCTGCTTCTGGGCCGATGTCTCCCAATCCCAGTACCGCGGTGCCGTTACTGATCACCGCTACGAGGTTGCCCTTTGCGGTGTATTTATATACGTCTTCCGTATTGTCCGCAATCCGGAGGCAAGGCTCGGCCACACCTGGAGAATAGGCTAATGATAAATCTCGTTGTGAATGTGTGGGTTTTGTGGGGATAACAGCAATTTTACCGGGTCTTCCATTTGCATGGTAGTCCAAAGCATCTTGTTTACGATTTGTTTTATTCATGTTTTGCATTGGTTTTTCAGTAGCCATTCGGTGCAAAGGTACTTTTTTTGATCGCAAAAGTTTAACATCTGCTATTGGAATTGTTGCCCGAAGGTTGTAACTTTACGCCACCACTCATTCCCACCCCATCCATTCCATTCCTTTGATTTTTGTCCGTACCATTTTAGGGTTATCTTCGAGATGAGTCCATAATGAGTCCATAATGACTCCATAATAAGGCCATTATTCTACCGTATTTTATGGAATCATTATGGATTTATTATAAAATAACCATGCTATCATGGCGAAGCCAGTACAAAGCGAATACGGATCAGGTGTTAACCGCATAGTAATCTGCTGTATAAAAGGGAAAATTTCGTTAGGTTGGGCAAGATAGGACTTTTTGGTGATTTTTTTGGCTTTATCCGGTAATAAAGATGGGGTTCATGCTTGGAACAGAGAAGCCTACCTTGGAATCCTGAATTTAATGCAGCCCTGAAACGGGGGCAAGTGGGGCTGCATCACTTCAAATGGTCCAGCAACCGGAACATCCGTTGCCGCATCGGCGTTGCCGTCCCTTTGTAATTGTTTGCCAATAGGGCGAACACAAGAGGGGTTCCATCCCCGCTGGTTTGATAGCCTACATAACCCAGCACACCCCCGATGGTTCCGCTTTTCATTTTCATGCCATTATACACCGGAAGGCTCTCAAAAAAGCTGGCAAACCATGGCTCTTTTTTTGCCGCCAAAAGAATACGGGCCAATACGTTGGTAGTCACACGGTTTTCGGGCGAGAGGCCGCTGCCATCCATAATCCGAAGCTCTCCCTCAGGAATACCGGTTTTGTCCATCCAGAATTTTTGGAGCAGTTCTGCGGCATCGCGTGTGTCGGTTTTGCCCTCCAATCGGTAAGCGATGGCTTTCAACAGCGCTTCGCCATATAAGTTGATGCTTTTCTGGTTGAACCAGTAAATCAATTCGCCGAGTGTTGGCGACGTGTGAGTATGCAGAATGGTGCCGCCACTTGGAACTTCGCTGCCCGCCAACAACAAAAGATGTGTGGTGGTGGGCGTATGGGTTTGCGTAATCCCAGCTTGTGCTAAAGCGTTATGCAGCTGATGAGCTGCATCATAAGCCCCGTCGGGTAGGGACAGGTAAACCGTCTTTTTCAGATCAATGCCGTAGGATCCACGGAGGTAAATCCGCGAAGAATAAGGCGCCGAAAAGGCGTACACTCGGTCGCCTGTGCCTCTTCCACCGGTAATCGTTTCATTAACCAATTGCAGGTAGCTGATATCGGCGGTGGAGCCCGCAATGCGGGTGGGTGTGCCCGGCGTAGCTCCCGGCACGAAATCCACTCCCACGGAATTTTCGCGCCAGTTGAGTGCAGACACGCCTGCGCCATAGTAGTTACCCATATCCTGCCAGGTCCATCCCCGCGGGGCAGTTTGTCCATTATACACGCGATCGTCTGCCACAATCCCGCCGTCAATTCTTCGGATGCCAGCAGCTTGAATTGCTTTGATCCAGGCCGACAGCACAGCGGTATCCGCCGTTTGCGGAAATCGGTCGCTGCCCAATGAAGGATCTCCGGTTCCGCGGATGACGATATCGCCGTTCAGCGTACCTGAAGCATCCACCTCCCCTGTATACAACAGGGTGGTCTCAAATGTAAAATCAGCTCCTAATACGTGATATGCAGCCGTTGAGGTAACGGTCTTGAGCGTAGAAGCGGGTATCAAACCTAGTTTCTCGTTTTTAGCAAAAATCACCTGGCCGGAGGCGGCGTTGAGAACGACGAGCGACGCCATCCCATTCGCAAGGCTCTCGTGCGACTCAAATGTACGGAAAGCCGAGGCAATCTTTTGCGTTAATGGCTGAGCGTTTGTATGATGAGCCAAAAACGACAGGAACAATAAAAACGAAAATAACTTCTGCATATCCAAATGGTTTTCGGTGGCGAATTTAACCAAAGTTCCCAAAAGATTGCAGTCAACAAAAAAGCGATTGGGCTGTTGTCTCACAACAAATAGAAGACCAAAATGGCGATCATTGGCGAAATAATCAAACGAACAATCGACGTAACCGGGTATATCAGTGGAGATCCGCAGCCAGCAAAAGCACAACGAAGGGTGTTACTCGAATTGTTGGAAAAGGCAAAGCATACGGCATTCGGGAAAAACTATCATTTTGAGGCTGTGCTTGCCGATGCGGATCCGGTACAGTCTTTTCAACGCGCTGTGCCTATTTATGATTATGATAAATTGTATGCGGAATGGTGGCATTATTTACATAAGGGGCATCAGAATGTAACTTGGCCAGGAGGGCAGCGTTATTTTGCCTTGAGCAGTGGGACCACCACGAACAGCAAAGCAATCCCGGTAACGAACGATATGCTGGATGCCATCAAGCGGTCAGGTATCCAACAGATTATGAGTCTCAGGAATTTCGACTTGCCGGGCGATTTCTTTGGAAAACAAATCATGATGCTGGGCAGTAGCACCGCATTGACCGCCAACGGCGAATTTCTTGAAGGAGAAATCAGCGGCATCAGTGCGGCTAACATTCCTTTTTGGTTCAGACGTTATTACAAACCGGGTGCTCGTATTGCCGCTACACGAAATTGGGATGAGCGTGTACGCAAGATTGCCAAATATGCACCAAAATGGGATATAGGAAGCATGACCGGTATACCCTCATGGTCGGAATTGCTGCTGAAGGAAATTATCCGTTACAATAAGGCGAATACCATCCATGATATCTGGCCCAATCTACAGGTGTATACCTCCGGTGGTGTCGCTTTTGAACCCTATAAAAAAAGTTTTGAATCACTACTGGGCAAACCACTTACATACATTGATACCTACCTTGCTTCCGAAGGCTATTTAGCGACCCAGAAACGGCCGGACACGCAATCCATGGCGCTGATTGTAGACAATGGGGTATTCTTTGAGTTCGTCCCTTTTGTTGAAGATAATATGGACGAATACGGTCGGGTGCGGCAGGATGCTGAAGTGCTGACGATTGGAGAAGTGCAACCTCATGTTCAATATGTGTTGCTTATTTCCACCGTGGCGGGTGCATGGCGATACATGATCGGTGACACGGTCATGTTCACCGACGTCGAACGGGCGGAGATCATCATTACGGGACGCACGAAACACTTTTTAAACGTGGTAGGCGAGCAGCTGTCCGTGCATCAGATGAACACCGCCATCAAAAAACTGGCCGAGCGATTTGGGGTCGAGGTACTGGAATTTACCGTGGCGGCGGTACGTGACGGCGCAGACTACATCAATAAATGGTATCTTGGCACGGAGGGGGCGCTGGATACCGCAGATGCAGTGTCGTTTTTGGATCGCGAATTGGAAGCCAGCAATAAAAACTATCGGGTAGCGCGGAACAAGGCGTTGAAGGACGTAAAAATGGAGGTGATTCCGGTAGATTATTTTTATCAATGGAGCAAAACCACTAAAAAGATGGGCGGACAGACAAAAATACCCCGCGTGATGAAAGCGGAAGATTTTGAAGAGTTTGAAGCTTTCGTCAAAACCCTCGGCTAGGAAGCCGGAGCTTGCCCCTCATTCAACTCCGACTCGGCTTCGTGGATGACATTTTCTTCTTTCAGCAATCGTTTTTCCTTTTTGTTTTCATCTTCCTCGGTTTCGAGTTCGGCCACGAGTTCTACAATGTCGTCGGGCGACAAATAAAGGGCCGCAATTTTCTCCTGGTAGGCCAGCGGCAATTCTGTATGATCCAAAATAAACGACTTGGTTGCTACCAGGTGCTCGCCCAATCCGCGCTCAACAGCAAACCGATCTGCGATACGCTCGGCCTTACGGATGAACTTTTTTGAAAAACCGTACGAAATACCAAAGCCCAGGATTCCCCACGTACTCTTGTTCTCATAGTCCATGATGTGACCGAGTTCATGGCCAATCCATCCGATCATTACGCTGTCTGGAATCTGACGGATGGTTTCAAAGCTGTGTTCAAGTTTAAAAACCGGATTAATCAATACGTCATAGGTACGCTTTTCCCGCTTCTTTAACAAAGATGAAATCATCGGTCGAGCAGCCATGACCGACCGCTTGAGTTTTCGGGTGAATATAAATCGAATTCTGGTATTTTTCAATTCCGGATAATGCGACAATGCAATCAATGTCTGTCGTTCGATCACCGAAGGTATTTCTTTGTTGCATTTGTAGTCGAGCAGTTTTTTTTCGATAGAATCTTGTTGGATGAGCGGCGCGGAAATCAGCGCCCATAGAAAAACATTCATAGTATAATAACGCGCAGTCAATAAGAATGTTTCCTCCGGCGACGTAACATTTTAATGATCGCGTGTTCAGAAGGCGGGCATTCACATGCCGGAAAGTTTTGTAACTTGCATCACTCAAAACGTAGACGCAATGGACCATGCACAAAAACTGGCTGCTATTCGCAGCCTCATGAAACAACAACATATCGATGCGTATATCATTCCTTCGTCTGATCCACATATGAGCGAATACCTGCCCGACCGTTATAAGTGCATAGCTTGGACGTCGGGATTTACCGGATCTGCGGGTACATTGGCTATCACTCAAGATTTTGCAGGATTGTGGACGGACTCCCGCTATTTCGTGCAAGCCGAGGAACAACTGGAAGGGAGCGGTTTTGCGTTGGTCAAACTCCAGGTACAACATGCTCCTGAGTATGCCGATTGGCTGGCAGGAAAGCTGCCGGAAAATGCGGTGGTTGCCTTTGACGGTGAGCTAACCTCGGTGTCTTTGGCGAAAGTGCTTATTAACAAGTTGGGGCCTTTACGTGCAGATGTGCGTGGATCCGTGGATCTGCTCACTCCCGTGTGGGAGAACCGACCCGCCCTTCCCACCGCGCCCGCTTACGTGCTAGACGAAACTCTTACCGGAGAATCGACCCGTGCGAAGCTTCAGCGGTTGCGCGAAGAAATGAAAAAAAACCGGGTAGATGCGCATTTTATTTCGTCACTGGACGATTTGGCATGGCTGTTCAATATTCGGGGTAGTGATGTAGCCTGTAACCCGGTTGTATTGGGATTCGGACTCGTCACGGTCGAAAAAGCCATTCTGTTTATCGACCGACAGAAGCTTCAAACGGAAGACCGGAGACGTTTGGCTGATGCAGGCGTGGAATTGGCCGACTATGCCGAGGCCAGGCGCGCCTTGACGCATCTGGAGGAAGGGACTTCGTTGCTTATGGATCCGAAACGCACCTGTTTTTCGCTTTACCGGGCCGCAGCGCCGTCGGCTTCGATCGTTGAGCAAACGAATCCAACGACGTATTTTAAAGCCATCAAAAATCCGGTAGAAATAGACCATACGCGGAATACCATGGTGAAGGACGGTGTGGCACTGACCCGGTTTTTTAAATGGTTGGAAGAAACTTTGGGCAGGGAGCCGATCACGGAAATCTCCTTGGCTGAACAACTGCGCCGATTCCGGGCGGAGCAAGCGGACTTTGTGGGTGAAAGCTTTGATACCATTGCCGCCTACCGAGCGCATGGCGCACTACCTCATTACAAGGCCACACCGATTAGCAGCAGTACCCTGCAATCTGAAGGGTTGCTCTTGGTGGACTCGGGTGGACAATACACTACCGGCACCACGGATATCACCCGGGTGATATCGCTGGGGAACATTACAGAAGCGCAACGGACGGATTATACACTGGTGCTCAAAGGAATGATTGAGGGGAGTACAGTCGTGTTTCCAAGCGGTACGCGGGGATACCAGGTGGATGCGATTACGCGCAAACCTCTTTGGGATCACTTCCGGAATTACGGCCATGGTACGGGACACGGCGTAGGTTTCTTCCTGAACGTACACGAGGGGCCGCATGTTTTTAACACCGCAGCGGTGGATATCGGGATTGCGCCGGGAACGATAACTTCGATTGAACCGGGTGTGTATCGAGAAGGGAATTATGGCATCCGGATTGAAAACTTGGTCCTCACGATCGAAATTCAAGACACGGTGTTCGGCCGCTTTCTGGCATTTGAGACGTTGACTTTGGGTTACATCGATACCGATCTTGTGGATAAAGCGTTGCTGGATCTAAAGCACATTGACTGGCTGAATCAATATCATGTGAGGGTTTACCAGAAGCTGGCTCCGCATTTGAACGAAGAAGAGCGGCAGTGGCTTGCCAAAAAAACCAGGTCTATCTAACGGTGAACATAGAAGGGCCGATTGCCGGGGAGGCAACCGGCGTCTTCCTACCTAATTAAAACAAACCAAAATCGTTATCTCATGATGAGCTATATGCATATTGCTTTCGCTTCTGAAGTTGCAAGAAAAAAACCTCTCTTAAACGGTCGAAGTTTGTGCAAACATACAACTAATATGCCAATAGTGACGTTAAAAAATGTTAAATTGTCGGATATGATTCGTATAAAAAGACCAGTATTATGGGCTGTTGCCATTCTGGCTTTAAGCAGTACTACGGGAATTGCCCAACAGCGTCAGGATTTTTCGGTTATTGCCTACTACACGGGCAACGACCAAGTCATAAACCGTTATCCGGTCGATAAATTGAGCCACATCATTTTCAGTTTTGGCCATCTTAGAGACGGCCGTTTTCATATTACCAACGCGCGAGATACAGCCACGATCAAACATTTGGTAGGACTGAAAAAAGAACATCCAAATTTGAAAATCATGCTTTCGTTAGGAGGTTGGGGTGGCTGCGAGCCGTGTTCCGGTGTGTTTTCAACCCCAGCGGGCAGGGCACGGTTTGCACAATCGGTTAAAGAAATTAATGATTATTTCGGTACCGATGGCATTGATCTAGATTGGGAATACCCCGCAATTGAAGGGTTTCCGGAACATCCTTACAAGCCAGAGGACCGAAAAAATTTTACCGAGTTGGTGGTCGAATTGCGAACGGTGCTTGGCAATACAAACGAATTGAGTTTTGCTGCGGGTGGATTTCAGAAATTTCTCGATCATTCGATCGACTGGGAAAAGGTGATGCCGTTGGTTGATCGGGTAAATATTATGAGTTATGATTTGGTAAATGGCTATGCAACGGTCACCGGTCACCATACACCGATTTATGGCGTGCGCGTCGGCGAAGAATCGACCGACCGGGCGGTTTCATACCTATTGGACAAGGGAGTACCGGCTGAAAAATTGGTTATCGGTGCGGCATTTTATACCCGGGTTTGGCAACACGTTGCCCCTACGGACAATGGTCGCTATCAAACCGGTGAGCATACCCGCGGATTTGATTTTAAGCGGTATGAAACCGAACTGACAGCGGAAAAAGGGTGGAAATACTTTTACGATGAGCAGGCGGAAGCCCCCTATTGGTACAACGCCGGAACCCGTCAGTACGCTACAGGCGATAATATTCGCTCCGTCAAAGCAAAGACCAGATATGCACTTCGCAAAAAGCTGGGAGGTATCATGTTTTGGGAGCTGACGTTGGATAAAGAACAGGGAGGAATGGTAGATGCCATTGCCCACGAAATCCAAAACGTCAGCGATAACTGACGGTCATCGCCCTGCTGGACCGGCCTGTTTTTCTGTGAAATGCCTTGAATCGATAGACGCCTTTTTCGGTCAACGGGCCTTTGACTTCCGCATCGGCGTTTGAAGGTACGCCTCCATTCAAGGTATAGCGTACGACCAATGCCTGGGACTCTGTGTTTACCAAAACCTGGTTGCTATCTATTTTGATTCCCGGCGCAGGTATCCGGTAGTGAACATCGCTCCAATACCGATCAAATCGCGGCAGTTCGTTGTTCCACAGTAGGGTGTTGAATCGCTGCCATGCCTCGCGGTACTGCTTCTCGAAGATTGCATCCGGCGCTGTTGTCCATTTCGGCTGTGGCGCCCACGCACGTTCGGCGAAAGCGATCAGTTTGGGATACAGCATGTAATCAAAATTACTTTCGTGAATGAGGGTTTCGGACCATAGCGCGCATTGCAATCCATAAATATGTTTCTTTCCTTGTGTGTTCAGCCTGGCTTTGTCATGCAATGACGCAGTGTCAATAGGTCGATCGGTGTCGTCACGTAGAAACGTACGGTAATAATTTTCCGGCATGAAGGAAAAGATTTTTTCGGGGTTGACATATCCGCCCCAGTACATCCCCGGCTCGTAAAAGCTTCTTGTCGAAGCCAAATCGAGATACATATGGGTCACATTGGACAGCACGATATCAAAGCCTTGATTGGCCAGCCGATAGGCCAAATCTTCGGCACCTGTCCCGTATACATTGTTCCATACATCGAGCAGGTATCCGTTTTTCCGAAGTTCCGGAACGATCTCCATCTTTTTCCGGCCGTTTACATCCACCCGTCTCATTCCGATTTCTTCCCATCCCTGCATGCGGATATCCTTTTTGGCCAGAATTCCGCCTACCCGATTGTAGAAGTATTCCCAGAGATCATCGGCTGTTTTAAAAGAATCGTTTTCGCGGAGGAGGTGCTGCACGGCCGCAGACCGCTCCCATACGCCGGCGGGTACTTCGTCACCCCCCATATGGACGAGCTTTAACTCGGCTCCGGCATCTTGGTACATGAGGGCTAATTCGGTGATCACCTTCTCAATAAAATGGTAGGTAGATTCCAGTGCAGGGTTAATGGCATCGTCGCGCCACCCTTGGACCGTACGGTATTCCGAGCGGTCTTGAAGGTCGCTAAGCAGGTATTCGGTTGCTTTGTTAGGATCCGACTGTGCGTACCGATGGTATCGGTGTTCCATCGATTTGATGGCAGCACGCGCATGCCCCGGGGTTTCAATCTCCGGAATAACGGTAATAAACCGATCTTTCGCATAGGACAGTATCTCGACAAAATCTTTCCGGCTGTAAAACCCGCTGCCCCGTGTTGAGGCCGAGTCGGGTCCCGAACCGTGCGATGGAGGGAGGTGATCGCCTGGAACGTCGGTATGACCCCTGTATCCGCCGAAAGCGGTTAATTCCGGCAATCCTGGAATGGCAATACGCCAACCTTCGTCGTCGTTGAAATGGAGATGCAGGACATTGATTTTGTAGGCCGACATCCTATCCAATACCTGCAATAGCTTTTCTTTCGGTAGAAAGTTACGTGCGACATCGAGCATGAGCGACCGATGCTTGAAGCGGGGTCCGTCGTCAACTTCGATGCCCGGGAGAACGCATTCTCCATCGCGGTAGTGATCAAGAATCAGCCTTTTCAATGTTTGAATGCCGTAGAACATGCCGGAAGCTGAGCCCGCATTGATCTCAATACCCGTGTTTCCGATGCGTAGTTGATAGGCTTCTTCTTCAAGGTTCCAAAACCTCAATTTAATGCCCGCTTTGTTCGGGTCATTAACCAAGCGGACGCCGAGCTGGGTATATTTTTTTAGTTCATCCGCCAAATAGGCTGCCTGTCCCGCAAAGGGATTATCGGCAACGATCAATGAACCGTCGGAAAGCGTAAACGCCTGTCCGTTGGACTTCGCAGCCCTTGGGGAGGGTAATAGCTGGTTTTCCAAATCCGGGGTCGCTAGCGGTGACAACCACTCGTTGCGTTCGTAGATTTCTTCTGCTAATGCGTTCTCGGGCACCACCAGGCGGTCATACGCTGGGTCTTCGTTGGTGAACGGGAAGTATTGGTCCGGTTGATCGTTGTAGACCAGGTAGAATCCGGTCGGGAAATCGGAAATGTTCCGCAGTCGGGCCTGTCTGATCGGGATGCGCAGCCGATTACGATCCATATGGAAAACGGCGGTCGGTTCAATGTAGTTTAAATCTCCATTGACGTGGGTAATCGTAAACTTGCCAACATCGGTACTGTCAATCTGCGGATTTTTATACGAGTTAAAATAAAGCTTCCAGTTTTTCTGGTTTAAATCATGTGATGCAGGAATATCCAAGTTGACGTAATAAGCCGGTGCGAGTTGCCCGTTGGTGTCCGGGCGGATTTCGACGTGGTATGTAAAACCTTGCGGAGCGCGTTGGCCTGTTGTCGTGCAGGCGGACCAAAGAAGCCCCCAAACCAACAAAATAATCGGTGCGTTCGTTTTCATATGGGAAGCAAAACTAATCGGCCGCAACGAAACCCTTTTTTCCCTATTCCTGAAAACTTGGGCTGCAGTCCGACTTCAGATTCGGATGAATGGACAAAAAAAACGGACTATAGGAATTTTAAGTAGATGTTAAGACGGTAAATTTGTGGATATGTTGTTGGTAAAACCAATGATATCCTAAATTCCAAATGTACTACGTATAATTAACAAAACACTATGGTAAATTGTAAACCCAAGTTTATTCATGTGGCAGGCCTGCTGGTGTGGCTATGGGCCCTGGGAATTCCCCTCCTGGTAAGCGCCCAAAACCAAGTCCATGTATCAGGTACTGTTATTGATGAGAATGGTACGGTGCTCAGCGATGTGAATATCGGAATCGCTGGCGGTGCAACCTTGACCAAATCAACGGAATCGGGTACGTTTACGCTTGTCGCACCATCCAATAGCCAGCTGGTGTTCTCGCGCGTCGGATACGCCCGTCAGACCCATCAGGCCGGAAGCACGTCTGTCTCCGGACTAACCATTACCCTCACCGCTGCGCAGGAAACCATCGATGAGGTGGTTGTCGTGGGCTACGGTACGCGCGACCGAAACTTGTTCGCGGGTTCGGCCGTTTCACTGAACGTCGAAGACCTGAATAAGTCGTCCATTTCGGTGGCTAATATGCTCCAGGGACGGGCCTCAGGAGTGCAGGTAAGCCAAAATAATGGAACACCGGGGGCCGGGCTGTCTATCCGTATCCGGGGGACAAACTCGATCAACGCCGATAGTGAGCCGCTGTATGTGATCGATGGATTCCCAGCGTCCGAAGGAATCGGAATGACCATCAAACCCGAGGATATCGAAACCATTACCATCTTGAAAGACGCTGCGTCCACCTCCATTTACGGTGCGCGGGGCGCAAATGGCGTGGTATTGGTGACCACCAAAAAGGGGACTGACAAAAAGAGTAATTTGAATGTTAACAGTTCAGTCGGATATCAACGTGTCATCGATCGCTATGACTTGTTGGGTCCCTATGATTTTGCGTTAAGACGCAACCGAATGTCCGAAGCAAACGGAGAGCTGCCCCCTTATTCGTCGGGTCGTTTGGATTCGTTGCAATCGGGAATATTGGGTACCGACTGGCAGAACGAGGTATTCCGGGTAGGACGCGTCAATGATCATTCCCTCAGTTTCATTGGCGGCACCAACAAAACCGGTGTATATACCAGTTTCGACTACCTGGGGCAGGAAGGGGTCGTCGTTCACTCGAAATACCGGAGAATCGGTGCACGTATCAATGTGGATCACCACGTCAGCGACCAGTTTACGCTTTCCGGCCGCGTGTTTGGAAATTACGGAATCCAGAACGATCTTCCTTTGGCTCCGTCGACCATCAATGGCTTTTTGAAGCAGGTGATGAGCGCCAATCCGGCATCGACATTTGATTCCGGTGTACCCCCGCGGCTGGATGCGCAGAATCCGCTGCACTTTGTAGAAGCCGAAGACCGGGAAAACACCAGTTATCGTACAAATGGATATTTCTCGATGAAGTACGAACCGGTCCAAAACCTGTTTTTACAGGCAGATTTCGGTGCCGATCTCAATAAGACGGAACAATTTTATTTTGCGCCTTCCACGGTTCCCAATGCATCGGCCACCAAAGGCAGGGGATCCATCGTTTCGTTCGATGCCAAAGAACTGATCTTTAATCCCACGGCCCGTTACAACCGTACCTTTGACAAACACAACGTCGGACTATTGGCCGGGTATAATTACCAGACGTATCTGTATTTTGAGTACGGAACCAACGCGACAAATTTTGCCAGTGACAATCTGGGGTATAATAACTTGAGCACCGCACAGAATTTTACCAGTTACTCGGCTCGTAACCGTACCAATCGTGCCAGCTGGTTTGGTCGCGTTGATTACGATTATGATAGCCGTTACAGTCTGACGGCGACCTATCGCATCGACGGATCCTCGGTATTCGGCAAGTCCAATAAATTGGGATACTTTCCTTCGGTGGCTGCCGCATGGAATGTGAAAAATGAGCAATTTGCTAAAGATGTGACCTGGTTGTCGCAAGCTAAACTGCGCGCCAGTTATGGCCTCACAGGCAATGACCGGGTCAGTCCGGGCATTTCGCTGGCGACCTATGCAAGTAACAATTCCACCAAATACACCGAAGACGGTCTGACTACCGTCAACGGGATTGCCATAACCCGGCTTTCAAATCAGGAATTAAAATGGGAAAGTACAAAGGCGTTGGATTTAGGTGTAGACGTGGGTTTTGCCGATAACCGGATTGTTTTCGTAGCCGATTATTACGATAAGTATACCGATAACTTGTTGCTCGACCGAAACATTTCGCCATCAACCGGATTCTTATTCCGAACGGGCAATGCCGGAGCGGTATCCAATAAGGGGTGGGAATTTTCATTGCAGACGGTCAACATCCGAAACGATCGTTTCGAATGGAGCACTTCCGTCAACTATTCCCATAACCGAAACCGGGTTCGCGAACTAGGTAACAACAATGCAGACATCTATGTGGGGTCTGTCAAACCCGACGGTGCCGCCAATTTTGAAGACCCGTTCATTATCCGCGTAGGGGAGCCCATCGGCTCCATCAATGGTTATCTCTATGAGGGCATCCTCCAGCCGGGCGATCCGGCATTGGAGACCACGCATATCAATGCCGAAGCGGGCGATCCTAAATACGTTGACGTAAATGGCGACGGAATCCTGAACACGGATGACCGTGTGGTGTTGGGTACGGGTGTGCCCACTTCGTTTTTCGGTATGACCAACAGCCTTAGTTATAAAGGGATTGACCTGACGGTCGTGTTACAAGGCCAAGCCGGCGGCAAACTGGTGAATGTGCAGAAACTGGATATGATGGACCCGTTATCGACCGGAAATGTGCTGGCTTCGACGGAAACGGAAACATGGACGCCCGACAATCCGGGCGGCACATTACCCCAGCGGGGCTTTTATGGCACGAGCCACGGCGGATGGGTCAATTCCCGGTTTGTAGAAAGCTCAGACTTCCTACGGGTGAAAAACGTGACGCTGGCTTACCGGCTTCCAGCAACTTGGTTGTCAAAAATCCGGGTATCCCAACTGCAACTCTATGTCAATGCGCAAAACCTTCATACCTGGACGCCTTATACCGGGTTGGATCCGGAAATCGGCAACCTGGTATCGAACGACCAACAAAATAGAAACGTCGGAAGGGGCCTTGATTTCAACGCCTATCCACTCGCCAAAATGTATATCTTTGGACTGAGGTTGACCTTTTAACTTAGAAATCGAATCGTGATGAAACCTGCCATGTCAGTGCCGGCCGCAAAAAACGCGTTGAAATGCAGGTTCAAATAGGCGATAAAAAAACTATAATCTAATGAAACGTTACGTAAAACCAACCTTATATATGTTCCTGCTTGGTTCACTTCTACCGATCTCCTGCGAGAACGGTTTGCAGGAAGAATCGTATTCTGTCTTTGATGAGACTACGTTAACCAAGCCGGAAAACGGCTTGCAGGGAGTGCGCGGTGTATACGCAGCACTCCGGGATAACGGTGGAAACGGGTATTACGCAGGGTACCTGCACCAATTGACGGAATACCCATCGGACATCGTCACGACGAAACCCGACAGCCGGCAGGGAATCCAACTGGACCAGTTGACTTACGATGCCAGCAACTCTATTATCAACGATGTATGGGCGAGCATCTTTCGGTTGATTTCACGAGCCAACGAATCGGAATACCTCATTGGAAAGATCGACTATGTAGGTAACGGGGAATCGGAGGAAGTCCAAATGCAACACCTGGCGGAGGTACGGTTCCTACGCGCCCTTGCGTATTACGACGCGACATCGCTCTGGGGAGACGTACCACTCAACCTTAAATCGTCTGCTGATTTTACGGAAGCGGACGAGAATCCACCTTTGGTGGCACAGGGTGTTATCGAAGATCAGATGATTGCTGACCTGCAATTTGCCGAGGGCCATCTTCCGCGTAGTTATCCCGTGGAATTAAACGGCCGGGCTACCAAAGCTGCAGCGCAGGGCTTGCTGGCAAGGTTATATATGCGGCGGGGCGAGTGGCAGAAAGCCGCAGATAAATGCGGCGAGATCATCACCGATGGTGTATATGACCTGCGCGGTGCGGGCGAGGGAGGTGTCGTTGCTTTGTTTGATAATATGAACCGGTCGGATAACGAATTTATCTTCGTGATGAAATCTTCCAGCGAACCCGGTTCCTATGGTATCCTTTCCAATAGTTTCGGCATTCAGTCCGTGCCTTGGGACTACAACCGCGGCTGGGGTAATTTCCCGATTCATCGGGAGTTCTACGCGAAGTTCAGTCCACAAGACCAGCGGCGCAAATTGTTGTTGGGTACGTATAAAGCGCTGTACGGACAGATTATTACGCTGCCGAAGGAATTTGGCGGAGAGGGTGGAAGCTTGCCCGATACCGTTCAGGCGCAATTTACCTTCGGCCTCAAATATCCTCACGTGAATAACTATAATTATGCAGGGTACAACAATGTCAGCATCATCCGCTATTCGGATATCTTGCTGATGCGGGCCGAAGCGCTTAATGAACTGAACGGCCCGAATGACGAATCGGTATCGTTGATCAACGAAGTGAGGGAACGGAGTAATGCGTCAGCCATTCTGTTGTCCGATTTTCCTTCGAAAGAGTCCTTGCGTGATTTTATTTTTGAAGAACGCGGATTGGAATTGTTTATGGAAGGACGCCGCCGGGACGATTTAATCCGTTGGGGGCGCAGTACGACCAACGGCGCTGATCCGTTGCTGAAATTTAAAGAGAAGGTGAGGCCGATGTTACGGGACCAGAATACGTATTCGGATGCGGTTAACTACGCCCTTTTTCCGTATCCCATCCAGGAAATACAGGCAAATACATCGCTGGATGTCAGTATTAACCAAGGCCGGGTAAGACAATAATCGGATGAAACGGATTCCTGCCACCGTCTATATCCTTATTGCCGTGCTGATGGTTATCGGTGCCATAGTTCTTTACCGCGTCATGCAGCCCTTAAATATTAACGGAATCGAGCTGCATTACTTGCCCGATAACCGGCTACGCGTTCGGGTTAACGTCGCGACAAACAAGGCTTCGTCGGTGCAGATCAAATATTGGTTGAAAGGTGGCAGGGATACGTTATGGTCGGATACCTATGCCGACCGGCTTGATCACGCCGTAATCCTGTACAACTTACTTCCCCAACGTCAGTATGCTTATCAGGTAATGGCACAGCGGGGATCCGATGTCGATTGGAGCAACGTCTATACCATTGAAACCAAGTCCATTTACCACACGACGCCGTATTTTACGCTGGACACCGTAGCCGAATCGATCCGTGAGGACATGCAAGGCAGGTATTTCCTTACGCAAATACTTACCGAACCCGGTGCTGCGGTGATTCTCAACGGACTGGGGGAGATGGTGTGGTATGAACCGTTTTCAAAAGGCGTGAAAGTTTCCTCCTGGACAGCCGATCGTACCGTGCTTTGCATTGTCGGTTCGGAAGACATACCATCGTCGGGCGGCGACGAAATCGTGGAGGTAAACCTCAAAGGCGAATATGTGCGACACTTTAAGGTAGGCAAGGGAGATATGGACAAGCGAGTACATCATGAAGTCCGGAAAGATGCTGAGGGCAATATTTATGCCCTTACCTTTGATTGGAAGGTGTTCGACCTGAGTTCCGTGGGGGGAAGCCGTACAGACACAGTTAAGGCCGACGGAATTGTGGTGTTCAATCCGGAGGGGCGCAAAATCTGGGAATGGTCGGTGCTGGACCACCTCGACGTGCTGCACTATCCAACCATCTTGAAGGACAAAGGCGATCTCGTGCATGGAAACGCGTTGTATGATGACGGAAATGGATTCTTTTTGATGTCATTCCGGGATTTAAACCAAGTTTGGAAAATCAGTCGGAAGACCGGCGACGTGGTGTGGAAGTTTGGTGAGGGGGGTGATTTTCCCATGCAGGAAGACGACCGGTTCTTCGCCCAGCATTATGCCCACATAAATCGCCGTGGGGAGTTGATGATGTTGGATAACGGGATTACGCGTAAACAGTCGAGGGCGCTGTCTTTCAAACTGGATGAGGTCAATAGGCAGTATCGGCGTACTATGGAAATCACATACCCACCCACGTTTTTTTCGTCGGTAAAAGGTAATTCGGCCCTGTTGGGTGAGCGTAAAGTGCTGACTTGCTTAACCGATCCCCGGCTGTTCGTGCTTTCTGACGTTGCGGGCAACCTGCTTTGGAAAATCAGTGTAGGAGGCGATCCTTACCGTATAGAGGAAGTTCCCTTAATCGCAGCACCATGAATAGCCAGTCAATAACGCACAACACGAGGCGAACGGCCGCCGATTCGCTCCTGCGGCTCTCTTGGGGCATCTTCAAGGTAGGTGCGTTGGCCTTTGGAGGCCATGCTGCCTTGGTGGTGATGGTAGAACAATATTTGGTAAGCCAGAAAAAGCTGTTGAGCAGTGAAGAGGTATTAAACGGCATGAGCCTGGCAACACTTCTGCCCGGCCCGCTCGCCGTTAATGTGGTGTGCTATTTGGGATACCGACTGCATGGCTGGCTGGGGGCACTTGCCTTTTTCGTTGCAATTACTGCCCCGCCGACGCTTTTGATGATCGCGATTGCAGTCTGGTACTATCAGTCGGCCGGACACTTCGGCTCGCAAGGTTCGGGCCGGTTTGTACTGCTTGCGGTTGCGGCGGTGGTCTTGTCTACCGGAACGGCGTTGTATCAAAAGCAGATCGGCAAGGATGCAACCGGATTGATGCTGTGTATATTGGCGTTTGCAACGACCCTTCTGTATCGTGGCTTTGCCGGCTCGGTGGCCTTGATCGTATTGGGTGCAGCGATAGGCTATGTCACCTATCGAAAGAACGTGGAACCGGCAACCCCTATGCCGCGGACCGCCCCCCGGTCTGCTATACATATATGCGTTATCATCCTGCTGACTGTGGTTCTTGTCGGATATCTATTGGGCGGGTATCGGCTCATTCCCAATGGACCCTGGCAGGTGTTGTCGGTTTTCAGCGGCATGAGTTTAACACTGTTTGGCGGGGGCATGGTCATCATACCTTATATGCAATCCATCCTGGTTGATGAGTTGCACTGGCTTCCGGTAAAAGAGTACGTGGATGCCATCGCATTCGGGCAGATTACACCGGGTCCCATCCTGGTCAGTGTTACCTTTATCGGTTATAAAATTGCCGGTGTATTTGGCGCTTTGCTCGCTACCTTGGCAATTTTTATCCCTTCAGCCAGCTTGATGATTGTGCTTGCACAATACATTAACTATCAGCACACAGGTATTAAAGCGGTGTTCAAAGGTATCCGTCCGGTTGTCATCGGAATGATCTTGGCCGCAGGGGTCCAGTTGGTGCTGGCTATGCCGCATTTTTCATGGGATGCCGTCCTGTTTGGAATAGCGGGATTGGCGGCGATATCTTTCGGTCGCTTCCATCCGATTTACTTGATTCTTTTGGGATTTATCATGGACTTTATTTTTTAACGATGGAGATACAAGGCATACAAATCATCGGTACCCAGCGGTCGGGCTCCAACCTGCTCCGGGTGATTCTCAACCAGTCTGACCAACTGGTGTCCCCACATCCTGCGCATGTGTTGGCCAATTTTGTGCCGTTGTTACCTTATTACGGTGTGCTGGATGCCGTTTCCTACCGGCACCTTGTGGAGGATGTGGTGGATTATATCCACGTCAATCCGGTCGACTGGGGCGTGCGCCTCGATAAAGACGCCATCTATCGGATGGCCAGGCAATTCAGTTTGTTTGAATTGAACAAGAACATTTACGAATTTCTGGCTATGCAATGTGGTGCCCGATATTGGTGTTGCAAGAGCATGGGCAATATGTACTTTTCCGATGCGTTGGAAAAGGTATCGCCCAATCTAAAATATATTTACCTTTACCGTGATGGGCGTGATGTGGCGCTATCGTTTCAAAAGGCCATTGTCGGTGAAAAGCACAATTATCACATCGCCAAGCAGTGGCACGCCGATCAGCAAGCGTGTCTACGGCTGCGAGATCGGGTACCCACCGACCGGTTCTTCGTGCTGAACTACGAGCAGTTAATCCAGCATCCTGAGCAAACCATCCGGCAATTGTGCGCATTTTTAGGAATCGACTTTCAGGATGCCATGCTGCATTACTATATTTCGGACGAATCCCGGCGGACCGCTGAAGGTGGTGCCATGTGGACCAACCTGACTAAGCCGGTTATGCAGGATAACGCCAATAAGTTTCTGCGCGAGATGTCCGCCAGCGACATCCGCATTTTTGAATCCGTGGCTTTTGAAAGCTTGGTTGCGTTGGGGTATCAGCCTGTTACTTCATCGGCCGACGTAATCCGTTTTACGGTTGAGGATGTCGAAGCCTTTCATGCAAAGAATAACGAGCTAAAGCGCGCATTCAGGGGCCATCGGGACGATGAAAAAAAGAGGCAACCGCAGCTTGACCTGATTAGGCGCATTAAGGAAACCGAGCTGAGTGTTTATGGATAAGGAAAAGGACTTCATCGCCGTGGCCGATATTGCGCGGAAGGCTGGAAAGGCCATCCTGGACGTCTATCATACGGATACTGATGCTTGGGAAGTCCAGCGGAAGGATGATCACTCACCCCTTACACGTGCAGACACGTTGTCTCATCAGATCATCAACGACGGGTTGAGAGACCTCTTCCCGACCATCCCTATCTTATCGGAGGAGGGAAAAGATATTCCTTACGAAAGCCGGAAGGACATGGCCCGCTATTGGTGCGTCGACCCGTTGGATGGAACGAAGGAGTTTATTTCCCGAAACGGGGAATTTACGGTTAACATCGCGCTGATCGCCGGGAATGAACCTGTTTTCGGCGTAATCTACGTGCCGGTAACCGGCGTGTTGTATTATGGTGCAAAAGGCCAAGGCAGTTTTAAAACAACCGGGGGAAGTACCCGGCGTATTGAGGCGGGCGGAGGCGGTCAGCCGGTCGCCGTGGGTAGTAAGTCGCACAAAACCGTGGAAGAAGAAGCTTTTTTTGCTTCCATCGGCGTTAAGAAGGTAGTTAGCATCGGGAGCTCATTGAAATTTTGCCTGATTGCGGAGGGGAAAGCCCAGGTATATTACCGACACGGCCCTACCATGGAGTGGGATACGGCGGCGGGGCATGCCATTGCCGTTGCCAGCGGTGCCCGGATGACCCAACCGGACGGCAGTGCATTTGTATACAACAAACGCAGTTTGGTAAATGGGAGCTTCGTGTGTTACTCCGCCAACCTGCGCCATAGAATTTCCACGCTTTCTTCGGGCGTGTAACGCTTGGTGTCGATGGATAAAATCGTAGGTGGAGGTAACTCAAAGGAAGCGGATACACCGGTGAATTCGGATATAAGGTGTTTCCGGGCTTTGCGATAAAGGCCTTTTACGTCCCGGCGTTCGCATTCATCAGCCGGACAGTCCAAATACACAAGTAGCAGTTCCTCGCCAAGGATGCGGGATACCACTTGCCGATGGACATCCAAGGGGGTGATAAAGCTACCAATGCAGACGATGTTACGCTTCACCAATAGTTTAGCCAGGTGGCTGGCACGCCGTATGTTCTCTGCCCGGTCTTCGTTTGAAAATCCCAGATCAGCATTCAAGCCGGCCCTTAATTCATCTCCGTCCAGGCGTATGACCGTCCGCCCCAGGCTTTCCAATTTCTCGGCAAGCAGTCGGGATAGCGTCGTTTTGCCGGATCCCGACAATCCAAAAAGCCATATCATCCTTTTTTTGATCATTTATTTCGTGTTTTTCTGATAGGCCTTTGGTGAAACGTTCATCTGTTTCGAAAACGATTTGGAAAAGTAAGATACCGAATTGAATCCCACCGAATAGGCGATCTGGCTAACATTTAATTTGCCCTCGTGCAGTAATCTCTCCGCTTCGGCCAAACGGATGGATTTAATGTAATCGTGTACCCCCTTGCCGGTAATGGCCTTGAATTTTGCGTAGAGGACAGAGCGGCTCATCCCGAATTGGCGGCATAGACTTTTGTAGTCAAGGTCATATTCCGCCATATGTGTCACCACAAAATCCCGTACCTCTTCCATGAATGCCTTATCGAGTTCGGACAATCCCAATTCCGCGACTACGGGCGTGGTTTCTTCGATCAGGTCTTTTGGCGTTGGCTTGGGCCTGTTCAAAAAATTGCCGATTACGGCGAGTAACAGATCGGCGTGAATTGGTTTCGTGAGGTATATATCCGCACCTGCTTTGTAACCCAAAAGCTGGCTGGCTTCCTGATCTTCGCTGGTTAACAATAATACCGGGATATGTGACGTCGTGATATCGCTTTTTATCGACTTTGTCAACGACAGTCCATCGACACCGGGCATAATCAAATCGGTAATAATCAAATCCGGCTGCGTCTTTCGGGCGATATCCAGCCCTCCTTGTCCGTCGCCGGCTTCTTCCACTTCGAAATAGTTTTCCAGGATGTGACGAAGCAGCGACCGGATGCTTTGGTTGTCATCGACTACCAAGATGCGTACACGGGCAAACTTATGCAGTGATTCGGTCACTGTGGGAGACGGGCGGGCCAGTTCCCGTTGCGGATTTACCGCTTTAGCTTGTACGTTCGGCAGGGAAATGGTGAAAACAGATCCTTTATTCTTGGCACTTTGTATGGATAATTCACCGCTGTGGGCCTTAATAAATTCCCGGCATATCTGGAAGCCCAGGCCCGTGCCCGTTTCGCCGTTGGTACCGATGGTTGAATCGGATTTGTCCTGGAAGATGCTTTCGATTTGGGCATCGTTCATGCCTACCCCGTTGTCCCGGATTTTGATGTGGACGTATTCGTGATCGGTGATGCATTCAAATCCTACGCGTCCGCCTATATGGGAGTACTTAATGGAGTTGCTTAAAATATTCCGGATGATGGTATTGACCATCTGATAGTCGGCGAATAACTGGATTCCGGGATCCACCGATACACTGCACTGTATCTGCTTGCCTTGGAGTTGTAGGTTGAAAAGATAAATGTTTTTTTGGATCAGGTCATACAGATTGAACGACTTCGGCGAAAAATGCAATTTGTTGGTCTTTGTTTTTCCCCATTCCAGCAAGTTGATGACCAGGTTGCTCAACGAATTGGATGACAGGCTCAGGTCATCGATATACGCAGCAATCTCTTTTCTGGAGAGATGCGGAAGGTTTTCTTTCAGTAAATCGGTGAGCCCCGTGAGTGCGGACAAAGGATTTTTCAGATCGTGTACGAGAATAGACAGAAACTTGTCCTTCATTTGATTGCTCGTTTCCAGTTCATTGATGACCGTTTCCAATTTGCTGTTTTGCTCAATAATCTTTTGCTGCTGCTGACTGATTTCTTCGTTTTTGTGTGCAAGCGTGGTGTTTTGGTTCCTGATCTCTTGGTTGGTTGCCTGCAGTTCGTTATTGGCATTGTAAAGCAGCGTCGTTTTCTCGGCGATTTTCCGTTCCAGTAAGGTATTTTGCCGGCGGATATTTCTCAGTCGGTAGTAATAAATGGAGAAGATGGCAATCAGGGCCAAAACCACCACAAGGGTTTTAAACCACCACGTCAACCAGAAAGGCGGTGTAATTACGATCTGGATATTGGCGGGATGATCCGACCAGCTGCCGTTGTTATTGGTTCCTCTGACTAATAACTTGTAGTTTCCGGGAGGAAGGTTGTTGAACGAAAGGATGTTTTTGTCACCCAATGGCAGCCAGTTTTTATCCATTCCATCGAGCTTGTATTCGTACGCTTTTTGAGCCGGATTCACGTAATTAAGCGATGCAAATTCGAGTGAAAAATTGGCTTGTGTATAATCCAGCGTGATGGTTTCCGTATAGTTGATGTCCTGAAGCAAGGGGGTAAGGTGTTCAGGAGTGCTGATAGGAACGTCAACATTGCTTAGCTGAAAATTCGTGAACACCAGAGAGGGCGTGTAATTTCGGGGTTTGACGCCGGATTTGTTGATAACGTTCAAGCCATTGACCCCACCGAAATAGAGATTACCTTCTCGATCCACGAGCTTTACACGTCTGAATTCATCGCCCTGCAGCCCGTTCGAAGGCATGTAGTTGACCATCGCCTGTGTGCGATCATCGATTTTCGTAATGCCTTTGTTGGTCGCCGCCCAGATGTGCCCGTAATTATCCGTTACGATCGCATTGATAATGTCACTTTGGATAGCGGAATTGGAAGTAAAATACACATCATTCCGCTTGCGTAGATAATCCAACTTGTTAAGTCCATAGGAGGTCCCGATCCACATGTTACCGTGCCGGTCTTCCGCGAAGCTTTTCACGGTATTGTTGGAAAGCGGGCTGCCGGCCAGATCTGAATCGGTTGTGATTACATCGAATGTTCCTGTTTCCGTGTCGTACACGCCGATGCCACTTCCTTCGGTACCCATCCAGATTTTCCCATCCGACGACTCGAACAGGGAAAGTATGTGGTTGCTATTGATGTCATTGCTGCCTTTGCCCGTTCCATAATGTTGAAACCGGTCTTCAGACGGATCATATCGCGTTACCCCACCTCCATAGGTGCCGATCCAAATCCGGCCGATCCGGTCTTTCAACATGCTGTTAATGTTGTTGCTTCTCAACTGCGGCGTGTTGGCCGTATTTATCCGTTTTGAGCCTCCTTTACCAAGATGGTAGCAATAGATTCCTTCTCCCCAGGTGCCAACCCACAGTTCGCCCTTGTCACTTTCAGTAATCGAAACGACATAGCGCCCCGCCTCCGGCTGTTGAAACGGAATATCCCGTCCGTTGGAAAACGTATTTTCGGCCTTGTCGAATCGGTTCAGCCCACCGCCATCCGTGCCAACCCAGATGTTGCCTTTCGTATCTTGAAAAAGGCAATTGATGATGTTATTATTCAGGCTATGGGGATTACCCGTATTCCGGAAATGCAAAATGTTGATTTCGTCGATGTTGACCATCGATATGCCCGCACCGGACGTTCCGATCCACATGTTTCCTTTCCGATCCCGCCGGATGCAATTGATCGAATTGCTTGCAATGCTTTGGGCATCCTGCTTATCCGGCCGGTAATTGATGCAGCGCTGCTGTTGCAGATTCAGGATATGTAACCCTTCGTTTTCGGTTCCGCACCAAATCTGTCCATCGATGTCCTCACCGATGCATAAAACCTTGGTCTGTCCGACGAGTTTTCCGGCGAAACCAAGATGGGCGTTGCTAAAACGGTCATTGACGGCATCGTAATAGTATATACCAGACGCCGCTGAACTTGCCCAGACCCGCCCCGACTGATCGACGTGAATGTCTGTGATGGGTCCATCGCTGAGTGCGTCGTATCTATGGCGTATACGGCCGTTCCGGTCGGTAACGACCACGCCATGCTGGTAAGTGCCTACCCACAAATTTCCCTGAGGATCCTGTTCGGTGCAGGTGACCGGAAAATCGACTTCCGTGCTGGTAATCTTTTTTCGTTGGTGATCGTAAATTAACAATCCGGATAACCGGCTGCAAAGAAGCACATTGCCTTCCCGGGTGGTTGAAAACGAAATGACGTTGGACAGATCCGTGTCGTTACCGGTCAGATAAATGTCGGCCCGCTTGATTTGCCGGGTGACCGGGTCGAAGATGTTGGGACATTCCGAATCGGAAGTGGCAATCCATAGCTGTTTGTCTCTATCCTGAACAATGGATTTGATATCGTTAGATTGCAGTGTATGCTCACTGTCCGGTGCTTTTCGGATAATATGGAATTGATAGCTGTCGTACTTGTTGATTCCATCCTGCGTGCCGAACCAGAGAAAGCCCAGGTCGTCTTCAAAGATGGTCTGGATGGTGTTTTGAGAAAGGCCGTCAGAGGTCTTCAGCTGTTTGAATTTCAAATAATCCCATTGCGCCCAAGCGAACGTGCAGCTGCTTAAGCAGACCCATACGAGGCAGCAACGGAACAAAATCCTATTCATATCGGATATATACAAACCGGCTAAATTTGCCAGGTATGCAATATAGCTAAGTTTGGATTATGGGACAAACGTGAAATCGTTTACGACGACCTCCACGCTCGGACTGTTAAGTGCGTAGTTTCCGACGTTTTTATATTTCGTCCATAGCTGTATATAGACCGGCATGGCTTTCGTCGGAACATTATCCGGTTCGTCAAACACCCATCCCGCAGCACCGCCTGGTAGATTGGTAAAAGACGAGGTCGTGCCATGACCGTGGTAGCTTTTGAACGTTATTTTGTCGGCCTCCCGCGTATACGTGTGGGTGGTGTACGTTCCTTCCAGGGGTTCGGAATAATCGATGTGTGCATAATTTATCTCCGGGTTTGAAGTCGTTATCCGGCTTCGGTATACAGTATAATTGCACCAGTTGGCGGAAGCATTATTCCAGCGTGTAAATTCGAAGTCAATTTCATTGATGTAATCCGTTCCTCCATATTGGAACAGGCCAAAGATCACGTCTTTCTGTATTCCGCTGAGATCACTGTCGACTTTCCAGGTGTACGTACCGTACTGATACGCGTTCTCGCTCCGTAATTCCGCACACAAGTAACGGCCATCCGGCTGCCGGGTGATTTTCAGGTGCAGCCTATCCTGGTTATCCACCCATACATTCTGGCTGTCCCAAATATTCTCGCCCGGCCCCCTCGGCTCATCCCGGTTGGTTGCGTGTTTGACGAGCCAGGTAATCCCTTTCCATTCAATCCGATATTGGCCGTCTTCGCCCAGAATAGGAGTTGTGACCTCGGCTGCCGGTTCTTCCGGTGTTGAGGGAACCTCTTCTCGTGATTTTGTAGCAGTGGAATCGCTCCGTTCACAGGCCAGGCAAGGGATTAGAAAAAGGAATACGGCCATAAAGCTACTGATGATCTTCATAAATTTCTGCTTAATTTTGATTTACCAATAGCGCCAAATATACTGCTGTAGCCTCCTTAAAAATTTCCTATATACCTTATTTTTGGCACAGGAGTTCTCTTTTTTTCCAATCCGGAATGGATCTACTGCGTAGTTGCGAATGGTGATTTCGGCCGCAGCCTAACATACGGAAGCAGAATGTGGTGTTACTGCATTATTTTCCCATTGCTATAGTTAAGTCTACCAACGGCCACTTTCCCTTCGTCCAGTAGTTCGGCTGTTTCGGTAATTACCTGTGGATTGTGCTTGACTTTCCCTTTAAAAAGCTGCTTTCCTTGGAAAATTACCCTGACCGGTTTGTTGAAATTAACAAGTCCGTCCGTTAAGTACAGGTAAAACGTGTCGTAATCGTTGTGTTCGATGGTTATGGTTTGTTTGTTGATCGAAGCAATTAACGTCTTTCCCGTTGCAGCGTTGTCCTGCGGTACACCCAGCCAATAAAACCGATCGTGTAGCCGGTCATCCTGTACCCAGATCACCTTATTCGGATTAGGTTTGCGATGGTAGCCTGCCATCCAATCAATTGCAATGGTGTCTTTCCGTTGCATCCAATGGCCATCTTCAGGGTAAATCTTAACCGAGTGTGGGTAGCCCTGTGAGTCGCTTTGTTGCAGACTGTCTAATTTCTTTCCCCATTCGGCTGCCAGTCCATTGCGGTTGTATGCGGCATCCTTGCCGCCCATAAAGATGGCAAACGGGAGGTTACGCAAATTGAGGATTGACGCATCGCCAGGATGCCCGGCCATCATAGAAGCGGCGGCCCATCGATCGGCCATACGCGGTGCCAGTTGGAACACCCCATCGCCCCCTGCCGAGTAGCCCAGCAGATATACCTTGTTAGGGTTTACATCCTCCATCACGATGGCTGTTTTGATCAGTTCGTCAAATAGGGCATCGATGTGGTTTTCATGCCATAGCATCCAGGTGTTTGTCGGGGCGCGTGGTGCCACATACACCCCTTCCTTTGGCTTGTAAAGCGAAATTTGGTTGGTCCATTGCCGGTCGTTCACTTCGGCGGGCGCATTACCGCCACCGTGCAGAGAGATGTAGAGGCTGCGCCCATCGGCCGGTTTATCGCCGAATATCCGGTATTCAAAACGGAGAACTGCGCTGTCTGCCGGGTGAATGATTTGTTTGTGGACCCATTGTTGTTCGGCCATTGGCCGATAGGCTTCCAGCGCAGCCGCCAGCGCTTTTTGCACCAGCATACGGGTGGTTGCTTTAGTTGATTTCTGCTGAGCCATACTCACAACGCACGAGTAGCATATGAGCACGGCCAATATGCCCGTGCGAAAAAAAGGATTGGAGACTTTCATTGGGCTACCTCCCATTGATTGGTATAAAATCCAGCCTCAATAACGCTTTCAGGGCCATTTTTCAACATATCCAGTTTGAAGAATAGGTAATCCGGAAAGCCGCTGGCACCGGCGAAGTATTGGTTAGCTGTTGCCGCCTGCATCCCTTTGAGGCCAGTGCCAGTAATGACACCTATCGACCCAGTGGAGGTGCCGGGCTTTCTCCAGATAAAATACCCGCCAAGGTCGTCGCCCTCGTATTGTTTTCCGCCGACCCGAATCGTTCCGGGATTAACCGCGATGGGGCAATCGGCCAGTACCGTATTCCACACGCTATTTGTTTTGGCGTTGCCGATCAAGATGATGTTTCGATCAGCATAAGCCATGGCATCAAAATCTCGATCAGCAATGAGATCGAACGCACCATTTCCGCGGTAATACCAGGCCTCCGCATCGTACCTTGCCTTTTCGATTGCCCATTGGTTTTCCGGTTCTGAGCCGTGTGTGCCGTATACGTATACCATGCGACGGTTGAAGGCTTCCTTGAAGGTCCCATTGCGGTGAGGCCCTTTTTCTTCGGCCGAAGGCCGCTCAGCCACTTGCCAATAGCTGCCTCGTTTTTTGAGGTACACGAACGGAGTAGCTGCCGGTTTTTCCAGAATTACCTCCGGCAGGCTATCCAGCTGGATGCGAATGGATTGCGTAGTAGGAAACGCGCTGATATCCAGCTGTAGGGTCTGGACGTTCTCAGTTTTGCCGGTGATCGTTCCTTGGTCGATATTGCGGGATAGGATAAGCCGGGAAAATTTCAAAGGTTCCTGCTGCTGATAGACAGTAGCCCAGTAGTAGGAAGCCGAGATGCCGGGATTAGCGGTTTTAAAATCAATGGTATGCACGGCAGTGTCTGCCTTGCGACGGTGCCATCGAAAATAGTCAAACAGCGGTTTCCAGTCTACGCTCTCATTGCTATACCAATGTGAGCCATTGGGGTATTCATAATAGTTGAAATCCGGGTGAAATTCACCCAGGATCGCGCGCATCTGACGGGCGTACGTGACCGGTACGGTGCGATCGGCATCGCCGTGCAATATGTATACACCCAGCGGTTTATAATTCGACGCGTACGCAATCACGTCACTTTGGTTGCTGGAACGCAACAAGAGATTCTCCATCTCATTTCGCCCCTTTTCGGGTATCAGCCCATCGGCCGAACCGTAACCCTTGAGTGTCGGGTATCCGGCACAGGGGGCAATGGCTGCCCATTTATCGGGATAGGTAGCACCAAGGAACCACGTGCCGTGGCCACCCATGGAATGTCCGGTAAGGTAAATGCGTTGGGTATCGGGCTGGAGCGTTTTGCGTGCCAATGCGAGTACCTCCAGTGCGTCGATACGGCCCCAGTCTTCCCAGTTGAATCCCCGCGGTCTGCGATTGGTAGGGGCTATAAGCGTGCCCCAATCTTTGGCGGTGTAAGCTTGGGCTTGCCCGATCGCCTCCACACCGGCGCCATGTACCGAAAAGAATAAAGCGTTACCCGGCTTCTCGCCTCCAGTAGCAGGATTGACAGCATAATATTGGAGGCTGCCGTCGATTTCGCTTACGAAGGTTATCCGGTAAGGCACGTCAGGGGGCACGCTACGCAGTAACAGCTCCTGTTGATCGATCATTTTTCCTTTTTGACTTAGCTTGATTTGGCTTGATATATCGCCGGTTGTGGTCACTCGCGTGGCATTGATCGGGATGGCGACTTTTCGTGTGCCGTACGGAGCGATGTCGGGTAGGGCGGTTTCTGCGACCTGTCCCTGAATAGTACTGCTGATGGTCAATCCGCGTAAGGTTTTTGACGAGGTATTGATAACGACAACTCCCGCCAACAAGCGGCTGTTGTCTTTCCCCTGCACAATGTCTGGAAGGGTAAGGTCGTCGGTATTCAGGTACACCGGTTTTTGAGGGAATTGGAGCGCTGCGGCTACAAACAAACCGCGGACGAAAAATTCGTTCACCCCCTTTTTCAACTGTACAGGTATGTGCATCCAACCCATCCGATACGGATCGCCGGTATGCAATTGACCGTTTACCAATACGGCGCTGTTCCCTCGAATGTTAAGTAGGGCAACTTGGGTTTTGGGCGATTGATAGGTGAGGTAGAGGTAGCTTGGCCCCCACCCGCGACGTGGCTGGGCCGGTTGCGTAGTGCTGCTTGGGCGGTCTATCCGTCCGGGGCCTGCGGGATTATTGGGGCTGTTGAGGTTTCCACCGGCATCTGGTTGGGGCCGAAAAAAGCCCGATGTGTCCGCTGTGATAGGTGCCCAAATCGGAGATTCCTCGCCATCCTGTTCAAAGAGCGCCTGTCCGGATTGAGGCGGGCGTGTGGTGCCTTGATAATAATGCCATAACAATACATCGGTATAAATGGCTTCACGGCCGTAGTTCGCGGGTACTTGAACATAAAGGCCATCTGTAAACAGATGAGTCGTTTGAGCGTGTAGCCCGGAAAACGTATAGCAAACAGCAATGACGAACCAAGCGATTCTAGCATAGAAGTAAGGTGTTGGCATAATCAGGTAAATTTGATGTTAATGGCTTAATTTGATGGCTGCAGCGTAACGTAGATTGACATGGTTACGCTTGTTGTTGGGGATAACAATTTCCACTATCTTCTCCTTCATTCTAAAAGGTACCTTACCCAGTCCGAGGATTTCGACCTGTTTTACGGGTTTGCCACCGGGTAGCGTCAGTTGGAGGGTAGAGGGAAGTTGTAATAGGTCACTATCGTCGTCGGAAAGCAGAAAGGCGTAGCTGTTACGGCCATCTTTATGTTGGGTATAAAAAACGCGGTCCTGCGCATCAGGGGTGACGGTTCGGGTACTGTAAATCCCTTCGCCATTGAGTGCCATCCATTCGCCCACGGCTTTCAGGCGATCGTATGCATCCGGAGCCCAATCGCCATCGGGTCCGGGGCCGATATTTAGGAGATAGTTGCCCCCCCGGGAAACGATTTTGATAAGTGTATGTATGACTTGCCGAGCAGGCTTATAGGAATCATTCGGTACATAACTCCAAGAGTTGCCCAAGGTGAGGCAGCTTTCCCAGGGGATGTCGAGCGGTTCAGATGGGACCTGCTGTTCGGGAGTCACGTAGTTTTCATATGCACCGGGCACGGTGCGATCCACTATCAAAAGGCCGGGCTGATGACTGCGGGCCATCTTTGCGACGCGGGCCATATCGATATCCTGTTCCACTTTGATCGTGCGTTGCCATTCCACCGTCGTGTCAATGGTGGCAAAAGGCCTAACCCAACCGCCATCCAGCCACAGGATATCCACCCTGCCATAATCGGTCATCAGTTCCTCGATCTGGTTGTAGGTAAAGTTTTTAAAGTTTTCCCACCGCTCGGGATATTTAGTCGGATCGTAATTTACGTTTCGATCTTTGGGTGGAAAGTAAGGCCACCAGTAGTCGTCGGAATGCCAGTCGGGTTTAGAGAAATAGGCTCCGATCTTGAAACCGTCAGTGCGAAACGCATCAAAAATGCCCTTGGTTACGTTGGCTTTTGGATTACTGGAGAAAGGCGTTTTCGGGTCGGTGATTTTGTAATCGCTCTGCTGGGTGTCAAACATGGCAAAACCATCGTGGTGTTTGGTGGTGAAAACGACGTATTTCATGCCGGCCTGTTTAGCCGCATCGGCCCATTTTTTGGGATCGAATTGCGTGGGATTGAACGTCGTCTGTAGGTTTTCGTAGGCTTTTACGTAGTCAAAATAATTTTGGGCGTGTGGGCCGCGCCGTACCGTCCACCCTTCATCTTCCGGGCAGAGGCTCCAGCTTTCCACGATACCCCATTGGCTGTAGGTACCCCAATGCATGAAAAGCCCGAATTTGAGGTCCTGCCACTCGGAGAGATTCTGTTGCACCAGGGGATCGGAAGGAGGGAGGTAGCCCGCAGAGACGTTGTGGTGTTGGGATACAGCTATATACGGGATGCAGGAGAGTAAAAAGAGGCTAATAGCTCGATGAAAATTGGGATAGTCTATTCGCATGATTATTGGGAATTGTTGGTGGTTAAAAATTCGTCGTTTTTCCTGTACGGGACGTATATCAACAAAAGTGTCATCATTTCCTGATCAGACTTCATATTCGAATAAGAAAAAATAGGCTGTGGTGGACTGAACGGATTGAACGGATTGTCTGCGGTATTGTCATAGGAGCATTCCATATGGATGGTAGATCCTTTTGGGATTTTCATAAAGGTCTTATATCTATACATTTCCTGCCATCGGTAGTCCCAATTTGGGATATTTACTAAAGGTACGGTGTCTTGCGCAGTTGTATAATAGGCTTTGAATGATTTGCCGATATAATGCATGTGTGGCCAGATATAGAGCAAAGATAAGTCTTCCTTTGGATTAGTGAATTTAAGGGAGTACTCGGATATCTTGTTGGCAGGGATCATAAAAAACGAGGGACGGATATCATTTTCACCCAACCCACCAGATCCAAAGCTAACAACCGTTACTTCGCGTTCAATCGGTTTATCGGTGAAGAAGAGATTGATACCATTAATTGAAGCCTCGTCGATCGGTGTCGGTGAAAAGTGGATCGTCATGAGGATTACGCCACGTTTAGGCATAATCCATCCCACATTCGACGGATATGTTTCAAACGAACTGCCGGGGATCCATCCTCCATAGTAGGCTAGGTCCTTTTTGAAGATTCTGTAAGGGTCATTGTACAGTTTCCCACCATCGGTATAATTTGCAAACGAGGGTGCTTGATGAATATCTATGGTTGAGTCAGCAATCATTTGCACTGCATAATTTACATGGTGTATGAGGCGTTTGTTGTTGCTAAAGAACTCCACTGCTTCCACATTACACGGTTTGTCCAATTCGAACGGTATTTTAAACTCCACAAAACGTTCGGTGTTGTTTCCTTTGACAACAAACGTATCTCGCGTTGTAAAAGTAAGGTCTGGTGAACGGCCGTAGGCAGTCAGGCTGTACACTTCTTGTATTTGAGTTTCGTTTGTTTTCTTTCCTTCTTTTGCCCCTTTGTCGACCCACTTAACAATTGTTTCGATTTCTTTGGACGTCAATGACCTGTCATTTGCAAAATGCACATATCCATTGTCGGCTTGCCATGGAGGCATGTAACGTGTTTGTACCACTTTTTTGATGAAGTTAGCGCGTTTGGCCACATCTTCAAAAGAGGTGAGCGTAAATGGGGCTGCTTCGCCAGATCGATGACAGGAAATGCACTTAGCGGTGATGATCGGTTTTACGTCTTGGTAATAAGTCTGCGCTTGGATTTGACTTGTAAGTAGCAGAAAGCAAAATAGCCGAACAAAAAGCATTTCAATACATGTTAAGACCACAACCTATCGGCTCGGTACGAACTACGGTAACGATTTGATGCGAAAGGCTTTGAGCGATCGCATCGGCAAGATAATGCTCCGTAATCAAGTTGCGTTTTTTCCCGAGACCAGATGCCCAATTGTCAATTGCTCCGAAATACACTAGTTTGGACTGTTTAACAAAAACGACAGTAGGCGTAACGCTTACATTCATGGCATTTGCGGTCGAAAAATCAGCGTCCAAAAACGCGGGTATTTGTAATTGATATCTGGAGACAAAAGATGTTATTTTTTCGCGGGAATAGGAATTGCCAGGAAAAACACCAATAAATCGAACTCGGTTGCGGTATTTTGTAGATAGCTCCCTAATTGTTTTGGTGTACGATTGGCATAAAGGGCATTCAGGTGATAAAAACACAAAAACAGTTGCTGAATCGGTGCCGCTTGAAAGGAGAAATGAATTACCAGTTTGGACGTCTGTAAGTGTAAGACCAGCTATTGACAAGGATTGCGACCTTGCGATTTGCGACATAGACATCCATATTAGTATGCTAGAAAGAGCTGAAAAGATAATCAGGTGACAATTTTTTATGATCTCCATTTGAATATTTTCCTTTTATTGCATCTTCTAAGATCAAAAACTCAATCTGGCCGCCATGATGCGGGCAGATTGAGTTAATGTAACTAAGTTTTATCACTCAGATTTGTCCCACCAGACTCGTCCAAGTATACTGGTCGGTTCGCCAAAATCTGGATCCTTCCGCATTTCTTCTACTGCGTCAAACCGGTTTTGATAATTGTAGTCACCGGCTAACGGATAACTGATGACAAAGCGTCGAGGCATTTGAATTGGCTGATTGTCGACATACCAAGGTTCAAAGGCAATGGCAGTGTTCGCATTAGGCATTCCCGTTCTTTTCACGATGGCCCAAGCCTCGTTGTAATTTCTGAAAAAATTCAAGTAAGCCTGCATGATAATTTGTTCGAGGCCTTTTGCTGGGTCAAACGCGATATCTGACTGACTTTTGAATTTGGCAACTTCTTCCACGGTTAATGGTGAATAGTCGTATACCATTGCTCGGTTAGCTGCGTCGTCATAAAACTGTAAAGAAGCCTCTATTCCCTTATAATACCATTCTTCTGCATTTTCGCTAGTCACTCCTCTTTGGGCTAGCTCCGCTCGCATAAAACAAACGTCCGCATAGGTGATTACTGGCATAGTGCCAAGTCCGGTACCTCCATTATTTTCCGGTTGGAAAAGACGATCTTGGATACGAGATACGGTGTCAAGCGTAATTTCTTCTTCACCGTTTTCGATTTGCAACGGATTGAAAAAACGGGATTTAGAAGGCTCTTCTGCGGAAGATGGGCTGGAATATTGGCCGTAATATCTTCTGTTGTCAAATGTCGCATTTGCCGGTATAATGCCTTGTTGCTTGGCAATTTCGAAATTTTCTTCACTCCACATATTTTTCACGAAGAAAAAACGGAGGCGAGGGTCTTGATTATTCCACATGTAGTCCACTACGTCATGATCACCAACAAAAGCTCTGCCGTTTCCGGTAATGTTCCAGTTGCCGCCTCCGGTAAACTGTGCGCCTGGATAAAATACCCATTCTTCTTCTGCATTGTTGATTACGCCACCATCGTCAGCAAGTACTTCCTGTACAATGTTCGCCATGCGTTGCGGATCTCTTTTAGAAAGACGCAGTGCAATTGCCATACGGAGCGAGTTTGCTGCTTTCACCCATTTGCCAATGTCGCCTTGGAAATAGAGGTCGCTGTTTTCATAGCTGAATTGTTCGACCGGTTGGGGCGTTTTAAGAATATTGACAGCCTCCTTCAATTCTTGATCAAAAATAGCATACAACTCACTTTGGGTCTCATACTTAGGCGTGAGTGTACCTCCATAACGTGCTCCAAATGCTTCCGTGTACGCGAGGCTACCATTTACATCAGAAACATACCATGCATAATACACTTTCAGAATAGTGGGAATAGTGCGCATATAGATGTAGCGTGCTCTTTCTTCTTCAGGCATTTTATCGACAATTTGTTGGATATCTATCAGCAATGGCCCGACACCACTATAGAACCGGCCATACCGATTATTGGTGTTTGCGGCTGATTCGGAAACCGTGATACCGTTGCCCGTCCGTTGGAGAAATGCTCTAGACCATCTCGGGATAAAATTGTAATTATCATAGAATGCTTCGAAATCATTATCATGCACATAGGTTATCGCCCGGGCAAAAAGCGGTTGCAGTGTGATATCGACGACCGCATCTGGATCGGTGTTGTACTCTGCGAAATCTTTCCTGCTACACGCAGCAATAAAAAATAATGCGACAAGGAGCAGGGGAGTTTTATATTTTAAAGTTGGTTTCATAGCTTTCAAACTTTTTAACGGTTAAAAATTAGTGTTTACCGTGATTGCAAAATTCCGGATGAGCGGAGTACCACCACCAAGGAATGCCGCAGTAGCGCCGGTTGTACGAAGGTCTTCCGGATTAATATTATCGGGCAGGTTGTTATATAAATAGCCTAGATTCCTTCCTGTTAATGTCAACCGCAGATTGTTTAATTTTATTCTAGCGGCCGTTTCCCGTGGCAGGTCATAACTTACGGAGACATCTCTTACCATCACCCAAGACGATTCAAATGCAGCCCTCTCACGGATTCCGTTTGCCCAATTAAATGAATTGTTATAAAAGGCCCAGGTTGGCATCGGGTTTTTTAATCCCAAGTCGACCGTTTCCTGATAGGTTAACCCGCTAACATCTTGTCCATTTATTATCGTTCCCTGAGCGAAAACTCCATCAGGAATAAGTCCCCAAGCCTCATTTCCGTTAGCGTCGGTAAAACTTATGCCCCCTTCTTCTCCCTTTCTTCCCCATAATGTACTGGCTATTTGGCCCGTTTGAGAACCATAATGGTAGGTTGGTGACCAAACATATCCACCAAATTTTGCATCAAGCATAAAGCTTAATGCAAAGTTTTTATAATTAAATGTATTAACCAAGCTGCCTAGGAATTTAGGCATTGTTGATCCGATTTTAACTTCACGTTCTAATCCGTGTGCATAGTTTTGAGATCGGAGGTAATAGGCGCCTGTTGCGGTTGGTGACATGACAAATTTGCCATTGCTCGGATGGTCGATAGGGTTTCCCTCTGTGTCACGTGCTTGAAACCTTGCATGCCCATAAGGTGCCACCATGATGCCATACTCTCCGCCGATTTCTGCGATGGCCCGGATGCCATCATCACCTTCCAACCCTGCGACGGTAACTCCCGGAGCCAGATCAATAATTTTACTTCGATTACGCGTATAATTTAACGCGACATTCCAAGAAAAGTAATTCTTCTCTATGGGAGTGCCGTAGAGGCGGGCTTCGATACCCTGGTTTCGAATATGTCCACTGTTAATTAAAGCGTTGCTGACACCAGATTCCTGCGCAACTGGTAAATTAATAATTTGGTCTTTTGTGTTTTTTTGATAGAATGTAAAATCGAGACCTAGGCGATTACGGAGCAATTTCATTTCGGTACCCGCTTCCCAGGTTGAGCTTCGCTCAGGAACAAGATTCCTATTTCCCAGATTATTCGAATCAAACCCGTAGCGCGTAATTTCTCCGTGTTCGGCACTTATATAATTGCCTTGAGGTAAATAATAGCCGGTCATTGCGCGATAAGGATCGGTTCCCTTTCCAACTTGGTTATAGGAGAAACGTAATTTTGCGAAATCAAATACCGTTGAAGGTAGGCGAAGCGCTTCATGGAAAGTCCAAGCAAGGTCCATGCCCGGATAGAAATATTGATAAGTTCCGCTTGCATCTGGATATAACAAGGTTGAATCCCAATCATTGCGACCATAAAGGTTGAGCGTGAGCCAATTTTTATAGGTTAATGCTCCTTGAAAGAAAAGAGAGAAGCTTTGAGCAATAGAAGGCTTTCTTTCTGAGAAACCAATAGCATTCGTTGAGTTTGACAGCCTAAAGATATCGGGGATACGCATGCCATTTGTCCATGCATTAAGTCCCTTTGCTTCTGAGCGGTTTAATTCCGCACCGCCTTGAATCAATACTTCGTAATCTCCGTATTTTTTGGTTAGGTTTAGATTGCTTCGATAGCGGCTTTGCAATATGCGGAATTGATCTGTACTATAGCTTCCTCCATTAAATCCATCGTTCTGCCCCCGGTTTTTTTGCTCATTTCCCACCGTCAGCAAATTAACGCTGAAGTTGTTTTCGAGCTGAATCCAATCTGTAAAGTTGATTCGCGCATTGATGCTACCTCTAAAATTCTCCTCCTTTTGCCTTTGTTGCTGCTCATATAGGGTAAAGAACACCCCCTGCGAAGCCGTTGGGTCGAGATCACTTGTCCCCCCATTTACCGGATCAAGGTACTGATCTTTCCAATACAATAAATCATATTCGCGGGGCATGCCCCAAGTCAACCCATACATCAGGTTGTTGCCACCGCCGGAGCGATTTGGATTAAAGCTGTCACTGCCAACATAAGTTGCACCGGCGTCAAGAATTACTGCATTACGGATCCGGTGAGTTGCGCGCAGCGCAATACTATTTCTGTCAAATCGATTTTTAGGAATGACACCTTTGGAATAGGAATTTGAATACGAGACCCGGAAGGTAGTTTGCTCGTTTCCACCTGAAAGCGCAAGGTTGGAATTAACGTAACGGCCGGTTTCGTATAGATCCAAGATGTCATTGTTGGGCTGAAATAGCATTTCATGACCAGCAGGATCTTTAATTCTACGGCCGTCAAAAGCAGGGCCAAAACTCCAGCCGAAGAGATTGCTGGGGAGTATTTCAATGCCTTCGTTGTCGGTTTGATACGTTTGAGTCGGGAGTTGGCCCGTTCCATATTTGTCTTGAAAGTCCACGGTGGCATAGGGATCGTCAAATCCTTGGGTATGGGTGAACGACACGCCAATTCCCCTTTGGGAGTACCCCTTTTTTGTCGTAATTAATATCACGCCATTACTGGCTCGGCTCCCATACAGTGCAGTTACTGAACCACCGTTAAGCACTGATATGGATTCAATGTCATCCAAGTTGAAATTTTTCAGAATATTACCAAAATCTTGCTCGCTGCCTCGATTTGGAAGAACTACATCATCATCCATTATGATTCCATCCACTACGATGAGTGGTGTATTTCCATAAGGGTCCAATGAACCAGCTCCTCTGATGAGAAATCGGGGAGTGGCTTGAGGTCCACCAGTGCCGACGTTGACCTGCATTCCTGGAACCATCCCTTGCAAGGCCGCGATTGGATTAATGGCATTTGTCTTGGCAATGTCCTCGCCTGAAATTTGTGTCATCGAATATCCAAGCTGTCGTCGTTCCCTAGACTCACCAAGCCCGGTGACAACTACTTCTTCGAGATTTCCCGTGGCCAATTCCAAAACGACATCGATGTTTCGTTGAGAAACGATCTCGACCTCTTTTGAGGTGTAGCCAATCATGCTAAACAAAATAATTTCACCTGTTGCGGCACTTATCGTGAATTTACCTTCCCCATTTGTGGCCGTTCCGCGGTTAGTGCCTTTTACCGTGACACTGACGCCAGGGAGCGGTTGAGTGCCGTCTGTAACGGTACCGGTTAAGGTTCCTTGAGCAAAAGATGCAATAGCAATGCACCAAGTAAACAACATGGTGGCACATCGTTTTTGTAAAAGTTTAATTTCCATACTTTTGTTTTTAAATGATATTTTCGGGTGTTTAATGTTGCACTTGTCAATTATATAAGTTGGGCAGTTAGCAATATCATATTTGCCGCTTCATAAATTACTTTTTTTAACGTTAATTCACCTGCCACTCAAATTTGATGGGAGGTTTCAAATTGGTTAACTATCAGGGCTAAGTACCTTAATAATATTTATCAGTACAAACTTAATAAAAAGATGTGTTCTGTTGAAAAACTTTTTAAAAAAAAATATTAAGACATTTTAATTATCTGATTTTCAGATAAAATTATATATTTGGATAGGGTGTGGTTCATAACGGCCCTTGATCCGCTTTTCAGCAGGATGAGGGTGGGGTTTCGTTTACTTGAGAGCAGTCTATTGCTATTCATTAGGTAATTTGCGGCCAATGCAATAATTCACAATCAACATACTGTCCATATTAATCAACATGAAATCCCGGAGAAAACAGGGGGTCTACAATCACGGATACATAAATAGGGGCCTGACTTGACGTGAGAAAAACCTTAATATTATTTGTGTTTTGGACGAAGGAGTACCTAATGAGTAGTTTACGCGTTGGCAAGACCTGCGCTTCGCATAGATTCCGAAACATCGATCTTAAAAAAACTGGCAGGAAGAATACGATATTCCTCCTGCCCGTTCGATACCCGGCTTATGCCGCAGACTAATTTACGTCCCACCATACACGGGTCGCCATCCAGTCTTGGGCGGATTTATCTCCCGTTATAGCGCTAACATTGTCGCGGTTGTATTGATACTCTGCATCGGCGTAGTTAAGACGCAGGTAATTGCCATATTCATTCTGCCATAGGTTATCTGATATCTCAGATTTGGGGGTTTGGTCGGTTCTTCGTTGCAATGCCCATGCTTCATAAGGCTGTCTGAACAGATCAAGCCATGCTTGTGCATAAATCAATGATAATGCTGCAGATTCAGAAAGGTCGGTCGAGAAGGCTACTTTGGGATTTGTTGTTATCCAGGAGAGCTGTTCGGTGGTAGGTAGGGCCGAAGGTTTATTCACTACCCACACGTTACTGTTCATCGCCATGGTTGTCCAAAAATTGACCGAAGAGCGGACGCCGGCATCGTAGTTGGTTTTGGCATTGGCCATGTTAGCAGTTCCTCCGATACCGCGCACTGCCGCTTCCGCTTTCAGGAAGTATACCTCGGCGGCAGTTATAATCAGCTCGGGTATATTTTTGTCTCGCCCGAAATAGTAGTTGAAGTTTGATAGTAAATTGCCCGCCCCCTTGTTGTTCCAGTTGTCGTCTCGCCTAACATTGTAAGGCTCACCACCATCTGAAGCACTTAAGTTTTGCTCTTTGGGAATCCACTGATTGTTTACGTTGGTCTCGAAGAAAATTCGGGCGCGTTGATCGAATATTCCGCTTCCGTCAGTGTCATTGTTGTCGCTCATCAGTTGCCAAGCGGTAGATCCCATACGAAGATACAAACCGGAGTTGAACGACCATTCCCTGCCTTCGCCAGTGAAACCTTGTGCAGCCGGTGAGACGCCAACATGTTCAGTGTTTTCCAATAGCGGGAGTGTGAGTGCCTCTTGGATATGCTCGCTTGCCAGTGATGGGTTTACTTCACTTATGCGCATTGCATAACGTAGTCGGAGAGAGTTCCCGAATTTACGCCACATAGCGATGTCGTTGTTAAATAATGTTTGAGATGAACCCAAACTGATTTGGTCGCCGCCTGTCGACAATGTGGCAACGGATTCTTTCAGCGCTGTTAGCAGCATGGTATAGATCTCTTCTTGCTTATCAAATTTTACGGCATAGTAGCTACTCCCTTCGTCAGCTCGTCCGGCCTCGGAAAAGGGAATATCGCCGAAAATATCGGTTATTTTGAATGTTTTGTATGCTTTTAAGATTGTAAGCATACTCTTTATATGTTGCAACTTTGCTACATCCGGTGACGCGTCGATATCTTTTTCAATTTTCCGAATACTGATTAAAGTTCGATAGTAATTATTCCATAAATCATTACTCGCAGCCTCCATCCGGTAGCCCGAAGAACCAACGACAGTCGCTAATTGTGTGATCGGATAGATCCATGAGTTTGCTACACTTTGTTCATTCCACGTTAGTTCGAGGCTGGCAACAACGCCATTGAACATATTATTAATATTAGCTGCCTGGTCTTCCTTCCATGGTTTATTGATTTCTTCAAAATCCTTAGTGCAGGAAGATGAAATGGCCGATATGATGCAGCCGAGAAGGAGATATGTAGTATATTTTGTTATTACCTTTTTCATGACACTATAATTTAGAACGATGCACTGACGCTGAAACCAAACGAACGTACACTGGGTAAAGCACCAAACTCAATGCCTTGTGCATTTCCGATGCCGTTTATCGCTTCGGGATTTAATTGATCAGGTAAACTGGTGTACAAGTAAAATAGATCGCGGCCTATCAGCGATAGATTCAATCCTTGTATAAATTTAGTATTCTTGATAACAGAAGGAGGGACTTGGTACGATAATCGGATTTCCCGCAGCTTGAGCCAAGAATTTTCTAGTACAGCTAAGCTCCTCGGCATGTTGATACTAGACCATGCTGCGTAGGAGCCGGCGTATTTCCACATGTAATGAACTACATCAGTGTTTTCGCCAACGACTTCACCAGTTTCTCCATCCACAAACACACCATCGAGGACGACGCCATGATTTGCTGTTGTTCCGTCTGGATAGGTGTACGGAAGCCCGTTTCCTTCCCTTTCATATAATGTTGCTGGCGCTAAGCCGTTGCCCATAGCTGTCGAGTAGCTTCCGCTCCAAATATCTCCACCCCATTTAAAATCGAGCAAGCCGTATAACGAGAAGTTTTTGTAGCGGAGGTTGGTTCCAAGTCCTCCCGTTAACTTGGGTGTTGCATTGCCAATTGCAACTTGCTCGGACGTCACCACATAACGGGTTCCGGCGATATTGCCGTTGCCATCTAATACGCGTTCTACGACACGTTGGCCATCTTTGTAGGTAAAATCATGCCCGTAGATTGTGCCGTATTCGTCACCTGCTTTAACTTTCATGGTTACTCCGTTGTTGCCGAACATCTCATCCAAGTAGTATTCATCAATGCCTGTGGCTAAGTTGATGAGTTTGTTGTTGTTATGTGCGCCGTTCAATGTTAAGTCCCAAGAAAAATTGTCAGATCTGATTGGGGTGGCCCGTACTGTGAATTCAAATCCTCGATTTAAGAGCTCGCCAGAGTTTGTTCGAACGCTTTTTACGCCGGAGGAAGGAGCAACATTGAGGTCTATAATCTGTGAGGTTGAGTTTACTTGATAGAATGTAAACGTCAGCCCAAATTTGTTTTGAAGGAAACTCAGGTCGGTACCTAACTCATAGGAATTCGAACGTTGTGGTTTGAGTAAATCCAGCGGAAGCAGTTTTTCAGGGATCTTTCTAGTTGACTGACCGCCGAACGTGCCTGAATCAAAAATGTAAGTGGTCTGGTAAGGAGAGGTTCCGCTAGCGCTTCCCGCATAAGCAACTCTCAATTTGCCATAATCGAGCCAAGACGGTTTATTTGTCAAGTTTTCAGAAAACACATAACTCAATGACGCCGCAGGATAGAAATAACTATTTGTGCCGGTAGGTAGTGTGGAAGACCAGTCATTCCGCCCTGTCAATTCGAGGAATAGGTAGTCGGAGTATGAAATATTGGCAATCCCGAATAGTGAATTTATCTTTTGGTGAGCCCTGTCTTCATTAGGTAGGAAATCAGTCGCATTCACATTGGGGCGATTGATGTTTTTTAGAAAAAATAGGAATGGGATATTAAATGGTCCGTCATTCCAGCCCTGTACTGCCCTGTAATTCGTATTCCAGGCACTACCGCCAACTGAGAAACTGCCACTAAAAAGAGAGCCATTGATATTGTCCTGATGTGCCGTTGCTAAGAATTCGAGGTTTCTATCGGTGGTTTTGTACAGTTCATGTCCATATTTCCCGTTTACCCCTTCGAGGTCGGTGGGATAATTCTTCTTTTCCAGTTCGTCTGACGAAAAATTACCAGAAGCGCGCCCCATGACCGTAAGCCAATTGGTTAGCTCGACGTTCAATTTGATTGTTCCCAACAACTGGTCTCTGTTCAATATTTGGTTATTCATATAGGTATTCCAATAGATATCGCGACCGTATTGACCATAAGGATATCCCAAGGAATAAACAGATCCATCAAGGAGGTTCCGGCTTCCATCTGGGTTTCGATAAAGATCCTGTTCAATGTTTTGATAATCGCGAGACATACCATACGTGGCGAATTTTCCCCATGAATTGTTACTGTCACCCACGTTGGGTGAATTGTGCCGATTGTAGTTAATGTAGCTTGTGGTAATATCTGCTGTCACTTTTTTTGATATCTTAATGCTACTACCCAGGTTGAACGTGTTGTTATTGAAGTTGCTGTTGGGGATGATCGCGGTGTTATTTTGTCGGGTGTATGAAACACGGATGCTGCCGAGGTCATTCGCGCCGCTAAACGCTACATTATGTGTTTGCGTGTTTCCCGTCCGGTAGAACGATTGGATATTGTCGGGTTGTGGTGAATAACTCCGTAAGGTGCCGTCCCACCAGAGTACTTGCTGGTTTTCCATCTTTGCGCCCCAGGAAGCGCCAGTGCCATACCAGCTAAAGTAGTCCCAGGTGTTTCTCCCGCCAGGTACAGCGCCTTGGCTTAGCCATCGTTGATCCTCGATACCCGAGCCTGCCCATGGATCTTGCCCCGGGTATCTCAGTTGGCCGGTTGCTGTAGTCGGTAAGGTGGGGGTGGCGGAATAAAGTGCGATAGCACCTCCGAAACCATACACGTTTTGCATCTCTTGGAACCTGAACGGTTGGTTCGACCGCATGGAATAGCTGTAGTCTATGCCCAAGCCATCTTTCAGCTTACCCTTTTTTGTTGTGATTAGTACCACGCCGTTTCCGCCCCGCGCACCATATAAGGCTGCCGCGGTCGGACCTTTCAACACGCTGATTTCTTCCACGTCGTCCGGATTGATAAAATTCAAGATTGATCCCCAATCCTGATATGATCCCGCAACCTTGTTAATGTCGTTGCCACTGCTGGCGATTTGGCTATTATCCATTGGCATGCCGTCGATGACGTACAGTGGCTGGTTATTTCCAGAAATAGACGTGTTTCCCCGAATAACAATTCGCTGCGAGCCACCTTCGATACCGTTGGGGACACTGATGTTCAGGCCCGCAACCTTACCCATCAATCCGGTTGCTACTGTTGGTGCATTGGCATTTGTGATATCTTGTCCGCCAACTTTTTGGACCGAATACCCTAGGGACCTGCTTTCCCGGCGGATACCCATCGCCGTAACCACCACTTCACCGATTTCACCGCTGGTCACTTCGAGTGTAACGCTAACGACGTTGGATGTGCCTACGGCTACAGACTGCGTAACGTATCCCAGTGCACTGAATTGAAGGGTTTCTCCGGTAGAGGCTTCGATCGAATAATGTCCGTCGGCATCGGTCTGTGTGCCGCGACTGGTGCCTTGTACTTGTACCGTTACCGCGGCGAGTGGTCCGTTGACATCCGTTACGGTTCCTGTGACGGTTGTCTGTGCATACACGCCCAGCACCGCCCCCAGCAGTGCATAGGTTACCATGCAGCATTTCATGTACAAAGTTCTCATGTTGTAAATTGGTTAAGTCCAGTAATTAGATTAATTGAATTGAAATGTCAGGTTATTGGGCTGATGCCGAATAACGAAAATGCGTGTTCGGTTAGTGAAATGTACTTTTGAGGTTTTAGTTAAAAATCCTGTTAATTTTCGAGTTTGGAAAGAGCTTTTTTGTGTAATTCACAATTTTCGATTACCAGGCTCGCGGCGCCCAGTAGTTCAGCCTGATAACCTAAATTTGAAATAGCGACGTCCGTTTGTTCGGCAAGTTTCGGAATGCAAAATTCGTTGATAGCGCGTTGCACGGGCGCTAGCAATAATTTGCCGGCTGCGGCGCCCCGGCCGCTGAGCACAACTCGTTCCGGATTCATAATGTGGATCAGGGTGGCAATGCCTTTTCCTACCATGAATGCTGCATCAGAAAGGCACTCCACAGCAAGTTGGTCGCCCATTTGAGCAGCTTCAATAAGCAGGTCGCCCTCCGCTTTTTGCTTCTCGGAAAATAGTTTTTGCAAATTGGAAGTCGTTCCTTCCTCCATCGCCTGTTTGGCGTTTTCTACGGCTACTAAAAGTGATGCATCTACCTCCAGGCAGCCGCGTTTGCCACAGGAGCAAAGTTTGTTGGTGTGCGATAGCGGGATGTGGCTGAACTCTCCGGCATACCCATTGTGGCCTCGAAAGAGGGTGCCGTTGACAATCATTCCCAATCCAATGCCCCATCCCATGTTCACCACCATGACGTCTTTCAGTCCGCGGGCGGCGCCAAAATGTAATTCAGAAATGGCAATTACACTGGAATCGTTTTCGATATAGACAGGCAATTCCAACGACTCCGTCAGTTTGTCACGGAGTCCCAATTCTTTGGTATCGGTAGGAAGGAACGAGGCATTGATTCCCTTTTCTACATCGATAAATCCGGGCATCCCGATGCCAATGCCGAGTACATGCTCGTGTTTAATACCGGCTTTTGCAGTATAAGTATGAATGAATTGGCAAAGTTGATCAAGTGCCGCATCATTGTCTTTTAGGGGCAACACAATTGACACCTCGGGACTTACGATTTCGTTGGCAAGGTTATAAGCAACGATCCGACTAACAAATTGATCCATCGCTACCGCTAGAATGTATTGCTTCTTCTTGCTATTGAGCTTGTATTTGATCGGTCTGCGCCCCCCGGTGGAGGGTGCTAACCCGTGCTGCACTGCATACCCTTCTTTCACGAGGTTGTTGATAATACTCGTGATGTTAGGGACACTTTTGTTAGTATAGGCGCTCAATTCAGCTAGCGATAAAGGACCGTTATAATAAAGTAGCTTAAACACGGATAATTTAAGTAAATCCTGCCGTTCGTATTTCACAATCTGTTCTGCAAAAGGTTAATAATTCATCGTTTAGGCAAACTTAATAAACAATTATTAATATATGCAAGTACTTTTTAAAAATAATTATTAAGATTTTTTAAATAATTGATTATTAATATATTAATCTATTGTCCAATTTGATTGGAATCGTATGGTATGATTTGGTACCTTTGTAAGTATAATTTATCGGAACCTCGTTGAGTAATGGCTGACAACCTAGACAAAAATCTCCCGTACATTTTCAAACCCCGTTAAAAGTCCGTTAAAAGTCCGTTCAACTCCGTACGTGGGCCGTTGTACCTTCGACGTCCCTTCCCGGTACCTCCCATGTTCTTATAGGGAATCTCCGCCCCCTAAGAAGCGGTAGACAAGGGGTATAATTCGGATATATGTGCAATTTAAAATATTTATGCTATTTTTACTCCAATGAATGGGAAAGTCCTTACCAAAGTCAACATACTGAACCCAATCCGCTTTTATGTCAAGGGATAGCGTTAGTCGGTTTTCGCATAAGGCGGCGCTTTATGATCGGTTCCGGCCACATTACCCGCCTGAGTTAGTGGCTTTTCTTAAAGCGTCTATCGCGCCTGATCCAGGGAAGACGGTGGCGGATATCGCGGCAGGAACAGGGATATTTACGGAACAGATTGCACAGTGGGGAAATCCCGTGTTTGTTGTGGAACCCAACCGTGCAATGAGCCGGTTGGCACGGCGGAGGCTTAGCGGATTTAAAAATTGTGTTTTTGTAAACGGAACCGCTGAATCCACGGGGTTGCCTAGTCAGTCGATAGACCTCATCGTTTCGGCACAGGCTTTTCACTGGTTCGATCTCACGAAAACGAAGGCAGAATTCCAACGTATCGGACGGCATAATCTCTTGGTGGCGGTTGTATGGAATTTGCGCAATACCGATAGTTCATTTGAGCAGGCGTATGAGTCATTGATTCGTACGTATGGAATGGATTACCTAAGCTTAAGCCAACGGCGGATGGATACTGAAGAAGTATTGTCTTTTTTTGCGCCGGACTCACCGGAATATCGGGTTTTTGAACATGCGGATGATCTGACGTTCGAGCAACTGCGCGGGCGGATGCTTTCTTATTCATTTATGCCCGGGGAAACGTCGCCTGTTTACGAAGAACTGCTGGAAGAAATAACGAAGATGTTCAATCTATATCAGGAGGACGGCAAAGTGCGGCTTTCTTACAAAACAAGGTTATTTATTGGTGGTATCCATTGACAGAGAGATGAACAAACGGTACTACTCGCTTGATGTATTTCGTGGCGCAACAGTCGCATTGATGATTTTGGTAAACAATCCGGGTAGTTGGTCGCACTTGTTTTCGCCGCTGGCGCATGCCCGGTGGCACGGCTGCACGCCTACCGATCTGGTATTTCCGTTTTTCTTATTCGCGGTGGGAAACGCGATGGCTTTTGTCATGCCCCGCTTGCGCGAATCCGGCGATGCCGCTTTCTGGAAAAAAATAGGGAAACGGACCGTGCTGATTTTTGGAATCGGGCTGTTTCTCAACTGGTGGCCTTTTGTGCAGCGGCACGGGGATTCCTTGGTATTCAAACATTGGGTAAATCCCGAAAATCCCGACCGCGGCATTCGGATTCTCGGTGTGCTGCAACGGATCGCACTGGCCTATTGCTTTGCATCTATTTTGGTTTATTACCTTCGGGAAAAGTGGATAATTGCGGTTTCCATCCTGATTTTGCTGGTATATTGGATGCTATATGTCGTATTTGGTGGCGACGATCCGTATAGCTTAGCGGGGTGGTTCGGTACAGCTATTGACAAACGGATACTCGGGGTTGCGCATATGTATAGGGGAGAGGGCGTGCCCTTTGATCCGGAAGGGCTCATGAGTACCCTTCCTGCGATCGTCCAAGTGGTAATTGGATACCTGATGGGCAGTTACATCCGGACACATGGACAGGTAGGGTGGTTGTGGCCAAAATTGCCGGTTTTGGATGTGCCGATTTATAAAATGCTGGCCGGGTTGTTCGCAATCGCGGTGCTGTTGTATATCGGCGGGTTGTTTTGGGGGCTGGCATTTCCGATCAATAAGAAAATATGGACCAGTTCCTACGTACTGTATACGTCGGGGTTGGCGTTGTTTGTTTTGGGCGTAGCGATCTGGTTTATTGAGGTATTGAATATACGTAACTCAGTGACACGTTTTTTTGACGTATTTGGGAAGAACCCGCTGTTTATTTTTGTGTTAAGTGGCATATTGCCCCGGCTTCTGGGCTTATTCCGTATCGAAGCCGGTGTGGGAGAGGCGGGCGATCCACTGTATACCACACCATTGAGATGGTTTTATACTGAAGTGTGTGCAAAAGCACCTGGGCCTCCCGAAATCGGGTCTTTTTGTTATGCCTTGGTGTTTCTGGGAATCTGCTGGAGCATCGGTTATGTGCTGGATCGTAAGGGGATTTATATCAAGGTGTAACTGCGAACGCAGTGCTATCTAGTTCCAGATCCGAAGCGGGATGCAGCACGGAAGCAGGCGCTCCCTACAGAGAAAATAGCTATCACTTTGGAAGTTGTTGGAAATTAACGTATCTTTGCGCCCGTTAATTAGTTTAAACGCTTTAATATTATTCAAGTAATGTATTTAAGTAAAGAGTACAAAGCGGATATCTTCGCTGAATTTGCCGGAGCGGCAACCAATACCGGTTCCGCGGAAGGCCAGGTGGCTTTGTTCACCAGACGGATTGCTCACCTGACGGAGCATTTGAAATCAAACCGGAAAGACTTTGCTACGCAACGTTCTTTGCAAAAGCTGGTCGGCAAACGCCGCTCCTTGTTGAAATACCTTTACAACAAGGATATCGAGCGTTACCGCGCGATTATCAAGGCCTTGGGCTTGCGTGATATCATAAAATAGCTTTCACGTAAAATTTTCAATGAAGCCATCCGCCAGTAGACGGATGGCTTTTTATTTTTATTGCTTTTCACTCGTGAATAATTAGTTTAAAGGCCTCATGGAACCTGCGTTCCCATCACCTTTTGGGTTAGGTGCTGACATGGTGGGTTTCATATCGATAAACGCCGGGTTGCGGTTTTTATAAGACTTGCATATGCTGTGACGTTTATCTAAGTTTGTGCCAAAATAAAAGTCTTATACAATGATGTGCTTTAAGAAGACGAAACAGCACATCGAATGAAACAACAAATGAGTTACAACGAGATCAAAACAACAATCGATATGGGCGCGGGTCGCCAGATCGAGATTTCCACCGGAAAATTGGCCAAACAGGCGGACGGTTCGGTGGTAGTGAAGCAGGGAAAGACGATGTTGCTTGCTACGGTGGTTTCTGCACAGGAAGCCAAACCCGGAACGGATTTTTTGCCGCTTTCGGTTGATTACCAAGAGAAATATGCAGCTACCGGACGTATTCCGGGTGGATTTTTGCGTCGGGAAGCACGTCTATCCGATTATGAAATCCTGATTTCACGCTTGGTAGACCGCGCCTTGCGTCCGCTATTCCCTGACGACTATCATGCAGATACACAGGTGATGATTAGCTTGATATCGGCAGATAAGGAAATCATGCCCGACGCGCTGGCGGGTTTGGCGGCGTCCGCAGCCATTGCTGTATCGGATATTCCTTTTAACGGGCCGATTTCGGAAGTGCGGGTGGCAAAAGTCAATGGGCAACTGGTTATCAATCCCCTATTAAGTGAGTTGGAGCAGGCAACGCTCGAATTCATTGTAGCGGGTTCTGCCAACGACATCGTGATGGTCGAAGGCGAGGCCAAAGAAATATCAGAGGCTGAAATGGTAGAAGCCATTGAGTTTGCACACGAAGCCATTAAAAAGCAGGTGCAGGCTCAAGTAGAGCTTGCACAGTTGGTAGGCAAGACAGCAAAACGTGAATACAGCCACGAGCCGAGCAATCCCGAGTTGCGCGACCAGATTTTTGCGGCGACCTATGACCAGGTTTATGCAGTGGCTAAATCAGCTTCAGCAAAACATGATCGGAGTGAACAGTTCAAACAAATCGGGGAAGCATTCGTCGAGACGACATTTGGCGAGACCGAGATCGACGATGATACCGCATTCCTGATAAAAAAATATTACCACGATGTGCAGTATGAAGCGGTGCGGAATCTGATTTTGAATGAAGGTATCCGGTTGGATGGACGGGACGTACGTACCGTGCGCCCGATCTGGAGTGAAGTGGATTATCTGCCCGCAGCTCACGGATCTGCTGTATTTACGCGCGGTGAAACGCAGTCGCTAACCTCTGTAACGTTAGGGGCCAAGGACGACGAACAGATGATCGACGGAGCATTTATCCACGGATACAATAAATTTATCCTGCATTATAACTTCCCGGCGTTTTCCACGGGGGAAGTGCGCCCAAACCGGGGCCCGGGTCGACGCGAAGTGGGACATGGAAATTTGGCCATGCGTTCGTTGAAACAAGTATTGCCATCCGGTGAAGAAAACCCCTACACCATTCGGGTTGTTTCGGATATCCTTGAGTCCAACGGGTCATCGTCAATGGCTACGGTATGTGCCGGTACATTGGCTTTGATGGATGCTGGGGTGAAGATCAAGGCACCTGTATCAGGTATTGCAATGGGCCTGATTACTGATGAAAAGACCAACAAGTATGCGATATTGAGCGATATTCTGGGGGACGAAGATCATCTTGGGGATATGGATTTTAAGGTGACGGGTACCGAAAAGGGTATCGTGGGTTGCCAGATGGACCTGAAGATAAACGGGCTGAAATGGGAAGTACTTACCCAAGCGTTGGAACAGGCGAAGGAAGCTCGTTTGCATATTCTTAACGAGATGAAGAATACGCTCGCAGAGCCAAGAGCTGATTACAAACCCCATGCGCCACGTATTGTGAGTTTTACAATCGATAAGGAGTTTATTGGTGCAGTTATCGGGCCGGGTGGAAAAATTATCCAGGAGATGCAACGTGAGACCGGAGCGACGATCGCCATTGAAGAAGTAGATAACAAAGGCGTCGTGCAGGTGTTTGCGGAGAACAAGGCTTCGATCGACGATGCGGTACGGCGGATCAAGGCCATTGCCGCTAAGCCGGAAGTGGGCGAGGTTTACGAGGGTAAGGTGAAATCGATCATGCCGTTTGGTGCATTCATCGAAATTATCCCCGGCAAGGACGGATTGCTTCATATTTCTGAAATTGATTGGAAACGGTTTGAAACCATGGATGGTATCTTCAACGTGGGAGATCTCGTAACGGTAAAACTGCTCGATATCGACAAGCAGGGCAAGCTGAAGCTCTCGCGGAAAGTATTGCTGCCCAAACCGGAAAAGAAAGAGGCTTAACGGCTTTCTAAGCATTATAAAAAAATGTCCTGAAAACCAGGGCATTTTTTTTTTGTTAGTTTTTAATACGACGGGCGTGCCGTCGTCTAGTTCTAACAAAAATGTCTAATATGAAAGCAATATTAATCGGGGCCGGTGCGATGTTGGCCCAGTCTCTCTTGTTTGCGCAAGATAAGCAAGACCCCAGCCACCGATTTGCTATCGGACTTTTGGGGCATTATCATACGGAAAATTACCGTTTAGGGCTCAGCGGTCATTTTAAATGGTTATTGCCTACAAATCATGCCAGCGGCGACCGTTTCCTTTTTTCCGCAAAGGCCACCCATACCGGCCCGGCAGATGGACCTTTCTTCACAGCTTTTGACAACGGAAAATACGATAACATCAGTTCTGTGTATCTCATGGTGGGATATCGGGTCAATCTGTTTGACAAAGGCTGGCGATCTGCCGCAACTGCGCCCATAACTAACAATGCTGCGTACCTGGAGTTTAATGCAGGTGGCGCCTACAATGGGCTGCATCGCCGTTTTGGAGTTGCGCTGAATCCGGTCATCGGCTATGCATTTAACCAGCGGTTTGAGCTCAACATTGCTTACCAGGCGTTGTTGCTGGGATCCGGCTCGCCGAGTCAGAGTTATCTAGAAGCCGGATTTGGGTACCGGTTTTGATCGCTACCGGGCCAGGTTTCCGGTTTTTGCCCCAAACGTTTGCTTGGCTTTGGCCCCATTTTGAACACCAGCTCGCCGCCTTTCAATAGATCATCGTGCGTGACATAGGTGCGCTCATATGGCCTGCCGTTCAGCGTCGCGGATTGGATATACACGTTTTTTTCGCTGTTGTTTTGCGCCTTGATGGTGAAAGTCTTTCCGTTTGGCATGGAGAACACGGTTTCATCGGCAGACGGGCTTCCAAACACATATTCGCCGCTGGCGGGGTTTGCCGGGTAGAGTCCGGCAATGCTCCACACGGCCCAGGCGCTCATCTGCCCGGCGTCCTCGTTTCCTGCATACCCGTCCGGTCCGTCGTAATACATCGAATCGACGATCTGGCGTACCCGTTCCTGCGTTTTCCAGGCTTCACCGATATAGCTATACATATAAGCAATGTGGTGGCTTGGTTCGTTGCCGTGGGCATACTGGCCGATGAAGCCACTCGCATCTGGTGAAATGTTTTCTCCGGTCATCTCCGACGGTGCGGAGAATAGCTCGTCCAGCTTACTGCTTAACCCTTCGTTGCCACCATGCAGCTTGGCGAGGCCACGTACATCATGAGGTACAAAAAACGAATGCTGCCAGGCGTTGCCTTCAATGTATTGGCTTTTGTCAAAGTCATGTTCCGACCAAAACGGATCAAATGGCTCCACAAACTGCCCATCGCTGTTTTTTGCACGCATGAAACCCGTTTGGCCATCGAAGAGGTTGGCGTAAGACTGCGAACGGTTCATGAACGTAGCGTAGTCCGCGGTCTTGCCCAGTTTCTTGGCTACCTGTGCGATGCACCAGTCATCAAACGCATATTCCAGCGTTATCGTGACGCTGCCGCCGGCTTTGTCGTGCGGAAGGTAGCCGTATTCGATGTAATCCGGTACGCCGCGGATGTCTTGGTAGGCGCTTTTTTGCATGGCCTCATAGGCGCGCTCGGCGTCCAGTCCGGGCCAGTCTTTGAGGATAGCGTCGGCCAGTACCGGAATAGCGTGGTACCCGGTCATGGTATTGGTTTCCCAGGTGCTGAGATCCCATACTGGAAGCAATCCGTTTTCGTCATAAAACGCCAGCATGCTGTTGAGCATGTCGGTATAACGTTCGGGCTGTGTAATGGTGAAAAGCGGCTTCAGGGCGCGGAACGTGTCCCAAAGCGAGAACAACGTATACCGATGGGTTCCTTCAGGCATTGTCTGCAGATTTCCATGGGCATTTTGATAGGCTCCATCGGCATCCGAATAAAGGGTCGGGGCGATGGCCGTGTGATACAAAGCCGTATAAAAAATGCGCTTTAATCGATCATCGGACGTGTGGATTTTGATCTTTTGCAATTCTTTTTCCCATTGGTCTTCGGCTGCTTTTTTGACGCTGTTGAAACTCCACGATGGGATTTCACGCAATGCTCCGAGAGCCTTGTCATAGCCGGTCATGGATAGGGCGACCTTCATTTCAATGGTTTGGTGGGTATTCCCGTCAAAGAAAAGTTGAATAGAGGCGCCCTTCCCTGGGTCATAAGTTTCCACCATGTCGCTCATATCCGAAGCCGATTGGCCGTCGTTAAGGATGCTTCGTACAATCGGTGCGGAGGTACGAGCGGCAAAATAGACACGTTGGACATTCGCCCATCCGGTGGAATACCGATACCCAATCAGGGTGCTATCGTTCAATATGCTGATGTGTGTTTCTGTGGGAGTATCCCAATTGACATGGAAACCCAGGTCAAATCGGATGATCCGTGTGCTGCCACGCGGATACGTATACCGATGATATCCACACCGTTCGGAGGCGGTCAGTTCGGCATTGACGCCGTTACTCAGTAAAACTTCGTAGTAGCCTGGAGAGGCTCGTTCGTTATCGTGGCTGAAATGCAGCGCGACGCGCTGTGTCGTGTCGTCAAGCGGCTCGGTCAATGGCAATACCGAAATATCCAGCCAATCGCCGATGCCGGTACCGCTTAAGTGCATATGACTGAACCCTGCGATGAGGCTGTCGCTATAATGGTATCCACTGCACCAATCCCAGCCGCCACGGCCGTTATCAGGGCTCAATTGTACCATACCGAATGGAACCGTGGCCCCCGGAAATGTGTGGCCATGGCCTCCTGTGCCGACAAATGGATCCACCTGGGAAATTAACGAGTCCTGAGCTTGGGTAGACAGACTAAACCCTATCCATACCGCAAAAGCGCTTAAACGTATTAGCATAATCAATTCAGTTGAGCATTCGCGTAATTTGCAGTAAAGCTAATTTATTATTTCAGCTTAACCAAAAAATCCATACGTTTGTGCCTGATGCTAAACATAAAGCGGTTTTTGCTAAAGTTGGACGCAGGTTTTGCTAAAGAGTCAAAAAACTGGTGATCGATTACTGCACGCTGAAACAAAAAATATGAAGAAAAAAATACTGATCAGTGACATTGCGAGGGATCTCGGCGTATCGGTCACAACGGTGTCATTCATCCTCAACGGGAAGGCTAAGGAGAAACGTATTAGCGACGGGTTAACCAAACGCGTACTGGATTACGTCAAAAAGGTCGGCTACAAACCCAATGAACTGGCTAAGAGTTTACGTACTGGGAAAACCAAGATTATCGGGTTGGTTATTGAAGATATTTCCAATCCGTTTTTCGCCAATATCGCCCGGCTAATTGAGGCAAAGGCGTACGCCAAAGGTTATCGGATTTTGTATTGCAGTACCGATAATCAACCCGGGAAAACCGTTGAGCTCATCGAACTTTTTCGGGATCGTCACGTGGATGGGTATATCATCACGCCCTCGGAGGGGGTAAGGGATACCGTGGAGTCGTTGCTTGCCAGTCATTTACCCCTGGTGTTATTTGATCGTTATATCCCGGGGTTAAATGCGAATTATGTAATTTCTGACAACGTAAAAGGGGCGTATGATGCAACTGCACATCTCGCCCAGCGGGGGTACAAGCGGATTGCGCTCGTTACGCTCTATTCGTCGCAGACCCAGATGCGGGATCGCATGAACGGCTACATGCGGGCAATAGACACCTATCAATTGCAACCCTACGTCAAGAAAGTGAATATGGGCGACGATGAGCAGGCGGTGATTCAAGATTTCCAAACGTTTTTGGAGGATCAGCAGCCGGATGCAATTTTTTTCGCAACTAATTACCTGGCGATAGGGGGACTAAAAGCGCTTAAACAGCGTAATCTACCCATGCCCGGAGTGGTTTCTTACGATGACCATACGCTTTTTAAATTGTTTACGCCGACGATTACCGCGGTATCACAGCCCATCGAAGCCATTGCCGACGAGTTGATCAACACGTTGCTGAATCAGCTGGAAGGGAAAGGTAAAGAAACGAAACAGGTGATATTGCCTTCAAAATTGATTATTCGGGAGTCTTCGTTGGAACAAATTTCAGTGACAGGGAATTGACACAGTGACGCGTATTCTTGGGGGTAAATCGTTCACCGAGGAATACATGTCCCAAGTGTCCGCCGCAATTCGCGCAGACAATCTCTATGCGTCGCCCATCAAGGTCTGGCACACGTGTGATAGCGCCCTCAATTTGATCGTCGAAGCTCGGCCAGCCACAATGGGATTCAAACTTGTCTTCCGAACGGAAGAGCGGATTGTCACACCGTTTGCATACATAAATCCCCTGGGATTTATTGCTAAGTAGCGTTCCGGTAAAAGGTCTTTCGGTGCCTTTATGGATGATAACATACGCTTCTTCCGGTGTCAGTTCATTGTATTTTACGGTGTCCATCATCATAGTCTCTTTCCAGATTGCCAGCAACCCGTCTATGCCTGATATACACTAAAAATGGAAAAAAGTTTTCAAGAATGCTTTTCTTGAGTGAGGGGCTTCCATTGAATCTGTTTCCATGTATAAAAATTAAAAATTAAAAAACAAAATTTAAAAAAGCGATTTGGGAAAACATACGGGATTGGCATTTGTCATAAAATACGTCATACGTTCTGGAATCGCGTCTTTTCTTCAATTTAGAACGATTATAAATTATTAAATTCGGTCATCCAATTGTCACCGATACGGCAATAAGTTATACTTTTGTGGCATTGTTAAAAGGGTGTAGTTCCGTTGATTCATAAAACCCATTTTTTTACGTTTATCATAATTTGTATAAAGTGCTCGATATGAGAAATATCTCATTAGTTTTTGGAAGAGTTGTCAGGCCGATATCCGTTGCGTTGGTGTTGTTGCTTGCGGTTTCTTCGTTGCAAGCTCAGGATGCGAAAGAAGGGGAAGCAATTTTCAAAGCGAATTGTTCCTCTTGCCATAAAGTGTTCGGTAAATTCTTGGGACCTGAACTGGCGGGAGTAAACGAGCGGCGCGACGAAGCTTGGTTGCTGAAATGGATTCACAATGCACCCGCGATGATCGCTTCGGGTGATCCCACAGCCCTGGAATTGGACGCCCAGTACCCATCAGCAGCGATGACGGCATTTCCGCAGCTTCAAGAGGGCCAGATCAAAAGCATTTTAGCTTATATAAAATCGGAGGAGGAAAAGAAAGCCGCTGGTGATGCAGGTGGAGGAACGACCGGTGGTGGCGGTAGCGGAGCAGCGGCTGGAAGTGGCGATGCCAACAATTTCATGATCATTGGCTTGGTAGCCGTGATTGCATTGGCGTTTCTTGTAATTCTCGTGCTAAACCGGGTAATCCGGACGTTGGAACGTGTCATAGCGAACAATAAGGACTTGATCCCTGAACCTGTAAGCGCTGACACAGCGGGCAAGGATTACCTCGGCAAATTAAAGAAACTTGCGAAGAACAAAAAGCTGGTATTTTTTACCGTATTGATGGTGGCCATTTTCCTTGGGTCAGCGGGTTGGAAAACCCTTTGGAATGTGGGGGTGCACGAAGGTTATCAGCCGGTACAACCCATTAAATTCTCTCACCAATTGCATGCCGGCGTTAACCAGATCGAATGCCAGTATTGCCATGGTGGAGCGTATAAATCCAAAAACGCTTCTATACCATCGGCCAACGTGTGTATGAACTGCCATAAGGCGATTACAGCCAGCGATAAATACGATGGCGAGTTATCTCCGGAAATCGCGAAGATTTACCGCGCACTGGATTATAATCCGGAAACCATGGAGTACGGCCCGAATCAACGTCCGATCGAATGGGTACGGATCCACAATTTGCCTGATTTTGCTTACTTCAATCACTCGCAGCACGTCGTGGTAGCCGGTGTAGAATGCCAAACTTGCCACGGGCCTATTGAAACCATGGCCGAAGTATACCAATACTCACCGCTTACGATGAAGTGGTGTGTGGATTGCCACCAGAAAACAGAGGTTAACCACGAAGGTAACGCTTATTACGATCAGCTGATCGCGGCACACGAGAAGTTGAAGAAGGGTGAGAAAGTAACCGCAGCTATGCTGGGTGGACTTGAATGCGGCAAATGCCACTATTAATTAAATACGTTATACAGACATACGCAATACTTAGATATAGCTTAAATGGATAGCAATAAGAAATATTGGAAGGGTTTGGAAGAATTGCAACAGACACCGGCTTTTGTAGAAAAAAGCAAAGGTGAATTTGCCGAACCGATTCCCGTAGAAGATGTTTTGAACGAAGCTGGCTTGAGTACCAGGACGCCCCGCAGGGATTTCCTGAAAGCGTTGGGGTTTGGTTTGGGGGCCGTGACTTTGGCAGCCTGCGAACGTACTCCTGTACACAAAGCGGTTCCTTACCTGATTAAGCCGGAGGAAATAACACCGGGAATCCCCAACTTCTATGCGTCCAGTTTCAAAGGGCAGAGCGTATTGGTCAGGACGCGCGAAGGCCGCCCCATCCTGTTGGAGGCTAACCCCTCGGCCGTAGGATTGAACTGCGGTACGGATGCTTCCGCGCAAGCCTCGGTATTGGACCTTTACGACACCTCCAAACTGAAAGGGCCGAAATTTAACGGCGCTGATATTTCCTGGGACGAGTTGGACACGCATGTGGTTACCGCCCTGGATGCAGCGCAAGCCGCTGGAAAGCAAATCCGGATCATTTCGTCGACCATCAATAGTCCTTCAGCAATCGCGGCAATCGCACGCTTTACCCAAAAGTATCCGAACGCCCGTTTAATTGAGGTGGATACGGTGTCTTATAGCGGTATCATCAAAGCCAATCAGAATAGCTTTGGTAAAGCCGTTGTGCCCCACTACCGTTTTGACAATGCGGATGTCATTGTCAGCGTTGCTGCCGATTTCTTGGGTACTTGGTTAAGCGGTGAGGAACATACCCAGCAATACATTGGCAATCGCGACTACAAAAGCCTTCAAAAAGGTAAGATGTCGCGCCACATTCAATTTGAAGGTGGAATGAGCCTTACAGGCACCAATGCGGATGTGCGTGTGGCCATTAAACCGTCTGAGGAAGGGCCGTTACTGATTGCCCTTTACAATGCGATCACGGGCAGCAATTTGCCGGGTGCGCTCAATGCAAATCAGAAAGCACAGACCGCTTTGAAGCTTGTTGTTCAGGAACTGCAACAAGCACGTGGGCGCGCGGTGGTGGTTACAGGGGCTAACGACGTCGCAATGCAGACGTTGACAAATGCCATTAACGTGGCGTTGCAAAGCTACGGTAGTACCATTGACCTGGATAATCCATCTTATCAATATAAAGGGGACGACGAAGCGTTCGCAGCATTCTTGGCCGAGGCAAACCGCGGCGATGTAGACGCGGCGTTATTTTTGGATAGCAACCCGTTATATAGCTACCCCAACGTGGCTGCTGTGAAAGAGGCGTTGGGTAAGATCAAATTCAAGCTGTCGTTTTCCGACCGGGAAGATGAAACGGCGTCGGAACTTGATGCCATCGCACCAAGCCATAATTTTTTGGAGTCCTGGGGCGATGCAAATCCACGTGGAGGTTATTATACGATTGTACAACCGACCATAAATCCCGTGTATAACACCCGTCAAGCCGAGCACAGCTTACTGTTGTGGGCGGGCGAGAAGACCGACTACTACACGTTTGTAAAGAACAACTGGGAGCAACAGCTTCTCGTTGGCAGCAGCAAAACGTGGAAGGATGTGTTGCAAACCGGATTTGAATTTAAAGGCGATCAACCTGCAACGGCCTATAGTTTCGATTTTTCAACGCTCGGCGCAATAGCGAATGCAATTACTTCCCAAAGCAAAGCGCTGGCCAAGGATGTTGAAGTGCAGCTGTATCAAAGCGTAGCGCTTAAAGACGGTAAACAAGGTAACAACGCCTACCTGCATGAATTGCCCGATCCGGTTTCCAAGGTGACATGGGATAATTACGCTGCGTTAAATCCAAAGTTTGCCGAATCGCTCGGCTTGGGTGAGAATAGCTTGGTCGAAGTGGCGGACGATAACGGCTATAAAATTACCCTTCCCGTACTCATGCAGCCGGGTCAGGCGATGGGAACTGTTTCTATCGCGTTGGGCTATGGCCGTACAAAAGTGGGCAAAGCCGGAAACGGCGTCGGGAAAAATGCGTATCCATTCGCAAAATTGGTAAACGGTACCCTGCAATTTAATACAACTGCCAAGCTTTCCAAAGCGGGAGGTACCTATGAATTGGCACAGACACAAACCCACCACACCATAGAGGGCCGGAACGTTATCCGCGAAACTACGTTTGCGAAGTACAAGGAGAACCCAGGTCACAATGCAGGCAGATGGACAGATTCGCACAAAACCTACGACCTTTGGAATAAATACGAGCAGCCCGGTCACAAGTGGGTAATGGCCATCGACCTGAATGCTTGTACGGGTTGTGGTTCCTGTATCGTGGCTTGTAACATTGAGAATAACATACCTGTCGTGGGTCGTGACGAAGTGCGCCGCCGCCGCGAGATGCATTGGTTGCGGATAGACCGCTATTATGCAATCGAGCAGAACGGTAACTCGTATACCAAGGAAGACGAGATCAGGGATCTTGACGATATGGAAAGCGTGTCGGTCGTACACCAGCCCATGATGTGCCAGCATTGCGAACATGCGCCTTGTGAAACGGTTTGTCCGGTACTGGCTACGGTACACTCGTCAGAGGGATTGAACCACATGGCATACAATCGTTGCTTCGGTACCCGTTACTGTGCCAATAACTGTCCGTACAAAGTGCGCCGGTTCAACTGGTTTAACTATTGGAACGATTCACGGTTCGACAATTACCTGAATAACGAGTTTACCCAATTGGTACTGAATCCGGATGTGGTTTCCCGCTCACGCGGAGTGATGGAAAAATGCTCCATGTGCATTCAGCGTATTCAAGCGGGCAAGTTGAAAGCCAAGATCGAGAAACGTCCGCTGAAGGATGGGGATATTACCCTAGCTTGCAGCTCGGCATGTTCGGCTAACGCAATCATCTTTGGCGATGCCAATGATCCGAATTCGGAGGTGTCCAAAGCATTGAAGAATGAACGGGTGTATTATGTATTGGAAGAAATCAATGTGCAGCCTGGTATTGGTTACATGACGAAGGTGAGAAATACGTTTGAGGCTTAATCAATTCTTGAAAAAATAGACTATGTCATCGCATAACGAATCAATATTAAGAGAACCCCTGGTAACCGGTAAGGACATCACCTATGCAAAGGTAACCGATGATATCCTGCTTCCGGTAGAAAATAAACCCAACAGGGCATGGTGGATCGGATTTACCTTGGCAGCACTGGGCGCATTGCTCTGGGTGTTTAGTGTGGGTTACACATTTTGGACAGGTATTGGCGCTTGGGGGCTCAATAAAACGGTAGGTTGGGCGTGGGATATCACGGACTTTGTGTGGTGGGTAGGTATCGGTCACGCCGGTACGCTGATCTCTGCCGTGTTATTGTTGTTCCGGCAAAACTGGCGGAATTCCATTAACCGTTCGGCAGAGGCCATGACGATTTTTGCCGTAATCTGTGCGGCTACGTATGTAGTTGCTCACATGGGCCGCCCCTGGCTGGCGTATTGGATTTTCCCGTTGCCCAACCAGTTCGGTTCCCTTTGGGTAAACTTCAATTCACCGTTGGTATGGGATGCTTTTGCAATTTCGACTTATTTTACCGTTTCATTGGTTTTTTGGTACTGCGGCCTGTTGCCGGATATTGCTTCGGTACGTGACCGGGCAGCCGGATTGAAGCGGCGTATTTATTCCATTTTATCTTTTGGATGGAATGGTTCGGTAAAGACTTGGCAGCGATTTGAGATTGTTTCCTTGATTCTCGCAGGTATTTCTACACCGCTGGTACTTTCGGTGCACACCATCGTATCCATGGACTTTGCAACGTCCGTAATTCCGGGATGGCATACGACCATCTTCCCGCCTTACTTTGTTGCAGGAGCTATTTTCTCCGGATTTGCCATGGTGCAGACCCTCTTGTTAGTGATGCGTAAGGTATTGAATTTCGAGAACTATATTACGATGTTCCACATCGAATCCATGAATAAAATCATCATGGTTACGGGTTCTATTGTGGGGATCGCTTATCTGACAGAATTGTTCATCGCGTGGTATTCGGGATCTGAATACGAAATGTACGCCTTTGCTAACCGGATTGCAGGTCCCTACTGGTGGGCCTACTGGACGATGATGACCTGTAACGTAATTTCACCTCAGTTGTTTTGGTTTAAGAAGATACGCACGAGTATTCCGATTTCGTGGGTGTTGTCCATCGTGGTGAATATCGGGATGTGGTTTGAACGTTTCGTGATTATCGTAACCTCGCTCCATCGCGATTACATTCCATCCAGCTGGGCCATGTTTTATCCGACTTGGACAGACGTTGGCGTGTTTGTCGGATCTATCGGCCTGTTCTTCACGTTATTCCTGCTGTTCCTGCGGTTCTTGCCCGGTATTGCGATCGCCGAGGTGAAATTGTTGTTGAAGAGCGCCAGTTTACAGCAGAAAACCAAACTGATCAAGGAAGGGCATCTCGATAAAGAGCAGGTGGAATTCTTTAGAAATTCACTGACCAAATACGATTCGGTGACGGAAAAGGAAATCAAGGAATTAGAAGTTAAGTAGCAATGAGTAATTTCAAGTATATCATCGGAAGTTTTGCAGATCCGGACGAACTGATGGACGGGATCGACCGGCTACAGGCCAATAACGTCAGCATTTATGATTGTTTTACGCCGATGCCCATTCACGGTATCGAAGCAAAGTTGGGCGTAAAGCCTTCCCGCCTTCCCATTGCCGCATTTTGTTTCGGGTTGTTAGGAGGATCATTGGGATTTAGCCTTTTGTATTATACGATGTTTTACGATTGGCCGATGAATATTGGTGGAAAGCCTGCATTGCCATTGCCGGATTTCGTGCCGGTGACATTTGAATGTACCATTCTAATCACGGCATTGGGTATGGTGGCTACGTTTTTCTATCGCAATCACCTGTTTCCAGGGCGTGCGCCCCGGGTAATGGACTTGCGTGCAACTGACGACCGGTTTATCCTGGCTGTCGACGCGAACGACAACACCGACCACGCGAAGATCGAGTCGTTGTTGAAAGAAGCAGGCGCTGTAGAAGTGAAGTACAATGAACGAAAATATGTTAGCTATGAATAAGATCAAACTTCTTGGCGCTGTGGGCACAGCGGTTGCAATTGCGGCCGTAGTTGCTTCGTGCGGTGATCAGACCACGCGTAGCAGGGGCTGGGAGTTTTCACGAAATATGTATGATCCTATCGGTTACAATCCCGATCAGCCGAATGCAAATTTCAAGGATGGAAAAACGGCTCAGATACCGCCCGCCGGCACAGTTCCGGTAGGGTTTGAACGCTTTCCCTATTCCGCAAGCAACGCCGATTACGAACGGGCTGGGGCCGAGCTGGTTAATCCACTTGCGCGCACGGAAGAAACCCTTGCACAAGGTAAGGCATTGTACCAGGTATATTGTGCAGTTTGCCATGGGCCTGAAGGACACGGCGATGGTCCCATTACCAAAGATCGGACGTTGGAGGCGGAATCACGGCAGCTAGAGAATTATCCTCCTCCGCCTTCGTATGCGCGATCCGATTCGATTAACTCATCACGGGGTGGACGAATGGCTGATTTGACCGACGGAAAGATTTACCATACGATCACCTATGGATTGAACATGATGGGGTCCCACGCATCACAGCTGTCACCCGAGGAACGTTGGAAAGTGGTTATGTATGTTAGGGAATTACAAAAGAATTAATATTATATCAGCTATATTAAATGGGAAATCATAGTCATCATCACGATTATAACTTCAGCGAGCAATTTACGTTCACGGGGAAAGCGAAGGTATTGAGCCTGGTTGCTTTAGCCGTAGGTGTTGTGGCAATCGCCATAGGCTTGCTTTCCAGCGACCACATTGTGGTGGAGCGGACCTACGCAAATCTATTGCTGATGGGGTATTATTTCACTTGTGTGTGTGCAGCGGGCGGTTTCTTTTTGGCCATACAATATGTAACCCAGTCAGGTTGGTCGTCAGGTATGATCCGGATTCCACAGGCCATGGCGAGTGTACTGCCGATCGCATCGTTGATTCTATTGGTGATCACCGCAACGGGATTGTTTTCACATAACTTGTATCACCATTGGTATGCAGAAGGGCTTACCGACCCGAATAGCCCTAATTATGATGCATTGGTGGCCGGTAAATCCGCTTTCTTGAACGCGCCCGGGTTTTTGATCCGCCAGGTTGTATTTATGGGAGCATACAGTATTTGCTCTTGGCTGCTGGCTAAGTATTCTTATCAGGAGGATCTCGACGGCGGACTTAATTCCTACAAAAAGAGCTTTAAATTGTCTGCGCTGTTTTTGGTGATCTTCGGATTTACTACGCCCATTTGGTCGTTTGATACCATCATGTCGTTGGAAGCTCATTGGTTCTCTACCATGTTTGGCTGGTACAATTTCGCAGCGATGTGGGTGAGTGGACTTTGTGTGATCACCCTGATTATTATTCTGTTAAAAAGATCAGGCTATATGTCTTGGGTGAATGAAAATCACCTGCATGACTTAGGGAAATTAATTTTCGGGTTTTCGATTTTTTGGACGTACGTATGGTTTGCCCAGTTTATGTTGATTTGGTATGCCAATATTCCAGAGGAAACCGTTTATTTCTATAAGCGTTGGGAGCCCGAATATAAGCCTTGGTTTTGGATAAATGTGGTGATTAATTTCGTGGCGCCTGTCTTGATCTTGGTTAACAGGGATTTTGTTCGGAATAGCAAAGTATTGGCCTTTGTGTGCGTATTGTTGTTGCTGGGCCATTGGCTGGATTATTACATTATGGTCATGCCCGGAACCGTTGAAACGCATCGCGGATTTGGATGGATTGAAGTGGGAACGGCGCTTGGTTTTGTAGGGTTGTTTGCATTCTTGGTGCTTAATAAATTAAGTAAGCATGCTTTGGCCCCTAACAAACATCCTTTCCTCGAAGAGAGTTTGCATCACCAGATTTAAGGTGATAGGTTGATGGGTAATATTAAAACACGGATAATCGTTATAAATAGAGATGGGCTTTATAAAAAGTAGTAAGTTTAAAACAGTTTTGATACTAGCATTCGTTGTGGGAATCACGCTGGTTGGCCACGCCTTTGCTCAGGAACTCGATACGGCAACGGCGGTGACGGCGGATACCACTGCGACGGATACGGCCGGTGCCCGTGAGGTTGCACCGGTTTCGCCCGACACGGTGACGGCATCTGTGCCCGCTGCGAAAGCGGACAAACCCGCGGCTGAATCAACGGCCGAAGCAGATGCTGGGGTGAACATCGATCCGCAGGTCTACAAGAATTTCTTTTATGGGGTATTGTTGATCTTTTTGATATGTGTGCTGGTGGGTGTGATTGGCAAGATTCTGCAGGTGTATGAGCTGACCAGGCGGATGAATGGTAAGGACACTACGTATTATTTATCTAACTTCAATGCCGTACTGTTTTTAGTCGCGTTGATATTGGGGTTGTATGGTGTGTATTGGTCTTACGTACACCATGGTGGCCAGTCGTTTCGCGAAGCCGTCACGGAGCATGGTAAAGACATTGACACCATGTTCATCATTACGACCATCATCTGTACGATCGTATTGGTGGTTATGCACATCGGCCTTTTTTCTTTTGCCTACTTATACCGCGCTCGTCCTACACGGAAAGCGTACTTTTACCCGCATAACAACACGATCGAAAAAATCTGGACGATTACGCCTGCCATTGTTTTGACAGTTTTGGTGTTGTTTGGATTTTTTACCTGGCGGGGGATCACCAACGTGCCGGAAGAGGACCAGAAAAATGCACTGCATATTGAGGTGGTAGGGGAGCAATTTACGTGGACGGTTCGGTATCCGGGTCGGGACGGTCAATTGGGTGAACGTAATTACCGACTCACAACGCCCTTGAATAGCCTGGGTATGGATTTTAATGACAAGAAGAACTGGGATGACCAATTGGGATCCGAAATCGTGCTGCCGGTAAATAAGCCGGTACGTGTACAGATTGGTTCAAAAGATATTTTGCATAGCTTTTATATGCCGGATTTCCGTGTACAGATGAATGCGGTGCCGGGTATGAAAACGTATTTTCAGTTTACACCGACCGTCACAACGGAAGAGATGCGCGATCGGTTGGGTGACTATAACTACGATTATGTGATGCTTTGCGCGAAGATTTGCGGTGGGGGGCATTACAATATGCAGAAAAAAGTTCGGATCGTGACGGAAGAAGAATATCAAGCGTGGCTTAACGAACAGCCCTATTTCTTTACAGAAGATCTGAGGAAGGAATTTAAAGTGTCGCAAGCGGCAGACGAAAAGTCTACTGCCGATAAGTTGCTGGCAAACGTGGCGAACGTACAAGAATAGGGATTGAGGAATAACGTATTTAATACACAGATATGTCAAGTATAGCAAGCGTAGGTACGCATAATGTGGATCACCATGGTGACCATGGGCATCACCATGAATCATTTTGGACTAAATATGTGTTTAGTCAGGATCACAAAATGATTGCTAAGCAGTTTTTGATTACCGGTATTGTCATGGCGGTTTTCGCCATGATCTTATCAATTTTGTTTCGGATCCAGCTTGCGTGGCCCGACAAAGAATTCCCCATTTTGGAGGTCTTTCTGGGAAAATGGGCCGAAGGTGGTCGTATCAATCCGGAGTTTTTCCTGGCATTGGTTACCATACATGGTACCATTATGGTCTTTTTCGTGCTAACTGCCGGACTTAGCGGTACATTTGCCAATCTATTGATCCCTTATCAATTAGGGGCGAGGGATATGGCGTCACCCTTTATGAACATGCTGTCGTACTGGTTTTTCTTTGCGGCTTGTGTTATTATGATTTCCTCTTTCTTTATTGAAAGCGGTCCGGCAAGTGCGGGTTGGACCATTTATCCACCCCTGTCGGCGGTACCGAAGGCCATCAGCGGCTCTGGGTTGGGTATGACGCTGTGGTTGATCAGTATGGTGTTGTTCATTGCCTCTCAGGTACTCGGGGGTACGAACTATGTCAGTACGGTATTGAACATGCGGACCAAAGGTATGGATCTGTGGAAAATGCCATTGACCATATGGGCATTGTTTCTGACGGCTATCGTAGGTCTTTTGTCATTCCCCGTTTTGGTGTCGGCCGTGGTACTCCTCATTTTTGACCGGAGTTTCGGCACCAGCTTTTATTTGTCAGACTTGGTCGTACAGGGGCAGATCTTACCCAACGAGGGAGGAAGCCCGATTTTGTTCCAACACTTGTTCTGGTTTTTGGGACACCCCGAGGTATACATCGTATTGATGCCGGCACTCGGCCTTACGTCAGAGGTAATCTCTACCAATTCACGTAAGCCCATCTTTGGTTATCACGCCATGGTGTATTCACTGATCGGTATTACTGTACTTTCGTTTATCGTTTGGGGGCACCACATGTTTGTAACGGGCATGAATCCCTTTTTGGGCGGGGTGTTTATGATTACCACCTTGATTATCGCAGTTCCCTCTGCTGTGAAGTCGTTTAACTATTTGGCGACGTTATGGCGCGGAAATATCCGGTTTACACCCGCCATGCTTTTTGCCATCGGCATGGTTTCCTTTTTCATCTCCGGTGGATTAACAGGCCTTTATTTAGGTAACTCGGCGTTGGATATCAATCTGCACGACACCTATTTTGTCGTAGCCCACTTCCACTTGGTAATGGGATCGGCGTCCATATTCGGAATGCTTTGCGGGGTATACCATTGGTATCCCAAAATGTTTGGCCGGATGATGAACGAGAAATTGGGGTACCTGCATTTTTGGCTCACCTTTGTCGGGGCATACTTTGTGTTCTTCCCCATGCACTTTATGGGAATCGACGGGGTTCCCCGCCGCTATTACGCTTTCACCGAATTTCCGTTTATGGAAAAGTGGATATCGGTGAATGTGTTCGTTACTTGGTCAGCTATCATTGCCGGCTTAGGACAGATTGCCTTCATTTGGAATTTCTTCGCTTCGATGCGTACCGGTAAAGTGGCTACCCAAAACCCTTGGGGCTCGAATACTTTGGAGTGGACTACACCGGTGAAACACATCCATGGAAACTGGCCGGGTGAGATTCCGACCGTTTATCGTTGGCCGTATGACTATAGCAAGCCTGGACATCACGAGGATTTTATTCCGCAGACAGTTCCATTTTCGGAGACAATGAGTTCGAACCTTCCGCACGATTTTGAGGGGAACGTGGAAGCCGAACGTATACAGCGGGAGTGGGAGTTGGCGAATAGTGCCAGCGTCGAGCCCGAAAGAGAGAAGGAGTAATAACGGATGTTTCCGCCTGCTGAGAAGAGGTTTTTATGGGTCAACAAGATCACGATCGTTTCGTTGTTTGTGTTGATACTGGCAGGTGGAGTTGTACGCAGCACCGGATCAGGTATGGGATGTCCGGATTGGCCCAAGTGCTTTGATCGGTTGGTGCCGCCTACAGATGCTTCCCAGTTACCTCCGGGCTATGAAGAAAAGTACATTGCTGGAAGAAAAGCGAAGAATGAACGGTTTGCGGCCACGCTGGAACGATTTGGACAGACGGAACTGGCGGATCGCATACGACATGACGAAAGCATTCTTCAGCATGAAGAGTTTAATGCAGCGAAAACATGGACGGAATACGTCAATCGGCTAGTAGGGGCCGTTACAGGCGTGTTGATTTTAGGCTGCGCCATTTTTTCGGTAACGTTCTTTAAAACAAAACGATCCATTTTTATATGGAGTGTCGTTAATGTGGTGGCTGTTGGGTATCAGGCGTGGCTAGGATCGATCGTGGTGTCTACCAATTTAATGCCTTGGATCATTACGGTGCACATGTTGTTAGCGCTGGTTATTGTTGGAATCAGTATTTATACGTATTTCAAAGCGCGTTCGTTGCGCGACAAGGACCTGCTAATCAACCACACCTCAAGCGGAATAAAGTGGTTGGCGGCTATTTCACTGCTCCTGATCGTTGTTCAGGTGGGTGTCGGTACCGGGGTTCGGGAGGAAATTGATTTGATTTCGGATCCAACCCGCGGATTGGATCGGAGCCAGTGGTTGGAACAGCTGAGTGGGGTGTTTGACATGCATCGTACGTTGGCGTTGATATCGGCAGTCGTGATTGTGCTGCTTTTCTTCGTCGTCCGTTCACGATTTGCTCCCAGTACACATCAAAGTCGGTTTACCAACCTGTTGTTGCTGCTGCTCCTATTGCAGATGATAAGCGCAGGTGTGCTGGGATATTTTGATGTCCCTCCGTTTGCGCAGACGGTACACTTGGTGTTAGCAAGTTTGTTGTTTGGCACGCAATATTATTTGATGCTTTTGTTAGGGAAGGTGACGTGGAAGTAAATTTGATAAGGGAAGGTTAGTAAATGAAAATATCGAATCAGAATATATCGTCTGGAAAAGTAGGGGGGAATGTCGCCGTGCACAAGTCAAGTAAGGGGCATGTGTGGGGTGAATTTACGTCATTTATGGCGGATCTTAAGCAGCTGGTGAAAATCCGGCTCACAATGACCGTCGTACTTTCGGCTTCGATCGCTTTCCTGATCGGTAGTAAGCAGCAAGGGGATATCAATTGGCTTCATTGGCTCATTTTGACGGCGGGTGGATTTTTGGTTACCGGATCTGCAAACGGGTTTAACGAGATCATAGAGCGCGATCTGGATAAGTTGATGAAACGAACAGCGGACCGGCCGATTCCGGCAGGCCGCATGACCACCGGACAGGCGCTGGTACTGAGCTTGCTGATGGGGATTGCAGGTACTTATACATTGGTGACGCTCAATTTCGTTGCGGGGTTGTTATCTGTATTCTCTATATTATTGTATGCGTTTATTTACACACCGCTTAAACGGAAGTCGCCGATAGCGGTATTCGTCGGCGCGTTTCCGGGTGCTCTGCCGCCGATGATCGGTTACTATGCGGCATTCAGTCAAAACGACCTGGCTTTCTATAGCCAACAAAACGCCGCGGCTATTATCGTCATTCCCCTGGTGTTGTTCTTGATCCAGTTTATCTGGCAATTTCCGCATTTTTGGGGCATCGCTTGGGTGCTGGACGAGGATTACAAACGGGCGGGATTTCGCTTGTTGCCCACTATGAAGCGTGATAAGGTGTCCGCATTCCTGGTGCTTTTGTCAACACTTTTGATGGTACCCGTAAGTTTGTTGCCTTATTATTTCGGCTTTGGGGGGATCGTGGTATCACTGGTTTCTGTTGCGGGCGGACTTTTGTTCAGCTGGTACGGATTGAAATTATTTTTACAGCGTGATTTGGCAGCAGCACGTAAAGTGATGTTTACCTCGTTTTTTTACCTGCCGTTGATCCAGTTAATATTACTATTTGATTTTAATGCGTTATGATCGCCATGGCACAATATACGCAAAATAAAGAGGATCTGACTCAGCAGAAAGCAAAGAAGTTCAACCTTTGGCTGGGCATGATCGGCATGTTCATGATGTTTGCAGCCCTATCAAGTGGGTTTATCGTATACACGGCGGGCGGTGTGGATCGTGGCATAAAGACGCTACTACCCGACGCCTTTATTTACAGCACAATTTTAATCGTGCTGAGCAGTGTGACGATGCAACTGGCTTATGCTGCAGCAAAACAGACGTTATTTGGTCGGCAAAAAGCCCTGCTTGGTGTTACCATCTTGTTGGGACTGGGATTTTTTGCGATGCAAGTTCACGCTTGGGGAATACTTAATGACCGGGGAATTGTCTTTGTAAACAGTAATGCTTCCCAGTCATTCATTTATGTATTTACTGGGATGCACCTGGCACACATTGTAGCAGGTATTTTGGTATTGGTCAGGGCGTTAGTAGGACGTATTCGCAATATTCCCCAGGTGAACAACATTTTCCGGATGGACTTGGCCACATTGTTTTGGCATTTTCTGGGCATTCTATGGATTTATATTTATGTTTTTTTACTTTTGAATCAATAACACTGAACAATGAGTACAACTGTAACGCAATTGGATAAGGTAAAAACCGGACGGTGGAACGGGGGTCGATCGCCTTTCAATGTGGAGTATGGCAAAATCATGATGTGGTTTTTTCTTACTTCAGATGCTTTTACGTTTTCCGCGTTCCTAATTTATTATGGTACGCAGCGTTTTGCCCACCTTACCTGGCCGGATCCCGATAAGGTATTCCAATCCATACCATTCGTGGCGGATCATGGATATCCGTTGGTCTTTGTGGGAATCATGACCTTTATCCTGATCATGAGTTCGGTGACCATGGTGCTTGCAGTCGAGGCAGGACACCGCAATGCTAAAAAGGAAGTGGTCAATTGGATGATCGCTACCATTATTGGCGGTCTGATGTTCGTCGGCTGCCAGGCTTTAGAGTGGACGCACTTGCACCATCAGGGATTCTGGTGGGGTAGCATTCCTTTCCAGGAAGGCGTATCCCCGGAGGTTACCCTTGCGCCGTATTTCTCCAGAGAAATTTCCGAGGTTTCTGCATTGCAGTTTGCGAATCTTTTCTTCACCATCACCGGGTTTCACGGATTCCACGTTTCGGTAGGGATCCTGCTCAACATTATTGTACTGGGAATGGTGCTGGCCAACACATTTGAGCGCCGCGGTTCTTACCTGATGGTCGAAAAGGTGGGGCTTTACTGGCACTTTGTGGATCTTGTATGGGTATTTGTATTTACATTCTTTTATTTGGTTTAGTCGATTTAAAACATAATAGTTAGTTATGGCTTCTCAACATCACGATCATACAGTAGGACACGAAGAAGGGCAACACCACGAAGGTATGTCAAAAGGTAAAATATGGCGGGTTTTCTTTTATCTGCTCGCTATTACCGCGCTGGAGTTTTTTATCGCGCTGGTTTTAGTACATGGTGGGGTTATCAGCAAAGGACTGGGCGTAAACATTGTTTATATCCTGCTGACGTTGCTTAAAGCGTATTACATCGTTGCCTATTTCATGCACCTTAAATTCGAGACATTTGGATTTATTATGTCGGTTACCGTCGTATTCCTTTTCGTCATTTATTTCATTGCATTGATGCTTACGGAAGGCACCTATATGAAAGGACATTTTAATCCATTCCCTTTCTGGCCTAACTCCTAATGGAAACCATCAGGCAAACCAACGGGTTAAAAAAGATTATTATCCTGGCTGTTATTTTAATACTGCCAGGATTTTTATATTATTTATTGGAAAGAAAAGGCGAAAACCGCTATAAAAGCCTGCCAATCTACGGAGAGAAGATTCTGACCGGTACCTATAGCAACCGTATGGGTAAGAAAGTACCTGATACGCTTTTTCATCAAATCAAGCCTTTTTCGCTGACCGATCAGCAAGGACGGCAAGTTGATGTGTTGGCAAATGACACATCGGTAGCGGTAGTTAATTTTTTCTATACCCGTTGCGAGACCTTCTGCAAACACATGAATGATGAAATGAATCGCGTGGCGGAGCGCTTCATAGACAATGGATTGGTCAACTTCTATACGATTACGGTAGATACCGCTTACGACTCGCCAGAGGTACTGGATAACTATGCGAAAGCGTACCGCCCTGAATCCAAGAAGTGGTCCTTTTTGACGGCAGGCAGTGATGATGTATACGACGTCGCACGCAACGGTTTTTTGGTCGATGCCATACAAGATACAACAAGGACGGCGGGCTTTATCCATAGCTCTTCCCTGATACTGGTGGATTCCAAAAGGCACATCCGTGGCTACTATGACGTTAACCATAGAAATGAAGTGAACCGGTTGATTGATGAGCTGAAGCTGCTATTGGTGGAAGAAATCCGCGAGAAAAGCCCGTACAAGTAAGCAGCGAAAATATAAAGACGAAAATTTGAAGGCGATAAACAGGAGGTTTGAAATGCAAGGGGATCCGGATTTGATTGAACGGAAATTTAACAAGTGGATTGTTGTTCTTTCGATTGCCATACCACTCGTGGTAGCGATTTTATTCGGAGTGAACCTGCGGGATCTCGGATACGATGTGAAGCCCCTTACCTTTCTGCCGCCTATCTATGCGACGATCAACGGCGTGACTGCCGTGTTGCTTATATGGGCAGTGCTTGCGATCCGCAAAGGAAACCGGAAGTTGCATGAAACCCTGGTGAAGATCTGCATAGGCTGCTCGGCTGCCTTTTTGATCATGTATGTCGCCTACCACATGACCGCCGAGTCTACTCCGTTCGGAGGAACGGGAACCGTCCGGTATGTTTATTTCTTTATTTTAATAACCCATATCCTGCTGTCCATCGTGATTATTCCTTTTGTATTGGTCACGTTTGTACGGGGGCTTTCGGGGAATTTTGCCAAGCATCGGAAACTGGCCAAGATTACATTTCCCCTTTGGTTATATGTCGCCGTAACGGGGGTTATTGTTTATCTGATGATCTCTCCATACTACGGGAGTTGAGGAAGCTGGTAGCTCGCAACCACCTCGCGAGTGAAAACAGAAATCCATCGTGTACTTTACCGTGTTCCCTTAAAATTTCTGTAATTTTGTTATTATATGGAACGTATTTGGATATATCAAGCAGATCGGGAACTGACCGAAGGCGAGAAAGAACATATATTGGATAAATTGAGCGGCTTTACTTCACAGTGGAAGGCACACGGCAAGGCGTTGGCGGCAAAAGCGGAAATCCGGCATAACCGGTTTATTATCTTGATGGTTGATGACGGCGTGGCTCCTCCCACAGGCTGCTCCATTGATAAGTCCGTACATTTGCTGAAAGAAATTGAAATGGAAACCGGGTTAAACCTTTTTGATCGCATGCAGGTAGCTTACCGGGATGGCGATGGTGTTAAGGTCGTCCCGCGCGAGGAGTTTGAGCGATTAATAGCGGCTGGCGAAGTGACGGACGGCACCTTGGTATTCAATAACCTGATCGCCTCATATCCGGAATTGAAAACCGCTTGGGAAGTCCCTCTACGGGAAAGCTGGCACGCAAAGGTGTTTTTGAATTGAAGGTTGAAATTGAGTTGATTTGAGAGTTTTAATACGCAATTTTTAACTTTCACTTTCAACCTTCATTTTCCCTGCGGAATTTCACTATACCCCATATACCTGACAATGGTATTGGCCTTACGATTGATGAAACCAGTAGGCTTTGCGGGCGACCAACGACGTGGATTAGGTAGCACTGCAACTAATAAAGCCGCTTGTCGCTTCGTCAAACTTCGCGCAGATTTGCCAAAATAATGCTGCGTCGCAGCCTCCGCACCATATAAGCCATCGCCGGTTTCAATGACATTGAGGTATACCTCAAGAATTCGCTTTTTGCCCCAAAATAATTCAATCAGCAACGTGAAATAGGTTTCGAAACCTTTCCGGACCCACGAACGCCTGGGCCAGAGAAATACATTCTTGGCCGTTTGCTGACTGATGGTGCTGCCACCGCGTAACCTGCCCCCATCCTTGTTGCGTTGGTAGGCATCCGCAATCGCTTCCCGGTCGAGTCCCCAATGATCCATGAAACGGGCATCCTCGCCGGCAATCGCGGCACGCTTGAGGTTGTCTGAAAGGTCTTCATACCGTACCCACTTTTTTGTGATTTTCCATTCTTTACCCTCGCCTTTGCGCTCAAACCCTCGCTGCACCATCAACCAGGTGATAGGGGGATTGATGAAGCGCAGTAAAGCCACCCATGTGATGGTGATCGCAAAAAATGCAACAACAACGCGCAGCGCCCAACGCAGGTAAACATTCCTGACTGTGGGAACGAACCGGAATAATCGTTTAGTCTTTTTGTTGCGTTTTTGCTTGGCTGCCATAGTTTTCGTGACGCGAATATACAAATAGAAACTTGTCAAAGCGCCCCAATAATCCTATTTTTACCGCCACGCAAAAAATACCTACGTTGGCAAAGGCAGCAAAGAAAGAGACCCCATTGATGCAGCAATATAACAGCATCAAGGTGAAATACCCTGGAGCGTTATTGCTCTTCCGTGTGGGCGATTTTTACGAGACATTTGGAGAGGACGCGGTAAAGGCTGCGGGGATATTGGGAATTGTGCTTACCAAACGGGGTAATGGCAGCGAATCCGAAACCGCTTTGGCGGGTTTTCCGCACCATTCACTGGAAACGTATCTTCCCAAGCTGGTGCGCGCCGGACAGCGCGTAGCGATATGTGATCAGCTGGAAGATCCCAAGACAACAAAAACCATCGTAAAACGCGGGGTAACCGAACTGGTAACACCTGGGGTATCCTATAACGACAACATCGTTCCACAAAAGTCAAACAATTACCTGGCATCCGTCTTTTTTGATAAACAGCAGGTGGGTATCGCCTTTCTCGATATCTCTACAGGCGAGTTTTTGGTGTCGCAGGGCAGCCTGACCTACATTGACAAACTTTTGCAAGGATTCAAACCGACCGAGGTAATTATGGGCAAACGTCACTATAAGATGTTTGTGGAACACTACGGAACCCATTTTTATACGTATACACTCGACGAATGGCCGTATACGGGCGACTATGCCATTGAAACCCTGCTCAAGCATTTCGAGGTCAAATCGTTGAAAGGATTTGGCATTGACCGTCTTCCCCTGGGAAGTATCGCGGCCGGGGTGGCGTTGCATTACCTCAATGAAACCGAGCATCGCAACTTACAGCACATCTCCAACATTTCGCGCATCGAAGAAGACCGGTACATGTGGCTCGACAGGTTTACCATCCGTAATCTGGAATTGATCGGATCGGCCAATGAAAATGCCGTGACATTAGCCGATGTACTGGACCAAACGGCCTCTCCAATGGGTGCCCGCCTGCTTAAACGCTGGCTGGTCATGCCTTTGAAAGATCAGTCCGCTATCAACGAGCGACTGGATGTGGTGGAATATTTTAATACGCATCGGGAATTGCGTGACGAACTGGTCCGCGAAATTAAGCAAATCGGAGATCTGGAACGCCTGATCAGCAAAGTCGGCCTGCAGAAAGCGAATCCTAGAGAGATTGTTCAGCTAAAACGAGCGCTGCAGGCAATCGAGAAATTGAAAATACTTACCGGTCAAACCGACACAGAATCGCTGCGAAGGATCGCTGAGAAATTGGATTTATGTATCCCAATCCGCGAACAAATCGATACGTTCTTAACTCCCGATCCGCCCGTATCGATCACCAAGGGCAATGTAATAGCTGCGGGGGTAAATGAAGAACTGGACAAACTTCGGAAAGTGGCCTATGGCGGCAAAGATTACCTGCTTGAAATTCAAAAGCGCGAATCGGAGGCCACGGGTATCCCGTCGCTCAAAATTGCATTCAATAATGTGTTCGGTTATTACCTGGAGGTAACCAACGCGCATAAGGACAAAGTTCCTACCGAATGGATACGTAAGCAGACGCTGGTCAATGCTGAGCGATACATTACCGAAGAACTTAAGGAGTACGAAGAACAGATACTCGGTGCTGAAGAAAAAATACAAGCATTAGAAACGCGGCTGTACGCGGAATTACTTGCGGCTGTTGCCGAGTATATCAAACCGGTACAACTCAACGCACAGTTGATTGCCCAACTGGATGTGTTGCTCAACTTCGCGTTTATTGCTGAAAAAAATCATTATGTACGGCCGGAAGTAACCACTGGAAAAACGATTGATATAAAAGGGGGGCGTCATCCGGTAATTGAACAAAACCTGCCCGTCGACGAGGATTATATTACCAATGATGTTTTCCTGGATAACGATAACCAACAGATTATAATTATTACCGGCCCCAATATGGCCGGTAAGTCTGCGTTATTGCGTCAAACCGGACTGATTGTCCTCATGGCGCAGATCGGATGCTTCGTTCCTGCTAAAGAGGCGTCTATCGGACTGGTTGATAAGATATTCACCCGCGTAGGGGCATCTGACAACTTATCGTCGGGCGAATCCACTTTTATGGTGGAAATGAATGAAACGGCCAGTATCATGAACAACCTCTCCGAAAGAAGCCTGATCTTGTTGGACGAAATTGGACGGGGTACCAGTACGTACGACGGCATATCGATCGCCTGGGCCATCGCCGAATTCCTCCATAACCACCCAACCGCCCGAGCTAAAACCTTGTTTGCTACGCATTATCACGAACTGAACGAGCTGGCAACGTCGTTCCCCAGAGTTAAGAATTTCAATGTGTCTGTTAAAGAAGTCAATAATAAGGTCATATTCTTGCGTAAACTGGTGCCGGGCGGAAGCGAGCATAGCTTTGGTATCCATGTGGCCAAATTAGCGGGTATGCCGCCTAAGTTACTCCAGCGGGCTAACGAAATCCTTAAGCGATTGGAACAGGAACGCACGGGCGGAGAGCGCATAAAAGACAGTATCAAGAAAATTCAGAAGCAGGCTTATCAATTGCAGATGTTTTCCATTGATGACCCGATTCTCGTGAAAATACGGGATATGCTCAATAACCTTGACGTGAATACCCTCACTCCGGTGGAAGCGCTGATGAAACTGGACGAAATCCAACGGTTGTTGAAGAATTGATTTTAAACCTTGGCATAACTTCTGCTGTCCTACTGATAGAAGTTGAATCGTATGTTATACATAGTAGATGAATGCCATGAAAAAGTTATTGATTTGTATCGCCGCCCTTGTATTTGTGTTAGGTTCCTCGGTCGACGCCAATGCCCAAAAGCGGGGTAAGGGACATCGGGATAAGGAAAGGAAGGAATACGTAAAGTTTCATAAAAAACGTGAAAAGGCATATCATAACTATGCGAAGCACGATCATTCGTATCGCAAATATTATGAAGCACGTGATCGGGCGTATAAGCGATACGTCAAGGCAAAAGGACTCCGCTACCGTGATCACGATGATTGGTATTACGGGCGCCGGTTTCATAGACATACCGAATACGTTTATTTTCCGAGATATCGTACGTATTATGACCCGTATCGAAGAGGGTACGTCTACCTCAGGAACAGTGCCTGGGTATTTGCACCGACAATGCCTTCGTTTATGGTAGGGTTGGATATCGGAGCACTTAATGTGCAGTTTATGGCAAACCTGCCCTTATAAGGGGGGCGGTTATTTCCCGTCGTACAACGCATAGTCTTAAACCCTTGCTGCGGCCAACATCGGCCGCAGCAAGGTCCGTGTTATGTCCTATATACATTTTCATGCGTCTGTATGCAGTTTACGAAAACTTGATGTAAATTTGCTGAAAAACCAAAGGCATGCCGACTACCCTTATTAAGGCCGCTACCATTGTTAACGAAGGGCGGATAACTGTTGCTGACGTTTTGATTTCCAACGGATGGATTGAAAAGATAGCTCCTCAGATTTCTGTACCTGCCGATACCGAAGTTAATGCGGAAGGCTTACACCTATTGCCCGGCTTGATCGATGATCAGGTGCATTTTCGTGAACCCGGATTAACCCATAAAGCGGATATCTGGCACGAAAGCCGCGCGGCAGTAGCGGGCGGTACCACTTCTTTTATGGAGATGCCCAATACCGTTCCGAATACACTTACGCAGCGGCTTTTGCAGGATAAATACGACATTGCCGCAAACCAATCGCTGGCCAATTATTCGTTCTATATGGGGGCAGCCAACGATAATCTAGAGGAGGTGCTGCGAACCAATCCCCACGATGTATGTGGCATTAAAGTGTTTATGGGATCTTCCACGGGTAATATGTTAGTGGATGACGAGCGGACCCTGGAAAGCCTATTTTCCAATTCACCGATGCTCATCGCTACCCACTGCGAAGACGAGGCAACGATCCGGCAGAATCTAACTCGGTACCAGGAGACGTACGGCGACGCGCTGACCGCGGATATGCACCCCTTAATCCGTTCGGCGGAGGCCTGTTACATCTCGTCTTCCCGGGCCGTCGCCCTGGCCAGGAAACATGGTTCCCGCCTTCATGTTCTTCACATTTCAACGGCGCGGGAAACGGCGTTATTCGAGCGTGACGTTCCGCTGCAGGATAAACGCATTACCGCCGAAGCATGTATCCACCACCTGTGGTTCAGTGACAAAGACTACGCGGAAAAGGGCAATCTCATCAAGTGGAATCCTGCGGTAAAAACGAAGGAGGACCGTGACGGGGTGTTGCAGGCCGTGTTCGACGGGCGTATCGACGTCATCGCCACCGATCATGCGCCCCACACTTTAGCCGAAAAAACGCAACCGTACGTACAGGCACCGTCAGGCGGCCCGCTGGTACAACATGCGTTACAAGCCCTATTGGATATGCATCATGCAGGGAAACTTTCGCTTGAGCAATTGGTACAAAAGACCGCGCACAATACAGCCATTTGTTTTCAGCTCGACCGCAGAGGGTTTATCCGCGAAGGGTACTGGGCAGATCTGGTGCTGGTCGATCTGAACAAGCCGTACCGGGTAGAACGAGGTAATATTTTATCCAAGTGCGGGTGGTCGCCTTTCGAGGGACATACATTCGCCTCAACGGTTATGCATACCTTCGTGTCAGGACGTCGTGTGTATTCGGATGGCAGGATTGTCGAAGACGGCAATGCGCAACGACTGATATTTAATCGATAAAACATTGGGTAGTATGAACAAACGGACATTCATCAAGACTTTCGGCTTGGGAATGGCGGCATTGCCTTTGTCAACGACAACGAGGTTGGATAACCGCGCTCAGGGGCACGTAACGATTTTCCCATCACTCATCCGGAGAGGGGATACGGTTGGCGTCATTACGCCATCATCGCCGTTGGTAGACGAAAAGGGTTATGAGCTTGCTGATGAAAATTTCTCCCGCTTGGGTCTCCGCATTAAGTGGGGAGCAAATGTTGGGAAAAGATACGGGCATTTGGCGGGAACGGATGCGGAGCGGCTCTCGGACATCGAGCATATGTTTGCCGATCCGGATGTAAAGGCCATTGTATGCCTACGCGGTGGGTCGGGAGCTGCGAGATTGCTCGATCGATTGAACTACCCATTGATTGCACGGAACCCCAAGATCTTTCTTGGATATAGTGATATCACGGCCTTTCATCAAGCTATCTATACGCAAACCGGATTGATTACTTTCCATGGAGCGGTGGCAAACAGCCATTGGACGCCCATGGTCATCCGGCAATTCGAGGAATTGTTTTACGAAGGCAAGCTGCCCACGTATACGGCCGACCGTTCGCCTGTCAAGACGATAACCGGAGGGACGGCCGAAGGCAAACTTTTTGGGGGGAACCTCACGGTATTAACCGGTATTGCCGGATCCCGCTATTTTCCTGATTTCGAGGGTGGTATTCTTTTCCTGGAAGAGATTGGTGAAGAACCTTATCGCATCGATCGGATGTTCAGTCAATTGGCGTTGACAGGCGCTCTAAAAAAAATCAAAGGATTTGTTTTTGGCAAATGTTCAGACTGTAAACCCAAAAGTCCGGCGAACTCGTTAACCGTGGAACAGATATTGCATGATTACATCAGGCCACTGGGGATACCAGCTTTCCAGGGAGCACTGATCGGGCACATCGATGAACAATTTATGCTCCCCGTTGGGGCAAGGGTGCGTATCAATGCGACAGAAGGCAGTATCCGTGTAGTCGAACCCATTTTCAAGAGGACATGAAGCCGTTCGCTTATATAATTGCGGTCATCTTGGCCGCTACGGCCTGCCAGGGCAGTGGGCAGGGCCGCATAAGCTATGTGCCCGATACGACGGCCCTGAACGGCGCCTTCGAAATATATCGTGAACCTACCATTGCCCATCGGCGCTTCAAACACGCGGATATCGAGCCCCTCATTCTCAAACGCAAGGGAACAGGAATCTTTGACGTAACTCAGTTGGGAGTCTCGGTACTGAAAAAGCCCATCTATCAATTAACGTACGGAAGGGGGGCCAAGAAAGTGATGCTATGGTCCCAAATGCATGGCAATGAGCCGACGGCAACCATGGCGTTGATGGATCTTTTCAACTTCCTGGAAGGTGAGGGCGATGGTATGGATAGCATACGCAGCCTGCTGAAAACGGAGACAAGCCTGTATTTTATCCCGATGCTCAATCCTGATGGCGCAGACGTATATACACGTCGCAATGCTATGGACATTGATCTGAACCGCGATGCGCGGGCAGGTGCAACAGTGGAGGGACGGCTGCTGATTCAGGCTGCCAAAACCGTGCAACCCGATTACGGGTTCAATCTGCACGACATGAATATTTATTATAATGTACCCGGCACGCCCAATCCAGCAACCATTGCATTGCTAGCGCCTGCTTACAACGAAAAACGGGAAATCAACGAGGTGCGTGCCGATGCCATGAAAATTGCTGCCGGGATTAACCGTCTCTTACAGGGGTATATACCGAACGGCGTGGCCAAGTATGACGACACGTATTCGCCCCGTAGTTTCGGTGATAATTTTCAAAGCTGGGGAGCGAGCACCGTTTTGATCGAATCGGGAGGTTACCGGGGAGACCCCGAAAAGCAGTTCATCCGGAAACTTAATTTTATAATCATCCTTAATTCACTGATAGAGATCGCTCAGGGAAGCTTCCATCAATACAGCATTGCTGAATACGAGGGCATACCTTTCAGTGCCTCGCAGCTTTCAGACGTAGTTTTGCGGCACGTAGGGGTTTCGCGAGATTCAATAGACTATAAAATAGACCTGTCCGTCAATCGGAATGAACAGACGGACGACCGCAACTACTACGTGCAATCCCACATTGCGGATGTCGGCGATCTGCAGGAGGTTTACGGATATGACGAATTGGACGCGGAAGGGTACCATTTCATGCAAGGCCGGATCCATCCCCGGATAGTCAATAGCGTGGACGAGATTTCTCCTGAGCAGGCGATGGACTTTTTGCGTCAGGGGTATCACGCCGTTCAAGTGGCCAAGATGCCCGAAAACCGTCATCATCAGCTCCCGTTGATCATGTTTTACCAACGGAAGCCTCTCGCCGCAAGCCCGAGCTTGGGAAGTGCTGCCAATTTTTTTCTGGCCCGCGACGGAAAGCCGGCGTATGCGGTTATCAATGGATACCTGATCGACCTGTCGGCCCAGAAGCAACCCCAAAACTTAAAGAATTACATATTTTAGTATAACGGTTGAATGGGGGCTAAATCCCTGAATATGCGGAATTAGGTAAAGAAAGAGCGATCAGTTAATTCCGTTATCCGCTAGGATTTAATACCTTTATTGCTGGAATACGTAGGGTAAGTCTGCATTAACCATGTTGAAGACCGTTGTGATGGCATTTTCCTTATCCTTTGGAGCGTTATGCCCGGTTGCCGGGCACACCTTGGGCCGCATGGGTATGTGAATGCCGGGGTAGATTGTACGATCCGTTTCGCCGGTTTTGAAGACAAGTTTCGCGAGGATACGTAACGGAATAGCACTATAAACAAAACAGAAAATAAATGAATAAGCAAAAAAGCCTGATTACGTTAGCAACCGTCGCTTGCCTCGCGGCATGTAATCCAGCAAAAGAACCTATGCAAAAAAAGGATGTCCAATTGATTACCGTGGCACCGGGCCATTTCCATGCGGCGCTGGTGCAAAAAACCATGTATCCGCAGGTAGATAGTGTCGTGCACGTCTACGCGCCAGAAGGGCCGGAAATCGACGCGTATTTAGCACTCATCGACCAATATAATACACGGACGGACAATCCTACGTCGTGGGAAGAAAAGGTGTATAAGGGAAATGATTTCCTTGAGAAAATGCTGGAGGAACGAAAGGGTAACGTGGTAGTATTGGCAGGCAACAACCAGCATAAAATCGACTATATCACGCAATCCCTGGACGCAGGACTGAACGTACTGGCTGATAAGCCAATGATTATTGACGCCGACGGGTTTCCGAAGTTGAAACAGGCATTTTCAACCGCATCCGAGAAAGGAGTGTTGCTTTACGACATCATGACTGAGCGGTACGAGATCAATACCATGCTTCAGAAGGCCTTTTCGCAACTGCCTGATTTTTTCGGCGGACTGGTAACGGGGAGTGCTGATAATCCCGCGATCACGAAAGAAAGCGTACACCATTTTTTCAAAGAAGTGTCGGGTAAACCCCTTTCCCGCCCGGCATGGTTTTATGACACGAAACAACAGGGAGAAGGCATCGTCGACGTGACAACGCACCTGGTGGATATGGTACAGTGGGAATGCTTTCCGGATCAAGTCATCGATTACGAAAAGGACATTCAGTTGGTTGGCGCAAAACGTTGGCCTACGACCGTTACGGCGGCTCAATTCGAGCGGTCAACAAATCTCCGGGAATTTCCTGAGTTTCTCTCGGGGTCTGTGGATAATCAGGGAAATCTCGCCGTATTTGCCAACGGTGAAATTAATTATACATTGAAAGGCACACATGCCAAAGTATCGGTGATCTGGAATTTCGAAGCCCCCAAGGGAGCCGGGGATCTCCATTATTCCATCATGCGCGGAAAATATGCAAACCTCATTGTCCAACAGGGCGCAGAAGAGCAATACAAACCCGTATTGTATGTAGAATCGACCGGGGAGCGAGATGCGCAAGCCTTTGAAGCAGCGCTTGCTAAAGCCATCGAGCAATTGGGCAGTTCTTATGCTGGATTGAAATCTGAACAGGTAGCAGCGGGACGTTACCGGATCAGTGTAGATCCGTCGTTGGTGACCTCTCATGAAGAGCATTTTGCTCAGGTGACCGAGAAATACCTCGACTTCCTGCAATCAGGCACGATGCCTGAATGGGAGGTGCCCAACATGTTGGCTAAATACTATTTGACTACCAAAGCATTAGCAGAGGCTGAAACCGTAGCCGCTCCGTAGGTTTCCGACGTCGGCCCCGTCCATTCTGGGAGGCGGGGCCGGCGTTATTACTGGGTTTGGTGAGCGGCTGATAAAGGAACCGCTCCGATGCCAGGTCGGTTTGGCAACGTAATTTTCCCATCAACGACCTCCATGCCTTGAAAGGCATCGTTTCCGATCAATAATGCACCGTCCAGGTCTGCCCAATCGACAATCGGCGCCAACTGTGCCGCCGCGGAAATTGCGCACGACGTTTCCGTCATGCAGCCGAGCATTACCTTCATGTCCAGTGCACGCGCCAATTCGACCATTTGATGCGCTTCCCGCATACCGGTACATTTCATCAGTTTGATGTTGATACCGTTGTAGACACCGAATGCTTTCCGGACATCGGAAAGCCGCTGTACGGCTTCGTCGGCAACCGTCGGAATGGGACTGTTCTCCGTGAGCCACGCGTTGTCATCCACTTGCTCCTTGGGCATAGGCTGTTCAAGGAAAACGACACCTCGTTCGGATAGCCAGTGCGCCATTTCGAGCGCTTCTTCCCGATGCCTCCATCCTTGATTTACGTCGGCACACAACGGTTTATCGGTTACTTCCCGGATCGTTTCAATCATCATCTTGTCGGTATCCAGACCCAATTTTACTTTTAATAACTTATAAGGTGCTGCCTCACGTACCTTTTGCCTGACCATTTCGGCCGTATCAATACCGATGGTATAAGAAGTATACGGCGTGCTGGCGGGATTGAACCCCCAAATGCGATGCCAGGGGCGATTCATTATTTTTCCGAGCAGGTCATGCAATGCGATATCTATGGCAGCTTTGGCGGCCGTGTTTTTCGGAGCGATGCCGTCGATATAGTGAAGTATATCAGCAGTAAGGAATGGATCGTCGAAGCCGGAAAAGTCCACTTGGTTCAGGAATTTCAGTACACTGGCTTCAGATTCGCCCAAATAAGGAGGCATGGCGGCTTCTCCATATCCCGTCACTCCCTCAAATTCGAGTTCAGCCAGAACCGCCGGGGTTGTCGTGCGCGAAGCGGTAGAAACGGTAAATACGTGTCGGAGTTCCAACGTATAGGGTCTGAAACGCAGGGTGAATTTTCCGAAATTACGGACAGTCATAATTGCATTCATTTTTATTAATGTCGGCCTAAAGAGGTATAAAACGGGTGCTGGTCCATGGGTTGAAGCGCGGAATCCGGTTGTCCGATATATCGGCGGGCAGCTATCAGCGTACGGGTATCAAGTGCGCCATAATTTGCGGAGCCGGATACCATGCTGTTGATCTGTACCATGCCTGCGGCATGAATGAATTCGCCGTTACCCAGATACAACGCTACATGGGTGACCCGGGCATCAGAGGAGCGGCCCGTGCCCGAAGCAAAAAAAAGCAAATCGCCGGGGATCAAATTCCGTAGCGCCTTTTCAACGTTCAAGGTGTCGTCGGATAAAATATCGATCGGTTGACCGGCGAGTACCTGTTGCGATGCATCGCGGGGAATGATGAGTCCGTTCATATAAAAGGCCGTTTTGGTAAAGCCGCTGCAATCCACGCCCTTTACCGAAGTGCCACCCCAAAGATAAGGTAATCCCATCATGGTTTTAGCGGTTTTGAGCACATTTTCCGCTGTTAGCCGGCGCGTGTTAAGCCAAGTGGTAAACGGCTGCACGTTTTGGCTTTTGATAAAGCCGTCTCGCCCGTCCGGATACAAAACGTGAATAAATTCACCAGACGTACCCAGCACATTCAGGAGGTTGCCCATAACCAGATCTGAAACCCGCAAAGATTGCTCGTCAGGTTGACTGTACGCATGTCCAAAATCGGCCGTAACTATTATTTTGTCGCCTGTTTGCCATTGCGCTAGCGTGGAAGCAGACTTGGGCGAAACCGATGACTCGCTGACCCAGGCGATATAACCTTCTGGTGTCCTTACACGATAATAACCATCTCTATATTGAAGGAGATCGAGTTGCGTTCCCAACAGTACCTGAGACGCCAGTTCCGCTTGATTGCTGGGGGATACGCGAAGATTGGCCACGGAAAGATTTACGATCCCGGTAACTTTTCCTCCCACGCTGCTATCGGGCAGTAGATTTATCGCTACTTTTGTATGTGGGATATGGTGTTTAGCCAACAATCGGGTGAAATACGTTTGAGCTTCTGTTTCGGTGGTGATTACGCGATATAAAGGGGAGGCGCCGCTAGCGCGCGTTAACTCGAAAACAGCAGTACGTTTGTCGGGGATAACGTGCCGGATGGTTTGTTCAGCAAGATCGAAAATCCGTTTGTATTCGGCAGAATCCGGCAAACGGCTTTCCGCCCAGCTTGCCATACTTAGGGTCAAACAAAATAGGGATAACAGCAGGAATCTCATGTCTGGGTAACTTTCTGCCTAAGATAGGATATAAATCAGTACCTTGCAATGAATACATTTATCACATCAGCCAATTAGTTGAAATTATGATCAGCAGACGAAAATTTATCCTATCGGGCGCCGCCGGTGTATCTGCACTTTCTCTGCGTGGACGGGTGCCTGTCCCGGACGATAAAAACACCGACATCGGAACGGCAAATAAGCCCGTTGTCATCGCTACGTGGGATTTTGGTGTAGCGGCGAATCGGGCGGCGTGGAAGGTGCTTAAAAACGGCGGGAGGTCACTCGATGCCGTGGAAGCAGGTGTGCGTGTGCCCGAAGCCGACCTAAAAAACGTTACAGTAGGGAAAGGTGGATATCCCGACAGGGATGGTCATGTAACGTTGGATGCATGTATCATGGACGAGCAGGGGAATTGTGGTTCCGTTGCGGCATTGGAATACATCGCCCATCCCATTTCCGTAGCGCGGTTGGTGATGGAAAAGACACCCCATGTTATGCTGGTTGGCGAAGGAGCCTTGCAATTTGCTCTCGATAACGGGTTCAAACGAGAAAATTTGTTGACGCCTGAGGCAGAGAAAGCATGGAAGGAATGGTTAAAAGAAAAAAAATACCAACCGATTATCAATATCGAAAATACATCGTTTACCACCGAGAGACTGCCGGGAAATGAATACAACCATGATACCATCGGAATGTTGGCATTGGACGCAACGGGCAATTTATCCGGCGCCTGTACAACCAGCGGGATGGCATTTAAGATGCGCGGTCGGATTGGCGATAGTCCCATTATCGGAGCTGGGCTGTATGTAGATAATGAAGTCGGGGGCGCTACGGCAACCGGAGTTGGTGAAGAAGTGATTCGTACGGTCGGCAGTTTTTTGGTTGTTGAACTCATGCGGCAGGGATATCCCCCGGAAGAAGCCTGCCGCGAGGCCGTCGTCCGGATTGCCAAAAAAAAGCCGGATATGGCCAAGCAGATACAGGTGGGGTTCTTAGCGTTGAATAAAGAAGGTGAATATGGAGCTTTTGCGTTGCAAAAAGGATTTTCTTATGCGGTTTGCCACCGGGAGCGGCAGGATTTACTCATCCGTGGTAAAAGCCTATATTAATTTGAAGATAGTTTCAAGTCTGTTCGCGAATTTTCTATCTTTGGGCGCATCTACCAATGAAAAGCACGTTGTGTCTACCCTGCGATTAGTTACCAGCGAATACAATGCTGGTTCCCAACGGAAACCTCTTTAAGTTCCGCGCTGATAAGCACATTATGCAACCCATTTATGGGCTTTAATCGATGAGGTGCGAACGAAATGAATGGATTCTTTTTTAAAACTACACCAAAAGGGTGGGATAATCATTGTCGAAATCAACTATCTTTACAGCCATCTGTGAAAACACCGTTCCTGACCACGGGATAATATTTACGTTAATTTATGAAAAGCAATCAATTTAAGCTGGCTATAATTGAAGATAATCCCATTATTTTGAAAGCGTTGGAGGGGTATTTTGGCGCAACCTCCCAATTTGAGCCTTTGTTTACCGCAACTTCAACCGAAGAGTTTATCAGTTCATGGAAAGATCAACGTTTAGACCTTGTCCTTTGCGATATTGGCCTTCCGGGTAAATCCGGCATCGAGGCGACCTGGCATGTTAAGCGTAAATCCTACTTGACCCAGGTGGTTATGTTCACCGTGTTCGAAGATAAAGAGACAATCTTTCAGGCGCTGTGCGCGGGGGCTTCCGGTTACCTGCTCAAGGATACCCCGCTACCCAAAATAGAAGAACAGCTTATTGAAGTGATGAATGGGGGCTCGGTCATGAGTCCGCTGGTCGCCCGAATGGTTATTGGATATTTTAATCCCTTGTTGGATAAGGTGGAACCCAGGGAAGTTGATCAGTTAACAGCGCGGGAAATCGAAATCATATCAATGCTCCAGCACGGCGCGTCATATAAAACGGTCGCTGAGCGTCTTTTTATAAGTATTGATACGGTAAAGTTCCATATCCGTAATATCTACAGTAAGCTGCAGATCAATTCCCGGACGGAACTTATTAACAAATATTAAGCATTTTCGAAAACCACCCGTTTTGGGTAGGTATTCCAACAATTTAAACCTGTATTTTCGTAAATGCTTAGGATGCCAAATTTAACAAATAATAAACCCTAACCATTCGCACGTGGTTCGGTCGGCAGTTACCCTTTGTTGCGGTGGTAGAACGCAACTACTGCCAGGTGGCTGAATGCGTGCTAAAGCAGAATCTTGCCAGCCGTTCGATTCGGGCGGTTCGGCAGGACTGCGTAGAAGAATATGCAAGTCCGGCATTAGCGAATGGGTGCCTCGGAAATCATCTTACCCTTGCGTTAGTGCGTCGATATGCCCATCGTTCCTTCTGATCAAGCCATTTTTGACCCCGCATTTTCCGCATGGTGTTGTCAATGAGACGCATAATAAAGACGTTATAAAGCATGTTGGCGAAACGCTTGGGCGTCCGTGGCAAAGCACGCAACGTCATGGAGAAACCGCCATCCAGATAGGTGATATAATGCCACCAGCCGCTTGGCATGTAAAGCGCATCGCCGTGTTTCATGTATACTTCATAGCCTTTTACACGTTTCAATGCCGGATACCGTTCGAAATCGGGATTATCCATATCGATTTTATCGATATTATGAATGGAAAAGGGCACTTTGTACAGATGCGTGCTTTGGTCGGGGCCGAATAGCACCACGCGTTTGTTTCCTTCAAAGTGTATGTGGAGGTTGTCTGGTAAATCGATGTCATAATGAGCAAAAACCTTCGACAAGCCACCGCCAAAAAACAAAGCAGGCAATCGCTTGAAGAACTTTAGGCCGATGTCGGGATATTCGAAATCCTCCAGCAATTGCGGACAATGGTCTTTCAATGTGTAGAAGAAGATACGAAGGTCGGTAGGTTGCGTCTTTAACAAATCGATGTATGCCCCAAACTGCATTGTGGTGACAGGTGCATATACACTTTCTTTGTCTTTTGCAGGTTTGTTGTCATACAGGGGCACCGTTTGGTCTCCGGCTAACGACTTGATGTGATCGAAGGTCCATTTGCCATTCCAGGCATTCGTCAGGTTTTCGATCAAAACCGGCCGTTGAGGGCGATGGTACCGATGGATAAATTCGGCCTTAGAAATGGGCTGTATGCGTTCGAGGGGTTCCAGATTAAACGTTCCCATGGGCTTCGACAGTTAAATGTTCCGGTTGGCTAGCTTGATTGATTTTAGTTAGAAGATATGACTTACCCAGCAGTTCAGCGCACGTCAGCACCGCACTGATGGTGACACCCAAGATGCCATGCATGTTCACATTTTGACCGGTAAGCAATAAATTCTTAATCTTCGTACGCGGTGGTAGGTAGTTTTTCAGCGGATGATTGGCGTCTTTGACAAATCCGTACATACCGCCCGTTTCACTCCCGATGTAATCGCGGTAGGTCAACGGAGTGGATACATACGTCGCTTGGATATGCTTACGGAGATCTGGGAATTTTTTTTCCAATTCAGTAAGCATGACTTCTGTCTTTTTTTGCTTAAATCGTTCATAATCATCGCCACGGTCGGCCGTATCAGCCACCGTGTTGTACGTGTGCGCCCATTGCTTTACCTCATCATACCGCATATACGTGAATATGGTCATGGTTTCTGCCCATTCATCCTGATCCTGTTTTGCATTCATGGATACCATGTATCCTTTTGGCCACTCGGCTACCGAATATTGAATGTTGTCCCATACACTCGCTTCATCCCGGAAATGATAATAGTTTTTGTTAAGATACCGGACCGATTTTGGCTTTAACACGATATAGAGGCTGAAGGAAGAAATGGTAGGTTCTGCATTCCGGATGTGGTTTGCATAGGATTTGCGAATCGGATAGTCGCCGATCAGCTCAAGTATTTTCTTCGGATCGATATTCGCAATAAATGAGGTCGCCCGGTAGGTAGCCCCATCGGCTGTGGATACCGAGCGAAGCATACTATCCTCGATTTGGAACTTAACCACTTCTTTATATTTCAGTGCCTTTCCACCGTGTTTATGAAGTTCCCGGATAAGGAGCTTGGCGATCTGTCCGCCGCCATTTACACACCGCCATGCGCTTTCGATATACGAATTGACGGATAAGGCGTGCACATAAAAGGGCGTTTTGTCCTTAATGCCTGCATACAGCAGGTTGGTGCCGGCCAAAACAGCCCGCAATTTTTGGTTTGATGTGCATTGGTTGATTACGTCGCTTACCTTCAAGCCAAGGATGTCTTCATTCCATTGATAGGTTTCTTCGGCATTCAAGCGATAGAGCGGAAAGCTTTGGCAGATTTCCTTCATCTTGGCGTAAAATTGCCTGATGCCTTTCTGTTCATCGGGAAAATAATTGCTTAACTGCGCTACGAAGTTCTCTCCACCCTGAGCATACGGATATTCGATGGGATCGCTGTCAAAAGTCACCATATCGAATCCATTTCGGTCCATCCGTTTGAGGCGGAGTTTTTCGGCAATACCCAGGTAGTGGAAATATTGGTAAAGATTCTGTCCTTTTTCCAAACCGCCAATGTAGTGAACCCCCGTATCAAAGATACGTCGGTCGCGAACGAACGTCTGCAAATTGCCTCCGTATTGGTTATTCTTTTCCAAGAGTAAGACCTTTAACCCCTCTTTTGCAAGTATGGTGGCACAGACCAGCCCTCCGAGACCGCTTCCGATGACAATGATATCGAATGATTCATGCATTTCCCGGTAAAGATAAAATAAAGAATTCTCCTTTTTTCTATTTCCGATACCCCGTAATCCGATCGTTTTCAAAAACCAGCTGAAAGCCTTGTGTTTGCAGGGAAGTGGATGCGTCGGGATAATTCCCTTCTATAACTACCCAAGTGGCTGTTCCTGCATAATCCATCCAGTCGGCAGATAAGGTCCCGGACACCATAAGAACGTCATACCCATTCAAGGGTGGGATGTCCGTTACGAACTGCAGGGCATAGCGGTTTGCGGTATAGGTGTGCTGGGCTGCCAAAACTTTTTCTTGATCGGAATCCCAAGCCGTAACTTGCCGCTCGGCACTGTCGTAAACCAGCAGGAAATCCAACACGCCGTAGCCGCATCCCAGGTGCAAAAAGCGCCCTGCGGTGGGAAGGTGGCGCAAAAGCTGATGATAAGCTTCTTTATGCGCGTTAAAGGCTGTTCGAACCGCGCGCTGAATATGCCGGGGTTTATAGACAAAGTTGAACTGTAGTTTCTTTTTGAAATAATCGGCGGGTTCCCGGTCGTTTCGCAGGGCCCGGAATTCCGCTTTGAAGTAAGCAGATATACGTTTCGCTCGTTCCGCATAGTTTCGGCCCCATGTCGGATCATCGTACTTGATTCTTGGTAGGTACTTCAGCGTAATCGGACCAGGCTTTAACATGTTGTCGTTTTTAGGCAGCGCGTGGGCATTGCCATGCACCAGCAGCGGAAGGATATCCAATTTGAGTTGTTCTGCCAGATAAAAAGCTCCTTTGTGAAACCGCTGAATGGTGGTGGTCATGGAGCGGGTACCCTCAGGAAAGATGATGATGGAGTATCCTTGTTCAATTTTTTTACGGATTTTAACCAAGCTATCGGGGTGGTTTTCCGAGGCTGGAGGGGCGCCTACCATCCGCATGGCGCGACCAAAGAAGGGCGAGCGGAATTGGCGATCATTCATCATAAAGATTTGTTTGGCATGTAGAAGACCCACGGTGGGGGTGTCCAGAATCGATGTGTGATTCGCAATTAAGATAACCGGGGGGGCGTAATTGGAAGGGTGTTGACCCACCACCTCCATCCGAACACCGGGCGTGCGATACATAAGGTTGTGGAAGAATAACTGCAATGCCCGATGAAATACGGCAAACTTCTTCTTTTTGCTAATGGGGATGACCGCGATAAAAAGTTGTGACAAGAGACTCAAGATCAATCCACCAAGGAAAAAGTAGCCAAATGTAAGACCGGTCAAAATCAGGTTGACGATGCGCCAAGGCGTATTGCCTTGTTCCTGAGGCTTCGCAATGAAGGTACGGAAAAGCCACGGCTGGAGCGAGAAGGACATCAATACGACAACCAACAAGCCGATCAGCGGAATAACGGAGATGGATCGGATGGCGGGATGTTTGGCAAAGATGAGAATTCCGAAGCAAAGCAGGGTGGCGAGCGCAGACATGACGACTCCCGCTTTATATGCGGGCAGGTCGCGGCTGCCATAGGTGTATTGTTCCAGCAGTCCTTTAGTTACAAAAATGGAATAGTCGACTCCCAACCCAAAGATGAGCGTGGTAATAATGATGTTGAAGGCGTTAAATTGAATGCCTAACACGCCCATAACGCCCAAAGTAACCAGCCACCCTAGGAAAATCGGGATGTTGGTGACCAATGTGATCTCCAGACTGCCAAAAAATAAAAACGTGACCACAAAAACGGCAATGGATGCAATGAAGAAAAGCGTGTTGAAATCGGATTCCAGGTTACCCAGCAACTTTTCCTGCAAATGTTTGCGGTCGATGGCCAGAATGCCTGCGTCTTCACTTGCCAGTGAGTGGATAGCCTCGGCCGCCAGGCTATCATCCGTCTTCACTACGCTCGTAATCGTTGTCAGGTTCTTTTGCGAAGAAACGAATTCTTCGAGGAATAACCTGTTTAACAGCGTTTGTTCAGTGGTATCCAGGGGAGAATATGCCCGCGAAAGTGTTTCAAAGAAAGGTTGGAAGGTGTTATCCTTGAAGCCGACACGACGACCGTTGCCAAGAAGCTGCTGCGTGAGCCGTTCTTTTTTATCTTCCGACCAAAACTGATTCCATTGGCTGATTCGTTCCCGCTGGTGGTCGGCTGACAGTGCAACGCCGCCCACCGATTGAAAGCTTTGGATATTGCCTTGCGTCTCTTGTTGTTCCAGCTGGCTGTAAAGACGGGTATTCCGGTCGGATGCTTCGTTGTAGGTGCTGCCATAGGCGACCAGGTAAATGGACTTTGCCGAATAATTTGTCAGCGTGTCAAGCCGGCGTTCGGCCAACTTCAGGTGCTCCGGCTCGTAATTCAATGCGGCCAAGTCATTGTTGAAACCGACTCGCTGGTAGGTAAAAAGGCTGGCTAAGGTGAGTAGAATCCCCAAGCCCAATATCCATTTGTTACGGCTGAAATCGTATCGGGCGATGGCATCAATAAATGTATGTTGCCGTACCAAAACGCTACGGGTCGGCGCATATACCTGGGGAATGAAAACCAACGCGAAAACTGCGGCGCCGAGTACGCTGACTGCCGCAAAAATGCCCAGATCCTTCAGCACATCCGAATGAAGAAATATCAAGCAAAGAAAGTCTACGGCCGTAAAAACTGCACACATCAGCAAAGGTTTGGTGGTGCTTTCGAACAACCGGCGAATGTCTCCTGTACCACGGTAATGACTGAGGATGTGAAGCGAGTAGTCAAGTGTGAGCCCCAATAGCACCGATCCTATACCAATGGATATCGCTGAAATGGTACCTTTCAGCCAGTACAGCACCGACATTCCCAGTAAACTTCCAAAAATTGCCGGAAACAGGATGATCAAGGGAATGGTGACGCGTCGGTAAAAATAGATGAACAAGGTAACAAGCAGGACCAAGGCGATGGACAACGTAAGTTGGATATCCCGTTTTATCTGTTGGGCATTGGCCACGGCGATGGCCGTCGCACCAACGTATTCGGCATGTGCGCGACCTTCAAACTGCGCGTTAAGTTGTTGAATGGTTTGATCCAGAATCTGAATAAATTCGGCGTTTTTGGCTGTTTCTCCGGTGCTTCCCGAAGAAGTAATAAAAGCAAGCAGGTTTTTGCGGTTGCGGCCAATCAGGTAGCCGTCCTCGAGGGTAAAATGCCCGCCGGATTGCAACCGCTGGAATTTTTGCAATCCCAGGAAAACCAGTCCCAGGGGGTCCTGACGCGCAAAGGGCGTGGTTATAAAGTTTTGGGGATTGGTAATCATTCGATAGGCATCGTCGACGCTTGCGGCAACGGAGTCGGGATGGAGCAGGGAATCGATGCGGTGGTAGTCGTTTTCATCCAAAAAAAGAGGCAGATGGCTGGCCACCAAGTCCATCAACTCCGCAAGTTGATCCGCTTCCAACCGTACTTGCAGACGGGTCATATAGGGAGCGGCTTCCTGTGTCATCGCTGTGGCAAATGCATCGGCATATTCCTGGAGCGAGCCCAAATCACCGGTCTTCGCCGCGGAAATGTTGATCACCGTCTTGTCGGCGAATTTGACCGATTCCAATACTTCCGTAATGTATCCGGAGCCTTCGCTGGTCGGAATCAATTTGGTAATGTCTTCTTCAAACCGGATCCGGCTGGCCCAATAGGCCAGTAGCGCAAAAACTAGCGGCACCGTAACAAAGAATGCCCTCCGATGGGTAGTTAGAAAACGGTATATAGAGAAAAAAAAAGATGCCAATGTGATACAGTTGAGACGCAAAGTTAGCAGTTTTTCATGCAAAGGCACAAAACTGTCACAAGGATGTCCTCCGGCTAGACTGAATGTTCAGCAGCAGATAGGCCAGCATTCCACCCATTGCAGCGGCAAAAGTGCCCAATACGAAACTGCCCACCAGATATTCGGTAAGATGTTGTTGAATATAGGGTCGATACGTATCAACCTGCCTCCAGTTGAATCCCGAGGCTGCCGTGGGTTGCCCCAACACAAACGTGCCGGCTTCTAAACAAGCATAAACGATGAATGGAATGAGTGGGGGGATACTTACGTTTGAGAAGGCAAAAGCGATCAGCTTATTAAGGCGGAGTATCCAAGCCAGGAACAGTACAATTACCGTCTGAAATCCCCAGAAAGGGGATATTCCGACGAATACGCCGAGTGCTACGGAGAGCGATTTTTTCAGGGGCGGGTCTTCGCTATGCAAAAGATCCTCGAAGAAAAAGCGTTTAAAACCCTTCTCTTTGAAGGTACGGAAGTAGTCACGCGGACGGATATACAGCAGGGTAACCAGCACGAACCACGTATTCAATATGCTGATGCGGGTAAAGTCGCGAAAGGGCCGGAAATGGGAAACGCGCTCATTGGGATCGTACAGTACCCGTATGGGCACATTCCGGATCGGAATACCTCGCCAGGCGGCCTTAACGATTACTTCGATCTCGAATTCAAATTTTTTGGTATAAAATCGGATATCGCGGATTTCTTTCAGCGGGTACAGCCGGAAACCGGATTGGGTATCCGAAAGGGCAATTCCCGTTTCAAATCGAAACCAAAAGTTGGAAAATCGATTGCCAAAGCTACTTTTGCCTGGAATGCCCTCCTGATTCATGTTTCGGTCGCCAATCAATAACGCCATTCCGTTTTCCGCAATTTCATCGACAAATGCCGGAATGTCGTCGGGAAAATGCTGACCATCCGAGTCTAGCGTGATCGCATAATCATAGTGCCGTGCAACCGCCTCCTGGAACCCTTCGCGGAGTGCACTTCCTTTTCCTTGGTTGCTTGGGAGGTCAATGCGGATCACTGTAGGATATTGAGACAGGATACCGCCCGTTGCGTCCGTGCTCCCATCGTTTACCACGATTACATGCGATGTCTTTGCAAGAACACCATCGAGTACCCTGGATAGCGTCTTGGCGTTATTGTAGGTGGGGATGATTACACACGCATTAATGGCAGTTAATCCGTCGGTGTTGGCCATTTAGGTGATTCGTTCATTTCTTTGAAAATTCTTCGAAATAGCCGTTAATCATGGCTTTTAGACTTTCGTCTTTAAGCGACGGCAATGCTTGCTGAACAAATTGTCGATCTTCTTCGATGTGTTGGTTGTATTTCAGAAATCGGGGAAGGTGTTCCTGCACGCTCAGCCGGATCAGCCGGATCTCGGCATTTTCGGGTTCAGCGGCTACGGCCTGTTCAATCCATTGTGCGGCCTCTTTCACCTTCGGCCCGCGGTTGGCCAGTTTTTCATACCGTGCCAACAGCATCAAGCCTGATCCTTTGTATGCGACCAATACGGGTTCGTCACTTTGGGTTACACCTTTCAGCGGTTCAAAGAAGGCTTTCGCCTGTTCCTCAGACTTGGTAGCATCCCGATACAAGAGGCGTATGTTGGCCAAGTCTTGGGCTTGCAGGGTCAGCCAACTGGCTACGATAACGAAAGAGGCAATTACTTTTTTCATGACCAGAATTTAATGCGTTTCCTTTTGAAAGACACCGCTGAACTTAAGCGCTACTGTGTCTTCAAATGATGTCGTACTTTTAACAGAAAGTAATCCATCCTCTTCCTCAACATCCAACGTTACCTGAATGTTTGGCTGTTCCTCGGGATTGATGATTGCCATGAATTTAACATTGCGTGCTTTTCTTAATATCAGGGTGCTCGCCGACCACTTTTCGGCCAGTTCCTTGATGATTTGCATCATACATACCCCTGGCGTAACCGGGCGGTTAGGAAAATGCCCTTTAAATACCGGATGCTCCTTGTTAATCACGATGGAAGCCGATACTTTCTGGTCTTGTGCAGAAAAGGATTCGATGGAATAGAAGTCGTGTAACAGGGACATAGGGGACAAAAGTAAAAAATTATAAATACTAATTGACTACGAACTTATCGTCCGATATGGGTATGTTTTTCCGTTGGTTTGTAAAATCTAATTGCGTATAGTCGGATGAAGGATCAATGATTTTAACCTTTTTTACCAAAAAGGAAATGCCATCAATCGATAATTCAATTTGTTTGATGTATTTACTGAGTGCTTTTTCCTTCGGGATCAGCGCAGCGACATATTCTTTCCCGTTTCTATAATAAGAAATGCCAAAGCGACTTTCATTAAAAAAATTCCCTTCTTGAACCGTTTCAGTTAACAGCTCGTTCAGTGCGTTGAATCGTCTGTTCGCTGCAAGGTCGGTTTGGGAGATCCTGCCCTTTCCGTCGCGCGTGTACATCTTATCCCCATTGAATTGGATGACAAAGGGGGTGGGCGTTGTATATTCCCATCGGATTTTCTTCGGATTTTTGAAATAGAGTTTACCTGCAGATTGCACGGCATCCTCCAGATAGCTTAATTGTTTGGTTTGCTTGAAATTACTCTCCAGTGATTGCAGACTCCGGGCACTCATCGCCGTTTTCTCTTTTAATGTCGCAATCTCCGGGGCTGTCAACGCCCGTTGCTGGGCAAATAGAGGCAATCCGGCAAAGCATATGATGAATCCTACGAAGCTAATCTTGCTTATATGCATCTTGTTGGATTAAATTTTCAACGGTAACCATATCAAATTTCCTGTGCTTTAGTGCGGGCAACAACTGTTCCAAAACCGGCACAATCCGTTCATGTGTGTCATGAAGCAAAATGATATCGCCGGGCTTGGTTTTTCTTAGAATCGTGCGCACAATCTGTTCGGAAGAGCGGTTGAGTGTATCGTATGGACGTACCCGCCATCCGATGATCGCATGGTTCGTCTCTTTGAGGGCCTTCGCCAGATGGGGTGTGGTCACTCCATAAGGCGGACGAAAAAAACGGGGTCGTTTTCCAAGCGTTTGTTCGATGACGCCGTCGGTTTGCTGGATTTCCATCAACCATTTCGTACGGGTATGAAAATCAATGGTCGAAGCATGGGTAAATGAGTGATTTCCTACCACGTGGTCGCGTCGGTGCAATTCCTTGATCAGGTGAGGATAAGTAGCTGCGTGTTTCCCAATGCAGAAAAAGGTCGCCTGAATCCCGTATTTCTCCAGTTGGGTGAGCACCTGCGGGGTATACGTCGGATGGGGGCCATCGTCAAATGTAAGGGCGATCTGCCGGGTTGAAGTAGTTGCCCGATGGATGGCCTTTACGAAAAAATTCCATTGGATGTTGAAGACGCCCAATGCCAGCGTAACGAAAGCAGCCAACAATAAACCTATGATTAACCCCGTCATCTTTCCACTAAAATCACGCTATGGTTTTGTCCGCGGCGTTGCGTATAGATCAGGATCCGTTGTAACGAGCGAGGCTGGCGATCATTCAGTAGCAGCGACGGTGGTATGTATTGATGCTGAAAGATACCAAAGGCTAAAAAAAGTGCGGCAGCGACGACCGTGTCATACTCACCCAACGCATGCTTGAAGGCGATCTGTGGCAAGCCCGCGAAGCAAGAGTTTCCCAACGCCCAATAGACGTTGTCGTAACGTACATCGCCATTGCAGCCCAAAATGACTGCGTCCAATGTGTTTATCGCTACGTGGTTTCGTTGCAGGAAATCTTGGATGAATGCTTCCGGCGTGCCTGTTTCCAAACGTGTTTCTACAGCTGATATTTGCCCCAACGAATGGCGCCCGCGTTGTTGTGATGCCACGAAAAAGGTTGCGCCTTCTGTGTTAATCTCGCCGGGAGCAGCCTCCTTCTTCAAAGGCACGGGGAGGATGGGGTTATGATGCTTCAGGTAGCCCGCAAGATTCCAGAATTGGGTCGTGCGTTCGCCCAATTCGTCCACACCCCCCAGCAAAATGGTTTGGGAAGAGTGTTCTGTCAGGTAGATCATTCCATCCAACAAAGCCGATTCAAACGAATTGGCGTTGTTAACATAGGTCATGTTATACCCTTTGCAATCCAATGACAGCGCGAGCGCTGCTGCCGCCATATTGTGGGTAGATTGGATAAAGGGTGTGGGGTTCAACGAACTGCCTTCTTCGGCCCTTAGATTTTCGACAAAACGTTCTGAATCACGCAGGCAACCGAGGCCGCTGCCGGTTATCACGGCATCAATGGCTGTTATGCCGGCCTGTTCCATAGCTAGTTTAGCAGCGAAAATAGCCATGCGCATACTTTTGTTCATGCGCCTGAGCTGCAGCGCAGGGATAAACGCCTTATAATCGGGGTCCAGCGCCGGAACAGGGTTTAGATGATAGGCCCTTAAGGTATCAAAAAAGTAGGCGGCTTCGAACGTAGGCTGAACAGAAATGCAACCGCTGCCATGGATGTAAATGGGCTTAATCATGGTCTTTGGAAAATATCAGGGTGCTGCAATTGCCACCGAAGCCGAAGGAATTCGACAACACGTGGTCTATCTTTTTTGCCGTTAATCCCGTTTGTGGGACGATGTTGAGCGAGGCAATGGGTTGTGAAAAATTCAAGTTTGGAAAAACCACTTGATGTTGCAGGGCCAGGATGGAAAAAACGGCTTCGATGGCGCCGGCAGCCGCCAACGTATGACCGGTAAAGGCTTTGGTAGAACTGAACGGCGGAAGTGCAGAGGCCGATCCGTACATCCTCAGCAATGCATTGCCCTCGGCAAGGTCGTTGTTTGGCGTGGCAGTACCGTGCGCATTGATATAATCGACATCGGCGGGGTTCAACCGCGCGATTTCCAGGGCCTGCTGCATGGCCAGGTAGGCGCCTTCTCCGTTATCTGAGGAAGCGGTTTGATGAAATGCGTCGTTGGCATTTCCATACCCCGTCACATAGGCAATAGGCAATGTTGCACGGTTACGGGCCACTTCTTCCGCTTCCAGCACCAAATAGGCTGCCGCTTCCCCGAGATTCAATCCATTGCGGTTTTCATCGAATGGCCGGCAATGGCCGTCGGTATAGATCATCAGCGAGTTGAATCCATTGACCGTAAATCGGGAAAGGCAGTCGGTACCGCCGACGATGGCACGGTCCAGCAGGCCAGCCCGGATCATGCGGGCACCCAGCATAATGGCGTTGGCGGCCGAAGAGCAAGCCGTGCTGATGGTCGTCACGAAATCCGCTATGCCAAGCTGTCCGGCAATTTGTTCAGCCGCATAGCCGCAGGGGTGTGTGTGAATAAATGATCGATTTTTCGCGGACGCAAGGTAATCGTCGTAGTATCGCTCAGTGGCATCCATACCGCCTACCGTGGTTGCGGAAATCAGTCCGGTACGGTATCCGTCTGTAGGATCAATGGCGGCAGCTTCCAGGGCCTCTCTTGACGCCCATAGCGCAAGCAACGTGCTGCGTGTGTAGGCGATATCTTGGGAAAGCCGTAACCGGTCGTACAACTCGGCATTACTCATATGGACTTCCCCGGCCAATAACCGTTCCTCGTGGCAGGTTTCTAGTTGTCTGATGGGCCCGATGCCATGATTTGCCTCGGCGAGCGACTTAAAATTTTCAGCGACATCGTTTCCAATGGCGGAGATGGCCCCCATTCCGGTTACGGCTATCGGGACAATCGGGCTCATTTGCGGTTTGCCTCAATGAAATCGGCCATGGTCTGGACGGTTTCAAATACCTTTCGGCCCTCTTTGGGATCCGAAAGTTTGATCCCATAGCTTTTATCGAGCATCACGATGAGCTCAAGCGCGTCAATGGAATCTAATCCCAAGCCGTTCCCAAATAATGGCATGTTGTCGTCCAGGTCGTCTACGGTAAGATCTTCCAGGTTCAGTTGGCTAATGATTTTCGCTTTCAGCTCTTCTGTCAATTCACTCATGTTCGTTATATATTCGTTTCAATTCCGCAACGGTATGCGGTATGTCACCCGACTTACCGATGTGATATAGCAGCAAATCACACGTATGCTCGCCGATTTCTACCCATCCGCCGATCGCGCTTTTTATTGGTTTATCGTCCAGCGCCGCGTTGGTGTATGGGACGAGAAACTCAGGCAAATAGCGGTCAAAAATAAAGAAAACATTTTCGCTATGCAATTGATGGCGGATACTGATTTCGCCCAGCGCAATATTCGGTAAGGTATAGACGAAAGTGGCCGGACTGGCAGTAGGGTTTTCTGTGTCGAAGATACCTGTTGCGTGCTTGTTGTCGGACAGATAACTCGAGGAACGATTGGAAAAAATAAGAGCTGTGTCGCTTGCATAAGGACCGGAGGTCCGGTCCATGAGTTCGGCAGCGATCAGGACCGCCTTGCACAGGCTGTCCATCTTATGGAATTTCGGATAGTCGATATCCAGTTGGCGATACGCGGATTTGAGAAAATCAGCCAACGTAAGATCGGCATCGGTTTTTAAAAAAGTCGTTCCATTCACCGCGATGGTACGATCACGGATCATGCAGTAGGATTGAATGTGGTAAGAAGGGGCGTCCATGGAATTACACTTTTTCAAAAACCATCGCAATGTTACAGCCACCGAAGCCAGAGGCCGTTTTCAGAAACGTTTTAAGCGGACGTGCCAGGGGCTGGGTTATGACGTTCAACGGTTTGCTCGTTCCCGGATGTTGGAAACCGAGGGAGGGAATCAGCTGATTGGTCCTCAGGGAGTGTAGGCCCAAAATGGTTTCCAACAGGCCGCTTGCTCCGAGTGTGTGGCCATAGTATGCCTTCAGACTGTGCAACGGTGTTTCGGATAAGCCATAACGATGTAGGGCGATGGCCTCCATTTCATCGTTATAAACGGTCGCTGTGCCATGCGCCGAAATAAAATCAAGCATCGGGTCGTCGGCCAAGCGCATGGCCTCACAGATGCTCCGATACAGTCCTTCGCCCGTGCGTGATGGGCCGGAAATATGATTGGCATCGTTGGATGAGCCCGCAGCTTTGATGTGGATGGCATCCTCTGAGGCATTTTTTGAAACATACGCCGCCGCAATCGCCTCGCCGAGATTCAAACCGTTGCGGTCGCGGTCAAACGGGCGGCATCGGCCATCAGACAACGCTTGGAACGCGTCAAAACCCGAAACGATAAACTTGGAAATCTCGTCGCCGCCTATGACCAGGGCGTGGTCATACGCTTCGTTGTATTGCAGAAGCTGCCGGGCCACGGATAGTGCCAAAGCGCCCGAGATACACGCATTTGAAATCGTGATCGGCTGATTTGCAAATCCGAAGTAGCGTTGGATTTCGTGAGCCATTGCAGATAGGTGCACGCGGCTCGGGGGGAACTGGGCTGCCGGGTTGTGCAGCAGCGATACATTTCCCTTGGTTGTGGATAGCAGCACTAACGTGCGCTCGTCTACGGGAATGCGATGGGCGTCGATTAACTGTTGTATCGCCAAAATAAACAGCGTTTCGAGACGTGTATACTGTTGTGCGTTCCGGAGTTTTTCAATCCATTGGTTATCGGCTATGCGTGCAGCGTGGATGCGATGGTCCGCAAGCGCCGGATCGTCAATCGGGGATATTGCTGTCTCCCCAAGCAACAGCTTTTCAAAATTAAGTCTGCTCCCCGTACCTAACGGCGAAATTATGCAATCGCCGGCGATGAAGACTTCCGCTTTCATAACAGTCCTTGTTGTGTTTTCCAGTCTTCAAAAAATCGCGGATTGGTAAGCATAAGCTCACCGTTGGTATCGGTGAACACCTGAATGGTTTCTCCCGTCGCGATAATCCGTTTGGAATCATCGTGGATGGTATACCTGAAAATCATTTTGGCAGCGGGACTGTCGATAAAGGTGGTTTCTACCGTTGCCCAATCGCCGTGACGAAGTGGTGATTTATACTCGCAAGTGCACTTGACCACCGGAGCCAGGAAGCCGTTGTTCTGTATATGCCGGTAGGAGATGCCGAAAGCCTCTCCGAATGCTTCTCGCCCGTCCTCAAAATAGGTAACATAGTGCCCGTGCCATACAATGCCCAACGGGTCTGTCTCATTAAACCGTACACGGAAGCGGGTGGTATGTTGAAGCGGTAGGTGCATCAATATGTCTGATGTTTTTTGTCGTAAAACAGGGCCGCAATCAGGGTAATCGCAAAAAATAACAGTAAGTACCCTAACGGACGTGCGATATCGGCTATTGTACCGTTACGAAGGATGACGTCATAAAAGGCCGATATCCCCCAATTCATGGGCGAAAATGCCGAAACTTTCTGCATCATCTCCGGCATGATGAAAGTCGGTACCCAAACGCCGCCGAGGGCGGCCAGGATAATCACAAATATTGCTCCGAACGGGGCCGACTGCTCTTGCGTTTCGGCTACGGTTCCAATGAGTATCCCCAGTCCGATGGCCGCCAAGCCCGCTGTCAGGGCTATCAGGGTCATCAACGGAAGCTGCGTCCCCGGATCAAATTCGATAAGTCCGATAAGGGGAAAGATATATTTGGCAATGAGCAGCATCAAAGCAAATTGGATGAGGCAAATGACGGTATAGGTCATGATTTTGCCGCCAAGGATAATGGCATAGGAAACCGGGCTGGTCCGCAGCCGGATGTAGGTACCCAGATTTTTTTCCTTGACGAGGTTAATGCCCAACGGAACGACGATAAAGAAAATACCGAATAGGATCCACGCCGGAACATTGTGTTGCACGGCGTTAGGAATGATGCCATCTTCCCCTTTTTGGGCGATGGTTTCTTTAAAGCTAATAATTTCGCCGTTCAAGAGGCCGGGATCTTCCGAAAGATCCATTTGGTCAATGAAAACGTCGTAAATTTTCTGTACTTCGACTTTGGAAAGCATCCGCTCGATATTGTTTTTGACCCCGTTGCGGAATGTTTGGCCCGCAGCCGGGTCGAAATAGATGGTTATTTCCTTGGTTTGCCACTTTTTTTCAGGTGGATTGCCTGCGGTGCTGTCTGGTTCGACAAGCGCAAATTCGCCCAGAATTTTGTCAACGTTGTGGTTTACTTTGTCATTCAGTTCATCGCTGATTCCCTTGGGAATGACCAATGCAATCTGATATTTCCCGCTACTTACCAAGGCATGTGCCCGGTTGTTATCAATGGGATGTCCTTCTATTTCGGTAATCAGTTCGATATTGGAGGCCTTGGAGAGATTCTCGGACACCAGTTGGCCGATTTCCCCACGGTCTTCATCCACCAATACAATCGGTAATACAGATTCTCCTACCGCTTTAAACGTGCTTTCTTGAATGAGCGTAATGGTAATAATCAGCACCGAAGGCATAAAAAAGAGGATGGCTAATCCGCCCCAGTCACGCAGTAAGAGTAAAACTTCCTTGTAGGCGGAAACAATCAATTTATGCATAGTCCCTAAGTTGGCTTCCCGTAAGATGGATAAACACATTTTCCAATGTGGTCGCTCCCGAGACGGACTCGATCAGCTGCTGTGGCTTACCTTCGATGACCAGGCTCCCTTCGTCAATGATGGCGATTTTCGTGCAAAAATGCTGCGCTTCGTTGAGGTGATGCGAGCTGTATATAATCGTTGTTCCCTGTTCGTTGAGTTCGTGCAGTAAGGTCATGATCACTTCCTTTGAATGTACATCAACGCCCACGGTAGGCTCATCCAAAAACAATACATTCGGCCGGTGCAGGATACCGGCCAATAGATTTACCCGCCGCTGCATACCACCGGAAAACGTTTTGACGGCCTTTTTGTCGAAGTCGGCTAAGCCTACCCGTTCAAGGGCATGGGCAATATCCTGTTTCAAGGCTGTCGCGGAAAGACCGTATAGACTGCCAAAATAATAGAGGTTTTCCGATGCGGTCAGGGTGGGATAGAGAGCATATTCCTGGGGTACCACACCAATTTGCTGTTGGATCTTCCGCCGATGCTGCCGATAGTTCAGATTTTTGAACCACAGTTCCCCGGATGTAGCTTTAATCATGCCGCACAGGGTGGAAATCAAGGTCGTCTTGCCGGCTCCATTTGGACCCAGTATACCAAAAATCTCCCCCTTTTTTATAGAAAGCGATAAATCTTTCAATGCATACCGGTCGCTGCCCGCGTATCGTTTGGACAGTTGGTGTACACGGATGATTTCCTCCATGGGACGAAAATAAGGAAAGTTGTTGACATGTCGCTAAACATCCTTTTTCAATGTCATAAAGAACTCCCTTTCCCGTTCGGCAAGGCGCAGCAATTGATCGGAGAGTCTTTCATATACATCGCTGCCGGATTTCCGATTTTTATAGATGCGTGAAATGTCCAGCGCAAAATCGCGCCAGGCATCGCCGATGGCGGTCATCTCTTCCGATCGCTGGATTAACGCCGGATTGTTAAGCAAGGTGCCCGCTTCCTGAAGAAAAGCAGCATAAATAAAACGGAATCCACCGCCCCCGGTTCCGATTTCTTCCTGCATCCGGACGAGTTGTCCGAGGTAATGGTTGGTTTTTTTGATGCCGACGGTTTTTGGCCACTTGCGGATGTTGTTAGCCACCCACTTCATGGCACGTACGCCCACGATGGGAACGGGTGCCAGCATGTCGTTGCAGGTTTGACGGATTCCTTTTTTGATAGCTCTTTCTAGGTCATAATTTGTAGGCAACCGCTCCAGGTAGTACAGATGTCCTTTCGGGGGAAGTGCACCCTTCGCAAAACGCACACGCTGGAGTTCCTCTTCGGTCAACCGGGTGGCGTAATCCATAACCGGATCACTGATTAGGTATACGCCGGCCTCCTTGCCGTATACAACCAGGTTGTGCGCGTTAAAATGAAAACGGTATTCATCTGGAAAATAGGTGAGGTGATATACACCGACCTGCAAACCCACCGGAATACCTTGCGCCAGTTTCTCATCCAATACAGCTTTTGCCCTCTCAGGCGATGAAAACCGTTGGTGCTTAACGCCAATATTGAGTCGTTTGGCCAGTCTTCTGAAGATCTTTCCCGGCATCGGCCGGTAGCTGAAACCCGGGGCAAAATTGACTTTGATAAACGGGAGGTAAACAAAGAACAAACCGCTACCGATTCCGAAAGCCATCGGCTCAGAAATGGCAACGCCGCGGTGGTTTAATAAATTCGAAATCACCCCGTTTTCACAATGGGCGGATTGCCGATGTTCAAAATTAATATTCATGTGTTGCCTTAGGAGATGCCTGACGTTAGTTCTTCAATCGTGATGCCGAAGACATCCGCATATTTTTGGAGCGTTTTTTTGTTCAAATTCCGGAAGCGCTTTGGATGGAAATGTCGTTTGACAAACCAGCGATGTATTCCTACGTAGCTGGCCAGTAGTGGAATATCCATTCGGTGAAGTTCCATGAAATAAGCAAGGGGACTGAGCTCTCCAGCGATTACCGCCCGCTTTTTGTCGGCTATACGCTCTTCGATCAGTTCGAGTGACTCGTTGAGGGCCAGCGTCTTGGCCTCCCAACCACGGCTGGGAACAGTCGTGTATCGGCCGTTTTCGTCGACGGCATAACAGAGCTCGTGCACATTTTTCTTGGCTAGGCTCCCTTCATCCTGAGGTACTTCATTTTTTTTCATCCGATTAATTTGCTTTTTAGCGGCGATGAAGCTTGCATAAATTGTTCATATCCTTTTGTTTAAGGTAATTTATGCAGGTTTCATCCGATTAATTGCTTTTTAGCGATGATGAAGCTTGCATAAATTATTTTTCACGTCTTGTATATTTCGGTGGCGGTCAAGAGATCGCTTCGCTTTAGTTCATATCCTTATGGTAATTATGCAGGTTTCATCCGAATATCTTTTTTCCGTAATGGCCTCATGGAACCTTCAGGTTCATCGCCTTTGTGTCAGACGCTGACAGGCAGGTTTCCTATACCCCTCACGAATCCTCCGTTTGCAGGAGCATTTTCATGGAAGCTTGTAAGGCAGTCTCGCCATTTACGGAAATACGGCCCTGGATGTTGCAAATTTTCAAAAAATCCGAGGTAAAAACAAGCTCCGTGTGTGTACAGGTTAGCAATTGGTCGCCAACTTTGGGCAGGCGTAAGACTTCCAGCTCGAGGATCGTGCTAATTACGCCCAGGTTGTCCTTTTCTTTGTTCCAAAGTACTTCGTTTGGCCGGATGAAAAAATAGTTCAGGAAAATAAAGCTGGTCTGAGCAAGGTTTTCCAACATTCCCATCTCCGACAACGTCCCTTCATGGACGAACAGGCAGTCTGACCGGACCCCGAAACCGGTCTCTGTTTTTAAGCCATCTACTGTCACAACCCGATCGACCATGACCATGGGAGGGCGGTGGGGGATGAGCTCTTCAATATCCGGAAATGACGTATGCTTATTCAAGGTCTTTCGCTATGACGGTTCGCATTTCGCCGACGGCGATGATCTGTTCGTGAAGCCTGACCTCTCCGCGGACCAGCGTAACGCCAAACAGGCGTTGCAGGATCTGGAGGCTGGTCTGAAGCTCATCGCCGGCCCGGGGCAATCGGAAGATCTCAAAATCTCGGATAGAGCCGATGTAACCGACAGGAGGAGGCATGCTCCGCAGAAAATAGTCGTATCCCTGGTGCAGGGCAATGGTTTGAGCAAAATGTTCGACAACCCCCGCTTCCGTCAAGACCCCATCCGGGTTTACTAATACATGTTTCTGGGGGATTTCGAAACCGGAAACAATGAAGTCATCTCCGTACGTGATGAGCTTGTCAACCAACACAAAAGGAGGTTGTTGCGGGATCAATTTGCAGATTGCCTCTTGCGACGAAACCAGGCTCATATCATTAGGTTACTTCCAATAGTGCGTAAACATAGGAAAATCTTCCGCTTTCCGGTACCGATAGCAGTATTTTTTCTCCGCGTTGAAGCGTTTTCCCATTGAAGAGTTCTTCCAATTGAATATAGCTGGATGCTGAACCTACGTTGCCGATTTTATGCAGGTTGATGAACCATTTTTCTTCCGGGATATCGATGCCTGCTTTCGCGAAAGCTTCCGACAATCGATCCTTGAAGAAATAGGACGAGATATGCGGGAGGAAATAGTCGATGTCGTTTGTGTTTAGCTGATGCCGGCGCATGACTTCCTGAATGCTTTGTACCCCTTTCGGAATGATGTGTGCTTCGAGAAGCTTGATATCTTGTTTGATTGCAAAGATGGACGTTGAAAGCCACGCATCCGGCGAAGCGTCGCTCCAAGCTACCAACTTTCCGTTGATCTTGGTAGCACCTGCATACATACACGGTTCGAGTTCGTGGGCATACGAGATGCCATCAATCCAATGGATGGCCAGCGAATTGCCTGACGATGCAGGTTCATCGCCCAGCAGCATGGCTGCGGCCCCATCGGAAAGCATCCAACGAAGGAAGTCCTTTTCAAAAGCAATGATGGGGTTTTGCTCGAGGGCTGCAAGCCGTTCGGACTCGTTGATAAATTTGTCTGCGCGTAACCACGAAGAAACCCGTTCAGAACCTGTGCAAACCGCTTGCTTTGCACTTCCGGTAGCAAGTGCCATGTAGGCATATTTAAGGGCATTGATGCCTGAAGTGCAGATACCGGAAGCCGAGTTAAGCTCCATCGGTTTATTTTGCCACAATCCGTGTACCATGCTGGCATGTGACGGAAGCAGTTGATCGGGCGTTGAGGTCCCACATGAAAGGACATCAATCTTCGTTTTATCCGCGCCGGATTGATCCATCAACCGGGCGATGGCTTGTAAGGTCAGTTCCGCGTTGTTGTGCGTAGGTTGCCCGTCCGTTCCAATGGCATAGTAACGCGACGTAATCCGATTATTACGCAATACGATGGAGCGTGCCCGGGACGGAACATCGTTTACTACGCCCAGCACCTGCTCCATGCGATCATTGGACACGGGGTCATTCGGTAAAAACTTCGCGATTGCATTAATGTATACCTTTGGCATTACCGGGGTATTTTTAATTGAACTGATTGATAGTATTTGGTTTCCTTCCTAACCAAAGAAAGGAAGGGCAAATGTAGTATTAAAAATAATAAAGTCACGATAGGGGCAAGTATCCATATCGCAAAAATCAAATAATAGTTAAAGGCTCTGAGCCAGGGTTTGCGTGATCGGGCTTGGGGAAGGCCTTTACTCCGAATAAGCCGCGCCCATTTCGCAAAAAGGGTGTTGGCCCGTTTATCGGTGAATACCAGTACAGGCTTGACCCAGACAGCCCCCTGTTCGATCCATTCCGCTTGCAACGTGGTATAGTCGCTATTTCGAAGATGAGGCAGCAAGGAGATGCCGAACCTGCGGGATTCCCGGATATCCTTGTCCGAAACGCCGGGTTTCGGAAACAGTCCTAAATACGAGTCTTTCCGGCCTTTCATCATCCAATGTACAATCGTGATGACGCTGACGTGATTGAGGTGGCGGTCGACCAATGCAACGTTTCCTACGTGATGTGCACCCAATTCGTGCAATGCCCTTTTGACTTTCTCCTGTGCCATCACCCACATATTACGACAGTTGATAACAGTGATGACCGGTTTGCCGCCCAGCAATGCCTTCGCTTCGGCGCTCTTTAAGAATGAGTTAAATGGAATGGATGGGGAGAGGTACCAAACTTGATAACCCAGAATGATGAGGTCGTAATCTTCAAGAACCCGTGGGTCGATCGGTTCCAATGGACACGGAATCTGCAGGAACGATTCCGGAAACGCATCGAAAAAACGCAGACTGTCCCATGGAAAAGGGTAGTCGGCAACCGGCTGTATCCGATGAAAGGAAAGCATGACCTCCGGATCGGCTGCCAAGGGAGCCAACAAATGGTCCAAAATTTCTTTTTGCTGCCCGGTTTGGGTGTAATATACGACTAAGACTTTTTTCATTTCAAGCCTTCCAAAAATCGTAATAATTAAACCATTGTAAAGGATATTTCGCTAAAATTTGTTCGATGCTTTGGGTAAATGCGTGAAGTAGCGACTGCGCGTCGCGATGACTAAACGTTGCTTTGCGCGCATAAAGGTGATAATGTCTATTCCGCTCGCGCATTACGTATACGAAAAGTACGGGAGTGCTGAGCCTTGAACTGATCAGAAAGGGTCCCGCTGGAAAGCGGGCCGGCCGACCGAAAAGGTCAGCTGTCAATGTTTTACTTCCATTCACGAAGCGATCGCCCGTAAAACAGATCATTTCCTTTTGTTCAATGATCTGATTGATGGCAAAAACATGTGATAAATCCTCTTTAACCACAACGAAACCTGTTCTGGGCTTGGCCATAATGCTGGCGAGGTATGATTTGATAGCCCGTTGTTCTTCATCGGTAGTCACCAGATGGATCTGTTTTTCGAACTCCCCCATAAAATATTGGGATACTTCGAAGTTTCCTACATGGGCGCTGATGAGGATACCGGCGCTGTTGTCTTTGGCTAGCTGCCGGATGTGGTCAATGCCATCAAATTCATACGTGTATTTATGTTCCAGCCCTGCAGTAATCGCGACTTTATCAATGAGCGTCTGCCCAAAGACAAAATAGTTGCGGTAGGTGTTTGCCAGACTGGAAACGATGCTGTTATGGCGTCTATGTCGAAAATATTGGTAAATGGCCTTGGTTTGCCGGGGAGAGAAAATTACGTAATATAGGGAAACGAATACCAGCAGCAGATAGGCCACATTAATCCCTGCGTGCTTTATCAGGAAAATAAATATTCGGTAACCGGAAACCGTTCCCCTCGACTTTCCTTCCCATTCAGCCATTGGATGTGATTAGGCGATGGCATGCAGCTTGCTGCCGATTAAATCATATAGGTCGTTAAATGTATGGACGTCGGTAAAATCCTTGCTTTCCAGTTTAATGCCAAAATTCGATTCGATAATGACAACCAAGTCCACATAGTCCAGGCTATCCAGATCAAGCGATTCCTTCAAATCTGCCTCTGGCTGGATCACCTCAGACTCCACCTCAAACTCATCGATTAAAAACGAATTGGTTATATCAATAATCTCGTCCCTGCTCATGGCTAATGCTGCGCTTTTACAGTTTTTTTACAATTAATGCGGAGTTTGTTCCGCCGAATCCAAAAGAATTCGACAAAAATACATTAAAATTTTGGTTTATCGTATTTTTTACCAAACTCAGATTCTTGGCGGTTTCGTCCACTTCTTCCAGGTTGATATTCGGTGCGATGAACCCATGCTGCGCCATAATCAGCGAATAAATGACTTCGCTGGTTCCCGCCATCCAGCACTCATGGCCGGTCATCGATTTGGTCGAGCTGACATAGGGGTTGGAGCCGAACAACTGCGTTAGCGCGCGGGCTTCGTTGGCATCGCCCATGGGAGTGGACGTGGCGTGGGCGTTAATGTATTCGATGTCTCCCGGAGCGAGACCTGCTTGCCGCAAGGCCATGTCCATCGCTTGTATGGGGCCGTCTACGTTTGGGGTGGAGATGTGGTCGCCGTTCGATGAGAAGCCATAACTCAATACTTCCGCCAGGATGGGAGCGCCACGCCGAACAGCCGATTCGTATTCTTCGAGGACCAAGGTGGCGGCGCCACCGCCCGGTACTAAGCCGTTGCGGTTTCGGTCGAACGGACGGGAGGCTTTGGTTGGTTCATCTTCGCGGTCCGAAAATACCCCCAGACCATCAAAACTAGCCATGGCGTACTTATTCGTTTCCTGTGCGCCTCCGCAAATGACGCAATCCTGCAAACCCTGTTTGATAAATAAATAGGCTAAGCCAATCGCATGGGAGCCGCTGGCACAAGCTGCACTGATGGTCATGTTGATGCCCCGTACGCGATAAATGGTGGAAAGATTCATGGTCACCGATGAATTCATCGACTTGAAAATGGCTCCCGAACCCACCAGCATGGTGTCTTTTTTTTGCCGTACAATATCGATGGATTCCATTACCGCTTGAGACACGCTGTCGTTGCCATAGACCAAACCGATAATTCGTTCGTCAAATAAAGCCTCGTCGATCTTCGCGTTTTGAAGCGCCTCGCGGGTGGCTACGTATGCGTATTCGCTCTCTTCGCCCATACTGATACGTTGTCTGCGGGAAAGCGCCTTAGCCAAGTCAGGCTTCTCGACGAAACCCGTAAGTGCCGACCGGTATCCAAATTCCTTGCGTTCAGGAGAGAAAACAATTCCTGAGCGGCCCACATAGAGCGATTCTTTCACTTCGGCCAGACTTTTGCCCAGTGACGAATAAATACCCATTCCCGTAATAACTACACGCCGTTCCATCACGAATAAATTCCGCCGTTTATATGGATAACCTCTCCGGTAATATAGGAAGCCTTCCGGGATGCGAGGAAGCACACCAGATCAGCCACTTCTTCCGCCTTTCCAAATCGGTTTAAAGGTATGATTTTTTTCAATTCCTTCTCATCCAACGCACTGGTCATGTCGGTTTCGATAAAGCCTGGGGCTACCGCGTTGACGGTAATGTTGCGTTTAGCCACTTCCTGCGCTAACGCTTTGGTGGCACCGATTAGGCCTGCCTTGGCGGCAGAATAATTCGTCTGCCCCGCCGTGCCTTTCGCCCCTGACACCGAAGCTACATTGACGATCCGTCCGTACCGGTGACGCAGCAGATCCTGGATCAAAAACTTGGTGACGTTATAAAACCCGTTTAAGCTGGTCTGCACCACTTGGTTCCAGTCGTCATTTTCCATCCACATAAACAGTCCGTCGCGCGTGATACCCGCGTTGTTGACGATCACTTCGATCAGTGCGTCGGGATGCTGATCCTTCCATGCCGTTAGCTGCGTACAGGTTTCAGACGGATTGCTGACGTCAAAGCGGATAATTTCGGCCTCGCCTCCGTTTGAGGTAATAATTTCCTTGGTTTCTTCGGCCGCCTCGGCGTTGGACTGGTAGTTAATCAACACCGGATAGTTGAGGTCGCGTGCCAGCGCGATACAAATGGCCCGGCCAATGCCGCGCGAACCTCCGGTCACTAATGCATAGTTCCTACGCTCCATCAATTCACTTTTTCGAAAGGCTCTGCGTTATCATACCATTCATTGCCGAGTAGCTGGCCCTTGGTGTCGATAAATCCCCATTTTCCTTCGCGTTTTACCCGAGCCACGCCATCAATGAATCCCTTGTCTTCGCCGCTGGTCAGGAATCCGACGAAGGCCGCGGAGATACTGTATTCGGCGGGTATGACCAATTTTCCGGAGGTATCGATGAACCCCCATTCTTTACCTACTTTCACAGGGGCCAACCCGTCCGAACTGAATATTTCCGCATCGGGATACTCCGGTTGGATCACCAGGTCGCCCTGGGCATTTACATACCCCCATTTCTTGCCTACAGATACCGGTGCCAGACCGTTGCGAAATGCTCTTGCCTTTTCAAACTGGGCCTCAATAACCCATTCTCCCTGTGTGTTGACGAAGCCCATTTTGTCATCTTTCCGTGCGTAGGTCAATGTCTCGCCTTTTAGGAAAGGCCATATTTTCGTCGCATCTTTAACGTGTTTAAAGGAGCCGTCTTGGGTCAGCATGCCAAATGCCGTGCCGTTCCGTGCTACGAATACTCCATTTCCGGAAATGTCGATCTCGTCGTATTCGGGTGTAATCACCATGTCTCCCGTCGAAGATAGGATTCCCCATTTTTCGCCGCGTTTCACTTTGGCAAATCCGTGTTCAAAAGGTTTTATTTCGGTATACAGAGGCTTTACCACCACGTTCCCCTTTGTGTCCATTAGCCCCACCAAATCGCCTTCGCGGATAAAAGCCAATCCATTGCTGTTGAAGTCGTATAGCTTGTCGGAATGAGGCAGCTCTACTAATTGACCGTTTCTGTCGATGTATTGCCATTTATCTTCTTTGGCAACCACGGCGACCCCCCTATGGAAAGCTTTGGCATGGTCAAACTGCGGGTTGATCACGACCTCTCCCGAAGCATTGATGTACCCCCATTTTCCATCGATCCAGACCGCTGCCAAGCCATCGGAAAACGATCCGGCCTTATCGTACTTCGGGTCGATGACCCTATCGCCCTGCTTATCAATATAACCGATTTTTTTGCCTTTCTTGACGAGGGCTAATTCTTGAGCCTGTGCGAGGGAGACGGTTAATCCCAACAAACAGCTAAGGAATGTTTTCATGGCGTAAATTAATGAATTAGTCATGTGTCTTGACATGATCTTTTATGGCAGCCAGATACGGAGACAGTACCATATCCTCTTTAAAGATAGGAACAATCGATCGGATATCGGCATAAACTTTTTTACTTTTTGACGAAAGGAGTGGCTCGCATTCCAGTGCTTCGACGGCCTGCACGAGCGTAAGCAATTGAATCGCGAGCACTTCATACGCGTTGTCGATCACCTTTTTGGTGAGCCAAGCCGAGTTGGTCCCCATGCTGACAATATCCTGATTGTCCTTGTTATTTGGGATGCTATGTGTATAGATCGGGGTTGCGAGCGTTTGGTTTTCCGCCGTGGTGGATGTCGCGGTAAACTGAGCGCCTTGCATACCAAAATTCAATCCCAGCCTTCCCAGGTTGACAAACGATGGCAATATTTCGTTCAGTGAGGAGTTGAGGAGGTAGTTCAGTTGCCGCTCCATCAGCATGGTTAACTTCGCAATGGAAATGCGAAGTTTGTCCATTTCGAATGCGACATAGTCGCCGTGGAAATTGCCGCCGTGGTATACCGATTCCGAAGCCACGTCGATGATGGGGTTGTCGTTTGCCGAGTTTACCTCTTCGATAAGTGTGTCGGTGCAATGTTGCAGCGCGTCCCATATCGGACCTAATATTTGAGGTACGCAGCGGATGGAATAATATTCCTGCAGTTTATCCTTGAAGATGCTCTCTTCGACCTTCCGGCTGTAAAGGTGTTCATGACGTTTGCGGATCAGTCGGCTATCGGCAATGATTTCCCGCATGCATGCCGCAACGCATTGCTGACCGTTGTGTTTTTTCACGCCGTTCAGTGTTTCAGAGAGATGATCGTCGTATGCCCGGACGAGTTCATTCATAAACGCTGAACAGGCGATGGACCAGTTAAGCAGCCGTTTGCCATAGATGGCGTTAACGATACCGATACCCGTCATGACCGAAGTGCCGTTGATAAGGGCAAGTCCCTCGCGTATGTATACTTGCATGGGCTGCAGCCCTTCGTTGGCCAAAGCCACCGCTGCTGGTGTTTGCTTCCCTTGATAAATCACGTTCCCTTCGCCAATCAGATTCAACGCCAAGTGTGCCAGTTGCACCAGGTCGCCGCTTGCACCCACACCTCCATGTTGGTAAATCACCGGACAAATATCACGGTTCAATAGTTCCGTCATCAATTCTATGGTGCTTGGATGTACTCCTGAGTACCCAAGTGACAGGGTGTGGAGCCGAGCCAGCAGCGTAGATTTGACATAAATGGGATCCAATATGTCACCCATTCCGGCCGCGTGGCTTCGGATAAGGTTGTATTGTAACTGGATTTGGTCGCCTTCGTCGATTCGATATTGAGCCATCGGGCCGAAGCCTGTATTGACGCCATAGATGATCTTGTCTTTGGCAAACCGTTTTAAAAAAGTGTGGCTTTGGTTCACTCTATCCGAAACACTTTTAGGCAAACTGATTTTCTGGCCTTCGAATAGCACCCCGAAAAAATCTGCCAACGTGATCGGATTCGTCAGTTCTATCATGTGATTAGCAACGCGTTAAAATTAAGCGGATGCAAACTTAGACAAATTGGTGTTGATATACAATACATGTTTTAGCACGCATTGCCTTTCTTCATACTTTCTCCTGCCTTTCTCCTGACATCTTCTATAAATCGACCATGGTATATTTAAGCCGTACCTATAAAAACCTTAGTCACGCCCTAGATACCGGTTACGCATGGCATAGTAGATGGCCGAACAAGGGCGGGAGAAAGTTGGGCCCCATCCCCTATGCGTCCCGGGCATATCTAGGTAAAAAAGCCGAAAAAGCGGCACTTCAGCGAAAGGCAAGCGGCTCTTTGGAAGGGATCCGGTAAAGCGGAAGGTAAGGAAATGGTAGCGTTTGTTTTTATACGCAACTTTGCCTAAGTTTGGCCCTTTCATATCCCATTTTACAATAATGATTTCAGAGCACGTTGATGTCTTAGTGATCGGAGCGGGGCCGTCTGGAGCTGTTGCGGCATCTCTTTTACATAAAAAAGGAATCAAAGTCAAGATCGTTGAGCGGGAGCATTTTCCCCGTTTTGTTATCGGCGAGAGTTTAATACCCCGATGCATGGATCATTTTGACGAAGCAGGATTTGTCGAAGAGGTAGAAGCAAAAGGATTCGAGAAAAAATTCGGTGCGCGTTTTCTTCGCGGAAGCGAAGTCTGTTGGTTTGACTTTAGTCAGAAATTTTCGCCCGGGTGGGATTGGACGTGGCAGTTACCCCGGGCCGAGTTTGACCAGACGCTTACCGATGTTTTGCAGCGCCGAGGTGTAGATATTGCGTTCGGTACCACGGTAGAAAGCGTGGTTTTCAGTGGCACGGATTCGTTAACTACAGTACGTGATGAAGCGGGAAATCGCCGGGAAATACAGGCCCGGTTTCTAATCGATTGCAGTGGGTACGGGCGTGTATTGCCTCGCTTGTTGGATTTGGACGCTCCTTCTTCGTTTCCACCCATGGCGGCCACGTTTGTACATGTCGATGATAAGCGTCGTCCTTCAGGCAACGAAGGGACGTTGATCACGTTTGATGTGCTCGATCAAAAAGTTTGGTTTTGGGTCATCCCATTTTCTGACGGCCGCTCATCCCTGGGATTGGTTTGCCCCAAGGAGCACCTGGAAGCTTTGGATCAAGGCAATAACGCCGATACGTTCCGTTATATTATCCGCCAATCAGACTATTACCGGGAGCGGTTTGACGGATTGGAGTTCCTTTTTGAACCTAAGAAAATTGTTTCCTATGCGAAAGCCGTGAAGAAACTATACGGCACAGGCTTCGCCGTTACTGGCAATAGCGCCGAATTTTTGGACCCGGTTTTTTCTTCGGGAGTCTGTTTTGCCACGGAATCCGGGGCGTTGTCGGCAAAGTTGGCGATCAGGCAGCTGGCTGGTGAAGCGGTGGACTGGGAGCAGGAGTATGAAGCGCATATGTTATGGGGTGTCAACGTATTCCGTTCGTATATACGTGATTGGTATTCGGGCGATTTGCAGAAATTTATGTTTCATCCCGAAGTGAATGAAGATGTGCGCCGAAAAGTGTGTTCCGTGCTTGCGGGATATGTTTGGGATAAGGAAAATCCGTTCGTGAAGAAGCACGACCGTGCGGTACGAGCGGTCACCCATATGTTACCGTAAAAAAGTGAGGGTTCGCGTCGTTTTCGGATGTTGGTTGGCGCTGATCGTGACCGCTTGCTCCGGCGCCAGGCAACTACCCCCGATGGCGGAACGTACGAGCTTCGTGGGAAAGCGGACCCGGATATCTGCCGAGTTCTACATGATGCCTCATGGAAAACTTCACCAAAATGATCAAGGGCTTTGGGAATTGTACGTGTCGGGCAATCCGTTAACAAGAGGATTGACAAATGGAATACTGACCCAGGAACTGCTTTTCCAACAGGAGGCGGCGTTTGTTGATAAGCTCCATGAGTTGGTACCTTCGCCGTTCCGTCAACGCATATTGCGCGGATTTCTCCGGTTTTTCAATCGCCGATTAATTGATTATGTGCCCGATGAATACAAAACTGAGATTTTTGGCATTTCGCAATCGGCCTCGAATACGTATAATTATATTGCTCCTCCCTACCAACGGCTGCTATATTTTCATGGCGCACACGACCTCGGACATGCGTTGCGCGACCTAGCGCTTGTCGGCTGCTCGTCGTTTGCGGCATGGGGAAGGCATACGGCCGACGGAAGGTTGCTCATTGGTCGGAACTTCGATTTTTATGTGGGCGATGCATTTTCCAGCGAGAAAGTAGTCGCCTTTATCCGCCCCGATCAGGGATATAAACATGCGATGGTCACCTGGGCCGGTATGGTGGGCGCCGTATCGGGAATGAATGAAAAAGGGCTGACGGTAACCATCAATGCGGGTAAGTCCGATTTACCTTACAAAGCCAAGACGCCCATCTCGTTGCTTACGCGCGAAATCCTGCAATATGCGGCAACCATCGATGAAGCCATTCAGATTGCCCGGCAACGCGAGGTGTTTGTATCGGAAGCGATTATGGTGGGCAGCGCGGCCGATCGGAAAGCGGTGGTGATCGAAGTGTCGCCAAAGAAATTCGGTGTCTACGAGGTGGAAAATAACGGGGAGTTGCTGATCTGCACCAATCATTTTCAAAGCGAGCCGTATGTGACCGATAAGAACAACGTGCGGCAAATGGAGGAGAGCCATTCACGTTACCGGTTCGAACGTATGAACGAGCTTATTGCAGCGGCACCGCCGCTGACTCCCGAGGCGGCCGCTTCGTTATTGCGCAATCGGGAAGGAGTAAACGGCATACCGTTGGGATATGGGAATGAAAAGGCTATTAATCAGCTGCTGGCCCATCATGCGGTGATTTTTCAACCGGAAGACCGGTTGCTTTGGGTTTCCGCTAACCCCTATCAATTGGGCGCATTTGTGGCGTATGATCTGAAAACAGTGTTTTCCCGTATGGATACCATGTCCATGTCGTTGCCGTTGGATGAAGCCGGCCTTCGTATTCTGGAAGACCCGTTTATGCACACAGACACTTTTGCAAGCTATGAGATATTTCGGCAGCAAACCCGTACTTTGGAGGCGGCGATAGCTGATGGAGTACAAATCGATGACACGGTGTTGGCCGATTTTGTTGCACGTAATCCGGAATTTTGGAAGGCCCATTTTCTGGTAGGCGAATACCTCAAAAAATGCGGACGGTATCATGAGGCATTACGTTATTTCCGGGCGGCAATCCACAAGGAAGTGACGACCGTTCCGGACCGCCGGTTGATTGAGAAGCGAATTAAACAGTGTGAGCGATGGAGCAAAGTGAAAGAGGAGGTAGAAAAATGATACCAGCAATCGAGAAAGCAGATAAAGATACAATTAAGCGGTTTCAGGAAGAGAAATTGCAGCAGGTGCTGGCCTATCTCCAAGCCCATTCCGTTTATTATCAGAACCTATTTAAAAGACAGGACATCAAAGTGGGGTCGATCCGTTTTTTGGAGGACTTAACGCGGATCCCTGGGACAACCAAGGCGGATTTGCAGAATCACAACCGGACGTTCCGTTGTGTCGATGCCGCGCGGGTGGCTGATTATGTGACCACGTCCGGTACCTCGGGCGATCCGGTGCTCTTGGCCCTGACAGATGCCGATTTGGATCGGCTTGCTTACAACGAGGCGTTGTCGTATCAATGCATGGGATTGCAACGGGGAAATGCCCTACAGCTTACCACGACGATGGACCGTCGCTTTATGGCCGGGTTGGCTTACTTCCTTGGCGCACGCAGAATGGGGATGGGTATCGTGCGGGTTGGATCGGGTGTGCCCGAATTGCAGTGGGATACGATAGCCCGGGTGCAGCCCGATGCCTTGGTCTGTGTGCCTTCGTTTTTGCTTAAGATGATCGAATTTGCCGAAGCTAACGGTATTGATTACCGGAGCAGCAGCGTCAAAAAAGCGCTTTGCATCGGCGAGCCCCTGCGTAATCCCGATTTCTCCCTGAATGCGCTTGGACAACGCATTTGCCGTCACTGGGATATTCAGCTATTTTCTACATATGCCTCCACGGAAATGGCTACGGCATTCACCGAATGCGAACATGGGGTAGGAGGCCACCACCACCCCGAATTGATCATTACCGAGTTTGTAGATGAAGATGGCAACCCTGTGCCGGAAGGGCAGCCCGGCGAACTGGTGGTTACCACATTGGGGGTTGAAGGCATGCCCTTATTGCGTTTCAAGACGGGCGATATTGTGCAGCCCCATTATGAACGCTGTGCCTGCGGACGTAGTACGCTGCGGCTCGGACCGGTTATCGGACGTAAAAATCAAATGGTCAAATACAAGGGAACGACACTTTATCCACCCGTGCTGTTCGACCTATTGAACGACTTCGAAGAGGTAGAAAATTACGTGGTGGAAATCTCATCGGACGAATTCGGTGAGGACGAAATCACGGTGAAAGTAGGGTCTTACAGCGCATCGGAAGAGCTAATGCTCAAAATCAAAGACCGTTTCCGGGCTAAGCTGCGCGTAAGCCCCAGGATTTTATTTACCCCGATCCAGGAGATCAACCGGATCAAGTTTCCTGAAAATTCGCGGAAAAGCATAACGCTTATTGACCACCGAAAATGAATCGGTAACGCCGTTTTCTTATCTTTGCCAAATGGAGCGGAAGACCTTTGCGGATTTCAAATTCAATAAACAGATTCTGAGCGCGATTGAGGAGGCGGGATACGCAAGCCCGACCCCGATCCAGCAGAAGGCCATTCCGCCGATCTTGGCCGGACAGGACGTCATGGGCATCGCACAAACGGGTACCGGTAAAACAGCGGCGTTTGTGCTTCCGATTCTGATGAAGCTGAAATATGCGCAAGGTAAGGATGCCCGTGCGCTTATCCTTTCACCCACCCGTGAACTGGCCATGCAAATCGAGGAGAATATCCGTTTGTTTGCGACTTACACGGATTTGCGTACAGTGGTGCTATATGGTGGATTGGGGCCGAAAACCCAGATTTCGGAATTGGAAAAGGGGGTGGATATCCTGGTAGCTACGCCCGGAAGATTTCTAGACCTTTATCTGGCAGGTCATCTGGTGACCAAATCGCTGAATATCCTGGTGATGGATGAGGCAGACAAGATGATGGATATGGGGTTCATTGGGAAATTGCACCGTATATTGGAGGTAGTTCCCCGTAAACGGCAGAATTTGTTGTTTTCGGCGACGATGAGCGAATTGGTGCATAGGATTGCCGGCGACTTCTTGGCCTTCCCCACGGTTGTGGAGGTAACGGAACAGGCCACGCCGGCGCAGACCGTTACACAAGCGCTTTACCACGTGCCCAACTTAAAAACCAAGATCAATCTGCTTCAATATTTGTTAAAGGACGACACTGCTTTAAACCGGTTGATCGTTTTCTGTAAAACCAAAACGGTAGCAGATCAGGTTTTTCGTTTCCTTGAACGCAAGTATGGTACGGAAAGCGTCAGGGTAATTCATGCCAACAAAGGGCAGAACACCCGGATCAATTCGATTCAAGCTTTTAAAGACGGAGCTGTACGGATATTGGTGGCCACCGATGTTGCGGCAAGGGGGCTTGATGTCAGCAATGTGAGCCACGTAATCAACTTTGATGTGCCGATCGTCATCGAAGATTACGTGCATAGAATCGGCCGTACGGGCAGAGCATCCCAAAAAGGCGATGCCATTACCTTCTGTAATCCGGCGGAGGAATATTACATTCGGAAAATCGAAAAATTGATTCGTCAGCAAATACCCGTGCTGGATATTCCCGACGGTGTATTTATCGAAAAAACGGACTTTGATGAGCGACAAGCGTTAGCCCGCGAAATTGACGCGCAGAAGCGTAAAGATAATCCGGAATTCAAGGGGGCATTCCATGAAAAGAAAGCCGGAAACCAAAAATCGGGCAAACCCGGAGACGATAAAAAGCGCAGCGGTCGCCGTACGATGAGCCGGCGTAACAAAAAACGATGAAAAAGCTGAGAATCACTCCGTTAAATATTGCATCGGCCCTGTTGATGACCTGGCTGCTGTGGCAGGTTATCGCCAGTAAGGTCGGAATAAGTACCGTTGGCTGGATTTTTTTACTTTTGTTGGTCTTAGTGATAACCGATCAGTTTTTTAGGTTGCTTTTACGTAGCCTGAAGCGTGTGTGGATTGCAGAGGGGATTTTTGCGGTGTTTGTCGCATTGGCAATCTGGATACTAAACGTTTGGTGATTTATAAATTTATGAACATGAAGAAAGCCGAAATAAAATTAACGATTGAACTGGACGACAACAATGTGCCAGATACGATTGTGTGGGAATCTACAGACGGTGAAAGCCAAGAAGCTCTTCCCGCAAAAGCCTTGTTTTTAGCGTTATGGGATCACCATTACAAAAATTCGCTGCGTATCGACCTGTGGACAAAGGATATGCCGTTGGATGAAATGAAGCGGTTTTTCTACGAAACCTTGCAGACGTTGGGAGACACGTTTATTCGAGCTTCAGGGGATGATGAATTGGCGAAAGCCGTAATTGGCGACTTACGTGATTATTGTGATCATTTCGCCGAAAAGATGGAAGTAACACAAAAGCAAAACTAGCAAATTGACAAATTGCCAAACCGCAGAATAATGAATTATTTCTTAGTAAAGTCCGAACCTTTTAAGTACAGCTGGAAGCAGTTTCTCAAGGATAAACAGACCTTCTGGGATGGCGTGCGTAATTACCAAGCACGCAATACGCTGCAGGCCATGAAGACAGATGATTTGGTCTTGTTTTATCATAGCAATGAGGGGAAGGAAGTAGTGGGTGTTGCCAAAGTCGTGAAGGAAGCTTACCAAGATCCGACCACTACGGATGAGCGGTGGGTTGTCGTAGATCTGGCTCCTGTCGAGACCTTAAAAACGCCGGTTACGCTTGAAACTATTAAGGCCGATCCGCTGCTTCAGGACATAGCGTTGGTCCGTCAGGGGCGCTTGTCGGTTATGCCGCTCAAGCAGGCGGAGTTTGACCGAATCCTCGCATTGGGTACAGGAAATTTTGTAGATTAGCAACTTTGTAAAATTAATCCTATCGATATGCTGAAACAATATGTAAAATATGGCCCTTTGATGTTGCTGACAATGGGCGTAATGTCGTGCAACAACGAAACTTCGACGCAGAAACAGGAAGAAGAAATACACAATGCAGCTACACAGGTCGTGCCCGAAGAAGCTGAAGGATTGATCGGCCGTTGGGATATCACCGTGAATAAAGATGGCAAGAACGTGCCGTCTTGGTTAGAGGTCAAACTATCGGGTTTCGATGTACTGGTTGGCGCCTTTGTGGCCGATGCGGGAAGTAGCCGCCCCATCTCGCACATTACACTCAAAGACGGCGTGTTTTCGTTCCAGATTCCGCCGCAGTGGGAAGGAGGAGGTGGCTTCTTTACCATTGAAGGAAAGCTTGAAGGAGAAGGGATAAAAGGGACCATCACAACGAATAAAGGAAATGTGTTCCAATTTACGGGAGTTAAAGCGCCTTATTTGGTCAGGACGGGTGAAGCGAAGTGGGGCGAACCCATCGAGTTGTTCAATGGCAAGGACTTAACCGGATGGAAAACTTCGGGCGATAATAGTCAATGGGTGGTTGAAGATGGCATATTGATCAATAAAGAAAGCGGAGCCAACCTCATCAGTGAGCAGAAATTTGAAGATTTTAAACTCGTCGCGGAATTCCGTTATAAGGAAGGTGCCAACTCCGGCATTTATTTGCGGGGACGTTATGAGGTACAGATTGAAGACTCGCCGAAAGACCGGCATCCGGGATCGCATTATTTCGGAGGCGTGTATGGTTTCTTATCGCCCAGTGAAATGGCGACCTTAGGTCCGAATGAATGGAACCGATACGAAATCACCCTACGCGGACGGATGGTTACTATTGTAGCTAATGGCAAAACCATTATCAGTAACCAGGAAATCCCGGGCATTACAGGTGGTGCGCTTGATAGCCACGAAGGAGAACCCGGTCCGATTTACTTACAAGGAGACCACACGGGAGTGGAGTTCCGCAAAATTACCGTAACACCGGCAATGTAGCCTATCGCAGGAGCTGGATCCAAAAACATTTTCCGATTGTCTTTGTTGATTGATTACTGAACGTAAATCATATGGCAAGGACAATCGGAATTGTTTTGGTAATCGTAGGAGTAATCATGCTGGTATGGACCGGCTTCTCGTTTACGAAAAAAGAAAAAGTAGTGGACATCGGTTCGCTGGAAATCACTGCTGACCAGAAAGAGCGGGTCAATTGGCCTCCCTATGTTGGTGGCGTAGTCTTGGTAGCTGGAGTGATTCTGCTGCTGGTTCCACGCAAGAAATAGTCGCGTTGACAGGCTTCCCCAAAACACGGAAATATCACTACCTTCGTAGTCGTGAAGAGAGACTACGCTACCCTTACCGATCAACAATTGGCTTCGTTGCTGCAAGCAAGCGATTCCGGTGCGTTTAAATATATTTACGATCGGTTCTGGGATAAGCTTCTTGTGGTAGCAGCTAAGCGTTTGGAGAGTATGCCGGAAGCGGAGGAGGCGGTGCAAGATATTTTTTTGAATCTTTGGCGCAAACGCGAAACGTTCGAGTTGAAAGCGTCGTTTGAAAATTATTTGGCCGTCGCTGTTAAGTTTGAAGTGATTAACCGTCGTGCCAAGCGTGTGCGGGAAAATGCACTGTACATCGAATTGGAATCCCTTCCATTGCCGACAAGCGGTGATAACCCAAATTTCGATCTGGAATATCTTCGGCAACAGCTGGAACATACAATTAACAGCCTTCCCCCCAAATGCCAACTCGTCTTTCGCCTCAGTCGGAATGACGATTATACCAATAAGCAAATTGCCCAAGAACTTGGTGTTACTGAAAAAGCAGTGGAGAAACACATTTCAAAAGCGTTAAAGGCGCTGCGCAAACGTCTTGGTAACTACTATACGGGATGCATGACGGAATTCCGGTTTACCCGCGGTACGAGCTTTTGTATCGTGGCTCCCCGCCATGCGGGAAAAATAGAAAATCACGATTTTTTTTTTTAAAAAAGGTAGGGGTATATAGGTTTTCTTTGGCTATCTAGGAAAGCGAGGACCATGACCCCACAAGAAGTCGATCGATTGGCAAAAAAATGGCAGGAGGGTACCCTGAATGCGGATGAGCGTATACGCTTCGAGCAGTGGTATCATTCGTTTGACGATACAAAGCTTGAAATCGATTCCGACGAAGGTGAAGCAGCGATGAAATCCCGTCTTTACCACCAAATTATGGCATCGGGGGCAATCGTTGATACCCAACCTGTATCAAATCGCTTGACAAGACTGCGCTATTCAGCCGTTGCGGCTTTGTTACTCGTAGCCTTCCTTTTCTATTGGCACCATCAGAATGCATTCGGTGATCGGCCGTGGGTCGCCCACGTGACGATCGAAGCCGGAGATGCCGTCAAGCAGGAAATTTTGCCCGATGGATCGATCATTTGGCTTAAACCCGGTGCTTCACTCCGATACGTAAAGGCTTTTAGGAAACGCGACGTGAAATTGACGGGCGAGGCATTGTTTGAGGTATCTAAGATCGCGGGAAAACCTTTCCGGGTGCAAGTGGGAGATTATATGGCAACGGTCTTGGGCACGAGTTTCAATATCCGGCAGTCGGATAATCGAAGGGATATGGAAGTGGTGGTACTAACCGGTAAGGTAGCCGTCAGTAAACAGCGGCGATCGGAAGTCCGTAAAAATCAAGCGATGGAAACCCCCGGGGAAGTCGTATTAATGCCAAATCAGCGGCTGAAGACCAGCGGAGACTTAAAGCTCGAAGCACCGCCCGTGGAAACGCTTGAACTGGTGCAAACGAATGCTTATACGCAGGGGACGGCTTATAATATGCAATTTGACGACACGCCTTTTATGGAAGTTGCCCGTCGGATTTCGATGAAGTTCAAGGTTTCGGTGGAAACGGGGGACGATCGATACAATACCTGCCGCATCAGTGCCAACCTCAGCGACCAATCGCTCGAATATACCGCTGAATTGGTAGCGTCTGCGCTGGGAGCCGAATACGAGATGCAAAAAGATAAGATCATACTGAAAGGAGGAGGCTGCCTATGATTTGAAGGATACACCCTTATCATTAAATAGGAGTGAAACCAAGTTATACGATCCTAAAGAGTCCGGATTCTGGCTGCAACCGGAACCCGGACGGTGGTTTAATAAATCTAGTACTTTATCTTGGGAACTGATAGTTCCCAACCAAACCGAAACAAAAATATGAAAATCCAATTGTATGGAAAAGCCATACTGTGGCATATGATCCGTATTACTTTCTTTTATATGGTCGCGTTGCTGTTAGGGGGCGGATTGCTATATGCTGATCCCGCTGATGCTCAGTCATTAAAGCAACGTGTTGACCTGGTTGTCGAGAATAAGCCGATAGCGCAAGTGCTTCGCCAGATCGAGGAGCAAACGGCCATCCGCTTCATCTATACCAATAACTTGTTGGACGGAGTGGAAAATGTAACGCTCGACGTGCAACGGCAAACCGCATCGGATGTGTTGAAGACCTTATTGTCCCCATTGGCAATCCAGTATGAAGAAAAGGATAGGGGGTATGTGGTGTTGACAAAGCGTGCCGAGACGCAGGCAGTGCTCGCATCGCTTGCATCGCTGTCGGCTAAGGGACCGACTCATAACTTGATGATTCAGCAATCCGTCGTAACGGGTAAGGTCGTGTCCGCCGCCGATGGCCAGCCGTTGGAAGGTGTGACCGTTACCAATAAACGCACCGGTTTACACGCGGCCACCGATGGGAATGGTGCTTACCGTATCACAGCGGTAGCCAGCGATGTTTTGGTATTTTCTTTTGTGGGTTACAAAGATCGCGAAGCGGCCGCAAATCCGGACATGGTTATTCAATTGGAAGAAGCCAACACGGGTTTGGATGAAGTAGTCGTGGTTGCTTATGGAACAACCAAGAAGCGGGATTTGACCGGTTCGATTTCCACGGTCGATTCGAAAGTGCTTGCTAACCAATCAAATTCGACGGTAAGTAGGGCTTTGGAGGGTGCGGCCCCCGGTATTCAGGTGTCGGCAGTAGACGGTCAGCCCGGTGTGGACATGGGAATCCGGGTTCGGGGCTTAGGTTCTGCCAGTCAAAATACATCCAACGCGTTGGTCGTTATTGACGGCGTGCCGGCCCAAAACGATAATCCCTTGTCGACGATCAATCCAAAGGATATTGAGAACGTCACCATTTTGAAAGACGCAGCTTCTACCGCGTTGTATGGTTCGCGGGGAGCAAATGGCGTGGTGTTGATTACCACAAAACGGGGTAATAAAGGCGCTCCGAGAATCTCTTTCGAAGGTAAAACCGGCGTAAACCAAGTAGGCCCTTATCAATTTGATAAAATCTCCAACCCAAAAGATATTTACGAGTTTGCTTGGCTTTCGATCTATAACTCCGCGCGATATGGCGTCGATGGAACGGGCATTTCCAAGGGATATACAACCAATGTCCAGAATCCGAATATGAGCCATGAGGAGGCCGCCGAATTCGCCAGCGCGCATTTGTTCGATTACGTCGGGTCAACCACCAGTTTCCAGCGGAATAATTTGGGTAACTGGATGCTATACGACGTTCCAGGCGCAGTATACACGCCATCCGGTTCTGGATCGTCTGCAAGTGCTAAAATGTCGGGTGCGTATCTGGTCAATCCGGATGGAAAAATCAATCCGAATGCAAAATTGCTTTATGACGAACATTACGATAAATACCTGCTTGAAAATAAATTGAGGCAAGAATATAACCTATCTGCCTCTGGAGGTACCGATCGTGTAAATTATTTCTTTTCAGGCGGTTACCTGGAAGATCCGTCGTATATACGGGGGTCTGCGTTCGAAAGGTATAACGCAAGGGCCAATGTCGACGCACAATTATTGGATTGGCTGAAAATCGGTACGAACGTAGGCTTTGCCAACCGTACCACCCAGTCGCCGGCGACGCGTTTCGGCAGAAACCCCGGCAGTGCAGTGGCCAACGTCTTCCGGTTTATCAACGGACAAAATCAGTTGACACAATTGTACGCTCACGACCAGTTCGGTAACGTGATCATGGAAAACGGTTCGAAAAAAGTTCACGTGCTGGCAGGTGATACGTATTCGCCGCTCGGCCAGACGGCGTCCGCATTGTCTACAACCAACATACTCACCGTGTTGGATAACGATATGGATGTCCGGGTGTCTGACGACTGGAATACAAGAACGTATGGTCAGATTAATTTTTTGGAGGACTTTACGTTTACCGTAAACTTTTCATTGGATAAGTACAACGAACGGAGAACCCGTTATTGGAACAGCGAATCGGGGCAGGCCGCAGGCATAGGAGCCTTTGGCAAAGTTTTTTCAACGGTAACCATTCTGAATACGCAACAGTTGCTTAATTACAACAAGGTGAGTGGGGCGCATTCGGTAGAAGCGTTGTTGGGTCACGAATACGATTCCTTTAACTTCGAAGGGCTGAATTACAACTCTTCCTACGGACTGATCGATAACTTCCCGAGTTTCGTGAATTTCGTTGGCCGGTACAACGGAGGTACGTTTTCGAATCCGGGAGGCTCATTGGACACGCGTCGGATGGAAAGTTATTTCGGTCGCGTAAATTATATTTATGATGATCGGTATTATGCTCAGGCCTCCATCAGAAGGGACGGATCTTCGAAGTTTAAACTCAAAGATAAGCGCTGGGGAACGTTCTGGTCGGTTGGTGCCGGATGGCGTATCAACGGTGAAAGCTTTATGGAAAGCACCCGTGACTGGCTGGACATCCTTAAGCTGCGGGCCAGCTACGGCGTGATTGGAAATCAGAATGGCATTGCTAATTATTCCGGATATCAGACTTGGTCGTATGGGGCAACGTATACGGAAACGACCAGCGGCACCGGTATTCCGGCTTCTTACACGTTGACACTAAACGGGTATGTGAACGATCAACTGACGTGGGAAAACATCCATACGTTCGATGGCGGTATTGATTTCGGCTTTCTGGGACGCGTCAGGGGATCGGTCGATTTTTACGACCGAACTACGGTAAATGCCATTTGGAGCCAACCCATTGCTTACTCAAAGGGACAGTCGTCCATCGCAACCAATTCCGCGAAGCTGAATAACCGGGGTTTTGAAGTCGATCTTTCGGTAGACATCATCCGAAATGCGGATTGGACCTGGTCGGTTGCCACCAACGGGACCCATTACAAAACCATATTGAAGGCCGTCCCGGATGGAGTGGGATCCGATGCACTGAACGGTAATTGGACTTCCGGAATTGATGGATGGTCGGCCGCAGGTACCGGCTCGGTAGGCAATATCACCTATTTGCGGGGCATCAACAAGGACTATTTCAATATGTACTTGTACAAATACGGAGGTGTGGACCAATCGACTGGACTACCGCTCTTCCATCACCAGGTAACCCAAGCGGAGGCCGATGCAGGATTGTACCCGGAGTACCAAGTGGGGGAAAGCTTCACGACTACCGACTATTCCCTTGCGAGCCGGTATGAAATGGGAAGCGCGTTGCCGGATTGGATTGGGGGATTCAGCACTACCCTTCGTTACAAAAACTTCGATCTTTATGGTGCGCTGGCCTATCAGTTGGGTGGAAAGTTCCTGAGTACAGAATATGCAAATAACTTGTATGTCAGCGAAAATCCAGGCAGTGCGATTTCCGCTGAGTTGATCGGAAACACCTGGACACCCGAAAATACATCGGCAAAATTCCCCATGGTCATGTACGGAAACACGTATGGAAACGGCTCGACCATTGGTAGCTGGATGTATACGGACATGGCGATGTTCAGCGCGTCGTATTTGAGTTTCAAAAATATCACAATTGGATACACCTTCCCGGAAACCTGGCTAAGTAGGTACAAGATCAAGCGGTTAAGGGTTTTCGCTTCTGGAGACAATCTGTTGATGTTCACTTCTCATTCCGGCATCGATCCCCGCCAATCGTTGGTAGGCGGTTGGGAGGTCGGCGCATTCTCTTATCCGACAATGCGTACTTTTTCGGGTGGTATTAATTTGGAATTTTAAGACAAAAGAAACATGAAAAAGATTTTGATATATCTGCTCGGTGGAATGGTTATGGTGTCTTGCAGTGAAAAACTGAACGTAGCACCCCCCAATAATATCACAGACGAACAGATTCAGGAACTCTTGAGAAGCGGCGATGACGAAACCATCGAATTGGTTTTGGGTGGGATGGCAAACAACATGCCTCGGATGATCAATTTCAGCGGGATAAACGGTACCGGTACCGCCGACGGACGTTACCGGAGTGTGCAAGGCTTGGATGTGATGCGTAACCTGGAAGGCAATGATATTGTATTCGCCGATCGAACCCTCAACATGTTCGGATCGGACGAGTACAATTTGCTCGATTTTACATCGGCTTCCTCTGATAAGAATTCGCCGTATTGGTTTTATGCCTGGAGCGCAATCACGACGGCAAACCAATTGCTGAACTATTTGGACGATGCAACCGTAGGTAGTAACCGTAAATTGCAGGAGTTTAAAGCGCGAGGCCTTATTTTGCGGGCGTATGCGTACAATTACCTGATGGAAAATTACCAGGATGCGTTTTTGCAAGGCGGGCAGGCAAAATTGGGGATGCCGTTGTATGATTTTTATTCACCCGTACAGGAAAGTAAAGCCAGGGCGAGTGCCGTCGAGACTTACGACTTTATTAAGAAAGATCTGACGGATGCCATCCGGTTGCTGGAGGAAGCGGGAGTGGGATACACAGCCAACCTGGCCGATTTTGATTTGGGTGTGGCGAAGTTCATTTTGGCTCGTGTGGCGCTGTGGACGGGCGACTGGGCTACCGTTATCAGCCACTCGAACGACATTCTTGCGCAATATCCGAACTTAATGGGTGAATCGGTATATGGGGGCAAGAATACCGGAACAACCGGCAATCCAGTGTTGAGGCCAGAGCAAAACGGATTCTTGAACAACGAAGTAAACCCGGAAGTTATTCTTGGCTTTCCGTTGGGCGAGGCGCTAACCGCGCACAATTTATGGATGAATTGTTTCGCAGAAGGGTATGGCGGCCTAAGCCAGGGATTTCAACGGATCGATAACCGCCTGTATGACAAGATATCTGCTTCGGATTATCGAAAAGATGGGTTCATGGCTGAATCGTGGGGCGATTATACCTATCCGACGAACGGCGACCAGCGGACAATTCCTGTGCTGACGAATCTGAAATTTGCTGCAACACATGGCTTGGGGAGCGACGATAAAAAGAATGTGGGAACGGTGACCTGCTATTACATGCGATCATCGGAAGTATTGTTGATGAAAGCCGAGGCGCAAGCGCAAAGTGGCGATGATCAAGGTGCGGAGGAAACCTTGAATGTGTTATTGGCTGCCCGGACCAAATCCGGATCGACGACCCTGACTTGCGACAACTATCCGGCAATGGCCGGGCTATCGGCTTTGGAAAAAGTTCAATTGCAATCCCGGATCGAGTTGTGGGGTGAAGGCGGCCGCGAATTTTACAACAACAAACGGTGGAATATTGAGGTTAACCGCGCTTCTTCTGCCACTCACGTGGATAAATCTACCTATCCGGTATCCAAAATGACGTTGCAGATTCCTTTGGACGAGATTATGTACAACGATAAAATGGTGCAGAACTAGCAAATGTTATCCTCGATAGTCTCGTTTCAAAAGTTTTAACAGGGAAGGGGAGACACGATCTCCCCTTCTTATTGCCAAGTATCGGTCGCTAGAAATTGCGGACTCGAAACCTGCACGAACCGGTCGCTAAAAACCGATTTGGTTATCGCATACGCACTATCAAAAAGAAGCGAACTACGAGGCATTTATTGATGTAAAAAAGCAGCAATGAAATCAATAATTAATCAGATGAGTCAAGATGGATAGAAGATCTTTTTTAGTTGCCAGCTCAATACTTGGTTCGTCGTTGGTGTGGACGGGACAAAAGCGTGCGAATGCGCAAGTTGGATTTTCATCAGACACCCCCAACTTATTCAAGATTTTTCAGGAACCCAGCAGCGAATACAGACCTTTTGTGCGGTGGTGGTGGAATGGGAACAAAGTCAATAAAGCCGAAATCCTCCGGGAGTTGAAATTGCTGAAAGAGGCCGGTATCGGCGGCGTGGAAATCAATCCGATTTCGTTTCCGAGCCGCGCGGATGATATGGGAATCAAATCACTCAGGTGGCTCAGCGACGAATGGATTGATCTGGTACAATATGCAGCTGAACAAGCGAAGAATCTGGGCATGACCGCAGACCTCATTGTCGGTTCGGGCTGGCCTTTCGGGTCGGAAGATCTTAGCGAAGATGAGACGGCGCAGGTTGTATTGGTTTATGCGGAGGAGATTGAGGGGCCGACTACGTATAAAGTCAAGCCTTTCCATTTTTTCAGTGCGATCGATCCGGGCGTAACGGATAAGAACGCATTGAGAAACCCCGAATTGCTGGCAGTGAAGCTGGCAAAAAATCCCATAGCGTCATTGGCCGATGTGAGCGATCTTTCCGATCAGATGGGAAAGGAAAGAATGGATATTGAAGTACCTGAAGGCAAACATGTGTTGTATGCGTTAGTGAAATTCAATGCCTTCGCTGCCGTCATCAATGGAGCGCCTGGGGCAGCGGGCTCCATCCTGAACCACATGGACCGGGAGGCCGTCAATCGCTACCTTCATCGGATGTCCGACACCATGCAGCAACGCATAGGCCCGTTGAAAAACTACCTGCGGGCTTTGTTTACGGACAGCATGGAGCTGGAGGGCAGCAATTGGACCACTGATTTTGCAGCGGAATTCCAAAAGCGCTGCGGTTACGACCTAATGCCTTATCTTCCGTTTATTTTATTTAAAGTAGGGCGGTTGGGAGCCGTGGTTGATGAACAGTACGGAGCTGAAAAGACCGAAGCGTTTGCCGAGACACTCCGACGTGTGCGGTTTGATTACGAGTTTACGAAGGCATGTATGCTGAAAGAACGATTTACCGATACGTATTTACGCTGGTGCCGCGACCTCGGGGTCAAATCGCGCGCACAGGCATATGGCCGGGGATTTTTTCCGCTGGAAAGTAGTCTCGATTATGACATTCCGGAGGGGGAATCCTGGACGACGAACTACCTGAGGCACAAACTCGGTGAAGAGATGTCCAATGAGGACTACCGTCGGGGCCGTGGATATACGATGATCGATAAGTATGTGTCGTCTGCGGCACATCTGAAGGGTAAGCGGGTGGTAAGCTGTGAAGAGATGACCAACACCTACTTGGTCTTCAACGCTACACTTGAGCTCTTGAAGCGAGGATCTGACCAGAGCGTGATGGCGGGTATTACCCACTCCGTATGGCATGGATTCAATTATTCTCCCAAAGAGGCACCTTTTCCCGGATGGATCCAGTATGGATCGTATTATAGCGAAAAGAACAATTGGTGGCCGTATTTTAATTACCTGAACGATTACAAGGCCCGGTTGTCGTCCCAACTGCAAAATGGTGATTATTTTGCGGATATAGCGATTCTCCCGGCAAATTATGATCTTTGGGCGAATCACGGCGTACAAACCGATCCCTTTCCCGAAAAGCTGAATGTGCCGTATACTTCGCTGTTGTGGGAGGCCATTAATAAGAATGGCGGCAGCGCCGATTACATTACCGAAATTATATTAGCCGATTGTACGGTTTCCGACGGCAAACTTTGTTACGGGAAGCGGAAGTATGCGGTACTATTCCTACCGGGGGTGGTCAGCATGGCCGCGTCCTCGCTGGAAAAAATTTATCAATTTGTCCAGGATGGCGGCCGGGTATACTGCATAGATCGGTTGCCGGAAAAAGGATTGGGCCTGAAAGGACTTGAGGGTGAGGATACGGCCGTCAAAAAATGGGTATCCAAGCTGGCTGCATTCCCGGAGCGTTTCATGCGACTTGATAAACCGGCGGACGATGACTTCTTAACATGGTATACCGAAATAGCGGCCACGCATGGGCTACCTGCCTACTTGCAGATCGAGACGCCCAATAGTTATTTGATGCAAATCCGGTATCTGCGCGACGACGGTAGTGAGCTATTCTTTTTCCAGAATGCACATCGATACGATTTGCATGCAACCAACGTAACGTTTGCGGAAGGGATAACCAAGGGACGCATATGCTGGGTGTGGGACTTGGAAAACGGGCAGCGATATCGATTGAATCTGGAAAACGGCCGGTCAACTTGTCTCGAGCTTGGCCCTACCGAATCGCTGATGTTGGTGTTTGATACCCATCGGAAAGGCAAAAAATGGAAGCCTACTCCGGCAGCCGGGTTAGCGACACAGAACTTGAATACAAACTGGGAAGTCGTGCTTCAGCATCAACAGGAATCGAGTAAGCGGACGATTGAACTGAAGGAACTTATTGATTTCAAAGAACGGGAAGACCTGGTGCATTTTTCGGGAACTGCTATTTACCGGAAGTACGTTCGGATTGAGAATGCTGCAGCTTATGCGCTGAACCTTGGTCGGGTAGAAGGGATTGCGGACGTGTATGTAAACGGAAAGCAGGTGGGCGTAAAATGGTTTGGTCGCAGGCTGTTTGACCTCTCCAACGTATTGAAGACCGGTGACAACCTCTTGGAGATCCACGTGGTTACGACTATGGGTAATTATTTGAAAACGCTGACCGATAATGAAATCGCCCAGTTTTGGGTCAATCGTAAGGGAAGGGAGCAAGAGATACAATCCATGGGAATGATTGGACCGGTAACGTTATATAAATTTTAAGTGTTGAATAGATGAACAAATTATTTCTGGTTGTTTTTGTATTAATTTCTCAATGGGGCCGTGCGCAGGATTTTCACGCGGCCGACTTTGGTATCCTGGCCGATGGACAGGCATTGAATACGCGGTCTATTCAGGCGGCTATCGATCATATCCATGAAAAAGGAGGTGGAAGGTTGGTATTCCGTGCAGGTAACTACGTAACGGGCACCATTTACCTAAAATCCAATGTCACACTTCATCTCGAAGAAGGAGCCAGTCTGTTGGGATCGAACAATCCGTTTGACTATGTGAAGGACCCGTACGTGAATTGGCAATCGATGATTTTTGCCATCAAACAACAAAATATCGGTATTACCGGCAAGGGAACGATCAACGGACGAGGTTTTCAAACCGCGGTAAACGCGGTACAAAATGTCCATCGGGGAATCGTAGAGGACGAACTGAAATTAGATCGCGTGCGGGAGTGGAACCGGCCTGAAAATATCTATTTCAGAGAATGTGTAGGGGTGACCATCCAAGATATTACGCTCAGGGATCCGGGCAGTTGGAATCAGACTTACGACCAATGCGTCAACCTGCTCGTGGAACGGATCAAGGTGGACAGTAAGTCGTATTGGAACAACGACGGAATAGATGTCGTCGACTGTAAAGATGTGATCATCAGAGACAGTTATTTTGATGCAGCCGATGACGCCATTTGTTTCAAATCTCATGATCCCAACGCTTTCTGCGATAATGTTTTAGTTGAAAACTGTGTGGCGCGTTCTAGCGCGAGTGCCTTGAAGTTCGGAACGGTTTCCCGCGGAGGTTTCAGGAATTTTGTCGTCCGCAACCTGACGGTTTACGATACCTATCGCTCGGCAATCACCTTTGCCGCCGTCGACGGAGGTTTTGTCGAAAACATTCTGGTAGACGGTGTGCGTTCGATCAATACCGGTAACGTGATTTTCCTTCGCATTGGCGACCGTTGGAGTAAAGGAAAGAAACCCTACATGAAGGATATCACCATCAAAAATGTCTACGCGGAAGTACCGCTCGACAAGCCGGACGCAGGTTATAACTACGAAGGTCCCATTGAGGATTTGCCCCGGAATATTTCGCCGGCCAGTATTGTCGGATTGCCCGAATACAAGATCGAAAACATACGGATGGAGAATATCGAGTTTGTATATCCCGGAGGCGGAAATCCATTATATGCTTATCGGGGGATTACTCCCGCCGAGCTGGACAGCATCCCGGAAATGGCCGACAAATACCCGGAGTTCTCCCAGTTTAAGGAGTTGCCCGCCTGGGGGTTTTATATCCGGCACGCCAAAAATATCGATTTCAAGAATGTGACTTTCAAAGCCGCCCGTAAAGACTACCGCCCCGCGATCGTGGCCGACGATTTAGCCGGAGGGACGTGGACCGGATTGCGGTTTGAGGAACCGCAATCCGAAGAGAAGAAACAGTATATTTTCCACAACTCCCAAAACGTTCACGTTGATTAAACCCAATGCTATGAAGAGAATTGCCTTTTTATTGTTGTTTTTACTGGTGGGAGCCACATCGCATGCGGCAGAATACAATGCTTCGCTTTTCGGCTGCAAGTCGGATGGGGTTACCAATAATACCAGCTCCATACAGTATGCCATTGATTTTATTGCCGGAAAGGGCGGCGGAACACTGCATTTTTATGTCGGCCGATACTTGACCGGCTCATTTGAGTTGAAATCCAACGTAACCATCGAATTGCACGAAGGTGCAGTGCTTTTAGCCAGTCCCCATGTCTATGATTACCTCGATTATTCAGGCAGCCGGGCGTTGATATATGCCAAAGATCAATCAAATATCAAGATCCAAGGGAAAGGTGTCATCCAGGGACAGGTACCGTTGCTAACCGAGAACATGGGAAGCTTGGTGTCAAAGGGAATCATCGGGAGCGAAAGCAAACAGCTCTTGCCTGATCTGATACGGATCGTGGATTCAGAGCAGGTAACGGTAGATGGAATCATGCTGCTGAACGGGTTAGAAAACGTTCAGTCCTACATAGGATGCACGCAGTTATCCCTATCCAATCAGATCATTAAAAGCAATGTCTATGAAAACAGCACCGGGATATTCCTGTCGTCTTGTTCGGGGGTCGAGTTGCGCTCCCTGTATGTCGATGCATCGGGAAAATCCCTCAGGGAAGCCGGAAAAAACGAAATCCGCCTTCAGGAAAACTGTGTGACACCTAACGGAAAAAAGATTTAAAATGAATGTGAAGATGCCAACAAAACGATATATACTCAGTTTTATTTTTCTCCTGCTGATTTCTCCGGTTTTTTCAACCGAATACAATGCTTCTTTTTTTGGAATAAAATCCAATGGAACCACGCTGAATACGAGCTCGATCCAAAAGGCGGTCAATTATATCAGTGAGCAGGGTGGGGGCACGTTGAAATTTTATGTTGGCCGGTATTTGACGGGCACTATCATGCTGAAGCCCAATGTGACGATTCACCTAGAGGAGGGAGCCGTATTGGTTGGATCGACCAATATTTACGATTACAACATCGATACGCCCAATTGTGCATTGATTTATGGAAAAGGGGTCGACAACGTGGCCATTAAGGGAAAAGGGGTGATTGATGGGCAGGGTAGGGAAGTAGCCTACCATTTGATGGATCAGATCCATAACGGGATCATTACCGATCCGCTGGATTACGACCGCCCCAGGAACAGGCGCCCGAAGGCGATTTATCTCCGCGAATGCAGCAACGTACGGATTGAAGGGATCACGATCCGGAACGCAGCCGATTGGGTGCAGACTTACGACCAATGTGAAGATATGGTGGTCGACGGAATCACGGTAGACAGCAAAGACTTCTGGAACAACGATGGGATTGACATCGTTGATTGCAAAAATTTCAAGCTGTTGAATTCCTTCATCGATTCGGCCGATGACGCAATTTGCCTAAAGTCGCACGACGCTTCGAAGCGATGTGAAAACGTAGAAATCCGGAATTGTGTCGCTCGATCAAGCGCGAACGGAATCAAGTTCGGCACCGTGTCGGCAGGCGGGTACAAAAATATCCGGATCATTAACAATAAGGTCTATGATACCTTCCGTTCTGCATTTACCATCGCCACGCCGGATGGCGGCGTGGTGGAGGATATACTGGTGGATAGCCTCTATGCGTACAATACCGGTAATCCATTGTATTTGCGCATCGGCGCGCGATGGAATAAGGGGAGACCGGGTACCATCAACAACGTGGTAATCCAAAATATGTACGTAGAAGTAGCGGCTGATAAGCCGGATGCCGGTTATTCCTATGAAGGCCCCATCGAAGACAATCCGCGGAACATATCCCCCTCCAGCATTGTCGGATTGGAAGGCCAGCCGATCCGCAACGTGACACTGCGCAATATCGAATTTGTCTACCCCGGAGGCGGAAACCCGAACTATGCGTATCGAGGAACCGGCAAGGATGAGTTGGCCGCTATTCCGGAAATGGCAGACGCCTACCCCGAGTTCTCCCAATTCAAAGAGCTTCCCGCCTGGGGATTTTATATCCGCCATGCGGAAGGAATCACCTTTGAAAACGTGAAGCTGCGGGCGCAAGCCAACGACTACCGCCCTGCATTGGTGATGGATGATGTCAACGGATATGACGTGTCCGGACTGGCCACGGAAGAGGGAAAGAATCGAAAGAAAAAACAGATCTTTGTACAAAATTCAAAGAAATAATGCGAGTTACACTAATTACGCTTGGTCTTGTTGTTTCCTGCGGCTTGGGGGTAAACGCTCAGAAGCGGCCGGTAGATTATGTCAATCCATTGATCGGTACGGCGCGGATGGGCCATACCTTTCCCGGGGCGACCGTGCCCTTTGGATCCGTACAGCTAAGCCCCGAAACCGATACGTTATCGTATGAAGTGGACGGCGCATATAACAAAGATGTGTATCGATACTGTGCCGGCTATCAATATGAGGACCAAAGTATCGTGGGGTTCAGCCATACCCATTTCAGTGGCACGGGGCATTCCGACCTGGGCGATTTTTTGATCATGCCCACCGTGGGCGAACTCAAGCTTAATCCCGGTACGGCAGACGACACCCAAGCCGGATACCGCAGTAAATTCTCGCACGACCGCGAGGTTTCCGAGGCAAATTATTATAAGGTATTGTTGGACGATTATGACATCACTGCTGAACTGACCACCTCAGAGCGGGTGGGTTTTCACCGGTATACCTTTCCCAAAACGTCCGACGCCCATATCGTGTTCGACCTCAAAGCGGGCATTTATAACTACGATGGAAAAAACGTCTGGACATTCGTCCGAGTGGTAAACGACACCCTGGTTACCGGATACAGGCAAACGAGTGGATGGGCACGCACGCGCACAGTGTACTTTGCAATGACCTTTTCCAAACCGTTTAAAAGCTATGGACGGAAAAGCTACGATAAACCACAGGCATACAAAGGATTTTGGCGGAAGTTCAATCAGGAGAAGAACTTTGCAGACTTGGCCGGAAGGGATTTGACGATGTATTTCGATTTCGACACCCGCGAGTTCGATGAAGTGTTGGTCAAACTTGCACTCTCACCGGTGAGTCAGCAGAACGCCTTGGCTAATTTAAACCACGAGATTCCACATTGGGATTTCGATGCGGTGAAAGCAGCCGGACAAGAATGGTGGAACGAAGAGCTGGCTAAGATTGATATCGAAACGGTCTCGGAAGATGACAAAGTGAACTTCTACACATCGATGTACCATACGTTCCTAGGACCGACCGTCTACATGGATATAAATGGACAATACCGTGGATTGGATCAGGAAACCCATATAGCCGATGGCTTTGTTAACTATACCACATTTTCTTTGTGGGACACCTTCCGCGCGTTGCATCCCTATTTTAATATTGTGCAGCCCCGTCGCAATGCCGACATGGTTGCTTCGATGCTGGCACATTACGACCAGAGCGTACTGGGAATGCTCCCGATCTGGTCCCACTATGCGAACGATAACTGGTGCATGAGCGGATATCATGCCGTTTCGGTCATCGCCGACGCGATTCTGAAAGGGGTATATACCGGAGATGCAGAAAAAGCGTTGGAGGCCTGTATTGCTACGTCAAACCGCGAAGATTACGAGGGAATAGGCGAATACATCCGTCGCGGATACATCCCGGCAGACCTCAATGGCACCTCCGTATCTTCAACGCTCGAATACGCGTATGACGATTGGTGCATTGCACAAATTGCCAAGAAGCTGGGGAAAGAAGCGGTCTATCAGGAGTATATGAAGCGGGCCGGGAACTGGAAAAATGTGTTCGATGAACGTATCGGCTTCATGCGGCCGAGGAATTCCGACGGGGAGTTTGTGAAAGATTTCGACGTGCTGGATACGCACGGCCAAGGATTTATTGAAGGGAATTCCTGGAATTACAGTCTTTTTATTCCGCATGATCCGCATGCCCTTATTGGATTGCACGGGGGTAACGAAAAATTTGCGGGGTATCTGGATAGCCTGTTTACCATGGAGCTGCCCGATAAATACTTTGAAAATACCGAAGATATTTCCCGGGACGGAATTATCGGTAATTACGTGCATGGCAACGAACCTTCGCACCACGTGGTTTACTTGTACAATTACGTTGGTAAGCCCTGGAAAACACAGGAGCGGGTAAGGTATATCCTGAATGCAATGTATCAGGCCCGGCCCGACGGCCTTGGCGGCAACGACGATTGCGGGCAGATGAGCGCCTGGTATATCTTCGGCGCGCTGGGCTTTTATCCCATTTCGCCGGGATCGTTGACTTACGATTTGGGCAGCCCTTTGGTCAAACGTGCCGAACTGAACCTGGAAAACGGTAAAACGTTTACCGTCCGGGCGACAAACCAATCGCCGGACCATGTGTATGTCTCGAAGGTGTTACTGAACGGAACCCCTTTGAAACGGCATTACATCACGCACGAGGAGATCATGGGCGGGGGTGTCCTGGAATTTGTCATGAGCAAAAAGCCAAGCAAAAAGTGAAGATCGCTGTCCGTAGCACCAAGGGGTGTTGACGATAACAACGGGCAGGCCGATACACCGTTTGCAACGCTGCAAGCCGCAATCGATTATTCGCGGGTATTGAGGGGAGACGTCGGCAGCGGATAACTCACCCCGGTATGCGTCATCTTCACAGGCAGGATATGGCCGTTTCCGTCAAAATGCATTTCGTCAATGCATGTTTCCCGCTCGTTGGCTCCTTTTTTGCCCAAGGGACGGCGATGGTATACGATATACCACCGGTCTTCGCCCGGTATCTGGATGACCGAATGGTGGCCCGCACCGGTCGCAATTTCCGGATCCTGCTCCAGGATAGTAGCAACCCGTTTGAACGGTCCGAAGGGCGAATCTGCGATGGCATAAGCGACCTTATAGTCCGGGCCGCCCCAACCGCCCTCGGACCACATGAAATAGTATCGGTTATTCCGCATGAACATAGAAGGGCCTTCGACATACCCTTCAGGTGTCACTTCTTTGTAGATTTCACCGTCATCGAATGGTACTAACCCTGTGAAGTCATCGTTCAGCTTGACGATATTGCAATGTCGCCAGCCTCCATAATACATATAATAAGTGCCATCGGTATCCTTGAACACGAACTGATCAATGGGCTGTGCGCCATTCACGATGTCATTGATCAACGGTTTGCCCAGCAGGTCCCTGAACGGTCCCTCAGGCCCGTCGGCCACCGCCACGCCAATGCCACCAACTTCTCCTTCGTGCACGTCGTTTGCCGCGAAAAAGAGATAATAGTTGCCGTCTTTTTTCAGAACCCCGGGCGCCCACATAGCCCGCTTGGCCCACTTGACTTCCGACGTGTCGATAATACGGGCATGTTTCGTCCAATTAACGAGGTCGGGAGAGGAAAATGCATCAAAAAAGACTTGCTCCTCATACGGTGCCGAATACGTTGGATAAATCCAGAAACGATCGTCATAGACAATGCCCTCCGGATCGGCGTACCAACCTGGAAAAACAGGATTCTGCTGCGCACACAACCCTATCGGTGAAAAGAGGGCGATCAGGTAAGCAAAATGTTTACTCCCGTACCACCTCTTTAAAAAGGTTTTGCAGTTCTTTAGCATCTTTCGGTTTCAATTTACCCCCCAACACCAAGCGGAGTTCCCGGCGTTGGAGTGCTTCGTTATACAATTTTTTTTCCTCGTCGGTTTCGGGGATCAGTTGGGGGACAGCAATGGTCCGGCCATTTTGGTCAATGGCCACAAACGTGTAAAACGCCTCGTTGGAGCGAACTTTGGTGCCAGAGGGTATATTTTGCGCCGATACCACCAGGCGGACTTCCACCGACGTGTTGAATGCTCGTGTTACCTGTGCTTCGATACTGATGACGTCCCCCAATTTGACGGGATGCTTAAAAGACACGTTGTCGACCGAGGCCGTGACAACGATGCGATTGCAATGTTTTTGAGCCGATATCGCCGCAGCGATGTCCATCCAGTGGAGTAGTCGTCCACCCATGAGGTTGTTTAGCGTGTTGGTATCATTGGGCAACACCAGCTCATTCATGATGGTATACGATTCACGGGCAAACTTTTGAGTCATACGGCAAAGATGGGATTATTTTTTGAGTGTATTATTTTCATGCAGCTGCCGATCTACTACCGCCAGTCCCTCCCGGAAACTATGGGGGGCATAACCCAACACGGAACGTGCCTTGTCGAGGACGAATCCCGTGCGTGCAGGCCGTGGGGCAGCTTGGCTGAGTGTCGATGAACTAACCTCGTGGATACGCGATTTGTCCAGTCCCCAAAAGTCGGCTACGGCAGCTACCAATTCATGGATGGCAAACAGATCCTCGCCCGAAATATGGAAAATTCCTTCTGCCTGTCGGGTTACGGCAAGCAGACAGGCCCGGGCGAGATCCTCGGCCAGCGTGGGCATGCGCCATTGATCATTTACTACATTGAGCGGTTGCCCTTTTTCCAGCGCCCCTTTGGCCCACAATACGATGTTGCTCCGGCTCATGTCGGCCACCACACCATACACCAGAATGGTACGCAGGATCGCCCACTTGCAGGTGGATTGCTGGATAAGCTTTTCGGCATCCCATTTACTTTGACCATACAAGCTCAACGGATTGGGGGCGGCGTCTTCGGCATACGGGCCTTCTTTGCCATCGAAAATAAAATCCGTCGAAAGATGGATCAGATGGATGCTGTATGCTTCGCACAATTCGACCAGCGTTGCCACGGCGTCAACATTCAGTTTCCGGCATCCTTCCGGATCGTGTTCGCATGCGTCAACATTGGTCATTGCCGCCGTATTGATGATGGCATCGGGTCGGTATTCAGCGACCGTTTCGCGGAGCTGATGCTGATCAAGAATGTCCAGGTCGACATAGCGATATCCACTTTTAATGGGATGGCGATTCTCGCCGCGTGAGGTAGCGATCAGCTCAATGGTTTGATCCGCAAGTGCTAATTCGGTAATCTTCTGGCCTAATAGGCCATTGCTGCCGGTAACGAGGATTTTGTTCATAGGGGACAAAGATACGCATACAAACCTTTTGTATCAGCACAGTACAGGTTGCTTTTTTAACGTGAATACCTACCTTTGGTAGCCAACTGATCAGTTTACCGTAATATACCATTTATAGGCCTTTATGTGCTATCGTCTTCGTAAAAAAGTAAGGAAATCGACAAATTTATGGAATAGCTGCTGCGCGTTATCCTTCGCGTGCCTTTTATTGAGTGGATGTGGAAACCCGAAGACATCGAATGATGACAAGTTTGCAGATCACGTGCGCACAACGGAATTCCAGACACCTGAGGAGGAAATGGCCGGTTTCAAACTTCCTCCGGGGTTTGAAATCACCCTCTTTGCCTCAGAGCCTGACATCACCAAGCCGATCAACATGGAGTTCGATGATCAGGGAAGGTTATGGGTCACGCAGTCATCCGAATATCCGATTGCGGCCGGCCCGGGTAGCGGAAAGGACCGAATCACGATTTTGGAAGACCGCGACGGCGATGGAAAGGCGGACGTATTCACACATTTCGACGATAACCTGAATATACCGATCGGTGTTATGCCCGTATCCGATGGTGCCGTTGGATTTAGCATTCCCAGTATTTATCATTTTAAAGATGACGACAACGATGGCAAAGCCGACGCAGAGGAGGTGCTCGTAGGGCCCTTTGGATTTAAGGATACGCATGGCATGGTCAATAATTTTATCCGTGGATATGACGGATGGATCCATGCTTGCCATGGTTTTACCAATGTTTCAACGATCGCCGGTACAGACGGCGACTCGGTTACGCTGGTTTCAGGAAATACCTTCCGTTTTCGAGTCGATGGAAGTCGGGTGGAACAGACCACAAATGGGCGGATCAATCCCTTTGGCTTGGCCTTCGATGAGCGGGGATACCTGTATTCTGTGGATTGCCATAGTAAACCGATCTTTCAGCTGATCCCCGGTGCGGATTATCCGCAGTGGGGCCGGAAGGATCCTGCCATCGGCTATGCACCGGAGATGATGAGCTATGAACTGGGGTCCACGGCACTCGCCGGATTGGTTTATTATACGGATCAGCAGTTTCCGGAAGCCTACCGCCATAGCTTTTTTACCGGCGACGTTGTCACCTGCCGCATAGACCGCAACACCGTGACCTATCAGGGCACCACGCCTATCGCAAAGAAAGAGGATCCGTTTCTGACCAGCGAAGACCCATGGTTCCGGCCGGTTGATATTAAGACGGGGCCCGACGGCTCACTGTATGTGGCCGACTTTTACAATCGAATCATCGGTCACTACGAGGTGTCGCTGGATCACCCCGGGCGCGACCGGCTGAGCGGACGCATCTGGAAAATTACCTACACGGGCAAGGATAAAGGCACCGTACCTGTCAAAAACTGGGCGAAGGCGGATTTGAGTGAGTTGATTACCGGGCTTGACCACCCACACTTAGCAACGCGTTTGAAAGTGGCGGATCGGTTGGTTGAAGTTTTTAGAGACAAAGCCGTGCAACCGGTGCTTGAACGGGTATCATCCGCGGGTGCATCGCCCACGGGATATATCCACGGGCTGTGGGTTCTGCATCGTCTTCATGCGTTACCTGAGTCTGTGATCGACGAGGCACTGCATCATGCCGATCCCATCGTCCGTCAACATGCTTTGCGCATTTTAGCCGAGTCGGAAAAACTCACCGATGGGCAGCGGCGTACGGTGCTTGCGGCACTTGCTGACAAGGATCCGTTCATTCAACGTACGGCATGCGAAGTATTGAACCGCTTTCCCGACATCGCTCATGTAGATCCATTGCTGACGGTATATGTGAACTGCCCCGCGGAAGATTCGCACCTGAAGTATACGGCCTTGCTGGCAGTCCGCAATAATTTGCGGGGAGCCGGAGTAGCCGAGCGTGCGTCAAAGATGAATTGGGACGAAGCCAAACTGGCCACCATTGCTACCGCCATGCGCGATGTGCCCTCACCGGCAGCTGCGACCTTCGTACTGGACTATGTGCTTCACCACGATATACCCCATGACGCATTGCAGAAAAATCTTGAATTTATCGGAAGGTATGCCAGTTCTGCACAGCTGTCACAAATAGTACCGATTATCACGGAGAAGTTCGCCGACAACAAACAAACCCAGCTTTCCCTGTTTCTCAATATTCAGGAGGGAGTTGCGCAGCGAGGCTTGACCGTTCATCCAAGGCTTCAAGCTTGGGGTAGCCAACTCGCGGATTATTTTTTGAACGACGTGACAGCTGATAAGGACACGTGGATGAGTAAACCCATGGAGAATCGTTCCGAAGATCTCAGTCCGTGGGCGATGTCGGACGCTTTCCTTACCCAGGTAATGCCTGCCTTCCGGATTTATTTGAGCGAACGCAACGGGTATAAGCCGAGGGCTATCCTCTACACGAAACCGTTTACGCTACCCGCCGAAATCCGCATGAACGTGTTTGATAATGATGTGCATAATACGGAGGAAAAAGTGGGAACATCGAAAAATGCCGTGCGTATACGGCTGGCGGATAGTGATCAGATTGTTGCCGAATACCGGATGAAACAGGATACCAAAATGGCGTTCGAAGATCTCATTAAGCCGGCTGCTTTCGATTTACAGCGGCACGAGGGAAAGATGGGATACATCGAGGTGGTGGATAGCTCGGAGACGGGTTCCATCGGCATCGGGAAGCTGGAACCGGCCGTTGTCGAAATGCCACCTTACACGCCATCCGACGTGGACGCGTTGCGGCAGCAGGCTGCCGAAATAGCCGGGAACTTCAAAATCACTGGCCTAAGGGATCGTCTCGTACAGATTGTCAAAGCGTCCTGGATCAATCCCGATACGCGGTTGGCTGCGGCCAATGCGCTGGCTGGCATGCCTGAAAAGGGCGACGCCGAATTGCTGGGTAAGATCTTCGTGGATAAATCGGAACCAGGTTTGTTCAGGGAACGCCTGGCAGGCATCCTGGGGCAGCTGCAACAGGAGCGGTCCCTGCAATATCTCCAGCGTGGGCTGGAGGGCAGTGCGAGGCCGGTACAGCTCACAGCAACCACTGCACTGGCAGGATCGTCGACAGGAGTAGGGCTGCTGCTGCAAACGGTTGAAGATGGGAGGGCCCCCGTTGAATTACTTACGGAGTTCAGGGTTAAGGAGCTGCTTGATGCAAATGCCCGACCCGATCAACAGACGCGTATTAAAAACCTGCTGGCCAAAGGGGAAGATGAACGAGCGGCTCGAAAAAAGCTGATCGAGGACCGGATTGCCGGTTTCAAAGAGACCGGAAAGCGTTTAGAAAAGGGTCGCGCCCTGTTTGAAACAAATTGTGCCATATGTCACCAGATCGGCGGAACAGGCGGCATGATCGGGCCGCAGCTTAATGGCATTGGGAACTGGGGTGTGCGGGCACTGTCGGAAAAAATATTGGATCCCAACCGGAACATCTCCGAATCCTTCCGTACGTACAACATCATCCTGAACAATGGAAAGCAGCAGGCCGGGTTATACCGGAGAACCGAAGGCGAAGTGATGGTGTTTGCAGATATCAGTGGTAAAGAGTTTAAACTGTCAAAAAAAGATATAAAGTCTTACACGCCCTCGCCCTATACGTTGATGCCCGACCAATTCAGGCATATTCTTTCGGAAGAAGAGTTTGGGGCATTGTTGGAATACCTGCTGAGTGTTAAATAGCATGATATAAAAAAGAGGAGATGACCATGAAAAAATCAAGTGGATGGATATCGATTATGCTGGTGATTCTATCGGCTGGCATCGGTTGTCGGGGACAATCGGCGAAGCCGGGAAACGTCCGGTTTGAGAAACACGTGCTCTGCGATACGTTTGTGTCGGAAGGGGTTACCGTGGCGGATATCAATAAAGATGGGCGCATGGATATTATTGCGGGCGCTTATTGGTTTGAAGCTCCAAAATGGAAGCAACATGAACTCGCTGTGCCGACGGCATTTGCGTATGATAAAGGTTATAGCAATGCTTTTTTGCATTTTGCTCTCGATGTTGATCAGGACGGGTGGGTAGATATTATCCGCATAGGCCTGCCCGGGGAGGAAGTGGTTTGGTATGAGAATCCGAAGAACGAGCCCGGCCATTGGAAAGAGCATCTCATTTATCCGGCATTCGGAAATGAGACACCGCTTTTTGAAGACGTGGATGGGGATGGCCGACCGGACCTGATTGGAAACGACCCCAAAACCGAAGAGGTCATCTGGTTGCGTGCACCCCACAACCCTGGGGATACCGCGTGGGAAAAACACGTTGTAAGTAACCAGGCCGGACTGGGCACTCATCAATATACACACGGACTTGGTTTTGCGGATATTAATGGCGATGGCCGTCGCGATATTTTGATTAGTAAAGGATGGTGGGAAGCGCCGATGAAACACGGGGGGCAGCTCTGGCAATTTCATCCCGTAGATTTCAGTGAAGACTGTGCGCAAATGTATACGTACGATGTAAACAACGACGGCCTGCTAGACATCATCAGTTCGTCAGCGCACAATTACGGCGTGTGGTGGCATGAACAGCAACGGGATGATGCGGGCAATTCCCAATGGGTAAAGCATGTGATAGACAGTACATTTTCCCAAAGCCATGCGTTGACACTCAGGGATATAAATGGTGATGGTCATTTGGATTTAGTAACCGGTAAGCGATTTTTTGCCCATAATGGGCACGATCCCGGAGCGTTTGAACCGGCCGTTTTGTATTGGTATGAATACTTGCCGGGCGGGCCTCCCTATTGGCGTGCACATCAAATTGACGACAATTCGGGTGTGGGCCTGCAAGTTGTGGTTGAGGACGTCGACAGCGACGGGTTGTTGGATGTTGTGGTATCCAATAAAAAGGGAGTGTTTTTTTCAAAGCAGACAAGAAAGAAATAGACGGGTGTTCGGGTTTCTAAAATGGGCGGTTGCTTTTTTAAAGCAAACGATTACCTTTGTCGTCGGGAGATCGGCCCGGGCAGATGTTCCCTCATTATAGACCAAATTATGAATTCTTATACCGAAAGATCAGATCGTGATTTGATTGTTTTACTGAAAGGTGACGATGAGCTTGCCTTTACCGAACTGTATAATAGGTATTGGAAAAAACTCTTTATCGTTGCAGCTAATCGACTTACACATCTTGAAGACGCGGAGGAAATCGTTCAAGACCTCTTCGCAACTCTTTGGCACCGCAGGCATACACTTGACCTTACGTCTGAGTTAGCACACTATCTCACAGTCTCGGTTAAATATCGAGTAATTAAATTGTTGGATAAGTATCATAACCAACGGCGATATATCAATGCAATCCTATCAAATGACAAGGTAGATAATTCTACACAAGAACAGCTCGCGTTTGACGAGTTGCGTGAAGAGCTTGCAGCGTATGTAAATCAGTTACCCGAGAAATGCCGTTTAGTATTCCGGTTGAGTCGGGAGGATGGATACTCGCAGAAGCAGATTGCGGAAACCTTACAGATTTCAGAAAAGACGGTGGAAGCTCATTTGGGAAAGGCCTTTAAAACGCTTCGGGCAAAGCTAGCCAGCTTCATGATAACATTATTATAAGTGTCCATTGTTAAGGTCCGTATCGCTACGGATCGTTATTCTTTATATTTAAATTAGCTAACTTAACCTAAAAATTTAAATTTTTCTGGTCGGCAACTAAGGGATCGATGCCATTTGCGGTACATAGGAGATAAAGACCGATTATGACCGACGGCAAGCGCTATCAAGAATTGGCAACCAAGTGGCTGAATGGCACTATTACCGATGCCGAAAAATCCGAATTTGCAGCATGGTATAATGCGTATGCTGATGATCAATTGGAGTTGCCCACGTCATTTGCGGGAAGTGAAGAGGAGCTAAGAGCACGGATTCTGGATAAAGTCAGGGAGACCATGAAGGCCAACACCCCTGGACGGAGAGCTTCCGGTTTGCGGAGAACAGCACTGATTGCCGCAGCTTTACTGCTTGTCGCCTCCACGGGTGGCTATTTCTGGATAAGGAATGTCGATCACGAACAGGCAGAAAATCAGTCGACCGTCAGTGATGTGCTACCTGGTGGGAATCGGGCCGTCCTTAAGTTGGCCGACGGACGTTCGATCGCGTTGAGCGGAAAACAATCGAGCATTATTGTGGGCAAGATGATCCGGTACGGCAACGGAGAGGTTGTTGCTGAAAACGCCAAGAAAAAAGACGGTCAGCCACGGTCGGTGACGTACAGTACGATTACCACACCAAAGGGCGGTCAATACCAGATTATTCTTGCAGACGGATCAAAGGTTTGGCTAAATTCCGCTTCCACATTACAATATCCGTCAGAATTTATCGATCAACAGCGCGAGGTTGAGCTAATTGAGGGTGAGGCTTATTTCGAAATTAGTAAGCAAGCGGCCGTTCCCTTTTTGGTTAGGACAAAGTCTCAGACCACGGAGGTGTTGGGTACTGAATTCAATATCAACGCCTACCAGGACGAGGAAGAAATAAAAACTACATTAGTCGAGGGCTCAGTTCTCATCAATCGTGAGCATGTAAGCCAGAGGCCGGACCCTAAGCAAAGGCAAGGTGTTTTATTGGTTCCCGGCGAACAGGCTATGTTGAAAGACAATGCGCTCCAAGTCCATAAGGTAAATACCGATGCGTACACTGCATGGAAAGACGGATTTTTTTATTTCGACGAAGCGGATATTTATGATGTCCTGAAGCAATTTTCCAGGTGGTATGATATCGATGTGCGTTATGAAATGGAAACCTCAGACGACTTGTTCGTTGGTAAAATACCCCGAAATGTAACGTTAGCCACGGCCTTGAATGTGCTAAAGAGTGCAGGTGTAGAATTTGAGTTAAAAGATGGTAATATTCTGAAAGTGAAATCGAGAAAGTAAATAGTAATTAATAACATTTAAATAACAGAGCGCTATGAAAACAAAAAATACATGATTAACAGGTTACCGGATAAAAATGGCCGGTTGTGCTCGCAACACCGCCGGCCGATTGTCTGGGTAGCCTTTCTTTTCGAAAGCAATTCATTAGGAAAAATTCACTGATTACTCACCCAAAACCATACAAATGTATGAATTTTGAGCTATTGGGCAAGGTAATGGAAAGTCTTGCCTTACCATCTACTAGAGCCGTACTTGTGCGTGTTAAGCTGATCATACTTCTACTCACAGCAATTTGTTTGCAACTGTCTGCTAACGTTTTTGGACAACGGATCACGTTGGAAGAGCGAAACGTTACGTTAGTGCAGGTGCTACGGAAAATCGAAAAGCAGAGCGGGTATACGTTTTTTTATAATAAAAAGGACGTAACGGTAGCACGGCCAATTAATGTATCCATAAAAAACGAACATATCGCGGACGCGTTGAAAAAGGTATTTAAAAACACGCCGTACGGATTTGATATCCAAGAGAAGGTCATCGTGCTGAACAGGAAACCGGTAGAACGGAATCCGATTAACATCCCTTTTCCAGAAGAGGAAATCGAAATTCAGCAGCAGGTTTCAGGAAAAGTCACAGATTCCCTAGGCAATCCCCTACAAGGGGTTTCTGTATTCGTCCAAGGGACGACGCTCGGGACGGCAACAAACGTTTCCGGCCAGTATCAGATCATTGCGGAACCCGGGAGCGTGCTGATATTCCGTACCGTCGGTTACGTCACCCGGGAGATTACGGTAGGAAAACAAGCGATCCTTGATGTCGTCCTACAGGAAGAGAAATCGGACTTGGATGAAGTGGTGGTTGTGGCATTTGGAACGCAAAAGAAGGAAAGCGTGATTGCTTCCATCACAACCGTTAACCCTTCCGAATTGCGGGTGCCCTCCAGTAACCTTACCACCTCCTTTGCCGGACGGATTGCCGGTATGATCTCTTATCAACGGACCGGGGAACCAGGACAAGACAATGCTCAATTCTTCATCCGCGGCGTGACCAGCTTTGGAACCGGAAAAGTCGATCCGTTAATACTGATAGATAATGTGGAAATGACAACGGAAGACTTGTCGCGTTTGAACGTGGATGATATCGCCAGTTTTTCGATCATGAAGGATGCCAACGCGACCGCTTTATACGGTGCAAGAGGAGCCAATGGCGTCATTTTGGTGACGACGAAAGAAGGTCGTGAAGGCGCTGTGAAAGTACAGTTGCGTGCAGAAGGATCCTATTCGGGTCCAACGGAAAACGTGCAATTTGCGGATCCCGTAACCTTTATGAAATTACATAATGAAGCTGTGCGCACCCGGAAACCTGGTATGCGACTGCCATACGATGAGAAGAAGGTAAATTACACCGAGCGGGGAATTGATCCATTGTATTACCCGGCGGTCGACTGGCAGGATCTTTTGTTCGATAAGAATACGTTCAATCAGCGATACAATCTCAATGTCAGTGGCGGCGGAAACATTGCAAGATATTACATTGCGGCAGCCTATTCAAAAGACCAGGGTATCCTTAACGTAGATAACCGTCAGAACTTTAACAATAACATCAATATCAATAGGTATTCGTTGAGATCCAATATCAATGTGAACCTGACAAAAACGACGGAGGCAATTGTCCGTCTAAACGGTGTGTTTGACGACTACCAGGGGCCGTTGGATGGGGGTACAGCGCTCTATAATAAAGCAGTGCTGGCCAATCCTGTTTATTTTTTGCCCTATTATGAACCCGATGCTTCAACCATTTATGCAAAACATATCCTGTTCGGGAATACGGCTTCTGGTACTTATTTGAATCCATACGCCGAGATGTTAAAGGGGTACCGGTCGAATGACCGTTCATCTATGTATGTTCAGTTTGAATTAAAGCAGAATCTGAGTTTTATCACAAAAGGACTTTCTGCTAGGGGATTGATGAACATAAACAGGTTCGCACAATTGGACGTCAGGAGACAGTATAGCCCTTTTTTTTATGCCTTGTCGCCGCAGGTGGCTGGCTTGGCTGATTACAGGCTGCTTGCCCTTAACCCGGATGCCGGCACGGATTACCTTGATTACGTACCAGGAGAAAGGAAAATGGAGAATACCATGTATTTCGAAGGTGCGCTCCAATACCAGACGAATATTGCAGAAAAGCATATGCTTTCGGGATTGTTGGTAGGTACACTGCGAGAACGGAAGGACAATACCTACAATACCCTGCAGTTGTCATTGCCCCAGCGGAATTTAGGCCTCGCCGGAAGAGCGACCTATAGCTATGACAATCGATACTTCCTCGAAGCGAACTTCGGATACAACGGGTCCGAGCGCTTTTCAAGGAATGAGCGATGGGGCTTTTTTCCCTCTGCCGGATTGGGTTGGATTATCTCCAACGAGTCTTTCATGGAAAAGTACAGCAATGTCATTTCCAAGTTAAAGCTTAGAGCTACCTACGGGTTGGTTGGAAACGATGAAATCGGCCTGAAAGAAGATCGCTTTTATTATTTATCCAACGTTAACATGAACGATGGGGGCAGAGGAATCAGCTTCGGTGACACCTATGGTTACAACCGCAGCGGCATTTCGATTTCACGTTACGAAGACCCGTTTATTACATGGGAGGTGAGCCATAAGACCAACTTGGGATTCGAGTTGAATTTGTGGAACAGCCTGGAAATTCAGGCTGACTATTTCCGGGAGCAGCGAAGCAATATTCTTCAAACCAGGGCAGACATTCCCTCTACCATGGGGCTTCAAGCCATCCCCAAAGCGAATATTGGAAAGGCGAGCGGACAAGGGGGGGAATTATCCATTGATTACAACAAGTCTTTCGCTTCTGGCTTCTGGGCGGTCGTCCGAGGAAACTTCTCATATGCCTCAAGTAACTTTGAAATCTACGAGGAGCCTGATTATTCAGCCACACCGTGGAGGACCAGGGAGGGTCGTAAAATCTCTCAGCGATGGGGATATATCGCAGAGCGACTTTTTTTAGATGACGAAGAGGTGAAAAATTCCCCGACCCAGACGTTCGGAGAATACGCCGCCGGAGATATTAAATACAAAGATATTAATCGGGACGGAAGGATAGACGAGAATGATCAAGTACCGATCGGTTACCCAACGACTCCGGAAATTATCTACGGATTCGGAGTCTCACTTGGTTATAAAAGTTTTGATTTTTCGGTTTTCTTCCAAGGGTCAGGACGCTCATCTTTTTGGATAGATCCGAGTGCGGTTGCGCCTTTCGTGGCTGGAAGTACCGATATCACAACCCTAACCAATAACCGAGCTTTATTACAGGCTATTGCGGATGACTACTGGTCGGAAGACAATCGGAATATCTATGCGTTCTGGCCACGATTGTCCGAAAACGCGATGAGCAATAATAACGTGACGAGTACTTGGTGGATGCGAAACGGTTCGTTTATCCGGTTGAAAACTACGGAAGTGGGGTATACACTACCCACGCGGTACTTAGATCGATTCGGCGTAAAGGGGCTGCGTGTATACGCATCTGGAAGTAACCTGTTCCAATTGCGAACTTTTAAGTTATGGGATCCCGAACAAGCAGGTAATGCATTTAACTATCCGTTGCAACGCGTCGTAAACATGGGTGTGAATATTGAATTTTAGAAGAACGAAACATCATGAAAAATCTAACCACAATAGTTAAACAGCTTATAATGTATTTCAGTTTTTTTAGCTTAATCAGCTGCTCGGAATACCTGAATGTTGTCCCCGATGGCGTGGCTACCTTAGACAATGCGTTCTCAAATCGGATCAATTCTGAAAAGTTCCTTTTCAGCTGCTATAATATGATTCCCAATCAAAATGATCCCTTTGTGTATCCGGGAAACGTCGGCTTTGATGAGATTTGGTGGGATACGAACGTAGGCGGATTAAATAACCGTAGCGGTTCGAGAATCGCTACGAACGATCAGAATTCGGCCGATCCGTTTCAAAATTACTGGGACGGTAGACGCGACGGTCGTAATCTGTGGGTGGGGATTCGAGACTGCAATATCTTTTTGGAAAACATAGACAAGGTTCCTGATCTGCAAGCTTGGGAGCGCGTTCGTTGGGTGTCGGAAGTAAAGTTTATTAAAGCGTATCTCCATTATTTCTTATTACAGCTTTATGGCCCCATTCCGATTATTGATGTTAATCAACCAGTCAATGCAAACCCCGAGGACGTGCGGGTATATCGCGAACCGGTAGATTCAGTAGTCAATTTCATTGTGCGCCTTTTGGACGAATCCATGGAAAATCTTCCGGATAGAATTGAGGAAACAACGACTGAAATGGGACGAATTACGAAACCCGTCGCAGCATCTGTAAAGGCTAAGGCTCTCGTTTGGGCGGCAAGTCCACTCCTTAACGGAAATCCGGATTACGCAAACTTCAAAGACAAAAGGGGGATGCAATTGGTGCCTTCACAGGGAGATCGGACAAAATGGGAACGCGCACTGAATGCGGTCGATGAAGCGATACAAATCAGTCATCAAAATGGACATTCCCTTTTCCGCTTCCGAAGAGGGTTTGAAACAATGTCGGATACGACGCTGTTGAAGTACACGTTACGAGGAGCTGTTTCGGAGCGACCGATAGACAATCCGGAGATAATCTGGGCGCATCCGGCCTATAATAACGCCAATCAATTCCAAAATTACTGCATCCCGAAATTCTTCGAGTCGTATTCCGGTACATCAGAGCTTAGTGCTACATTGAAGATAGCGGAGCAATATTATACACAAAATGGCGTACCCATTGATGAGGACCGCTTTTGGAATTACGCCTCACGTTATGAAATGAGAAGAGACACCGGGGTTTTTCATCGGTATTATATCAGCAGAGGAGAAATAACAGCTAACCTCAATTATTATAGAGAACCGAGATATTATGCGCATTTGGCTTTCGACCGTAGTCTTTACGAGGCGCTGGCGCAGCCCGAGAATCAAACCATTGTAATTAAAAACCGGAGCGGTGATCCTCATGGTGTGGTCTTTAATGATGCACACATCAAGACGGGATATTTTATTAAAAAACTGGTCAGTTTCCGGTCGACGACCACCACAGCATCGCCAAACCCTTACCGATTCTCGATACCGCTAATCCGGTTGAGTGATCTTTATTTGTTGCGTGCGGAAGCGGCAAATGAAGTGAAAGCGGCACCCGATAATGAAGTCTATCAATGGGTTGATAGTGTCCGTTTTCGGGCAGGGCTCGAAGGCGTTGTGGAATCATGGGCTAAATATGGTACCATTCCCGGCAAACCTTCGACCCAAGAGGGAATGAGGGAAATTATAAAACGTGAACGGTTAAATGAATTGGCTTTTGAAGGTCAGCGTATGTTTGACTTACGTCGATGGAAGGATGCCATGCGGTACATGAACCAACCCGTTCAGGGCTGGGATCATCAGGGCGTTAAAGTGGAAGACTACTACCAAGTGGTCACCTATTTCAACAACAGAAATTATACCACCAAAGACTATTTGTGGCCGTTATGGGTGACTACAATCATCCAAAACCCCAATTTACAACAGAATCCTGGATGGTAAATCTTTTCAAATACTATACTGTAGAAATCATGAGCTATTTCATCAATAATATAAACCTTTCGTCCTTTGTTATCCGGTATTTTTTTCCGATAGGTATCGTGATCATGACCGCTTGCAAAGAAGAACAGATTGGTCAAACCGCTGTTGACGGCACGCCTCCGTCTGGCGTGAAAAATGTGAGGGTAGAACCGTTGCCAGGAGGTGCAAAGATCAGCTACGATCTGCCGGATGAAACGGACATCTCGTATATCACCTGCGAATACATGTTTAATAATGAAAAAAAAGTTGCTCGTTCGTCGATATACAACGATTATGTCACCATAGAAGGGCTGGCCGATATCGTGCCCTGCGATTTTACGCTTTACTTGGTCGATCATAGCGAGAACAAATCGGAGCCTTATACCGGTTCCTTCACTCCCTTGGAGCCTCCTTTCCGGTCCGTATTCAAGACCATTACGCTGGAACCGGACTTTGGCGGTGTGGTCGTTCGATGGCAAAATGAATCGAACGCGTTGATCGGAGCATTTTTATATGCGATGAATGATGACGGAGAATGGGAAGAATACGACTTGGTTTTCTCCTCAACAACGGAAGAAGTCAGATCCATAAGGGGCTATAGTACCGACGAACGGAAGTTCGGCGTAAGTTTGATCGACCGATTTGGCAATACGTCAGATACGCTGGTTGTCAGTGCGGTTCCATTGTACGAAAAGCTTTTGGATAAAAGTGAGTTCAAGGATGGGCATTTGGCGGGAGACAATTACACATCCCATAACAGCCGTCCAATTAGCAATATTTGGGATGGAGACATACAAGTGATCTGGCATACTGTACCGACCGCAGGGTTTACACCACCGCAAACGTTTACCGTTGATTTGGGAGCGGAGGCGAAACTAAGTCGTATGGTGCTCTGGAACAGGCAGGATGGGTTCATCTTTAATCAACATAACCTGCGCTATTTTGAAGTTTGGGGAGCTAAGGAGTTGTCGCACGGGATTAACGATGCATATTGGATTGGTGAGTCGTGGAAGGATGAATGGGTGTATTTGGGTGATTTCGAGCAGATCAAGCCCTCTGGCTTGCCCTTGGGACAAACCAATGCAGATGATGACGCGGCAACGCGGGCCGGAAGCGAGTTTATATTCGAATCGGGGGTAGGGGAAGTCCGCTACATCCGGTTTGTCGTGAAAGAAACCTGGGCAAGGACAGCTGCGATACATATTGCAGAGATTTCCATTTACGGGGATGACGGGGTGAGAGAAGAATAATGGTTTGCTTAAGAAGTTAGACAAGGAAACTTGCCGATGGAAATGCAGGTTCCATTAGGCTGTTAAAAAAACTATTTGCTAATGAATATAGGTATGAAAATATTTCAAGATAGCGTGGCCAAGCTTGCATCGGCGTGTGCGGTAATCCTTCAGCTTTGCCTGATGAGCTGCGACGATATGAACAGCATCCACCAAGAATATTATGACCGTGGCGAAGATATTTATACGGGCGTGGTGGATTCCCTTAACGCCCTATCCGGGTATGAAAAAGTCAGGTTCAATTGGGAAGTAAATGCAGACCCGAGGATCACTAAAACGGTAATTTATTGGAACCATCGGTCAGACTCGATTGTGATCGACCTGAACAGGACGGAGAGCGGGAGGATGAAATTGTCTTATGATCTGGAAAATTTGAACGAAGGAACGTATACGTTTGAATTTATAACACGAGACAATCAAGGACACTTCTCTATGCCTGTCGAGTTGGTTGTTGAAATTTTCGGTGACTTTTACAAACAATCCTTAAGGAATAGAGGGGTGGCTTCCATTACAAAGCAACCAGACGAGACCATGGTGATCGAATGGGAACCGATTGCCAGCAAAATCGTTCAATACGTTACGGTGAAATATGTTACGGGAGGTGTAGAGCAATCCATCCGTGTGGAGAACGATGAAATGCGAACCGTATTGACTGGGTTGAAGACCAACGACATCGTCGGCATCGTTACCACACATTTTCCTGAAAATGCGCTGGAACCCTTGGATTCGCCTGTAAGGGAATATGTTATGCCCAAGCTGGAACGGGAAATTAACAAAACTAGATTCTCGATTGTTGTGTTGTCTGGCGACAACACCTCTGTTGCCGGTGACCGGAATTTGGCCAGAATATGGGATGGGGCCACCGGCAATCCAAACATTTTGCATACGGTTGAAAATGCCTCGGGCTTCAACTTTCCTCATCATTTTACGTTCGATATGGGGGTGTTGGCAGAACTCAGTCGGTTCCGGATATGGCCCCGTACCGAAGCCGGTGCATTCACAGGACACAGTCCTCGTTACTTTGAGATTTGGGCAACCGATGAGTTGAAACGGCCTGAAAATGATGATGGTTATTGGAAGTCAGATAGTTGGAAAAATGACTGGAAACTGATCGGCGACCATGAAATCACCAAACCTGCAGCTACAGCTGATCAAGGAGCAGAATGGACAGCAGGCTGGGAATACGCCATCGACGATGATATCGATAGAGTTCGCTATATACGTTTGGTTATTAAAAATTCCAATTGGCAAGGATCCAATTGTGTGAATATTGGAGAAATCACTTTCTGGGGTGACGATCTTTACTAGAGAATCGCAGTTCATCCTGCTAAGTTCATCCCGCTGATTAACTAGGTTAGCCGGTGGGATGAACTGTTGAAGAGACCTTCTCACGATATCGAAAGGCAGGTAGGAACAGGATACTTAGTCTGACAAGTTTGCTTTCTTTGCTGGATTATAAAAAGCACCTGAAATGAATACCCCGCACTTAAAGATTTTTATTCTTTTTCCGTTGTTGAGCGCTGTCCTGTCTCTAAACGCCCAGCAACTACAAGTGTCCCGGCTCCGGGTGGATCATTTGTATAAAGCCGATTTTCAAGTGTTCAATGGGTATCCAACCGTCGGTTTCGAAGGTAGTCGCGGAAGACGGGTGCAGATTGCCAATAAAACGCCTGTATTAGGCTGGGAGCTTGCAGGAACTGGTCATGCGGCAAGGCAGTCCGCGTACCGAATCATTCTGTCGAGCAATCCCGATATCCTCGCCAAAGGCGTTGGCGACGTCTGGGACTCGGGAAGGATCGCATCGAGTGAATCGACCAACATATTGTATACGGGGTCTCCCTTATCTCCCCGTGCCAGCTATGCATGGTCCGTTATGGTGTGGGACGGAGACGGAATCCCGTCATCTTGGTCGCCAGTAAGCCATTTTTGGACGGCCGATACATTGGTGGATTATCAAACTACCTTTTACCCACTTCAGAAGACAGACGAATCCCCCAGACGAATTCGCAAAAGGGGAGGGATCGCGCAGATCGACTTCGGCAAGGCTGCATTCGGACAATTGAGGTTGACACTTCATTCGGCTACTGGAAAGGACGCGGTAACCGTTCGGCTAGGAGAAGCTATTCATCCTGACGGTAGCATCAATCGTAAGCCCGGTGGGACAATCCGCTATGCGGAATATCCGTTGTCTCTGAATAAAGGAACGCATACCTATCAGTTACAATTTCGACCGGACAAACGCAATACCGGGCCACAAGCAATTAAAATGCCCAATTATATCGGGGAAGTGTTACCTTTCCGTTATGTAGAATTGGAGGGGTATGATCAGGAGCTAAAAGAAGCGGATGTAATCCGTTCCAGTGTGCACTATCCGTTTGACGACTTTGCGTCTCATTTTGAGAGCTCAGACTCGGTCTTGAATGCAGTTTGGGAACTTTGTAAATACAGTGTCAAGGCCACTACGTTTGCAGGTATCTATGTGGATGGCGACCGCGAGCGCATTCCCTATGAAGCAGATGCGTATATCAACCAGTTGTGTCACTATGGCGTAGATAACGAGTATAGCATGGCACGTAGGTCTCATGAATACCTATTACACAACGCTACATGGCCAACTGAATGGATACTGCAATCGGTACTGATGGCTTATCACGATTACCTGTACACAGGTGACCTACGATCGGCGAGTTATTATTACGACGACCTGAAGGCTAAACTCCTGTTGCCCTTGCGTGAGGCAAACGGTTTAATCAGCACCAAAACCGGTAAGCAAACTAAAGCACTGATGAAGGCCATCCATTATCAGGGCGATTCGCTGCGCGATATTGTGGATTGGCCGCATACGGGAAGTTTTGGCATGGTTGGCAATGGCGAAACCGATGGTTTTGTGTTTACCACATACAACGCCGTGGCCAATGCGTTTCATTACAAAGCATTGAAAGATATGGCAGAAATCGCTGATGCCCTTGGCAAGAAGGATGATGCCAAGTTGTTTGCGACGAAGGCACAAGAAACATACAATGCCTTTCAATCGTTGTTATGGGACAAGCAAATGGGCGTTTTCCGCGATGGTATCGATACCGATCATGCTTCTTTGCACACCAACATGATGGCATTGGCTTTTGGTTTGGTGCCCCCAAAAAACCGGGATAAGGTAATGGCATTCATTCGCTCACGGGGTATGGCATGCAGTGTGTACGGAAGCCAATTTTTGATGGATGCAACGTATATGGCCGGCGATGCAGATTATGGCCTTTCCCTGCTTACCTCCCAAAGTGATCGGAGTTGGTACAACATGATCCGGGCGGGAAGTACCATTACCATGGAAGCTTGGGATAACAAATATAAACCCAACCAGGATTGGAATCATGTCTGGGGGGCCGTTCCTGCCAATGTGATTCCACGGAAACTGATGGGGGTTGAACCGATGGAGCCTGGATGGCGCACATTCCGTGTACGGCCTCAAATCGGTTCATTGAAATGGGTAAATTGTAAGGTGCCCACGATCAAGGGAAATATTGAAGTTTCCTGCAAACAGGACCAATCTACCTATTCCATGCAGCTCGTTGTGCCGGCCAACACCGTAGGCGTCGTCGAATTGCCGGGTGAATTGACAAATAATCCTCGTGTGAAAATCAATGGTAAGTCCGTAAAGGCCCGTTTACAGAACGATTGGATAGTCTCCCCACCGTTGGGCCCGGGAACCTATGAGGTTCTTATAAGCAGGTAGGAACAGGACAATCAAGTTGCCCGAGTTTCCGTACTTTACGGCAATTATAGACAAAATACCATTCATGAAGATTTCATATTCCCTGCTTGGCTTCGTGGCCCTATGGATATTCGCGGGCTGCACCGCAACACATTCGCAGAAAGCGGATTGGAACGCTCTTGAGAATATTTTCGTTGAAGCTCCCGATTCCATCCAGACCAGCGTATATTGGTATTGGATTTCGGATAATCTCTCCAAGGAGGGCGTTGTCAATGACCTTAAAGCGATGAAAGAGGTTGGCATTAACCGGGCATTCATTGGCAACATCGGGTTGAATGATTTACCTAACGGATCCTATGGCAACGTCAAAATCTTTACCGATGAATGGTGGGAGATTTTACACACCGCCTTAAAGACAGCGACGGAACTGGGGATCGATATCGGAATTTTTAACAGTCCGGGTTGGAGCCAATCGGGTGGCCCCTGGGTGAAACCTCATGAAGCGATGCGATACCTGGCGGCAACGGATACGGTTGTAACCGGTCCGGCGCGGTTTGCGGGGAAGTTGCGTTCACCTTCGGGAGATTTTCAACGTTTGAAGACGCTGGTATTTAAGACGCCGAAGGAATACGGTAAAAGCTTCGCGGATCTCCATCCCAAGGTAGATGCCGATTTTGAGGGGCAGCTGTTGGGAAATTTATTTGACAAGAACCATCACACGGAGGTGGTATTGCCATCGGGTGCAACGTCGACCGTGTCTGCGTCTTCCGACAGCTTGTTTACCGCTCGGAGCCTAGCCATTTATCCAGCGCAACGCAATATGGGATTTGACGTCACCTTGGAAGCGATGAAAAACGGTACGTTCGAACCTATCAAGTCGTTTCGTTTGGACCGTACCAACAATGCACTGAATGTAGGATTTGAACCCTATGCGCCTGTAGTTGTCTCGTTCGATGCGGTGGAAAGTAACGCATTCCGTTTGGTTTTTGACAAGATAGCCGGAAGTGCCGGTATTGTTGAGGTTGAATTGAGTGCGACTCCCCGCGTGGAGCGCTTCAAAGAGAAATCGTTGGTACGCATGCATCCCACACCGTTGCCATACTGGCATGATTACCAATGGGAGCGTCAAGCGGAGCCGGACGACGCACTTTTGACGGTGTCACCTGCTGAAGTAAGGGACATCACTTCACGGGTATCTGCCACCGGCGAGGTGACGTGGGATATTCCGGAAGGGAACTGGACCATCCTTCAAACCGGTATGCTTCCCACCGGCGTAACCAATGCGCCGGCAAGTCCCGAAGGCACCGGTTTAGAGGTTGACAAAATGAATCATGAGCATGTGCTTCGGCATTTCGATGCATTCCTGGGAGAGATTTTACGTCGTATACCGGAAGAAGATCGGAAAACTTTCAAGGTAGCTGTACAGGATAGCTATGAAACCGGCGGGCAAAATTGGACGGATGGCTTTGAAGATAAATTCGAGCAGGCATTCGGATACGATCCCACACCTTATATTCCGGTTTTCTATGGGCATGTTGTGGGCAGCCAGGATCAGTCAGATCGATTCCTGTGGGACGTCCGGCGATTTGTGGCCGATAAAGTGGCCTACGAATATGTAGGTGGATTGCGGGATGTTAGCCATAAACATGGATTGACCATTTGGTTGGAAAACTATGGGCATTGGGGTTTCCCCGGTGAATTTCTGCAATATGGCGGACAGTCGGACGAAGTAGGCGGTGAATTCTGGAGCGAGGGCGAACTGGGCGACATCGAAAACCGGGCCGCCTCTTCTGCCGCCCATATTTATGGGAAAACCAAGGTGTCTGCCGAGTCGTTCACCGCGGCGGGAAACACATTTGGCCGTTACCCTGCCTTATTCAAGCAACGAGGTGACCGGTTTTTTGCCGAGGGAATCAACAATACGCTACTTCACGTATACATCCATCAGCCCTATGAAAATAAAAGGCCGGGTGTGAATGCTTGGTTTGGTAACGAGTTTAATCGTTTCAACACGTGGTATTACGATATGGATTTATTCGTGGACTACCTGAAACGCTGCAACTTTTTGTTGCAGCAAGGACGGTATGTTGCCGATGTGGCTTATTTTATCGGCGAAGATGCTCCCAAGATGACGGGGGTGCAGGATCCGGCATTACCGAAAGGATACAGCTTTGACTACATCAACGCTGAGGTTATTTTAAATCGGGTTTCTATGAAGAACGGCCGGTTTACGTTGCCAGATGGCCTTTCGTACCGGGTTTTGGTTTTGCCAAAATTGGAGACGATACGGCCGGAACTGCTTCGGAAAATCGAGCAGTTGGTAAACGAAGGAGGCATTATTCTCGGGCCTAAGCCACGGCGTTCGCCCAGCTTAGCCGATTACGGCAAAGCCGATAAGGAAGTTGAGACGTTGGCTAACCAGCTATGGGGCGATATAGATGGCATCCGGCAAAAGGAACACGTTTACGGAAAGGGGCTGGTATTGCAGGGGCTTACGATGCATGAGGTGCTGGCGCGGGCCGATCTGCGGCCGGATGTACAGCTCGACGATTCGGACCCCGTGGTGTTCATACACCGGACCCTGCACGATGGAGATATCTATTTTATTTCCAATCAAAGTGATAGCAAAATTAAGTTAAGTCCAACGTTCCGTATCTCCGGTAAGCAACCGGAACTTTGGAATGCTGTCCACGGCAAATTATGGGATTTGCCGGAATTTGATGATACGGGTCAGGGAACAACGGTACCATTGGAACTGGATCGCTTCGAAAGCGCTTTTATTGTATTCCGAAAAAAGGTCAATAACATACCGGCGGCCTCCGGTAAGAATTTCCCCGCACCTGTACGTGTAATACCGATTCAGGGCGACTGGCAGGTCGATTTTATCCGTCCGGATTCGACAAGATTTACCCTCAATATGGACACCTTATCCGACTGGTCATCGATCGCGGATACCGCTGTAGCGCATTTTTCAGGCACCGCCTGGTACCGGAAGACCGTCTCGACGATCGATCTTCCCGATAAGGCACCTGTTTTTGTCAATTTAGGATCGGTAGTTGCTGTTGCTAAAGTGCGGGTAAACGGACAAGACGTTGGCGGTGTATGGACGCCTCCATATCGTTTGGACGTCACTTCGGCGTGGAAAAAGGGAGACAATACGATCGAAATTAAAGTGGTAAACACCTGGGCTAACCGACTGATCGGCGACCAAAGATTGCCTCCTGCGAAGCGTTCCGCTTGGGCCCTTGTCAATCCGTATAACGCAGACAGTCCGTTGCACCCTTCGGGGTTAACGGGACCGGTTCAGCTTGAGATTTTTAATTAATCGTCTTCGTTTTATCCACTTGCAAACGTCTCTTCAATCAAACGGCGGATCGATTGTCACCTCTGCCGTCAATCTGCCTGGGCCGGCCTGTGTCGCTGCAATCGAAGAATGGATTAACAAATCCCCTCAACGGCGCCATGTTCGTGCCATAGAGGGGATTTGTTGAGATGATTGCATTATTATTTAAAGGTAATATCGATCCATTTTCCAGAAAGTTCGCGATCGATATTCAGTACGATATTTCCGTCTTTTACGGTATTTTTTATATTCGATTTCCCGTTTTTGACAAGGGCTTTTTTGCTGGCCGGAGGAATGGGCAATACGATTTCGCCTTCGCCCGCCACACGAAGTTGATAAGCCTGTAAATCGGCGTCCGTCGGGACATAGCTGATGTCAACCGGGTGATTGCTGAACTTGTAGCGAACGCCGTCGATGGCAATGCCTGTGCATTGAACGCCATTAAACGCAATAAGCTTTCCGGCGGGATCAGTGCGGAAGGCCACATTCATTTTTCCCTGATACGTGATATCGTGGCCATTGATTTTGAGATTTTCGATGGCTAGTTCATCGGAGGGCAGGGGATTTACGGCCAACGCTTTCGCGTCGGCTTCTTCATTACGGGAAAATCCTCCTTCCCAGTTTTCGCGATGGGTACGGTAATGCTTTACTAAGGCCGTGGTGCCATTCGGAAACTTGGTTGCAAAGAAGTCGGTCGTACGGGATACGTACGTCGGATTATCATTTTCGGGAAATTTACCCGTAGCCGGATAAGCATTTGCGGCGGATAGGATTTCGAACAGTGTACGCGACTCATAGCCGAGGCTGGCGGACTGGTCGTCACGGGGGCGGAATCCGAAATAGTAAGCAGCTCCTTTGCCCTTTTTTAACTTCGTTCCAACCAGGCTCTCCTCGACTTTTGCTAGGATCTCAGTGGCGGATGAAGTGGCGGTTACGGGATATATCCGATCCACTAAAAAATCGGTCAGAATCACCTGGGAGGGTACCGTTGAAAAGCTATTTTCGAATGTGACTTTTTTTCCGCTTGCGATTTCTCCCATGTATTCATCAAACCGGTATTCCACACCGAATAAGGCTTTCCATTTTTGGGCGCAATCCGCTCCTTTGCTGTCGATTAGCGATGGGGTGCCGCACCAAATCACATTGCCACCGTTTTCCACAAACTGATCCATCATGTCGAGTAGTCCTGCTTCCGGTAGGGGTTCAAACAGCGTTACAAGCGTTCGGTATTTCTTTTCTGCTACCTGAATTTGCCCGTCAGGCAAGACTTTACCCAGCTCCATGAGTTTATCGGCCGTCAGGTAGTTCGCGTATCCGTATTGCGTCATCCAGCTGCCAAATCGTTCGTCTACGGCCACCAGGTTCATGGGGTATACGATCAAGACCTCAATATCCCGATGGACGTTACCGGTCATTAATTTCATCGCCTTCGAAGGCTGAGCGCCAAATGCTTCGTTGAGCATGTTTTTCCAGTGCAGTGCGGCGCTGGGGAATCCCCACGCAGCAGCATAGGCGTTCGGATATTTATTGATTACGCCAATGGAAGTGCCCATTGCTGCGCCGTAATAATTGCGGTCTCCCCATCCGCATTCCGCAAAATCATTTCCCGTTGGTTGGAGATATTCTCCCCATTTGAAATAATCATAGCATGCAGCTGCGGCTTGGTGTACCGTATTGCCCCATACAAAATTTGACGTGTATTCGTACTTATAGGCATTGTCATGGAGCTTTTCCACATCCCATAAGTCGATGGTCGGGCTTTCAGCCCATGATGAATGCGCACTTGTCGGCATCTCCCGATTAAACAACTGTTCGGCATAATCTTTCGCATGCTTAAAGAGATCGACCACCCCATGGTTAAGCATTTTGTAGTAGCGGTCTCTTAACAAATAGGTACGGTGGATGTCTTCCGGTTTTTCGCCCATTACGTATTGGACGTTGCGTACCGCGGAAGCGGTGGCTTGATAATAGGGGGCTCCGTACACAAAATAGAGCATGTACTTGTCGTCAAACGGCTGATCGTATTTTTTCTGGTATTGCTGGGAAAAACCTTTCGTCAAAAAACGTGTATTAAACTGCCCGCCTTCGTGATGTGAAAAATAGACCCAATCCTGCTGTATATGCATCTCGTCGGAATAAAAGGCAGTCAGGTTTACTCCTTTTTTCTTGTATTTATCGATCAGACCGTTCAGGAAGCCTGGGGCCTGCTCACTGAAATAATCCATCTCCGGCGTCTCGTATTCCAACAAAACCATCACGCGATCATAGCCTTCCAACTGTTTGGGTCCGTCGTAATAAACCCGTAGGTTTCTGACCGGGTAAATCATATCGGCCGGATCATTCTTGATGCCGTATCCGCCACCGCCAACGTCTATCGTATCACTCGCTTCATAGTTAATCCCCTTTATTTCGATGATGTCGTCGGGATTGACCGCGATGTGATGGGATGATTTAATCGGTCTCTCTTTGAATGCATAAGCCTTGATCCCTTTTAGGGTGACACGGAATTTCCCTTTATTGTTGGTCCAGAAAAGTTGTTGCCACATCGAGATACTGAACTTACCATCAGAAGAATTACGCAACCCCACCTTGTAACCCAGCCATCTTCCGGCTTCCTGCGTTTGATTTTTGTAGGCCGGTCCGAGCTCAAGCGGACTAAGAAGGCTCAAGCAAATACCCATCCCATATTTTTTTGCGAAGTCGCTGATGAATTTGATCTTATCCACATATTCGTCCATATCCGGCGTTAACCGCCGTTCGGTACCTGCTTGAGGACGATATTGTCTGAAAAATTCATCAAAGGCTATAATCAGTTCCTTATCCCCACGCTTTTGCCCCCCTTCGCAAACCTCACGCAAACTCCGTAGGGAGCGCGTGTGCCCCAACGACATATCGATTTTTTTGTCCGGGTCCATTAGATCGTAAAGTTGCTGATCGGACGTCAGAATTATGACTTCTGATTTGGCCGGATGAAAAGACCCCGCAAACGTTAGAATGAGGATAAGGACTTTGAACCGCGTATTCATTTTTTTCTGTTTAAATGTATTTCCAACGATGATTTTATCGGAGATCATTCGTTGATCGTTACTTTATATTTACCTGAGCCAAGCTTTATGGTAAATCCTTTATCGGTTCGCTCAATGTTTTGAATCAAATTACTGGCGGTAGCCGATTTTCCGTTTATGTAAACGTGATCGGGCGATGGTGCTTCCACATAAAAATAAGCGGTGGTATTTACGGGGATTTCAAAGGAATGGCGTTTCGTCGCTCCGGTGTAGTCCCACGCTGATTCAATCCGTCCGGCGATGGAATGATACGTTCCCTTTACCTTTGTCAATCCCACATCAGAAGCCGGGATCTCGGGTTTAATCCAAAATGTGCGAAATCCTCTCTCGATTGATTTTATGCCGACCATGTTTTCGAACATCCATTCGTTTACGGCACCAAATGCGTAATGGCTGAACGAATTCATTTCCGCATTGTGGACAAAACCCTTGTCCTTTATATAGCTGTCCCATCTTTCCCAGATCGATGTAGCGCCATTTACCACCTCATAGCCCAAAGACGGATACTCCGTGCTTGTGAGAAGTTTATAGGCCTTGTCGGACGAGCCCGACGCTGACAGGGCTGGTAGCAGGGGCTTAAACCCTAAAAAGCCTGTTGTCAACCGGTCATTATTTTTCTCGACGAGTTCGCGAAGGAAGGCGCCCGCAACGTGGAGATCCTCTTCATCAAGCAATCGCATATATAGGGCATTTGCATAAGCGGTTTGGGTATGACCTGCAAAGCCGTGCTGACCCTCCACATATCCTTGGCCATCACCGTAGTAGGCAGCGTCGACTTTAAATTTACCATCTTCCATGTAGTGACGCTTGATGGCTTTTTTGATAGACAAGGCAAGTTTTCCGTAGGTATTGGCTAGCTGGGTGTCATGAACGGCAGCACACATTTCTTCCATCATTCGCGCGCAATGAAAATAATACATTGCTGCCAGCAGGTCGGGGCTGGTTTTTTTTCCCACTGACAACCAATCGCCAAAACCGCCCTTCGGACTGATGTCATCAAAACTTCCTTCCCGTATAAGGCCGTCGTCATCCGCCCGGCTCTTCAGGAAGTCCATAAACTTAACCATGTAAGGCAAAGACTTCTGGACAATCCGGGTATCGTTGTAGGTATTGAAGATTTCGTAAGTGCAGATGATTCCGGCTTCTGACCAGCCCGGCGAGAAGGTGTCGGATGCCCGTATTGCGGCTTTGCCGTTAGCATCCACGGGCATGGGTGCATACACCGGAAAAGCTCCGTTTGGCCATTGCGAGTCATTCAGATCTTGGATCCATTTCGTGTGGAACACCGCAATATCGTTGTTGTAGGTCGCTGAGCGAATGTAAACCTGCGCATCTGCAGTCCACCCTAACCGCTCGTCGCGCTGAGGGCAATCGGTAGGCACATCGAGGTAATTAGCCCGCTGCGTCCAGATAATGTTGCTGTAAATTTGGTTCAGTAGGCTGTTGTCCGTTTCGAGGTGTCCGGCGGTTTCCAGATTGGAACTCATCGCTAACCCCACCAGGAAATCGCTGTCCGGTTCCTCTGATAACCCAGAAACCTCCACAAACTGAAATCCATGGAACGTAAAACGAGGGCTCCACACTTCTTCCTGATGATCTCCGCCGACGATATATGTATCGGTTGCTCTAGCGGTTCTCAGGTTTTCGGTGACTAACGTACCGTCGGGGTGTAACATCTCTCCGTACCTGAATACCAGTGTGTCGTTGGGTTTCCCTTTTATTTTTAACCGGATGACTCCCGCAAAGTTCTGACCGAAATCAACGATATACTTGCCATTTTGAAGCCGATTGATTGATTTTATCGGTAGTTCTTTGATTACCTGTACCGGATGGCTTGGGTAAAGCTGAATTGCCCGGTTTGCTTTTTCGTCAATCACCTGGACATGCTGCCAGCCGCTGTCGTCGAAATCAGGTTTATTCCACCCGCGCTTTTCTTTAGTCGCGTCGTAGGTTTCGCCTTGCAGGAAATCCGACTCGAGAATGGCACCCGTTGATGCTTTCCAGTCGCCGTCGGTCGAGATGACTTGTTGGCTTCCGTCATCGTAGGTAAGCTCTACCTGTGCCTTTAGCAGCGGGAAGTCGCCGTAGTACCCTCGTACTTGCTTGGTGCCTACCAATAGCGCATACCCCAGGTATCCTGAATACCAGCCGTCGGACAATATCGCTCCAAACACGTTAACACCCGGCTTCACATGAGCGGTTACGTCATAAACATTGTAATAAACCCTTTTATTATAATCCGTCCATCCGGACGCGAAATAGTCCCGTCCTATTTTATTCCCGTTCACATAAAACTCGTGCAGTCCGAGCGAGCTGATATATAACCTGGCTGACTGAATTTTTTTGGTAACTCGGGCTTCTTTCCGAAGGTAAGGCGAGGGCGGCAAATGATACTTTCCTGGCTTCGCTAAACCGTTGAGATCATAACCGATCCATTTGGCCTTCCAATCAGTGGGAGTCAATAACCCCATTTCCCAGAAATTGGCCTCACTCCATTTACTTGCCCGGTCATTTGCATCCCAGACGCGCACTTTCCACCAGACTTGTTGTCGCGATTGAAGTTCAGTGCCCTGATATGCGATTTGATTGGTTTCCGACGAACGTATTTTTCCGGTATCCCATATGTCACCTTCATTTTTGTCGAGCTTTTCCTTTGAGGAGGCAACGATCAGCTGATACGCCGATTGATATTGGTTGTATTTTTTGGATACCAGTTCCCAGCTCAGACGTGGAGATCGGTCATCTAAAAAAGGATTGCGCTTATATTCCGCACGTAGATTGACCGGTGTAATATCAATGGCCAAGGAAACCAGACATACATGCAGCAAAAAAATAGAAATAACGTACCTCATAGTTCTTAAAAATGCGATTCTAAAAATTAATCCCCAAGTCCGATCTTGGTAATTTTTGCCGATCCTTCGTTTGAAAAAGCGATTTTCATGCTTTTCATCGCGCCGCGATACGCTGCTGATTTTGCCAGATGGATGCGGTATGTGCGATGCTTGCCGTCAGCGAGGATGGTTTGCGTGACGGAAACGGGTTGCTTAGCCGGGAACTCAGCTGCTTTCTGTTGTTTTTCGGTCTCTACATCGTGCTCGCCATCACTCCAATTCAGCCAATCCGTAAAATCGGATTTACTCAGCGGCTGGATTTCTACCGACAGCGATAGTTCGCCGTCGGCCGTATTAAAAGCGCCGTCTATTTCCAAGAAAGGTGTTTCGGCGGCTTCCCAGAATGTTACCGGACTTACTAAAGCTGCGTTGTCCTTGAATCGGATATCCAACTCCTTTCGTATGGGAAAACCGGAGTCATTCATATCACCTTCATAATACCAACTGTGCCGCGAATCTTGGAAACTCCATGTGGGATGCGGTACCACTTCCCAATTTGCTTTCGCGTAGCCACGGATGTCTTCCAGTGTACCCAATACCAGCGACGTTTTATAAGACCAGCGGATGTTATGGTCGAGAATCTGCTTGCCAATCGGTGCGATATGTCCGGTTGGCGCATCCTTTTCGCCGCCAATTCCTTTATGCTCATCATTGGGATGGAAACCGCCATTGAAGGTCATCACTTCAGGTTGAAATACGCCGATGCCATACCCTTGTTCGTCAAGTAATGCTACCCAGTTCTCTGGCGTATAGAAATGCACCCAAGGCCATCCTTTCCAATCTCCCTTATCAACGACCGTGGTGGTGGGCTCGCCGGTAAACGGTTTATCGCCGAGGTAGGTAACGACCTTATACCAGGGGCCATTGGTGTATACCGCTGGCATTTCCTGTGCACATGCACGGTACTGCGTTTTATCCGTCCGCTTATTTACGATGGCGGCTTCCAAGGTAATCACATTGTCTTCCAGTGTATAGAGGCATTCAAATTCACATTCTCCGGCAATACCCGACTTATGAGGCCATTGCATGGGGGTACTGCGAACGAAAAAAGCGTTGTTACCTCGTTTTTCAAAAGAAATCAGTTTCGACCGGTTGCCTCCCGCATCGCCCGACTGAATGGGATTCCATCCTAAGCCAGCCCACTCGGGGGCGGGTGTTTCTCCGTTCGGACCGACGTAAGGCCAGGGCCCACTATAAAAGGAAAGCTGTATTTGGCGTCCCCAATCCGCGCTGTTGATCATGTTCTGCCCGCCATTCTTTTGATCGGAGAGGAAGGTAACGGCTCCACCCAGATCGAGGTCTATTCCCAGTTTTATCCGGTCGTTCTCGAGATACCGCATGGAAGACATCGCTTCTGGCGTGCTCCGCTTCATTCTTGACGAGCAGGTGGTGAAAACTAACGATAGCAGGCAAACTGCCCATATTACCGTGTTATTCTGTTTCATTTCTCTCCTTTCTAACTAATGCCCTGTAATATTAACCAACAACGCTCCGATGCCCCATGGACGGCCATGGGGCATCTATCACCAACCTGGATTTTGCCAATTTACACCTGTATAAGACGCCATTTTTGAAACTTCCGACTGACTGATTGGCTGCAGCAGGTATTTGTCCGTGTGGGTATTTCGATCCTGCAGTTTAATCCGATTGTAGATGAAGTTGTCACCGTCCTTTACAATGCGCATACCGGTTACGAACTTGTCAGTTTCATTTAGGATCTTCCATCGGCGGACATCAAAAAACCGGTGCTCCTCAAAAGCAAGTTCAACCTGGCGTTCATTTCGATAGCGTACTCCAAATTCGGCAGGAGTTAATCCGGCGGGCAGTGCAGGCATATTCACACGTGCCCTGATCAGATTCAGCGCTTCCCTGGCAGACAGTGCACCTGCACCGCTGGCTTTCGATTCAACCGCTACATCCGGTCCTACCGATTGATAGGCCGCTTCCGCAAAGTTTAGGTAGAGCTCACCCAGTCTGAAAATCTTCATCAATCCATCTGCATCGACATTGACATTTGATCGGTAATTGTTGAATTTACGTAAGTAATAACCGGTGCGCGTAAAACGGGTCTCCGTGATATTGCTGGAAATCGCGCTATTGCCACCTACAAAGGTCTCTACAGGTGTTGCTGCAGGCGGCGGCGTGAAGCTCTCGATACGGAAGTTTCGAACGGTAAGTTCGTACCCATCGCCACCGGTAGGGTCAAATCGAAGAAAATGACGAGCTGGCTCTTGGCCGCCATTGGCATTGACACCGAAGCCAAAGTTGGAAATCGCCGATGAAAGGTCAAACTCAAACCGTTTCCATTCGGACGCCTGTTCAATGACGATATTCTGGCCGGACGAAACCCCGCCTTGCGGTCCGCCCGCTACGCAATAAAAGAATTCAGCGTCGGTGATTGTTTTATTGCTTTTGTACTCAAAGGTAATCAAACGTTTTTCACCAGCAGGAAGGGCTTCATTCAGTTGCGTGGTCGTTATCCATGGATCACTCCCAGTGGTTGTGATCGTAAATTCGTCGCCGCTTGAGGCCGTTGAGACGTTGTTTTTCGGATCAATAAAAGTTAAGGGAATCAGATCCTTCTCCATATTTCCCGAAGTGAGGGAGCGGGGCGAATTGTTATAATAAATCGATGCATAAAAACGGGGATCACGGCCCTCATAGGGATGGTTGGGGTCGTAGCCCGATCCGGTATTAATAATCGGCTGGAGGTGTTGGGGATCGGAATAGCCGAGTATTGGCATTTCTCCTGTGGCTTGCATCCCATAGGCGTCTACCAGTTCCTGTGAAGGACCAGCACCCGCTTTTTCTGCACCTTGGGTTATCGGGGTACCGGCCCATTTCCACACGTTGGTCCGTGCCGTGGTGGTTTCGAAAATCGTTTCCTTGTCCACAGAGCGACTTGGGTCTGAACGGAGGATAAAGTAGTATGCGTAAGCGTTCTGTGCTATGTCCGCCGGCGGCGTGGTATTAAACAGCCGGAAACCATGCGCAAGGCATTGGTCGAGCGCTTCTTTGGTGATTTCCGTGGCCTTTTCCCAAGTATACTTGCTTCCCGATGTATACCATAGCGGGCTTGCGGCGTACAGTGCTGTTTGAGATTTTACGGCATAGGCGAATGCACGCGTAATGGTTTCCCTTTCATTATCACTGATATCCCAACGAAAGCCAACGGTGGGCTTTCCACTTTCAGGAATAGCCAATGCGGCATCACAGTCGGCGATAATAAAATCCGCACATTCTTCGAAGGTGGCGCGTCGATCTTGCGAAAAGTCGTGCGTCACCTCATAAGGCGTGCTGATCAAGGGGACACCCCCAAAACGTTTGATCAGCTGCAGGTAGTAATAGGCCCGCAAGACCAATACTTCGCCGATCCATCCATTTTTCTCGTCTTCATCGATTACGGCTGTCGCGATAGTTGGGTCGTTGATGCTTGCCAGAAAGGTGTTGCATTTTCTTATCGCTTGAAAATAATGTGCCCAAGAGTAGTCTCCCGCCACCGGATTGTTGGTGGAGGAAGCCCGGTTATTATACCAGTCGTTTACGCTGCCATTCACGCCGTCGCTGGCATCATGAGCCTCGTCACTAAATGATGCGAGTGGAGTTTGGTTATACGTAAATCCGACCTGAGGGAGGTAAGAACGGCAAGCGTTGAAATAATTTCTCGTGCGTTGATAGTTGCTAAACATGTCTTTCAGGGTCATTCTTCCGTCGGAAGGCAAATCCAGGTCTGCACAGGATTCGAAGCTGAAGAGTCCGATAACAAGAGCAACGATTCTTAAAATACTAGTCTTCATTCTCAAAGATTTTAGAAGTTTGCACTTAAACCAATGTTAAATACGCGGTAGGGTTGGAATGTGCTCATGCTTCCGATTTCCGGATCGACGTATTTCGACCGCATATTGTCAATTGTAAAAAGATTTTGCACATTTAGGGACACCCTTATCCCTTCCGAGCGGATTCTCTGCGAGAGGTTGCTCGGCAGTGTATAGGCGACTTCCACATTGCGTAATCGTAGATAAGAACGGCTGCTCAAGAAGTAGTCATTATTTTGATGGTTTGTTGATGGCGATAACGATAATGCTGGATAGGTGATGGTTTCACCAGCTGCATACCTTTCGGGAGTCCATGCATTCAGATGAATGTCATTGAAAATGCCCCTGCCCAGATTTTCATAGGCACCTGTGCCGCTCAGAAACTGCGAACTCCGGTTAACTCCATGAAGGAGGAAAGACATGTCCCAATTTTTCCAAGTGAAACCACCGACAAGGCTATACTCCTGCTGAGGCAAACGGGAATATCCCATTGGAGCCAGATCTTCTTCATTGATCACGCCGTCGTTATTTAGGTCCTGATAGATGAAATCGCCCAAGCGCGGCGACCCGAAAGCGTAGGTCAGCCCCGAGTTTTCCAATTCTTCCAATGAATTGAACATGCCGTTGCCATTGCTGTAGTCAATCCGGTACCCCCAAAGCTGACCTAAGGAAAACCCTTGGGTGCGATACGGATAGGCGAAATCCTCGCCAGCAGAGGCTTCGTTGATGTTTATGACCTTGTTCTTCGCCTGCATGAAGTTAGCCTGCGCAAATACCGAGAAGTCTTGGGTAATATGCTTATTGAAACCCAACGAGAGTTCAAAGCCTTTGTTTTCCATTACTCCATCGTTCAACTTCGGATAATAATTGAGTGGTATCCCTTGGTATTCCGGAAGTCTGGCGCTGCTATTAATCAGCATATTATCAACTTTATGCGTGAAATAATCAGCTTCGATCGTAAACATGTTTAGCAAGCCGATATTGATGCCTAAGTTCAGCTTTTCAATTCGCTCTGCCTCCAACGCTGGGTTGCCTCGTTCCAACTCGGATCCGTTGGAACGGATGTTGTCTAAGTAGAGGAATCGTGCCGCACCTAGTTGGTCATTAGCGGTAACTCCGTAAGAAGCCCGAAGTTTCAGTAACGTTAAGACATTCGATTTAAGGAAATCTTCTTTGGATGCAATCCAGGCGCCTGAAATGGCTGGCGTAGCGGAGTAACGGTTATCGGGATGAAACTGTTCTGAACCGGAATATCCCAGGTCGGCTTTCAGGAAATAACGGTCTTTGTATCCGTATAAGGCTGATATTCCGAAATTTTGCCTCATATACGGCAATACCGCATTGCTCGTTCCGTTAGACTCCTTTTCCTGCTTTAGGTAATACGTATGAGCGGATGCATCGATGCTGTGATCACCAAAGCGACGGTTATAATCTAGTCGTCCCAGTAAATTCAGGTAATAGAAAAACACGGAACCCTTGCCATACGCGAGTGGGGTATTTTCAAAAGTTTTGTACGGCGTGAAATTATCAAGTACTGAAAAATCACTTCCCCGAAGTACACGTCTGTAACTCTGCGTGGTAGCGGTTTCATTCCGTACGTACGTTTGATACGCCATGCCCCCACTTGCCGACAGTCCTTTTGTTAGGAATCCCAGATCGAGTTTCAACCCTGTTTGTGCGATCACATTGGTTTCTACCACGCTGTTATAACCTGATCGATTTAGGGTGCCATATACGGGATTGTCCAAGCCCTCGACTGTTACCACCTGATTACTCAAATCCGGGTCGCCTTCAAGAACGGGCGATAACGGACCAAACATCGTGGGGGGCTGGTTGAAAATCTGACTATAAACGTTCCACCCCATGGTAGCCCCGGCTAATTTTTCCTTTTTGATGTTTCCGGTGAGGCGCATGTAGCCCGAAAGGTACTTATTGAACTTAACGTCCATATTGGTGCGGAAATTACCGATGTTGACACGCGGTGTTGGATCGTATTTCCGGCCTGGCTCATCGGTGATGATGAAAGGCTCTCCCTGGTTCAGGAAGCTTAGGTTCGAATAGTACTTGAATCTGTCCGTTCCTCCGGAAACGTTTACTCCCACACGCTGTCGCATGACAAAGTCCTTCACATATTCATCGAACCAGTTCGTATTCGGATAGCCTATGTCACTTCCTGAACGAAACAGGTCGATATCTTCTTGAGAAAACTGGGAGTAGGTACCCAAGCCATCCCGTTCGCCCGCCTCATTGCGCAATTCGGCATACCGTGCTGAGTTAACAAACAAGGGACGCCTGGTCATTTGCTGAAAGGAATGATCAGCATATCCTTCCACATTTAACTTGCCGGTGAAACCGCGTTTGGTGGTGATGACAATCACACCGGTAGCACCTTGAATGCCGTAGGCTGCCGTCGCCGAAGCATCTTTCAATACCGAGATACTCTCGATCTCCTTCGGTGAAATAAACTCGATGTATTGCGTGGGTGCGATTACCCCGTCAATGATGATGAGCGGATCGTTGCCGTTGACTGAGGAATATCCCCGAATGGCCTTGGACAGATTTCCATAGCCAAAGAAGGTCAATTCAGAAATATTGGATACCACCGTCAATCCCGGTAATCGACCGGCGTAAGTCTCAGAGAGCACGTTGGTCGGTGCTTTATCCAATACGCTTCCCGCTACCGAAGACACCGCTCCGGTAAGGGACTCGCGAGTGTACGTCTGGTAACCAAAATTTACCGATCCGCCTTGGTTGTGCGGATCGAAAGTTAACACGATATCACGTCCTTCAGCGATCTCGTCAACGCGGATACGTATGTTTTGATAACCAGGGGCAGCTATCACTACGTATTGATTAACGTCATTAAAGGTCAAGTTAAAGGTGCCGTCCTTTGACGTGATCGATTGGTGATCACCATCTTCGGTCACAAGCGTTGCCCCTTGTATGGGTTGGTTATATTCGTTAACGACCCGGCTTTGCGCTTCGCTTGTCTCCTGTGCATACAGTGACGCAGACGTGATCAAGCAGATGTATAGCGCAATGTATTTTATATATTTCTCCATCTTAGTCATAAATCATTGAAATTACCATCCTGGATTTTGCCATCTCTGACCTGTCACTGATTCGAGTGTAGACGCTTCATTAAGCGGGATGGGCAATAGCAGATCGCGGTTTTGCCAGCCACCTCGTGGGTTGGTCGAGATGTTGCGGCGGTTGTAGGTAAAGCTACCATCGCCATTTTTGGTGATGACCATCGCCGTGAGCCACTTGGCGGTTTCGCTCAGGTCTCCATCGGGGCTTTCCCAACGACGTACATCGAAATACCGTTGTTCTTCCCACGCTAATTCCACGCGACGTTCATTACGTATGCGAAGAATGAGTTCTTCTTTAGTGAGCGCTGAAGAGAGTCCGGGCATGCCTGAGCGTGCGCGCACTTCATTTGCTGCGGCCCGGGCTTCATCCAGGTGGTTCGCCTCAGCTGCCGCTTCTGCTAAGTCCAGCAAGGTCTCGCCAAGTCGATAGTATTTCCAATTTGAATTGTTGATTTGATTGGTCTGGCTTGCCCCGGGGGTAACCATTTTGGCGTGATAATAACCGGTGCGGGATGCGGACCGGTTCGTAATGTCAAAACTCGGCGCATGCGGACCTCCCGTGTAAGTTTGCACTTCAACAGTTTGATTGTCGAATAGTATGGTGCTGCCATTGTAAAGCGCCGTCTGAGCTAACCGCGGATCCCGGTTTGCATAGGGGTTATTGGGATCATACATCGAGTTTGGATTGTAGTTTGGCTGCAAATGCCGCTCATCCAGGTAAGGCTTGCTAAGGTTCAAGATGGGTTCACCGTCGATGGTTTCAAATGCATCGATCAGCTCTTGGGTTGGAGCAACACCGGCTTTGTATGTGTTAGGCATGTTACTGCCGATGTAGCCTATATGCCATACGAAGACACTTCCGCTCCGGGCTTGGTAGAGGGTTTCCTTATCACGCGGCGTAGCCGAATAATCTGCGTTTTGACACACCAGTTGGCGAAAAGCAGCTGCGGGTCCGGTGCCGAATACCCCGGGTTGGGTGGTTTCGGTAAACAGCGCATACCCGTTTGCCTTCAATTTAGAAACCGCATCTTTCGCAACTTGGTACGCTTCTTCCCAATGATTCTGCCCTTCGTTATGAAGCGGGCTCGCAGCAAAAAGCATCGCCTTGGTTTTGAGTGCCAGCGCCAGCGCCTTGGTCACGCGCCCTGCATCATTGGCATTGTCGATCCGCCAGGGAAGATTGGGTTCGGCCAGGGCTGCGTCGCAATCCAACATAATGAATTTAGCGACATCGTAAACCGAGGAGCGGGTGAGTGTCGAAAAATCGGCATCAAACGGGACAGTCGCATCCAGAATGGGTAGCTTACCGAACCACTTGACCAACTCCATATAAAAGAACGCACGTAGCAGTCGTGCCTCCGCCTTGAATCGGCCGCGGTCTGCTTCATTGTTGACAGCAGCCTTGTCAATCACCTCAATAAACTGTGAGCATAGCCGGATTTGTTGCCAAAACCGGTTCCAGTACTGATTGTTGCCTCCACCGTGTCCGTCGTCATTATTCCACATCACGTGGCTGCTCGCAGAGTTATTATCCTGGTAATAGTTCCCCGCGATCAAACCTTGGCCGTCGTCGGATGTCCATCCGTCATCACTGGATGCTACGACAGCTGATTCAAAAAACCAATATGAATATCCTTTCTGAGGAATATTTGCATAACATTGATTTAGTAAGCCTTCCACCTTATTTGGGTCGGCCAGCACTTCGTCCATTTGCATGTTGCCATCAGGCGCCATATCCAATACGTCGGTACAGCTTGTCACAAACAGAACCAATGGCAATATGAGGGCTATTAAACGTTGTATTTTCATATCGTGCTAGAGTTAGTGTTAAAAAGTCACATTAAGGCCAAAATTGATCATCATGGTCAATGGATACACCAATGCATCGGTCTGTTCCGGGTCGACCGTATCTATGGGTAACTTTTTGAAAGTTAATAAGTTGTTTCCATTAACATAGGCCCGAAGTTGCTGTACCCGTATCGGATTGAGCAACCGTTGTGGTAAGTTATAACCGATCTCGGCGTTTTTCAGCCGGAGGAACGAGCGATCCATGATAAATACATTGTTCCTGACCTGGCTTACGCCGTTACCCATCGCCAGGGCCGGATAGCGGATGGCCTCACCGTTGGCATAGCGTTCAGGTGTCCACGCTTGCCGGTGCCAACCGCTGTAGAATCCAACTAAGCCGACTTCCGTAACGCCCCAATCATTCCGGTAATTATGGCTCTGTCCGACGCCGGTAAACAGAAATGAAATATCGAAACTTTTGTATGTTATCGAACCAGCCAGGCCGTAGGTAACGCGAGGTATGTTTGGATAGCCAATGGGTACCATGTCGCGATCATTGATTATGCCATCTCCGTTTACATCTACGTATTTGAAGTCGCCAAGTCGAGGCGTACCACCCATTTGGTAATCCGGTAAACTGGCCAGCTCTTCGGGAGTATTGATGTAACCGTTTCCGTTGCTGTAGTCGATCTTATAGCCGAATTGTTGGCCAATGCTAAACCCGGTACGTCGATATGGATATACATAATCGTTACCAAGCTTCACTTCGTCTGCATAAACGATCGTGTTTTTATTGTACGCGAAGTTACCCTTCACCAAGAAAGAAAAGTCCTGATTCAGGCGCTTTCGGTAGGTCAACTCCGATTCAAAACCTTTATTATCCACCACCCCGATATTGACTTTTGGAATGTTACCCAGTGGAACGCCCTGTAAGGCGGGGATGGTGCTGCGGCTAATCAAAATCTTGTCCCGGTGTTCCTTAAAGAAATCCACCGTTAAGGACAGGCTATTGATCAGTTCCAGATCAAGCCCTAGGTTAGTCTTCCGCGACTTCTCCCATTGGATGAATTCGTTGCCCATCCGGCCTTGCACGATGCTCTGTCCGCGGCCCAGGGTTGGGAATATACCACCGCCGATATTGATAAAGCTTTGGTAAAGGAAGCGGTCATTGCCCAATTTATCGTTTCCGGTAAGCCCGTGGGAGGCGCGAAGTTTCAGATTGGTTACAACGGGGTTGTCAGTCAGAAACCGTTCATTGCTGGCTACCCAACCTACGGAAAATGCAGGAAAGGAACCGAAGCGATTATTCGGGGCAAACTGTTCCGATCCGTTATAACCGAAATTGAATTCAGCCAGATAGCGGTTGTCATAATCGTAAGTAGCGCGTGCCACCAATCCGACAATATTGTATGGCAGCTGCGGATCGTACACATCCCAGTTATCGCGTTGACCCAGTAGCATCCCGCCGACATTGTGGCGCCCGAATGCCCGCGCGTAATTCAAAGATGCCTGATAGTTGACATAATAACGTGTCTGCATCCCCTTGTTTAACCGGATAGCAGCATCCGAATTGGAAATGATGGGGCTATATCCACTGGTTTCATCCGCACTCCGTGCCACGTAAAATGAATAGGTGTCTAATGAACGTACCCCTTGCAAAACGGTGCTTGCTTGGCTATCGAAAGCAATCATTCCCTTGGCAGACAACCCTTTGGTGATAAAGTCCAGTCCCCAGTCCAAAGTCAGCGATGAGTTCAGCATATTGGTGGTTTCCTGCCGGTAGCCCCGGCGGTTAATTTCACCATACGTATTCCGATCCTGTCCCGACTGAGCCACCACTTCGTTGATCGGGACGCCATAACCCGGCATCGTCAACGGCCCCGGATCCGTGGGCGGTGTTGCCCACGTATAGGCGATCATGTTCTGCACCATTCCGGCTACATTACCGCCGAACAAATCTAGGGTTTGGGGCGTATTCATCTTCTCCAAATACGTGGCGATATTGAGTGAGGCCTTTAAGTTTTTGGCGATGCTGTAGTCAATGTTGCCGCGGAAGTTATAGCGGTCCATGCGATAACTGGGATCGTAGCCAAGCGAGCTTTCCGGTTCGGTCTTAAAATTACCGCCTTGTCCGATATAACCCGCATTTAAGAAGTAGGTAAACCGTTCTCCACCTCCGTTAAAATTGGCATTCGCCCGGGTCTGCGGCGCCCAGTCGCGAAAGTAATCGTGAAATACATCGCGGTCGGGAAAAAATACCGGGTCTTCGCCGCTCTTGTACATATCGATCATATACTGCGTAAACGGCATCTGATCCTCGGAGGCATCTGGATTCGTATTTAGAAAGGCCTGATTACGCAGCTGCGCAAACTCCCAGGAGTGGAGGCGGTCGGCTTTTACCAAAAACTTCTGAATACTTTGATCAAATGAAACGCTGAGTTCCGATTTACCCGGTTGACCCCGGCGGGTGGTAATCAAAATCACGCCGTTTGCCCCCCGCACACCGAACACGGCTGTGGCGGAAGCGTCTTTCAGAATGCTAACCGATGCAACCTCATTTGGATCCAGTTTGCTGATATTTGAACGGGGCACTCCATCGATCAGTATCAGTGGCGACGCATCATTCAACGTGCCCGCTCCACGCAGGTAAAGATTAACCACATCCGCGCCCGGCTGTCCGGACGATTGCAAGGCCGTCAGGCCAGGTAAGCGCCCTGCCAATGCGGAGGACAGGTTCGCTGATGGACTCTGCTTCAATTCTTTGGTCTCGATCGTTGAAATCGCGGCGGTTACCGACACTTTTTTCTGCGTACCATAGCCGACAACCACGACTTCATCCAAACCGACGTTGTCCGATTCTAATAAAATCTTTAAGAAAGCGGCATTGTTTATTGGGACCTCTTGATCGATATAGCCTACAATGCGGAATAACAAAGTGTCTCCTACACTTGCTCCCTCCACCAAAAAATTGCCTTGGGCATCGGTGGAAGCAGCCGTACGCTTGTGTTTGATGCTGACGGTCACGCCAGCAAGTGGGCCTTGTTCGTCGCTCACGGTTCCTCGGATGTTCAATCCCTGCTGCGCAACCAGCGCAAAGGGGGCCAAAACAAAGGCGAGAACGAAAACAGATAATAGCCACGAATTTTTTATGTTTCGAAAGCGTTTAAACATAATTACCTAGTTAAAATTAGTTGGATGAATAATTTGCTTCATATTTGTTCACTGAAATACCTTACTCGTTCCAGGGAATTTTAAGTTCTGCTTTCCGTAATTGATTCTTAGGAATGAAGGATACCCTTGAATAAACCTAGCTTATTTTAATTCGGAAGCATTTGAGATATTTCTTGATAACTTCAATTGCGTTGGAATCTGCGCGGCTAGCTTAACTAATAGTTGAGAGGCTAAACACGTCGGTGGTGGCCTCTTTCATGGTTCGTAAAAGTTCTCATTCATATAATACGGGTTTATAGCCCGCAAAGGTAGTAACGAATACTAGTGCCGCAACCCGCACCATACCGTAGTAACCTGTCCCATCCTGTTCGTTCCGCTTTCCATCTTTCAGGACGGTACGGGTTGCCTCAGTATGGAGCGGGTTGCCGGCCGTTTATTTATGATTACATTTGTTAGTTGTAAACCAAATAACAGATAGATCGTGTACGATTACTTACCAATTATGCCGCTTAATGTGACCACTTTGTGTGTTAACTCTCACGAAAATTGCTTTGCAGGAATACGGTCGCTTGACATTCGGATTAGCTATCGCAATGATGGATAAGGTCTTATTCAGGGTGGTCTTATTTTTTCTCGGTTTAGTTGTTTTTCTAGCATGCAAAGGAAAGCAACCCGAATCGCCTCCCGTCGTTGAGCAAGTCCGCTATCTATCATTTGACGAAGAGACTGCCAACCAACTAGATGTAAAAGCCATAGGCCAACATCAATATGAAATACGAACGACAGGAACAGACCCTTATATACTTCTATCGCCGCTCACCCATCAACGCGGTGAAGGGGACTTGGTGCTTAGTTTGGAGTATAAAGCCACTTCGCCACTTCACCATTTACAGGTGTTCCTTGGCGCGCCGATTAATGAAGAACGGTCGTTGAAAACCGCGGAGATCGCCGCTTCTTCTTCGTGGAAAATGTTGGCTATTGATTTAGGTGACCAAATCAAAGAATTTAACTGGGGAAACGTAGGCGACTTTTTGAGATTGGATTTTGGTAATGAGCAAAATGTCGCCGTGCATATCCGGAATCTCAGGCTTCGCAAACGAAATGAGGCGGAAGAAAAATCGGCAAGAGAGCGGGAACTGTTCCGGCAGGATGACGAGGCGTTAAATCAGGAGATCATGGCCTATCTGAATCGAACCTACCCAGCCTCAATCGTAGACGTTTCTGTTGAAGGAGAAACCATCGCCATACGCGGGGTTGCCCCTGCCGGTGAACCGGTTATGCTCGCGGAGGTGACTCCTTATCAACAACTTAGTCGCGTTACGAAATTCACCTATACCTATTCGCTTGAAGGATCGCAGTTTGTTCTGTCTCTGGCGCGTTACGTAGAGCGGGATGGATTTCGGTATGATAGGGCGCTTTCGGCGTGGGCAGTTATAAGAGAAGGAAGCACAAAAGACGACTTGCTTTCACATGCCCGGTATGCAACCCAGATTGAAGCACAATGGAATCTTCCCGTTCAGTCGCTTGCTCATAAAAAAGGGCTGGGTGGATTTTCTGCCAGCCGGGGATTTGTTGAAGATCTTGATGACCTGCCGATAGGCAGCGTAACCGTCAATGTACCCATCACCAGTTTTATCTACTTAGATGCACGACCGGACACGTATGTCCATGAATACGGAGGCAAATCTTTCTATTTCGACAGAAAGAAAATCGATGAGCTGGATCAGACCTTCCGTGTCGCGGCGGCAAGAAACATTATCGTGTCGGCGATTATTTTGGTACAAAAGGCTTCCGAATGTGCGGACCCATCGGTGGGCGAGCTATTGGAGCATGAACACTATACCGACGATGCATTTTTTACGATGCCGAGACTGGATAATGCCGAAAGCTTACGCTGTTACGCCGCGGCACTCGATTTTCTGGCCGGTCGCTATTGCCAACCTGGCAGCCCTTACGGAAGGATCCATCACTGGATCATGCATAACGAGGTCGATGCGGGCAGTACATGGACTAACATGGGAAAGGGCAGACCGCTATTCGTGTATTTAGATAACTATTATAAGTCGATGCGGGTTTGCTACAACATTGCAAAAGCTTACAACGCGCACACGGAAGTACTGGCTTCGTTTACCCATTCGTGGGTAACCAAAGCTCCCGGAGGGGATTATGCCACCCTCGATATGATAAACGGACTTTTGCAGTATTCAACAGCCGAGGGCGACTTCCGATGGGGTTTGGCCTACCATCCGTATCCCGAAGATTTGAATGAACCTAAGACGTGGAACGATAGTCAGGCAACATTCAGCCCAAGAAGCCCTTTGGTAACCTTCAAAAATCTGGAAGTGCTGGACGATTGGATCAAGCGACCCGAGAATTGGTATATGAAAACAAATAAGCGTATGCTTTGGCTGTCGGAAAACGGAACAAACTCACGTACTTACGAGGAAAAAGATTTGCAGGAACAGGCAGCAGGGCTTGCCTATGCATGGAAAAAGCTTGCGCGTTTGGACGGTATTGACGCCATACAATGGCATAACTGGATAGACAATCGGAATGAGTTCGGCCTGCGGATCGGCCTGCGAAGGTTTCCGGATGACGAGGAGGATCCGGGAGGAAGAAAGCCCGTGTGGCATGTTTATCAAGCAGCTGGGACGGAACGGGAAGATGAAATTTTCGAGCCGTATAAGGCGATCATCGGTATAAATGATTGGCGTGAAATCATGAAAGAGATACCGTGAAAGCAGGGTACCCCGCACAATAACAAATAGAAAAGATACGAAAATAATGAATAAACTAATTTGCTTTTTTTTCGCCCTCAGTGTACTGGCATTGCCAACGACGCTTCATGCGCAATTCGTAAACAGTGATCAATGGGCCATGACCGACGCATTAGGCCGGAAGGCAAGCCCATATGAGGCTGCCGGAGACAAGAAGACTGATAAATTCGTTGCAATGTTCTATTGGACATGGCATCAGGGTAATGACGATACGACCTATCAAGTAAGGAATATCACAGAAATCGTCAGGAAACATCCCGAGGCCATGAAAGATTACAACCACCCGGCGTGGGGGACCAAAAAGCCTGGCTTTTTTTATTGGGAGCAGCCCCTGTTCGGCTATTACAAAACCACCGATCCGTGGGTGCTGCGTAAGCACGCCGAAATGCTGGCCGATGCCGGCGTGGATGCCGTCTTTTTTGATTGCACAAACGGCAGCCTCACCTGGCAGGATTCGTATGAAGCGCTGCTGAAAACTTGGGATCAAGCCCAGCGTGAGGGTGTGAACGTTCCTAAAATTGCGTTCATGTTGCCTTTTGGTCCGGCGCCGCACTCGTTGGTTTCCTTGCGACAGCTGTATAAAGATCTCTATAAGCCCGGTAGATATAAAAATCTGTGGTTTTTCTGGAAAGGAAAACCTTGTATTATGGGATATCCGGACAACTTGGAAGATTCGGACGAGGACCGTGAAATTGCCTCTTTTTTCACTTTTCGCCCCGGACAACCGGATTATGTGGACGGACCTAAACGGAATGACCAGTGGGGATGGTTGGAGAATTATCCTCAGCATGGCTACGTGAAAGGAAGCAATGGTAAATTCGAACAGGCTACCGTAGGGGTCGCGCAAAATGCCGGACCGGAAACCGATGGCCATTGCAGTGCCTTTAATTTGCCGGGCACGTACGGTCGTAGCTTTAGTCAACGTAATGGTTTCGATCCCCGGGTCGATGGGTATTTATATGGGTGGAATTTTCAGGAACAGTGGGACAGGGCTAAGGAAATTGATCCAGAGCTCGTATTCGTGACCGGGTGGAATGAATACATTGCAGGCCAGTGGCTACCTGAGCACAATTGGACGGGAGATCCTTTTTCATTTGTAGATCAATTCGATTGGAATCACAGTCGCGACATCGAGCCGAATAAAGGATGGGGTGATAAGGGCGATGTATATTACCTGCAATTGATCGACAATGTGCGCAAATTCAAAGGAATGACACCTCCGGAAAAGGTTTCGGCGCCAAAAACCGTACGGATTGATAAGTGGGCAGATTGGGAAAATGTAGCCCCTTACTTCAAGCATTATAAAGGCAACACCTTGCACCGCGACCATCGGGGACGGTACGATCAGTATTACACAAACACCACCGGAAGGAACGACATCGTGGGCGCCAAGGTAGCACGGGACGATGCACGACTTTACTTTTATGTGGAAACGGCCGATAAACTCACCTCGCCCCAAGATCGGAATTGGATGATGTTGTTTATCGACATAGACCGAAATAAAGCTACGGGATGGAACGGGTACGATTTTATCGTGAATCGCGTGAGTCCCAAAGGCAATAAGGCAATCGTGGAACGGAATGTAGGCAATCGGTGGGAATGGGAACAGGTAGCGACAGTGCCCTTTTCGGTCGATCTTAATAAACTTGCGCTCGGAATCGACAGACGCATATTGGGGTTGGAAAAGAAGGCGGTGGACATCGAGTTCAAATGGAACGATAATATGCAGGAAAACGGAAACATCATGGATTTCTATGTGAATGGGGACGCCGCACCCGGCGGACGGTTTAATTTTGTATATACGGCTCCCTGATTTTTCGAATCATGTTAAATCGTGCACTTTGCTCCTTACCTCGACGCCTTATACTGCTGGGTACGGTTGCGCTGTTGGTTGTCAATTCGCATTCGCTGGCTCAGGAAGGTGGTCGCTTATCAGGGCATAAATCGGATACTACCTATTATCGCGATATTTATCCAGACACCTGGGTCGCTTCGGATGCCTTGGGCAGGACAATGCCGGCATACAACGAAGTCGGCTCCGTGAAAGACGATCAACGCCGGGTAGTTGGTATTTTCTACATTACGTGGCATGGAGATGGCAACGCCGATCAACCGGCACCCTATACGGCCGACGTGTCCCGTATATTGGCATCCGACCCTGCAGCACGGTTGGATGCAAAACATCCGTTATGGACCGCGGGATCCTACCATTGGGGCGAACCTGAAATGGGCTATTTCCTCAGTAAAGATACCTATGTGATCCGGAAAGACATGTCCATGTTGGCCGATGCCGGCGTGGATGTGCTGGTGATGGACGTTACCAATGCGGTACGCTACTGGGACGAATGGGAGGTCCTTTTCAAGACCATGCAGGAGATGAAGGCCGAAGGTAATAAAGTGCCGCAATTCTGTTTCTGGGCATTTAACGGGCCGGTGATCACCGTCGTGCAGGATCTCTATGACCGTATTTATAAAACCGAACGCTTCCGTGACCTGTGGTTTTATTGGGATGGTAAACCGTTGCTGCTGTATAACGGAAATCCGAAATACGACGCCAATGGACAGGACGCCAAGCAGCCCAACCCGCACTATGATCCGGCGGCCAAAACCGATGTCAACCATCCCCATTACGGAGATCCAGACTATACCGAAGAGTTTTACCGCGACTATACCCAGGAGGTAAGGGATTTCTTCACCTTGCGCACCATGTGGTGGGGCTATTATAAATGGGCCGGCCAGCGGTTTGTCGGTACGGAAGACAATTGGAGTTTCGGCTACGATCTTGGCAACAAGCAAGTACGCGGCATGGATCCGGATAGCTTGGTTTCCAGACATCAGGGAAAAAAGGAGCAAGCGGCCGTAACTCCGGCACAGCATCCATCGAGTTTAGTGGGTAAGTCGTGGACACGGCAACACGGGGAGCCTCGCCTGAACGATCAGGACTTGCCTATGCCTGTGGAAGTACCCTGGCTGAAGAAAACCGTTGCCCATCCGGAAGGCTACGGAATTTATTTTCAGGAACGGTGGGACGAGGCGCTTCGTGCCGATCCGCAATTTTTATACCTCAACGACTGGAATGAATGGACCGCCGGGAAATACCATCCCGAAGAGGGGAAAACAACCGATTTCATGCGGCGTAAAAGTCCGTATTTCTTCGTAGATCAATACAATGCCGAATTCAATCGGGCCATTCAACCCATGAAGGGAGGCTATACGGACAATTATTACATGCAAATGGCGCAGAACATCCGCAGGTATAAGGGCGTTCGACCCATTCCCGAATTATATGGGATCCGTCCGGTGACAATCGACGGCAATTTTACCGATTGGGATAAGATCGCAGTGGAATACCGTGATACAAAGGCAGACGTGGCGCATCGTGATTACAAAGGATATGGGGGGCTGCATTATTCGAATACATCCGGCCGGAATGATATGATTACGAGCAAGGTTGCGTTCGATAAAACTTCGGTTGCCTTCTATGTGCAAACTTCCGAAAACCTGTCGCCCCACACGGATCACAACTGGATGCTGTTATTGATTGACACTGATCAGAATCCGGAAACCGGATGGTTTGGCTACGATTTCCTGGTGAATAAAAACGTGAAAAACGGCAACCAAACTACACTCATGCGTTACGATGCCGCACGCAAAGCGGATCCTTGGCAAATCGTTGCGGAATTGGACTATCGTTACCAAGGCGATAAAATGGAAGTGGCCGTCCCAAGGAAACTGCTCGGACTTACCGGGAATTCTGTGAGCTTTGACTTTAAATGGAGCGACAATGCCGTTGATCTGACCGACCCGATTTCCTTATGCACCGACGGGGATACGGCTCCCAACAGGCGGTTCAACTACCGTTGTATATGGCACAAGAAAGAGAACAACTAAAATAGAAAGCACAAATACCATGAACTTGCTAACCCGCAATCCACGCGAATTCGTCTGTGCCCTGTTGGCTTTGGGAGCAGTAACGGCCTGCCAACAGCCAGAAAAACCTCAACAAGCATACGACGTGGCCGCTTTTTACTGGCCGGCTTACCATTATGAACCCCGTGCGGAATTTCTGTTTCCCGTTAAAAAAGGCGAATGGGAGATTATCTACAATGCGAAACCGAAAGAGGAAGGGCATGCACAACCCAAAGTGCCGCTGTGGGGATATCTGGACGAGGCTGATTCGGCGGATATGGATAAAAAGATAACGGCTGCGGTGAGCCATGGCGTCAATACCTTTATCTTTGATTGGTATTGGTACGAAGGGCAGCCCTTCCTGGAAAGCTGTGTGAACAATGGCTTCCTGAAGGCTAACAAGGGGCGCATGAACTTTTACCTGATGTGGGCCAACCACGACGCAACCACGTATTGGGACGTGGATAATCCGAGCATCGATTCGGTGATCTGGAAAGGCGGAGTGGACCGCGAACAGTTTGACAACGTGGCGGATCGGGTGATCGAGAAATATTTCAAAGATCCAGCGTACTACAAAATCGATGGCGAACCGGTTTTCTGCATCTATGAATTGCAAACCTTGATCAACGGTTTGGGAGGCCCCCGGCAGACCAAAGAAGCATTGGATAGTTTCCGGGCGAAGGTGAAAGCCGCGGGATTTCCGGGGTTACACTTACAGGGGATCTTATGGTCGGCTCTACCGTCCACGATTGCCGGCGTACCGGGCGACCAGATTGAAACGCAGGAAGATGTCCTGAAGTACTTTGGGTTCAATAGCCTGACCAACTATTGCTGGGCGCACCTGCAGAATCCCGATGGAGACTATACCCAGTGGGCGGAAGCCTCCACGGCTATGTGGACCGACTTTGATCGGGATTTTTCCATTCCTTACTTTCCGAACGTAACGGTGGGATGGGATGCAAACCCCCGCTTCTTATTCAAAGCCGGATACATTACCAATCCTGCACCGGAAAAGTTCGCCAAGTATGTGGAAAAGGCCAAAGCTTATGCCAATGCTCATCCCGACCAACCCAAATTAATTACCATCAATGCATGGAATGAATGGTCTGAGGGAAGTTACCTGGAACCCGATACGGTACACGGTCTGGGTTATTTGGAAGTTCTAAAAAGGGCGTTTGTTGAAAATGATTAATAATATCGATATGTCCCTCCGGTCTGTACGGCAGTTTTTTCAGGCCGTTACCCTCATTGTATATTCCACCGCTACGTGCCTGAACTCGGGGTATGCACAGGAATCTGCCGTTCGGGTATTACCCGAGCCCAAGCAGGTAACGGTATCTGGTAATTATGCCACATTTCCCGCGAAGATGTCTGTATACTTGGATAGAAACCTGGCAATAGACCGTGAATACGTAACGGTGCTGTTGGGTGAAATCGGTATCGAGCCGGTATTTACGCCGCAGCGGAAACAAGCTCGCCTCTCGCTTGTACAGGGAAAACAGGGAGGGAAAGGTGCGGAATCATATCGGCTTCAGGTGATGGCCCATGGCGAAAAGCAAAGCATACTGGTGGCGGCCAATACCGGAACCGGTGCTGTTTATGCGCTGCAAACCCTGCGGCAGCTGGTGGAAAACCAAGAGGGCCAGCTGGCTATTCCGGTTTGTGAGATAAAGGACGAACCCTATTTCTCCTGGCGGGCTTTTATGCTGGATGAAAGCCGCCACTTTCACGGCAAGGAAATGGTAAAGCGGCTTCTTGACGAAATGGTTCGTCTCAAATTCAATACGTTTCATTGGCATCTGGTAGACGATCCCGCCTGGCGCATTGAAATCAAGAAATACCCATTGTTGACCGAAATTTCGTCAAAGGGGGATCACACCCACATGTCCAAAGGGATTGACCCGGCCAAATGGGACAGCCTGTACCAGCATAAGCCAGGCCTTTTTTATACGCAGCAGGATATCCGTGAGATCGTTGCATACGCTGCTGCGCGGGGTATCCGTATTATCCCCGAAATCGAGGTGCCGGGCCATGTGTCGGCATCGGTCTATGCGTATCCATGGCTGGGTGCCTCTAGCAAAAAGGTTGGTAAATTAGTTCCCGGCGATCTCTACGATGTGACAGATCCGAAGGTAACCGAGTTCCTGCATAACGTGTTGGACGAGATTATCAGTCTGTTTCCCGGAGGTATCATTCACATTGGCGGCGACGAAGCGAATTATGCGCATTGGCAGCAGTCAGAACCGATCAATGCATTCATGCAAAAAGAGGGGATTCCAACCTATGCCGACCTGCAGGTGTGGGCAATCAACCGGCTGTCGACTTACATCGCCTCCAAGGGGTACCAGATGATTGGATGGAATGAGATTACGGGTGACAATGTCAGGGGTGAGGCACACATCGAAGCGAGTCAATCGGAAAAATTGGCCCCCGGTACGATCGTGCAGTTTTGGGACGGCGAGGTGACCCTCATCAACAAGGCGATCGCCAAAGGCTACGACGTAGTCAACTCTAATCGCTTTTTTACCTACCTGGATTATCCCTATGAGACAACCTCGCTGGAAAAAGCCTACTCCTTCAACCCCATACCGGATGGCATCGCCCCGCAAGATCAAAAGAAAATTCTCGGACTGGGCTGCCAGCTATGGGGTGAATTTACACCTACAACGGAACGGATATACTACCAGTTGTTTCCGCGTTTGGCGGCGTTTGCTGTCATCGGCTGGGTAGATCCGAATCAAAAACCTACGTATGAACAATTTATTCAGAAATTTAAACCCATCGAAGATGTTTGGAAAGAAAAAGGATATCTCAGTGACCAGCCGTATCGGAATTGAATGCGCGATTAATAGCCGTACGTCCGGGGTTTTTGTCCTAGCCATTGCGATGTTGGCAAGCCCTTTATACAGCCGGGGGCAGGTGCTTGCGGGAACGGACGATCTAGGACGGATTGTACCGCAGTTTGAGGAAGTGGGCGCGCCGACGCCGGATCGTCACGTAGGCCTGTTTTATTTCCTGTGGCAGGGCGATAAAGCATCGCCTACTTCGGAAACACATTGGGACCTGAACGAACTGTATGAAAAGACACCGGAGGTATTCCATGACTTTGATCACCCGGGTTGGGGTGGGGGAGCTGGCCGGCCAGGGAAGTATTATTTCTGGGGTGAATCCATTTATGGCTATTATCGGGGCGACGATTATTGGGTGCATCTAAAGAATATGCAATTGCTTGCCGATGCGGGGGTGGATTTTTTGGTCCTTGACGCCACAAATCGGCTGACCTACCCGCAACAATCTGAAGCGTTGATGAAAGCCATAGATGCGCTTCAAAAACAAGGGAAGAATGCGCCAAAGGTCGTTTTTTATACCAATACTGCTTCGGGGGAGGCCATGCAGGAAATTTATGATAATTATTATAAGACGGATGCGCCTTTTCGTTATCCGGATTGCTGGTTCTACCTTGAAGATAAGCCGTTGATTATCGGTTTGTCTAAAGAGGCGGCGGGCCGTAATTACGCCGATTTTTTTACGATCCGGGAGTCGCAATGGCCCAACGAGCCCGAAAAAGTCAACGGCTGGCCTTGGATTGAATTTCAGCGACCGCAGAAAGTCTATCGGAACCATAAGGGCGAGCGGGAGATTATTAATGTTGCGACCGCTCAGCACCCCAATTTAGACGCTTCAATGGGCGGATCAGCCTTCTACGGTCGGTCTGGCAATTGGGGAAGAAGCTTCCGGAATGGTTCTCCTGGCAATCCGGAAAAGGACCTTTGGTATGGCTATAACATTCAGGAGCAGTGGGATTTCGCCCTAAAGCAAAATGTGCCTTTTGTTTTCATTACCGGCTGGAATGAGTGGATTGCCGGGAAATCGCGACGTACGACCGGCGACAAGAATCACGCACTGTTTGTCGATCAGGCCAGCCCTGAATATAGCCGTGATATCGAACCGACACTCACCGCAGGATTAAGAGACCATTATTACATGCAAATGGTCAGTAATATCCGGCGGTATAAAGGAGTGGATTCGGTAACCAATATTCCGAGCGTACAATCTGTCGCCGATTGGTCCGATTGGAACGCGGTTGCCCCCATCTACGTAGATTATACGGGGGATGTACTGCACCGGCACCACCCGGGAGCTCAGTCGGACCCGCAGGTTACCTACGTGAACGAAACCGGGCGAAATGATTTCGATACGCTGAAGGTAGCGGCGAGTCACGATGCGCTGTATTTTTATGCAAAGACAGTTGGCGACCTAACACCGGTTTCCGGCGATAATTGGGTGACACTTTGGCTTGACGTCGATCGATCGGGGTATTCGGGTTGGCATGGGTATGATTTCCGCGTAGTCCGTGGCGATCAGCTTCAACGGTATGTAAACGGTGCCTGGTTGGATGTTCAGAAGGTAAACACCAAAATTTCCGGTGATCAATTGGTGATTGCCGTTCCTTTTGCAACGTTAGGATTGCCCTCACATGGCGCACGACTGGAATTCAAATGGTCGGATAATATGCAAAAAGCCGACCCGTTGGATTGGTACGTGAATGGCGATGCTGCACCCGGAGGGCGGTTTAATATTTTGGTGAAATTCTGAACTGATTGTGAGGAAGGTTTACGGATCAATGGGAAAATAACCAGATTATTAGTGGGGTTGAAATCGAAAATTTCATACATGGTGACTTTCGCGCCTTCGAAATCGCAGGGGAGGGTACAAATATTGGTTATATAAATGCGGGCGAATGGCTGGTGTATACCGTTGACGTCCGGGATGGTGGGGAGTCTCTGGCAGTTGGGCAGATTGGCGGTGGCATCCGAACCCACCGTTAACCGTGAACTTTACAGCAGGAAAGCACAAGATTAAATTTGTGACGGAAGTTTCTGGATTCAATCTCAATTCACTGCGATTTATAAAGAAATAGCCGTCAACAAGCATCTTGCAACGATCATATCTAGGAGTTCGGGGAACAGTTTGAAAACAAGTGGATAATCGATATACTTGCATCAAAATTATTTATAAACAATTATGAGAAAGTACGTATTCCTACTTTGCATCGGTCTGATCGTATCCGTACAGGCATTGATTGCCGACGTGAGGTTGCCACAGATCTTTTCTAACGGCATGGTTCTTCAACGGCATCAACCCATCGCCGTATGGGGATGGGCTGATCCCGGTGAGCAAGTAAAGGTCAGCCTAAATAAGCAACAGAAGGAGACGACTGCCGATAGCAAGGGTAAATGGAAACTGGCACTTTCTCCAGAGGAAGCCGGTGGACCGTTTCAACTGGTGGTCGCTGGAAAAAACACACTGAAGTTGTCGGACGTACTCATCGGCGAAGTCTGGATCTGCTCAGGTCAGTCCAATATGGAGTGGAGCGTTGCTAATTCCGATAACGCGGAACAAGAAATCGCTCGTGCAAACTCCCCCCGGATCCGACACATAAAGATTCCACGGAAAACCGCTGGTCAACCCTTGGATGACATCGGAGAGCCGCTGGAGTGGAAACAGGCCAATCCGCAAAATGTAGGTGATTTTACCGCGGTGGGCTACTTCTATGCGCGCGAACTCCAAAAGCAATTGGATGTGCCCATTGGCCTGATTAATACCTCGTGGGGAGGTACCATGGTGGAGACGTGGATCAGCAAGGAAGCCTTGGAAAAAGATAAAAGCTTAAAAAAGGCCGTGCAGGTTTTTGAAAATGTTCCTGCAGACACCGTGCAAAAAAACACAAACCCGAACCGGTATCCAACCTTGCTGTTCAATGCCATGATTAACCCGTTGATTCCCTATACGATAAAAGGGGCGATCTGGTACCAGGGAGAAAGCAATGCGGGTAGGGCTTACGAATATCGCACATCGTTTCCCATGATGATTAAGGATTGGCGTAAACGGTGGGGACTCGGCGATTTCCCATTTTATTTTGTGCAATTGGCTAGCTTTAAGGCGGCCGGAGGCACGAGCGCCACAGGAAGCACGTGGGCTGAACTACGGGAAGCGCAACACCTGACCTTGTCATTGCCCCGTACGGGCGAAGCCGTGACGATTGATATCGGCAATACAAACGACATTCACCCACGCAATAAGCAAGATGTCGGAAAGCGTTTAGCAGCCATTGCTTTGCACGATACCTACAATAAGAACGTGGTATATAGCGGCCCCGAATACCAAAAGCACAAGATAAGCGGGAACCAGGTGACGATACACTTCGACCATGTACATGGTGGGCTGACGACCAAAGGGTCAGACAAAGTTGTTGGATTTGAGATCGCAGGAGCCGATCAGAAATTTTATCCGGCGGAAGCGCGGATTGAAGGCGAAGCGATTGTGGTAAGCTCTTCCTCCGTGGCCCAGCCCAAGGCCGTCCGTTATGCATGGGCCGATGATCCCGGAACAAGTAACCTTTTCAATAACGAAGGACTTCCGGCCGTTCCCTTCCGGACCGATTCATGGACGCCTGTAACCAAAAACGCTGTTTACGAATTGAAAAATTAGTTGAACCAGGGCTGATCCCATCAACATGACGAACAGACTTATCGCTTGGCTATTCTTGATGTTTGCTTTTGGGACAACTGATGCACAGATCAAACAGGTCAATTGGAAACGCGAAACAGCGCATGCCAACTGGCGAGCACGCGATTCCCAAGGCGAACTGGTATATCGAGATAAGCTGTGGATATTGGGAGGATGGTTTAATTCCGACGAAGCACCGCCACGTGATGTATGGAACTCGGAAGACGGCAAAAACTGGCAGCTCGTAGAGGCGTCAGCTCCATGGTTGCATAGCGATCTTCCTATGTCCATTGTATTTAAAGATCGCATGTGGATGATGGGCGGGTGGTATAACGGTCGTTTGCCGGGACATTCGGCTAGCAATGCCGTTTGGTCATCTATGGATGGCATTGATTGGACGCTCGAAACGCCCGCTGCAGGATGGTCGCCCCGCCTTGGGGCTGCCGTTGTTGAATTCAAGGGTAAACTTTTTATACTCGGCGGCATAGAAAACTACTACTTCGGCGATTCTACCAGTTTAAAGAACGATGTCTGGCATTCGGAGGATGGTATACACTGGCAGCAAGCCACCGGACAAGCCGGGTGGGCACCTAGAGCTTATCACCAAGCGGCCGTGCTCAATGATCGGATCTATGTTTTCGGCGGAGGTAATTATGTGCCGGAGCATTTTACCTATAACGACGTATGGAGTTCGGCTGATGGGATCCACTGGGTTCAAGAAAACGCAGAGGCGCCCTGGCACGGACGCATTTGGTTTTCCTCCGTGGTCTATCGCAACCATATTTGGCTATTGGGAGGATGGTCCGGCAATCCCTATAAGAATTGGTCGGACGTGTGGTACAGTGCTGACGGAAAACATTGGAAGGAATTCAAAACTGAGCAGGCTTGGCGAGAACGCCATGAACATTCCGCATTTGTCTTCAAGGATAAGTTATGGATAGCCGGTGGCATGGTACCGCCCCTTACCAATGATGTTTGGTCTTTGTATTTGCCGGAAAGCTGGCCCGGCCATTGACATGGCTGCGACTTTTTCCGACAGTATGGAGTGTGAGTTGCTGACAGGGAAATTCAAAAAGGATTGGTAACTTAGGCAATCTAATTACCACATACGATGATTAAAATAGTTTCCTGTTTACTTATCTGCTTTCTTTCTATGTTAACCAATAGCTTGTTGGCACAGAAAGAAAGTTCATTGACATTCACTGATGCCAGAGCGCTAACCCTGATCGGTAAACCGCTACCCACCGATTCTTTTTTCCACCGCGTGGATACAGCGGCGTTCCCCGACGTTCCATCCAATGTGAAGCATTTGCTCACGCATTCGGCCGGCTTGGCACTTAGTTTTGAAACCAACAGTACACAAATTGCCGTGAAATGGTGTACCGACCCTCGGGGACCGGGTAATAACATGACAGCTATCGCTCAAGAAGGGATGGATCTGTACATCAAGCGGAATGGGCAGTGGCAATATGCGGGGGTAGCCCGGCCGGAAACACATGACTGCAACGAATTCGTGGTCGTTAAGAACATGGCTCCCATCGATAAGGAATGTTTGCTATATCTCCCGCTTTACGACGAGACATTCTCAATACAAATTGGTGTGGACCCCAAGGCCCGAATCATCGCCAAACCGAATCCCTTTAAAAAGAATATTTTGGTGTATGGATCCAGTATCGTGCATGGTGCTTCGGCAAGTAGGCCGGGTTTAGCATATCCGGCGAGGCTCTCTCGTCAGACGGGGTACAACTTTATCAATCTGGGTGTCAGCGGCAGCGCCAAGATGGAAGCGGCGGTCGCCGATATGATCGCCACCATGCCAATGGATGCATTTATTTTGGATTGCGTACCGAATTCCTCGCCCGAACAGGTAACTGAACGTACGGCGAATCTTGTTCATACGATTCGCGCACGTCATCCGGATGCCCCTATTATCGCCATTCAAAGCATCGTCCGTGATGGCGGGAATTTTGACGAATCGATCGCTGATCGCGTAACCGCCCAAAACGAAAATTTCCTCCGAGAAATTCGCCAATTACAACACACGGATAAACATCTCTATCTCATCACCGCGGAAGGGCTTTTAGGTGATGACCATGAAGGCACGACCGACGGAACACATCCCAACGACCTGGGTTTCGATCGCATGCTCCAAAAAATACGGCCGGCGGTATTGGATATCCTTGGCAATTATGGAATCTAAGCTGCTGTACAAAACGAACATTGCCGTAATCGGAGCGGGTCAGGCAGGGTTATCATCCGCCTATCACCTCAAAAAACTGGGATTAACTCCGGGGAGGGGATTCGTTGTATTGGACCAATCCCCTCATCCGGGCGGCGCGTGGCAGTACCGTTGGCCATCACTTACATTGAGCACAGTAAATCGGATCCATGACTTGCCTGGACTTGCCTTTTCCGAAACGTTGGACCACGATGCTGCCCAAGTGCAGGCAAACATCGCCGTGCCGCATTATTTTGAAGTATACGAACGGACATTTGGTATCACGGTCTATCGCCCGGTGAAGGTAAAGGTGGTCTGTGAACGGGAGATGCGTTTCCGTATCGAAACGGATCGAGGATTCTTTTCCGCTCAAGGAATTATTAATGCCACAGGTACGTGGGAAGCCCCGTATATCCCCGAATATCCCGGTGCGGGCTTATTTAAGGGCAAACAGTTGCATACCAGGGATTATCAAAACGCAGCTGCATTTAACGGCAAACATGTCATTATCGTTGGTGGTGGCATATCCGCCATTCAACTGTTGGATGAAATCTCCCGGGTGACGACGACAACGTGGGTCACTCGTAGACCCCCGTTGTTCCGGAAGGGGCCTTTTGGTGAAGAAGAAGGGCGTGCGGCGGTGGCGGCTGTAGAAGAACGCGTCCGTAAGGGACTGCCTCCCGCTTCCGTTGTTTCCGTGACAGGACTCCCGCTTACACCGGCTATTGAAGCGATGAACACCCGTGGCGTATTGAACCGGCAGGAAATGTTTACTGAAATCACCGAGCAGGGGGTCCGTTGGGCCGACGGGCGCGAAATGCATGCGGACGTGATTCTTTGGTGCACGGGTTTTCGTAGTTCGCTTGATCACCTAATGCCACTGATGTTGCGGGAAGAAAATGGCGGCATCGTCATGGCGGGAAGATTGGCCACGATGGTCGCAAAGGAGCCCCGGGTCCATTTAGTGGGGGACGGATCTTCAGCTTCTACTATCGGTGCGAACCGCGCCGGTAGGGCAGCAGCCACTGAGCTGACAGAATATCTGGGATTAAGGGCTTAATTATTTTACAGTTCTTCTTCGCGCTCCAGCATCAGAATTGCACTTTGTGGTACAATAAAGTACTTCTCGTCTTGGTATTGGATCTCGGTCGACGCGCCTACATGAAAGATAGCCAGGTCTCCTTCCTTCGCCTGCAAAGGAATGTACTTTACCTTTTCTTCCTGAGGTTTCCATGCGTCGTCATCTTCGGCAGGTACGGGTAACACATAACCGGGACCGGTCTTCATCACATATCCCCATTGCACCTTTTCCTTTTCCTGCACTCCGGGTGGAAGGTAAAGGCCGCTTGCCGTACGTTCATTAGGCGTAGTGGGTTTGATTAAGATCCGGTCACCCACCACAATCAATTTTTTTAGCTTATTATCTTGTGTGATTTGCGTGGTCATACAAAATGCTTTTGCTTCTCATCACAAAATGTGTGCAGAATCGTAACGAGTGCCAATATGACACCCGTTATTGGACGGCGTGTCATTTTTTTCCGAAAAAGCCGCCTAGCAAGCCACCTACGTCGTCGATTCCTAATTTTCCGTCGCCATTCTGATCCAGCAAGCTGCCCAATATGTTGTTGCCCGATTGTCCGCCCAAAAGGCCCCCCAACAGATCATTCAACCCATTGCCGTCACTTACGTTATTGCTCCGGCTTTGCTTTCCCAGATACCCCATCACGATGGGTGCGAGCATAGCCAATATCTTGGACACCGCACCGGACGACACGCCTGTTCTCCCGCTGATCGACTGTTCCAACGCTCCGCGTTTATCACCCAAGACGTGCTTCAGAATGCCGTTTCCATCGGAAGTGTCATCCCTGTCCAGAAATCCGGAAACGTTGTCGAGGATACTTCCATCGTGTTTAGAAGCGAGGGCACTAAGAATGCCTTGCGCACCCTGTCCGCTATTGGCATTGTTTTGCAAGGCCCCGAGTAGCGCGGGAAGGGCTGTTGATACCACTGACTGGGTTTCCGCTTCAGAAACCCCGGTTTGTTTGGAAATTCCGGAGGTAAGCTGGTTGCCGAGATTTCCATTTAAAAGATTCATAATCTGTTCCATTGCAATATGTTTGTGATCAGGCTAAGGTAACAACTCTAGGTTGAAATACCTAGCACATCATCATCCACAGGTCTTACTTCTATATAACTTGTCCGCCAATTTGCGTAACCTTATTTGAAGTGCTGAATTGAGCGATTGCGGTGCCACGGGAGTAATTGCCTTTTGTGTAAAGCCCGTGCAGTACGTTGGTGTCGCCCGTAACCGTCCCGCCAACATATAGATTATATGTGGTGTTAGCTTTCAGCTTTGCGCTGGCCAATAACAACGTGCCAAAGCTCGATGGGTTCATGAACGTAAAGGTCTCTTTTCCGTTAGCGTCTTCGATGTGTATGATCTGGCCTGCTTCCATTCCATCTGCAATCAGTGCATAGACGGTAGATGAGGTTTCGGCCGGGGCACTCGTTGCTTCGCCACTGCCGAATACCAAACCGCCGGTAATTTTTAATTCGTTGTCCCCACAGTTAATCCCTCCCTCGTTCCCAAGGGCAATAACGGTACCACCGGTAACAGTAACCGTACCCGTCGAAAGCATCGCATTACGGCCCGTACTTACGAGATGGAGCAAGCCCCCGTTGACATAGATTGCATCGGCGGCACGGAGGCAATCATCGATACTGGTTAGGGTAATGTTTGCATCATTGATGGTAAGCGTACGCTTGCTTACAATACCTTCGCCTTCTGAATTATTGATCGAAATTGTTCCGCCATTGATAATTAAATACGGGTCAATGTCTGGATCTTCCCCTTCATAAGAGGCCGCGATGCCGTGGTTTATTACGTCTAAGGTAAATTCGCCGCGGTTAATGATTATATGCCCTTCCTCAACTTCGATGCCGTCTCCGTTGGACGTGATGTGAAATGTGCCGCCATCCGCAATGAAATAATCGTGACAATGGATGGCGTCTTCCACTGCGCTAGCAATCGTAATTGTGCCTGAGCGGACACGGATGTACTTGTCGCTGATGATTGCATGGGCATGGTTTCCTTGTACAGTAAGTGTGCCCTCGCCGGAAAACAGCAAGGGTCCTGCGCTGAAAATCGTTCCCGTTTGGTCAGCATCATCCGGAGTTGCGGCGTAAGTTGGCCCGTCGGTAAGTTGATTCGTTCCGGTTAGCACAACAAACGCGCTTGTGTCCGATTGGTTACGAATAGCCGGGCCATCGGAATTGGTGAGCGAAAGATCGGTAAGTGCTAGCTTGAACTTCTTTTCGCTGTAGATCTGGAACCCGCCATCGGTTGACGTCCCGGTCAGCACATATTCGACCTCGTCGGTAGTCGCATGAACTTCCACGTCCTGTCCGCTTACGGCCACGTTCACCCCCGCATCTGCATACGCATTCTCTATTTGCACCGTCTCTCCGAAGGTAATAGTGACCGTTTTGCTAAACGTGGCATTTTCCACAAGGTCATCTTCATTCTGTCCTGTTTCGGTCATCCCCTCAGGAGATCCTGAAGCATGTGCCGATTCGTTTATGGCGATCGTGCCTCCCACCGGAGCAAAGATGTCCGAATCCCCCAGCGTATCGTCTTCTCTTGTACAGCGCCAAGTTGTTAATGGCAAAAGGAAAATGAACAAGTAAGCATGCGTTTTTTTCATGTTCGTTTGTTTTGTTGCTAACTAATTGTTGCCCAAAAATCTATATAATGTGCTTCTTGTACAAATCTCTTACCATTTTTGTGCGTTCTCCTTGATTATAAAATCAAAGTTGGTTAAGTTTGGGAGATTACGCTAAAAAATGGCATTTGTAGACTACTATAAAGTATTGGGCGTGGAAAAAAGCGCCGGCACCGACGAGATCCGGAAGGCGTACCGCAAACTCGCACGGAAATATCATCCGGATGTTAATCCGAATGATGAACAGGCGAAGCAACGCTTTCAGGAAATTAATGAGGCGAATGAGGTATTATCCGACCCTGAAAAGCGCAAAAAGTATGACCAATATGGTGAGCACTGGCAGCATAGCGAGCAATTTGAGCAAGCGCAGCGGCAGCAACGGCATACGCGCAGGAGTAATCCATCGGGTGAACAGACCTATGAGTATACCGGGAGTTTTGATGACAGCGAGTTTTCAGATTTCTTCGAATCCCTGTTTGGTACCCGTACCGGCGGAGGAAGGCGGACGGTATTTAAAGGACAAGACTACCACGCGGAATTGACGTTATCCCTGGAAGAAGCCTATCGTACGCATCAACAAACGTTCACGGTTAATGGCAAAAATGTACGGATTACGGTTCAGGCCGGCATTGCCGACGGACAAACCATTAAATTGGCCGGTTGGGGTGGTCCAGGTATGAATGGAGGACCCAGCGGTGATTTGTATATCAAGTTTAACATCGCACCGGACCCCTTATGGAAGCGGCAAGGAAATGACCTGTACCGGACCATGGATGTTGACTTGTATACCGCCGTATTGGGCGGCGAACTTCACGTCGATACGTTGGCAGGTCCGGTTAAAATCAAAATCAAGCCTGAAACCCAAAACGGAACAAAAGTACGCCTAAAGGGCAAAGGGTTCCCTGTATATAAAAAGGAAGGACAGTTCGGCGATCTCTATGTTACGCTTTCTGTAAAAATTCCAACCAATCTGTCTGCCAAGCAGAAAGAGCTATTTAACCAATTGTCCCAATTGTGAAGGAGGGCTAAGACATGAAAAAAGACGTCATTACCGTAAAAGAGTATTGCCATATCCATCAAATCGATGTGGAATTCATAAATCGGTTGGAAGAAAGCGGTCTGGTAAAGATCATATCGGTCAATAGACAGCGATGCATTCCCCATGATGCACTTGCTGCCGTAGAACGGCTGATCAATTGGCATGTTGAGCTTGAAGTAAACCCACAGGGACTAGAGGTTGCCAATACCCTATACCAACGTATTCTTGAACTTCAGGAGGAAATCACGCGCCTACGGTCGGCGCTCCGAAATGTTTGAAGTAGTATTGACCCGTGGCTGAGCTCAATTTCCAAAGTATCTGCTGCCTACTTGTTGCAGCGCTCCTGTTCCCCGTCGCCGGCTGGACGCAGCCTCAACGGCCGGGCGTTAAATCCGTCAGCGGGATTTATCCGCATTTAGCAATGTACAACCATGAAGGCGAATGCGGTACCGGTGCGGTGGTGCCCTGGGCAGGAAGGCTCTGGACCCTTACTTATGGTCCTCACCTGCCATTCGGATCGTCCGACAAACTGTATGAAATCACGCACGACCTCGAGCAAGTTGCCCACAGCGAGAGCGTCGGTGGTACGCCAGCAAATCGGATGATCCATCCGGAAAGCAACCAGTTGTTCATCGGCCCGTACGCAATTGATGCCAACGGAAATGTTCGCGTGATTCCCTATAGCGAAATGCCCGGCCGGCACACAGGAAATGCCCGACACCTTACCGACCCGGCCAACCGGATATATTATGGAACTATGGAAGAAGGGTTTTATGAGGTGGATGTGCATACGCTCAAGCCTACATGGTTATACGCGGACGAAAACCTGAAAGAAGGCGATAAGCGAGGAACACCCGGGGCAGGACTGATCGGTTGGCATGGCAAAGGCATGTACTCCGGTCAGGGCGTGTTGGTATATAGTAACAACGGTGAACGTGGAAAACAGGCACTGGAAGAATTTGATGCGCCGTCAGGTGGTTTGAGCGAGTGGGATGGTAAATCATGGAAGCTGATCCGAAGAATGCAATTTACCGAGGTCACCGGTCCTGGCGGCATTCACGGTAACCCGAATCCCGAAACGGATCCGATTTGGACCATCGGTTGGGACCACCGGTCGTTGGTGTTAGGCGTACGGGACCGGGGATCATGGCATTTTTACCGGCTCCCGAAAGCCAGCCATAGCTACGACGGTGCCCATGGATGGAATACCGAATGGCCCCGGATACGGAATATAGGGACCGAGACGGCGCCTGATTACCTCATGACCATGCACGGCATGTTCTGGAGATTCCCCGGTTCGTTCACTTCAGCGAGCAGTGCCGGCATCCGGCCACGGTCGGCTTACCTTAAGGTCATCGGCGACTTTACCCGATGGGGAGGTGGGTTGGTGTTCGGTTGTGACGATTCGGCGCAACGGGAGTTTTTGAACAAGCGGAAGGCGAAAGGTGATATCGAAGGCCCGGGACAATCCAATTCCAACCTGTGGTTTACCTCACCCTCCTTGCCCGATGAATTGGGACCTACCACTGCAGAAGGTGCCGTTTGGCTGGCCGATGATGTCACACCCGATGTACCATCCGAGCCGTTTCTCTTCGCCGGGTGGTCCAGACGTATGGCTTGGTTGCAAAATGAGAGCGATCGAGATGTGAAGGTGACGTTTGAGGTGGATGCCAGAGGTACAGCCCACTGGGCCGGGCTCAATACCGTGGTGGTACCGGCGAAAGGTTACCTTTCTTACTTTTTTTCAGATCGTCAACAAGGCGAATGGATTCGTGCACGGGTAGATGCACCGGCCAGGCTCTCGCTCCAGTTTAGCTACACCGATGTGGAAGATCGCAATAAAAATCCCGACGGAATTTTTACGGGATTACGACCGATCTCCGAATCCACGTATAAAGGCGGCCTGCTATATGGATTAGGGAATGACCGGTGGGCATTGGGATTAGCGGCAACAACGGTGAGCCAGGGAACCTCACAGCCGGCTGGTTACTACGAGCTGGATGAAAACTTGAAGCTGGTAAAGAAAGCAGACGATTCCACAGAAACGTTCATCCGCGAACGCTTTGCAATCCCGAAAGAAGTGGTCACGATTGATGGGGCTTCGGTGCTGGTGGTGGACGACAAGGGGCGGCGCTGGCGGTTGCCTTTCGGACATGCTCAATATACCGACGCTACCCGTGAAGGGGAACTGCGGATCTGCCGTGAAGTGGCCACCGAGCGCGACCTGTTTTCGTGTCATGGTACCTTTTACGAGCTTCCGGCCGAAAACGCCGACGGCTATGCCAAAATCAGACCGGTTGCCTCTCATCCCTACGGTGTTCAGGATTATGCCTCGTACCGTGGAATGCTCGTCATGACCGGTATCAATCCCAAACATATAAAAGGGGACAGCAATGAGCATGTTATCGTAGCCGACGACGGAGCGGCCGCAGTCTGGGTGGGGGCCATTGACGATCTGTGGAAGCTCGGAAAGCCTGTGGGGCAAGGGGGGCCATGGAATCGTACCCAGATCGAGGCAAGCATACCTTCGGATCCTTATCTCATTGCATTTTATGATAAACGCAGCCTGCGTCTTTTGCATGATTCCGAAAAAGCGATTACGTTTACGTTACAAGCAGATCCAACTGGACAGGGTATGTGGGTAGATTATAAACAATGGAAGGTTGCTCCGGGAGAACATGTAGATTATGTGTTTCCCGAGGCATTCCAGGCTCGATGGATCCGCTTAATCAGTGATACAGATTGTCAGGCGACGGCGAGGTTAACGTATGAATAAACGGCTGATCGCTTGCTTACGGGTATGGTGCACGTGTTCTGCTGAAGCACAGGGATTCTTTCCTGTGCTGCGCCCGAAACTCCAGGGCACTCCCGTTCGGATGAATGCCCATCGGCGTGCAGGAGCGGAAAACCATTGAATAGACAGTTCAGGATGGCCATTTCAATCAAACTGGTTAATTTGTGCCACGTGTTATCGCGCTGGTGCGATCTTCATCGCCGATAATAAACTAATTTATTTAAATGAAAAGGGCACAACTACTCTCGTTTCTGTTAATTTTCCTCAGTTCCTATTTGGGCGTTAGGGCCTCAAAATTGAACGCTTCTTTGATTCCGGTTGATCTGCAATGCGAATACCTGGAAAATCCAAAAGGAATGGATGTGAGAAAGCCCAGGCTGGGCTGGAAGCTGGAAGCGACCGACCCCAAGGCTTTCGGGCAGCGACAAACTGCCTACCGCATCTTGGTGTCGTCAACAGATAAACTGTTGCGAAAAGGAAATGGTGACCTCTGGGATAGCGGTTGGATCGATTCACAGGAAACACAGCAAATTCGTTACGGAGGGATTGCGCTGCAATCCGACCGTGCCTACTACTGGAAGGTGCAGGTAAAAGATGAAACAGGAAGGGAATCGGCATGGAGTAAACCAGCTTTCTGGACCACCGGCTTGTTTGACGCCAATGCGTGGCAAGCCAATTGGATTGGAAGCGGCGAATTGTATAACACCAACGCCATTGAAAATAACATTTCGGACCCTTGGTTCCGGAAGACGATCGATTTGGACGAAAAGCCCGGGAAAGCTACCATTTTTGTCGCTTCGGTGGGCTATCATGAGCTTTACGTCAATGGTGAACGGGTCGGCAATGAGGTACTGGCGCCGACGGTTACGGACCACACCAAACGCGCCCGGTACGTCGCCTATGACATCGCTGACCAGCTTAAGCGTGGAACCAACGTAATTGCGATTTGGCTGGGTACCTCGTGGTCGATCTTTCCTGCTTATATTTTAAACGACGATCGCCCGCTGACGCCCCTTGTCATTGCCCAAGGAGCGATTTATCGCGACAAATTTCCGGCAAAAGGAGCCCAGCCTGTTGCCACTATTGCCACGGATGCGTCGTGGAAAACGCACGCCAGTCCGAATCGATTATTGGGCAAGTGGGATTTTGCCAAAATGGGCGGCGAAATCTGGGATGCACGCAAAGAGTTGCCCGAATGGAATACGTTGGCTTGTGATGAATCCGATTGGAAACTGGCCATCGAATATCCCACTAAGCTGGAATTATCCGCCCAGATGGTGGCCGGCAACCGGCTGTTTGAAGAGATCCGGCCGGTGGCTATCGAATCCCGACCGGATGGATCTTACCGGGTAGACATGGGCGTAAATTTTGCCGGCTGGACGGAAGTGAAGGTAAGCGGGCGTCCGGGAGATACCATCCGATTCCAATATTCCGAGCGGAAACAGGACGACATGACATTTAACCTCCATAGTGCTTATGTGGTCGGGGCAACCGGTACCGGTACATTCCGGAACCGCTTCAACTACAGTTCGGGACGGTGGATTACCATACATGGGCTGAAAGAAGCGCCTGCCGTAGAGGATGTGAAAGGATGGATGGTACGGACGGGCTATCAATCGGCCACCCAATTTGAGTGCTCGGATTCCTTGCAAAACTGGATATATGACCGCGTCCGGTGGACATTCGAGAATCTTTCGCTCGGCGGTTACATTGTAGACTGTCCGCAACGGGAACGGATGGGATATGGCGGCGATGCCCATGCCACCAGCGAAACCGGAATGTTCAACTACCAGTTGGGTGCGTTTTATACCAAATGGATGGAAGATTGGCGGGACGTGCAGGGCACCGAACCCATGGTAGGCAATATGTTGGATCCAAACTATGCCCGGAAAGCCGTAACCAGTGGCAGGATATGGAACAACGGTGTGCTCCCGCATACGGCACCCACCTATTGGGGCGGCGGCGGCCCAGCTTGGGGCGGTATTGTCGTGACCCTCCCTTGGTTTATGTATCAGCATTATGGCGACAGGCAGGTATTGGAAACTAATTTTCACCTCATCACCGGATGGCTTGATTTCTTGAAGTCTCACACGAAAGACAATCTGCTACAGCGTTTCGGTGGTCAATGGGACTTTCTGGGCGATTGGCTTTGGCCTAATGCGACAGCCGAAGGAATGAATAACGACAAGCCCGAAACGCTGTGTCTCAACAATGCATATTATGTGTTTAACTTGCGGACGGCTGCCAAAATCGCCCGGGTGATGGGCCGAGCAGCCGAAGCAGGTCAATGGGAGCAACAGGCAAATGCATCCGCAAAAGCAATTCATGCCCGGTTTTTCAACGCGGGCGACAATAGTTACGCAGATGGTTCCATGGCCAATCTTGCCGCAGCTTTGCTGGCAGAAATACCTCCGGCAACACTGCGTGCGCAAGTAATGCAGCGTCTCGAACGGGAAATCCTTGAGGTACGGAAAGGACATATCCATGCGGGCATCACAGGAGGTGCATTGCTCTTCAAACTGCTTCGCGAAGAAGGAAGGAATGATTTGATTTATAGTATGGTGTCCCAGACAACGTATCCGAGCTGGGGATACATGAAGGAAAACGGGGCAACAACACTCTGGGAAATGTGGGAAAAAGACCTGCCCGGACATTCGTTGCTACACAGTTCTTACCTCTATCCGGGGGCTTGGTATATCGATGGCCTAGCCGGAATTAAACGGGATCCAGAAGCACCGGGTTTCCGTCGGTTTATCATAAGGCCTCCTTCGCCGGATGCCACCGATGTGAAATGGGCAAAGGCTACGTTTTATTCACCACAGGGATTTATTACGTCAAACTGGTCGCGCGAAAATGGGGGATTGGCTTTGGAATTAACGGTTCCTCCGAATAGTATTGCCACGTTGGAATTGCTTCCCGATGAGCGCATTGATATCGAGCGATACAACGCCATAAAGGAAGTGGGGGAGCAGGATGGATATTTGCGGTATGAGTTGCAGCCGGGAAATTACCGGTTAACGACTCGCTGAACGAGGAGTATATCGTTCTCGGTAGTGGACAGGCGACAAGCCTGTCTTCTCTTTAAATAGTTTTGAGAAATAAAAACACGAGTCAAATCCCAGGTCGTACGCTATTTCCTTGACGAGCTTATCTGGAAAGGTCAACAACAGTTTGGCCTTTTCGATTTTTAGCTGGATGAGGTATTGTCCCGGGGAGATCCCTGTGTATTTTTTGAATACTTTCCTGAACAGCGAATAACTCACGCCTAAATCGTTGGAGACCTGTTCAGCAGATATGGATGTTTCGATATTTTCACGGAATATGACCCGGGCCTTGCTAACCAAATCCCCCTCCCAATCGGTACTTGCGCTCCGTACATCTTCTTTTGAAATCGCATGGACAAATCCAAGAAGATGCAAAATCTCTCCGGAGATAAGCGGTTGGTAACCCCTGCGCTCGGTATTGGTGCGGTCGCATATGTCGTTGAAAAAAGCAACGATCTCTTCCCGGAATCCGATACGGATGACCGGTTTTGTGCGACTGAAAAACTTGTTGGTTACCAACTGGTCAGCTATCGGACCTTTGAAACCCACCCAATACTCATTCCATCCGGTATTTTCATCCGGCTTGTAGCGGTGCCATTCATCCGGAAACAACAAGATGATGGAACCTTCTTGGATCGTCAGCCTTCCTCCGGTTCTGGATTCGAATACACCCCTTCCGTGCGTGATGTAAATCAGCTGGTATTCATCTAAAACCCGGCCGTGCTGCCAATCAAAATAATAGGTGGTTGGATGGTCTGTACTGGGATAAGCGGAAGATAAAGGGATGTGACCAACCCCCGCATTCAGTGTGTATAATCCCCATTGTTCATCTCGCGTGCTGACCGGTAAATATTTGTGGTATGTTCTCATCCGACATCGTTCCCGCTAGGTCCAAAATGTATATCCGTAATGTCAAAACGTATATGGACATACAAAGTAATAAAAAATACTTTTGAATCACCATTTATTAAAACAGTTATAAACAGTATAAACCATGCAATTCACACGGCTGAAAGTCGGCTTATTTGGAATAGGACTTGACGTTTATTGGGATCAGTTTGAAGGCTTAAAAAGTCGTCTGCTTGGCTATATGCAGCAAGTTCACGGGCGTTTGGAAGGCTCCGGCGCAGATATTGTCAATTTAGGACTCATTGATACGGTTGACCAAGCCATGGAGGCAGGTCATCGTTTCCGGCAGGCGGATGTCGACATCATTTTTCTCTACGTGACCACCTACGCGCTGTCGGCTACCGTACTTCCGGTCGTGCAACGCGCCAAAGTGCCGGTCATTGTGTTAAACCTCGCGCCTGAAGCCTCGATTGACTATGCATATTTCAATGGATTGCGCAATCGGCACGATATGACCGGCGAATGGTTGGCTTACTGTTCGGCTTGTCCGGTGCCCGAATTGGCGAATGCCCTGATCCGGTCCGGAATCCGCTTTGAGCAGGTAACGGGTGTGTTGGATGAAACGGATGAATGTTGGGTGGAGGTGGCTGAATGGGTGGAGGCGGCGAAGGTAGCCCATGCAATGGGGCACAATCGGCTGGGTGCCATGGGCACTTACTATTCGGGCATGCTGGATATTTACACCGACATAACCCTGCAACTGGTCACATTCGGTGGGCACATCGAACACCTTGAGGTAGACGAGTTGTCCGCCCTTCGCAAGGCAGTTGCGCCAGGACAGATCCGTGAGCGCGTTGCAGATTTCCGGACGGCGTTTGACGTATGGCCCGATTGCAGTTCCGATGAGCTGGCGCGTGCTGCCCGCACATCCTTGGCGCTCGACCAATTGGTGGCTACTTATCAACTGGGGTCGCTCGCTTACTATTACAAAGGACGCGGTATCCTGGAAAACGAAGATACGATGAGTTCGATCATCTTGGGCAGTACCTATTTAACCGCTAAAGGGATTCCCGTTGCCGGTGAATATGAAATCAAGAATGCGCAGGCTATGAAGATAATGGACAGTTTCGGTGCAGGGGGGTCGTTTACGGAATATTACGCTATGGATTTTGAAGACGATGTGGTGTTGATGGGGCACGATGGTCCGGGGCATTTCCGGATTGCGGAAGGAAAAATCAAAGTAAAACCCCTAAAGGTCTATCACGGGAAAGTAGGCAACGGGCTATCGGTCGAAATGTCGGTCAAGTATGGGCCGGTTACCTTGCTATCGGTGGTGGAAGATGGAAAGGGAAAGCTGTTTTTCCTGGTGGCAGAGGCCGAATCTGTACCGGGGCCGATTCTGGAGATCGGAAATACCAATAGCCGATACCGCTTCCCGATCGGTGCCCGTCGGTTTGTGGAAAATTGGAATAGTTACGGTCCGGCCCACCACTGCGCGGTAGGGACCGGCCATATTGCCCGAAAAATCGAAAAATTGGGAAAACTACTTCAGGTGGAAACCGTTAAGATTTGTTGATAGACCATGAAAATACACACATACACAAATTGGATGGGGTATCTGTTGGCAGGAATGATACTGCTGCAGCTCCAAATCGGCTATGCCCAACAGAAAGCAGCTATTACCACGATCAGCCAGTTGGCCGACAGGATCAAACAACCGGACCGTTCCTACGGGAGTGCCCCACTGTGGGTATGGCATACCGATGTGACCGAAGCTATCATCGATAGCATGATGCATGGATTTAAGGACAACGCCTTTGGCGGTGTGTTCATTCATCCCCGGCCGGGATTGATCACTCCCTATCTTTCCGACGAATGGAATCGTCTTTTTACCTACAGTGTGGCCAAAGGAAAGGAATTGGGACTGGATGTATGGATCTACGATGAAAATTCGTACCCGAGTGGGTTCGCCGGCGGCCACGTGCCGGCCCTGATGCCCGAATCCTATAACCAGGGACAGATGCTCAATTTGACCAAAACCGATCGGCTTCCCCTAGACACAGATCCCTATGTAATTGTGCTCCGCAAAGTACCCGGCGCCTTCATCGATATTTCAGGTCAAAGCGATCGATATGCGGATAGCTCCGGAACGTACTATTTGTTTAAAAAGGCTTTTTATGGTAAATCCCCCTGGTATGCCGGATTCTCGTATGTGGACCTGCTGCATAAAGGAGTGACGGAAAAATTTATTGAGGTCACCATGGAAGGCTACGAGAAATCCTTTGGAAAAGAATTTGGCGGTGTCGTGCCCGGTGTGTTTACGGATGAACCCAACATCGAGGTGCAGGGAAAAGACAACATCCGCTGGACCCCCGACCTATTTGACCGGTTCAAGGAGCGGTGGGGGTACGACCTGGTCCCGCATTTGCCTTCGCTTTATGAGGAAGTTGGTGAATGGCGGAAAATCCGGCATAACTACTACCAAGTATTGCTCCAATTGTTCATCGACCGTTGGTCCAAGCCGTGGCACGCCTATACCGAAAAGAAAGGCCTGGAATGGACGGGGCATTATTGGGAGCACGGTTGGCCGAACCCGAACCACGGCGGTGACAATATGGCCATGTACGCGTGGCATCAACGTCCGGCAATCGATATGTTATTCAACCAGTTTGACGAAGAAAGTCCCAATGCCCAATTTGGAAATATCCGGGCTGTCAAGGAATTGGCAAGCGTGGCCAATCAACTGGGCCGGAAACGGACGTTGAGCGAAACTTATGGGGGCGGGGGATGGGAACTGACCCTGACGGACATGAAACGTCTGGGCGATTGGGAATACGTCCTCGGCGTCAATACGCTTAATCAGCATTTGGCCGATATGACGCTGGTAGGTGCCCGAAAATACGACTATCCGCAGTCTTTCTCGTACCATAATCCCTGGTGGCCTTACTATGCTGCACAGAATCGCTATTTCGCGAGGCTGTCGTTGGCGCTTTCCGTCGGCAGGCAGGTAAATAACATCCTGGTCATCGAACCGACCACATCGGCTTGGATGTATTCCACCTTCCAGTCGGCCAATCCCCGACGGGATAGCATCGGCTATCGGTTTCAATCGTTTGTCACCACGCTCGAACGGTCACAATCCGAATACGACCTGGGATCCGAAAACATCATTAAAGATCATGGAAGTGTACGCAATTCCCGGTTTGTGGTAGGTGAACGCGACTACCGTACCGTAGTGATCCCGCCAGGTATGGAAAACATCGACCGGACCACGTTTGACCTGCTGCTGCAATTTGCAAAGCAGGGAGGTAATCTATTGCTTTTTGAACCGATTCGATACATTGATGGAGCACCGGCGGCGGCAGAAATCGCACAATTGAAAGCAGGAAATGGATTAAAGACTTTCCCTCGGCTGGATGAACAGGCGATCCGCGAACAATTTTTACCGAAGGACCTTGTATTCAGGAATCAGGCCCTCATCCAACCGAATCTGTATCACCACAGGCGGATGCTGGAAGATGGGCAATTGCTGTTTTTGGTCAATTCCAGTTTGGAAGACGATAAAGAAGTCGCCGTGGACGTGCAGGGCCGGCAAGTGCTGTATGTAGATACCGAAACAGGTGAGGCACAGGAATTCCCGAGCGTCTCTTCGGGCACTTATCAATCCCTGCGGTACACCCTTCCCCCGGCAGGGAGTGCCCTGTTTCTGATTGCCAACGAGAAAAAAGAAGGATACCCGGCATGGAAGGCTCCGGCATCCCCCGGCCGCCTGGTAGCCACTTCATCAGGTGAGGCGCGACGGCTGCGGCCGAACGTACTCACCATCGATTTTTGTGACGTAGCCATCGGGGATACGTTAATGCGGGACATTCATACTTTTTTCGCGGCGGATACGGTATTCAAGCATCATGGATTTGCCGACGGCAACCCCTGGAATACATCGGTGCAGTACAAAGACCAGACGATTCAACGGGATACATTCAAACAGGGCACGGGATTCATGGCGAGCTATCATTTCCAGGTGGCCGCCGGGACTGACCTAACGGGATTAAGGGCCGCAGTGGAGCGCCCGCAGCTCTGGCAGGTGTCTATCAATGGACAGGTAGTCGATCCAGTTCCCCGCGAATGGTGGCTGGACCATGATTTCGCGGTATTCGATATCGGCCGGTATTGCAAGATCGGGACCAATACCCTAACCATACAGGCTACGCGGATGAGTGTCCATGCCGAAATCGAACCGGTATACATCCTGGGCGACTTTTCACTGCATTCGCTCGACAAAGGTTGGGGCATTTCGCCTGCCACTCCCTTGAAATTGGGGAGCTGGAAGAATAACGGGATGCCGTTTTACGGACATGAGGTTGCCTACAAAAAGCAGTTTGAAGGTAGGAAGGACCAGTCCTATGTCATAAAGCTCTCAGACTGGCAAGGAACCGCTGCCCTGGTCAAGCTAAATGGCAAACGGGTAGGATATATCCATTACCCACCTTATCAATTGGAAGTACATGAGGGCTTACGGGATGGCCAGAACGAATTGGAAGTCATCGTGGTGGGAAGCCTCAAGAATACACTGGGACCGCACCATGGCAATCCAAGGCCGGGCATGGTCTCGCCCTGGCACTGGCGCAATGCAAAAGTATATCCTGCCGGTAAGGCATACGATACCTATGAATACGGGTTGATGGCAGATTTTGAAGTATGGGAAGTTTCCCCGGGCCGTTAAGCAGGAACGGATCAACCGGGTCATGTACAACGGAAAGATTCATAAACGATAGATCAATAATGAAACAAACTATGAAACAGTCACACATTTCTTATTGGCCTATGCTGAAACGATACCTATTATTCGTTTTGGTTTGGCCGGGTGTATTGTATGGACAACAGCAACGCACGATTACGGGCACGGTATCGGACGATACAGGTCCGTTGCCGGGGGTTACCGTCACGGTCAAAGGTACGCAGGAAGCGACCTTTACCAATGACCAAGGCGCATTTTCAATTTCCGCGCAAGCTGGGAATACACTGGTATTTACATTGATTGGCTATAATCCGCAAGAGGTGGCTGTCACCTCACAGACGGCTTTGTCTGTTAAGATGATACCCGCCACCAGCGATCTGGACGAGGTGGTCGTCATCGGCTATGGTACCCAGCAGCGGCGGGATATCACAGGGGCGGTTTCCAATGTAGACGCCGAAGGACTTAAAGATGTGCCGGTGGGGCAGTTTTCCCAAAAATTACAGGGACGGATAGCGGGTGTGCAGATCAGCCAAACAACCGGACGGCCCGGACAGGGAATGGCCATACGGATACGGGGTGCCGCCTCCATGAACGCCGGAAATACCCCGCTTTATGTAGTGGATGGACAGCCCGTAACCGGGGATATCAACAACATCAATCCGGATGAGATCGAAAGTTTTTCGGTGCTTAAGGACGCTTCCGCAACCGCCTTATATGGATCAAGGGCAGCCAACGGTGTGGTATTGGTTACGACGAAAAGCGGAAAGGGCACCGAAGGTGTCAACGTAAGTGCCTCCGCTTACGGCGGTCTTCAGCATGTGCCCCAGCGCGGGCGGCCCGATGTCATGAATGCTCGGGAATTTGCGCAGTGGCAAAAGAATTTTTACGAGGATAAGATCCGCTATGAAGATTGGGTCGATCCGGCGACGAAATTGGCCGAAATCCCAGCGGACTATCGGAATCCGGAGCAGTACGGCGAAGGTACGGACTGGTATGGCATACTCCTACGGCAAGGGGCACCTATTCAGAATTACTCGCTGTCCGTTACGTCCAACAGCGAGAAATACAGCACAGCGGTAACGGCTGGATACTTTAACCAACAGGGGGTGTTGCTGAATACGGGTTATCAACGGTTCTCATTCCGGGCAAATAATGAGTTCCGGCCACACGAGCGGGTCACACTTGGATTTAACATTGCACCGACCTTGCAATTGGATCACAATACGTTAACCAATACCGATGGGCAGCGTCAGGTCATCGACGGAGCATTTATTACCAGCCCGATTTCTCCCGCGATCAATGAAGATGGCTCACTGCCGATCACCACAAACACGTTCGGCATGTTCCCCAATCCCAATTGGTACCGTGTATTGCGGGAAAAGTTGGATGATTACAAACGCACAAGAGCTTTAGGAAACGTGTTTGCCGAAGTGAAAATCTGGGACGGACTTAAATTCAAGACACGCGCGGATTTTGACCTCGAATCGCGGACGCAGCATAACTTTGCGTCGTCCACGTCGGGCGGTGGGTTGTTTGTTGCGCCTCCACAGCCGGCCACAGGAGCGTATAATACCCGGGGGTACTGGTCGTGGTTGAATGAAAACCTGTTGACCTATGAAAAAACGCTAGGCGATCATCAGTTTGATGTGCTTTTCGGGTACACGGCCCAGAAGTATAGGGAAGAATTCAGCAACATCAATAAAACCGATTTTCCCAACGATGATATACCCTGGTTGAATGCGGGAGCTACCGTCACCGGTGCGGGAAGCAGCACGGCCGCCTGGTCGTTACAATCGTTGATCGGTCGGCTGAATTACAGTTTCAAAGGCCGATACTTGCTTACGGGCGCTATCCGGCGCGACGGCTCCTCACGTTTCGGATCCGATCGGAAATGGGGATCGTTTCCTTCGATATCGGTGGGCTGGATTGCCAGCGAAGAGGGTTTCCTGCGCGATAATCCACATATTTCTTTCTTAAAATTGAGAGCCAGCTACGGATTGGTAGGCAACAACAATATCGGAAACTACCGGTCAATTGCCATGATGGGCCCCACCAACTATGTATTTAACACGGGGTTGGTACAAGGTCTCTCCATCACGTCGCTGGGTAATCCGATCCTGGGATGGGAAACGACCGATCAGCTGGATATCGGCGCAGAAGTAGGCTTATTCAATGACCGGATCAATTTGGTATATGACTATTACCGGAAGGTGACGGATGGCATGCTTTATCCGGTTGAACTGCCTCGGGCTTCAGGCTTCGGATCCGTATGGACCAACGTCGGTACGTTCAAATTCTGGGGGCATGAGATCGGGGTCAGCACGAGAAATCTGGAAGGGGAACTGGCTTGGAATTCGGATCTGAATGTAACTTTCAACCGGAACAAGGCGATGAAGCTGGGAACCAATGATACACCCATCGGCGGATACGGAGACCAAGGCGACTTTAACCGCACGGCAGTGGGGCATCCAATTGGCCAATTCTATGGGTATGTATTTGACGGCGTTTACATGACGCAGGAAGAGTTTGACTCCCAGCCCAAGCATGCTTCTTCACAAATCGGAACCGTGCGGATGAAAGACCTCAACGGCGACAATGTCATCGACAATCAGGACCGTACGTTTATCGGCGATCCAAATCCGAAATTTATATTTGGGTTTAACAACAGCTTCAACTATAAAAACTGGGACCTGAGTTTTCTGATTGCTGGATCCGTAGGCGGGAAAACCATGGCAGCTACTTATGAAAACATCGAAAACCTCGACGGCGTATTTAACGTGCGGAAAGAAATGATCAACGGTTGGCGTTCGCCCGAAAACCCCGGTAATGGCGAGGTGCCCCGTACACTGACAGGTACCACCGCTTTATTCCGGTTTACCAACTCCCGCTGGGTGTATAGTTCCACGTATGCATCGCTCCGGAACATCACGTTGGGCCATACCCTGAAACTCCAAAAACCTTATCTAAGGGATGTCCGGTTATACGTGAGCGTACAGGAAGCATTGATGCTGACCAAATACCCGGGGTTGAACCCCGAGGTGAGTGCGAGCGGAGAAAATCCGCTGCGGTTGGGGGTCGATCAGACCGCTTATCCCGTACCCCGGACGTTTACTTTTGGGCTGAATGTGAATTTTTAAACGTATAGAAATGAACAAGTTAATCATATTTCTTATCCTTGTGATCGGTGTCGGATTGCAAGGTTGCAATTCGGAATTTCTCGACCTGACTCCCGATTCGGAGCCCAATGCCAATGATTTCTACCAGACAGAGGAGCAATTTCAGCAGGCTCTCAATGGTGCCTACCAGCCCCTGCGCTCATTAGTGGGCGAAAGCGGATACCTGATGGGAGAAATGCGATCAGACAATACGCGCTATGATTACTATGCGCCGGATCGTGGCATCCACATCATCCGGCGGGAAAACATAGACGATTTTCTCGATGACTCGCAAAATCAATGGACCAATGACTATTTCAATAACAGCTACGTGGGAATAGCGCGGGTAAACACCATCCTGACCCGGATCGAAAATGCGGATTTCGATCAAGAAGCCAAAGATCTGATTATCGGCGAAGCAAAATTCCTGAGAGCCTATTATTACTTTAATCTCGTGCGGTATTTCGGCGGTGTGCCTTTGTATCTTACCGAGGTTACCAAGGAAGAGGAAGCGTTTTTGCCGCGCGCCAGCGCAGACGAAGTCTATGAGGTGATTATCGCGGATGCCAATGAAGCCATTGCAAAATTACCGGCACCTTCTTTTCCGCAGAACGGGCGGGCGAACAAGGGGTCTGCGTCGACACTGCTGGCAAAGGTTTATATGACACGGCAGGATTTCGCGACCGCGGAGCCGCTGCTGCGCTCAGTTACGACAATGGGTTACGCGTTGTTGCCGAACTATGGCGATGTATTCCGTACGTCCAATAAAAACAGCAGTGAATCGGTATTCGAAATTCAATTTATGATGGGGGATCAAGGGCAGCAAAGCATGTTCATCTATTGGTTTGCGCCAAAGACCAACAACGTGGAGCTGATCACCGGTGTGAAGTCCAATACCCTGAACTACGGAGGATGGAACGTTCCGACAGAAGATTTGATGGAAGCTTATGAAGCCGGAGATTCACGTAAGGCAGCTTCCATCGGTATTGCCGAAGGCGTGATCGCCGAAGATGGCAGCTTTGTCATCGAGGCGGTCAAAAGCAGTGACGGATATACACAGCCAGCCGGCAAGGTGGCCAAACCATTTATCCGGAAATATTTAAACCCGCATAACCGGGAGCGGAATACCGACGATAACTGGCCTGTTTACCGGTATTCGGATGTGTTGCTGTCGCTGGCGGAATGCCTTAATGAAAACGGAAAATCTTCCGAAGCATTGGAGTTTATCAACCAAGTGCGGCGGCGAGCCGGTGCGTCCCTGCCAGCCATCACCACGACAGACCCCACCGAACTGCGGCAGGTGATCGCTCACGAACGCCGTGTGGAACTTGCGTTTGAAAATCACCGTTGGCACGACCTGGTGCGTACTGGAAGGGCAATCGAGGTGATGACCGCACATGGTGAGGAAATGAAGGATCGGTATAATTACATCGTCGATAACGCCTATACCATCACCGCCGAACGGTTGATTTTCCCCATTCCATACCTCGAAATGCAACTGAACGATCAATTGACACAAAACCCCGGCTACTAAAATACAGGTATGAAGCATGGTTTGTTCTTTCTGTGTATATGGTGCATGTCCGTTGGTTCCGTAATCGCGAATACGTTGCCGGTTAGGCTCCGCGTAGATAATCGGGAGGAACCGATGGGCGTGACACCGGAACAGCTCCGCTTTGGATGGCAACTGCAGTCCTCCCAACGGGGTACGATGCAGACCGCTTGGCAGCTACAATTGGCTGCCTCCAAGGATGGATGGGACGAGGAAAGTGCGTTACTGTGGGATTCAGGAAAAGTGCTGTCTGACGGACAGCACTTTATTCCCTATCAAGGTTCTCCCTTAGCTTCGGGACGGCGGTACTTCTGGAAAGTGCGTATTTGGGATCAAGACGGCAAAGCCACGCCTTGGAGCGATGTAACTTCCTTTGTAACAGGTGTATTTCATACAAGCGAATGGGAAGATAGTCGGTGGATCGCCTATGAATCACTGCCTGATACACTGAAGGTCGTGCCGGGCGTACACGGTAGCGGTGATAATTTGGGAAACAAGGCTGTGAAACGGGCGGTGATTCCGTTTTTTCGTAAATCGTTTACGGTTGACAAGCCGGTTGCGGAAGCTTACCTTTTTATCTCCGGACTGGGGCATTATGAAGCTTACCTCAACGGGGAAAAAGCAGGCGATCATTTTCTTGCTCCGGGATGGACGGCGTACGAAAAACGTTGTTTATACAATACCTACTCGGTGAAAGAACAGTTGCGGCAAGGAGAAAATGTATTGGGGGCCCTGGTAGGGACCGGATTCCGTTATATCAATCGCGAACGGTACCGTAAATTAGTCAGGGCAGAGGAATACCCTGTACTTCGCGCAAGACTCCTAATCCGGTACGCCGATGGTTCAGCGGAAACGATTGGCACGGACGATACCTGGCGTACGGATCAATCGCCCATAACGTTTAGCAGCATCTATGGTGGAGAAGACTACGATGCAACCCTGGAGCAACCGGGGTGGAACAAACCGGGATTTGATGCAGCGAGCTGGAAAGCTGTACAGATCGCGGACGGTCCGGACGGGCGTCTGGAGCCCGAGCGGGATCATCCGCTCAAGGTGATGGACGTTTTCGAACCGAAGCGGATTACGACGGTAGGAACGGATTCGTTATTATATGACTTTGGACAAAACGCATCGGGGATCATTCAGTTGGCCGTTGACGGTAAAAGAGGTGATAAGATCCGGATTATCCCAGCCGAAATATTGGACGACGACGGTTTGCCTTATCAGGGAGCTTCCGGTTCACCGTATTATTTTGAATACGTCGTAAAGGGAACCGGCAATGAAAGCTGGCAGCCGCGGTTCACATACTACGGTTTCCGGTACGCATTGGTGACGGTCGAAAGTGAAGGTACTTTGGATCGGGATAACATCCAGTTAACCATGCTGCATACCCGTAACAGCGCGCCCGAAGTTGGCGAATTCCACTGTGCCAACCCGCTTTTTAACCAAATTAACGAATTGATTCGTTGGGGTATACGTAGTAACCTCGCCAGTGTAGCAACGGATTGTCCCCACCGGGAGAAATTAGGATGGTTGGAGCAAACGCACTTAATCGGATCGTCGCTTCGTTACAACTACGATATGTATGGCCTTTACAACAAAATTGTAGATGACATGATCGAAGGTCAGTTGGAGAATGGGTTAGTGCCCGACATCGTACCCGAATATGTGCCCTTTGAGGGAGGTTTCAGGGATTCACCGGAATGGGGAAGTGCTTCAATTATCATTCCTTGGTACCTGTATCAATGGTATGGGGATCGATCCGTATTGGAACGGGCTTATCCGATGATGAAACGGTACCTGGCCTACCTTGGAACCAAGGCAAACGATTACCTGCTTTCTCATGGTTTGGGCGATTGGTTTGATTTGGGGCCCGAAAGCCCGGGGGTATCCCAACTGACCCCAATCGGGTTAACGGCATCGGCGATCTATTTTTACGATGCCAGCCTGCTGACGCAAATTGCAGGGCGTCTGGGCTATAAAGCAGACAGCATCCGCTATCAGACACTTGCCGGCCAGATCAAGACGGCGTTCAATAAAGCATACTTTGATCAAGATCGCGCGGTCTATGCGACGGGCAGCCAGACATCCTTTGCCATGCCCCTATATATGGGATTGGTGGACAGCGCAATGACAAAGCGTGTCGAACAAAACCTGGTTGATAGTATTTTGCACCACAAGAAGGCGCTCACAGCAGGTGATGTTGGCTATCGTTATCTGCTGCGGGCACTGGAAAATGCTGGGGCGTCGCAGTTGATATATGAAATGAATAATCGGGATGATGTGCCGGGGTATGGATTCCAGATTCGTCGCGATGCAACGGCACTCACCGAATCCTGGGCGGCGTTGAAATATGTGTCCAATAATCACATGATGTTAGGCCACCTCATGGAATGGCTGTACAGTGGATTGTTGGGGATACGCGCAGCGGAGGATGGTTTGGGATTCAAATCGATCGATATACGTCCGGCAATTATCGAGGGATTATCCGCAGCAAGCGGACGCTATGATTCGCCCTATGGCCCTATTGAGGTGGCCTGGAAAAATGAACGCGGCAAATTGGAGATGAAAGTGTGTATTCCGCCGAATACGCGGGCAAAGATTTACGTTCCTCATCGTCCGGGTAACGAAATAACGGAGCGTGGAGCTGCTGTTTCCAAGAGCCGGGATATTGAATATATAGGCGACGAGGGGAAGTATGCGGTTATCAACGTAGGATCCGGAACCTATGTGTTTAAAACGGAAATAAATTAGCATGATTTAGGATAACCGCTTTGACTACGCAGGATAGCACAGGTTGCCTTTTTCTCCGAAAGGCGCTAACATTGCAATATACCAGTTATAGTAAATTGGAATACCAGCCTCCAATTATGGCGCTGAATAGACTATATAACGAAACTGATATATTGAAAAAGGTAGCAAACGGTGAGGAGAAAGCCTTTGCTAAATTGTTTTATACCTATTATAACCAGATCGGCGAGTTTATACAAGGGCTTACACAAGATCATGAAGTCACGGAGGAAATTGTGCAGGAGGTGTTCACCAAAATCTGGATTGATCGCAAGGCCCTTCGGCAGGTCAAAAGATTTGATGCGTACCTATTTATTCTATGCCGCAATCATACACTTAACCACATCCGCAAGCTAGTAGCCGAACGAGGAAAAAAAGAAGCCTATTTGTCGGAAGTCGATACCGTACAGCAGGCCGTGGAAATAAAAACCACGCGCGACCGGTACGAGCTGATCGATCAGGCAGTTAGATTATTACCGCCGCAGCAACAAAAAGTATTCGTCCTGAGAAGGCAGGGTCTGAAAAATCCGGAGATTTCCCAACAGATGAATCTATCGATCGAATCCGTAAAAAAATATCAGCATCTGGCGGTCAAGTTTATCAGCGAATTTGTAAAAAATCAAATTTCTATATCCACCTTTTGAAGATTTGGTGTCTTTATCATGTAAGGCCAATTAGAACTTGCTGTTCTGCTTTTGAAACATGGATAACGCCAGACTTCTGTTATTGATTGACCGCGCACTGACCGGTACCATCAGCGCCGTAGAGCGGGATGAGCTGCAGGCGTTGCTGGCCGACGTATCCGATGAAGATACGGTCATACAGGTGCTCGAAGACAGGTGGAAGCTGTTTGAACCCAAAACATCCGTTTTTTCGAAAGAAGAAGGCCAGGAAATCTTACAGCGGATCCTTGACGGTAGCGGAAATAAGCGCCCGTCGGACCGGGCAATGCGTAAACTTTCTCCTTGGTTTAAGGCGGTCGCAGTCATTTTGCTGTCAGCGGCCGTTTGGGGGATGATCGGTTTTTATTTCGATGACTGCGAGTCCAACGAACTGACCATCGAACAGGCCGTTGCTCAATCCCGGATCGAACCGGGTAGCGATAAGGCGATGATTGTGTTGGCTAATGGCAAAGCGGTGGCACTGGGTAAATCCAATACCGGATTATTGAGCAAGAAAGGGAAGGTGTATGTGTATAACTCGGCCGATGGTCGGATACTGTACGAAATTCATTCGGATCGCGTCACTGGTGACCCGTACCATACCGTCAAAATCCCTAAGGGGGGACATTACCATATCGCCCTGGAAGACGGTACAAAGATCCACTTAAACGCCGAATCATCGCTCCGTTTTCCTATTCGGTTTACCAATAAAAGACGTGAAGTGGAATTACGCGGGGAGGGACTATTTGAAGTAGCTGCTGATGCGGAAAGGCCTTTTCTGGTAAAAACCCCCTTCCAAACCATCCGCGTTTTGGGTACTACATTTAATATTCATGCATACCCAGAATTGGGTAAAATGAAAACAACCTTGGTGGAAGGGACTGTCGAAGTGCTGCAAAAAGACCGCGTTACAGCGCTCAGACCCGGAGAGGCGGCAGTAAGCAGACATGGGCAGCCGGAAGTTCACATAAAAAAAGCCGATATCGACAAAGATCTGGCATGGCATAACGACTATTTTCTTTTTGATAACGAAGATATTGTCAGCATTATGGACCGTGTGGCACGATGGTACGATATCGAGGTCAATTATAAGGGTACGTTCGAAAACATCCGCTTGGGCGGAATTTTTCAACGCTCTAAAAGCATCGTGCAATTGCTTGAAAGTTTCGAGGCAACGGGTTTGGTAAAATTTACGATTGAAGGAAGGAGGATTACGGTAATAGATAAGGCTATGATTAGATGACCAACGGTTACAGAAAAACCGAGGCGTTGGCCCGCACTCGGTTCCGTCTTACTAGTTAGACACCAAAAGTGACCACAAATTGATTAGCAACCAAATTATTAATCACAAATTGAGCTTCAAATGTATAAAAAAAAATATGTTTGGCATTGCCATAGACCATTTTTTAAACCGGTTAATGTTTTAGTCTGTATGAAGATTACTGTCTTGCTAACCGTGGTATTTGCGCAATTTGCTATGGCGAGTCACGGACAGAATGTAAACATTCGCGTGAGAAACACACCCGTGGCAACGGTGCTGTATCAGCTATCTCAACAGAGCGGCTATGACTTTATTTATGACGCTAGTTTATTAAACAATCGTGCACCGATATCGCTGGATGCCGAAAACCAGCCGTTGAAGGAAGTATTGGAACAATGTTTCACGGATCAAGCTGTTGAATTTGTCTTTAATGAAGACAAGACGGTAATTATCAGACTACGGAAATCTGCCGCGGTAAATACCGGAACACCGACTGCCGTTGGCCAGGAGCAGGTTGCGGGTACCGTGAAAGATGAGGCAGGCAATCCCTTGGAGGGCGTTTCCGTTTTGGTTCAGGGAACGTCGCGTGGCGCTGCCACCGATGCAAGTGGCCGTTTCCAGATCGAGGCAAAGAGCGGAGAGACGCTGGTTTTCAGAAATGTGGGCTATGTATCGCAGGAAATTGTTATTGGCAATCAAAAAACGCTCGATGTAGTCTTGGCTGAGGAAACGGAAGACCTGCAAGAGGTGGTGGTAGTGGGGTATGGCAGTCAGCAAAAAAAGGATGTTACCGGCTCAATTGCGCCGGTTAGTATGACCAATGTACGGGGGCAGTCGATCGCGAGCCTTGATCAGGGCTTATCGGGTCAGGTTGCGGGTGTGAATGTAAGCACGTCGAACGGGACACCCGGAGGCGGCCCCAAAATCCAGGTTCGGGGAATTGGTGCCATCGGTGCGGGCAGCGATCCACTTTATGTTATCGATGGTTTTCCGGTGCCATCCACTTCAGGCCAGCAGTCCAACGCCATGAGCGCGCTCAATCCGCAGGACATCGAGTCGATGACCGTATTGAAAGACGCTTCTGCAACGGCCATTTACGGTTCCAGAGGGGCGAACGGCGTGGTGATGATTACCACCAAGCGGGGAAGTACCGGCGAACCCCGCATTCAGGTTACCATGAGTTCGGGCTTGCAACAGGTGCCTCAAAAAGGTCGGCCCGACCTGATGAACGGACAGGAGTTTGCCCAATTTATGAAGGAATCGACGGAGGATAGAATACGGTTTGAGGAAGGGCGCGAACCTACCTTAGCAGATATTCCTGAAATCTATCGGAATCCAGAAGCAATTGGGAAAGGAACCGATTGGTACGATGCCATAACCCGTGTAGCGCCGATGTCCGATATCGGTCTCAGTGTCAGTGGTGGTACCGAAAAGATCCGGACATTTGTTTCCGCTGGTTATTTTAATCAAGGCGGTGCCTTGATTAATACCAAATTCGACCGTTTTTCACTGCGTGCAAATATGGACGCCAACATCACCAACCGCTTGAAAGTGGGGGTTAACCTGGCTCCATCGATGACGTTTCTGAAAGGCGGCGTACGTGGGCAGGGACGGGACGAAGGGTTCGAAATTGCGAATCCCATACCCGCTGCTTACAATGCGGATGGTAGCTACAACGACTACATCCAATCCCCGGGCACATTCGGCATTCCAAACCCCATCATGGTGTTAAATCAAACCACCAACAAAGCCAGTCGGACAAAAATCCTTATGAACGCTTTTGGTGAATTTGAAATCATTAAAAACCTGAAATTCCGATCGTCTTTCAACGTCGACTTTGAAGATAGCGATTCGGAGTACTTTCGGCCGTCTACCCTCGGCAACCAGAATGCTGCGCCGCCTTCCGTGCCGACAGGCAATTATGGAAACGTAAAGTACCTCAACTGGTTGAATGAAAATACGCTAACATACGATTACAATTCCACGTCAGGGCATTCAATCTCAGGATTGGTGGGGTACACGGTACAATCGAATAAGTTTTATGCCGCTCGGTTCGACGGCCAGCAGTTTCCTGACGATGATATTGAATCGTTAAACGCGGCGGCTCGGGTGATTGTGGGTAATATGGATATCAGTGACTGGGCACTGATCTCATACCTCGCTCGGGCGAATTATTCGTATGCAGATAAGTACCTGGTGACGGCTACCGTCCGGTCAGATGGATCCTCCCGTTTCGGCCCGAACAACCGCTGGGGAACATTTCCCTCCTTCGCATTGGGTTGGCGGCTATCCGAAGAGAACTTCCTGAAAAACAGTTCGTGGATCGATGAACTGAAATTGCGTGCTTCGTACGGCTTTACCGGAAACTTCAATATCGGGAATTATTCTTACATGAGTAATATCGGTACAAGAGACTACGTGTTTAATGGAACCCTGGGCAGCGGTCGCGTGATGACTTCCTTGGCCAATCCCAACCTGGGCTGGGAGCGGATGCGTGAACTCAACTTGGGTGTCGACTTCCATTTCCTGAACAACCGGATTAACCTAACAGCGGACTTCTACAACCGGAATACCCGGGACCTGTTGCTGAATGTTGAAATTCCGCAATCGTCCGGTTTCGGTACGGTCACGGAAAACCGGGGCGACGTCCGCAACCGCGGAGTGGAGCTGGGTATTCTTTCGCATAACATCGTGTCCGACAATTTCGATTGGTCGACCAATTTCAACATTTCTTTCAACCGCAATAAGGTGCTTGCGCTGGGAAGAAGCGAAGATCCGATCTATTCGGGGCAAAGCAGCGAGGGGAACCCAACGAACATTACCCGTATTGGACAACCCGTAGGGATGATCATCGGGTATGTCTATGAAGGGATCTACCAGAACGAGGCCGACCTGGCGAATTACCCGGCATTCCCCGGAGCTGTTCCGGGAAATATGCGATTCAGAGACGTAAATGGGGATGGCGAAATTACGCCATTCCAGGATTTTGACGTAATCGGAAATCCGTACCCGGATTTTAATTGGGGAATGACAAATACCTTGCGGTATAAAGCGTTTGATCTGCGGGTGATGGTAGTGGGCGCGATGGGAGCCGAGATGCTTCGTGCAACCAATTTCTATACCGGAAATATTGATGGTGTATTCAACGTGAACCGGAATGTGAAAGATCGGTGGCGTTCTCCCGAACAACCCGGGAATGGAATTGTGCCGACCACAACGGGAACGGGCAGGGGACGGGTGATGTACCGGGACACGCACAGTCTATGGGTGGAAAAAACAGATTATGCATGGATCAAGAACATTACGTTGGGATATAACCTCCCTGCCGCTTTGGTGGAGAACCGGTGGATAGAAGGCTTGCGGGTATATGGTACCGTCCAAAATGCATTCTTGTTTACGGGGTATAGCGGTAATCCCGAAGGGACAAATTACAATCGCCCCGATACGGGAGCCCTGGTGCCGGGCATCGACTATTCCGGCTATCCGGTTTCCCGTATTTATACCTTGGGCGTCAATGTTAGTTTTTAGTCACTCAATTAAAGGAGCAAATCGATGAAACACCAAAAATATTCGATCCTATTGCTGTTATTATTCACACTGGGATCCTGTCATCACCTATTGGATGTCAAGCCGCATACCTTTTCGAGCGGTGACAATTATTACCAAAACGAAGGACAATTCCTTCGGGCCGTTAACGGAGCGTACGGGTCCCTGCAGGAACTTTACACGGCCGATTATTTTTGGCCGATGACAGAAATGATAGCTGATAATACGAATTACCAGTTTGACGCATCCGATCGGGGCGCGCAGCAGCGCGAAGAAATCGACGAATTTCTGATTACATCGACCAATAACTACGTAAATAACACATGGAACATGCTTTATCGGAATATTATGGAGGCAAACGTGATCATTGATCGCATTGATCCCGTAGAATTTCCCGATGAGGCATTGAAAGCCCGATATAAAGGGGAAGCCCAATTTTTGCGCGCTTTTCAGTATTTTCATTTGGTTCGACTGTTCGGCCCCGTTCCGCTGGTGGTGAATGAAGTTGAGGATCCGGAAGGCGCGTTTATGGAAGGTAGGGCTAGTGTAGAGGCCGTTTACGAGCAGATTTTAGCCGACGTCAACGCCGCGATCGCCAGCCTGCCGGAATCCTATTCGGGAGCCGATATCGGCCGGGCAACAAAAGGGGCTGCGTTGACATTGTTGGGGGAAGTGCACATGACCTTACATAACTTCGACGAAGCAGCCGCGGCATTTGGGCAAGTGGTAGACTTAGGTTATAGTTTATTGCCTAACTACGCCGACAATTTCAATCCTGCATTCAAAAACAATGCAGAATCCGTATTTGCTATCCAATTCGATGCAGGATTGCAAACCGAAGCAAGTAATTTCATCTTTATGTTTGGCCCCCGGAATGCCAAAGATGAACTCATCGGCTTTCCGGGTACCCTTGGAGGCAGCAATATCCCGACTCCCAGCATATATCGCGCCTATGAAGAAGGCGACGCTCGCCGGGACGCATCAATAGCGATGTTCAGCGATGCGTCCAATGCGGGATTTGAAGAATCTAAGGCGTTTGATGGCGATATTCCTTTCATCCAGAAATATTACCATCCGCCCTTTTTGGAGGATGGACGCGCTAATGAAAATTGGCCGGTATACCGGTACGCTTATGTGTTGTTAATGTTGGCCGAGGCGTTAAATGAAACCGGAACAGGTGATCCCTATCCCTACATCAATGCGGTTAGAAAACGCGCCGGACTGGATCCATTGTCCGGCCTGAGTAAAGAGGCTTTCCGCGAAGCGGTTGCCCACGAACAACGCGTTGAAGTGGCGTTCGAGAATCACCGGTGGTACCAATTGCTGAGAACAGGCAAAGCCGTCGAGGTAATGACCGAGCATGGCATCGAGGAGAAGGCACGGTTGAATAGGCTTAGCGATGCTTCGTATACCATACAACCGCATAAGTTGTTGTTTCCCATTCCTGCCCGGGAAATACGCCTGAATGGATTTGAACAGAATCCGGGGTGGTAAATACGGATTAAGAGACACCGCAGCTTTGCATGCGAAAGGCAGCCTAGGGCCGTGGGCAACCTGGGCGTTCCGGTTGCCTTTCGCATGCAAAGTACCTCTCACAGGATAGCACAGGTTGCCTTTTTCTCTGAAAGGCGTTAGTATTGTAGCTTGCCAGTTATAGTAAATTGGAGAACCGGTATCCAATGGTGACACTGAATAGACTACACTACAAAACAATCTTTACATTCGCATACACTTGTACTAACAGATATATATGCAAACTTTTATGAAAAAATGCCCAGGTTTAGTAGCAGCGTTCGCAACGTTGTTGCTGGCTTCAGCGTGCCAAACTGACGAAAAAGAGACGGAACAACAGGTGAAGCTGAAACCTAAGGTGGAAAAAATCAACGTTGCTCCCGACTTCGTGGTAGAACATCTCTACAGCCCGTCGGAAAATAAAAAAGGCTCGTGGGTAGCCATGACGTTTGACGACAAAGGCCGGATGATCACATCCGATCAATACGGGTCGTTATACCGGATCACTCTTCCCGAAATCGGCGCCGATACGCTGACGGCCGAACCCGAGCGGCTGGTCATTCCGGGCGATGAATGGAAAGACGATACCACGCAGACAAAAGTGGGGATGGGCTATGCGCAGGGGCTGCTTTGGGCATTTAATAGCCTGTACGTGATGGTAAACCACCGGGGCGACGATAAGTTTGAAAAAAGCAGCGGTTTATACCGGCTGAAAGATACAAACAACGACGATCAGTTTGATGAAATCAAGCTGTTGAAGTCGTTCAACGGAGAAGGTGAACACGGTCCACATAGTATCATCCTGGCGCCTGATGGAAAGTCGTTATACCTCGTGTGCGGCAACCATACGGACGTGCCGGAGATGGACAGTTACCTCTTACCGTCCAATTGGAATGAAGACAACGTTTTCCAATTGATCAAAGACCCGCGCGGCCATGCGACGGATCGTATGGCACCTGGGGGATGGATCGCGCACACTGATTCATTGGGGCAACATTGGCAGATGGTAGCCGCCGGATTGCGGAATACATTTGATATCGCATTTAATGATGATGAGGAATTATTTGCCTATGATTCGGATATGGAGTGGGACTTCGGAATGCCTTGGTACCGGCCAACGCGCCTTCTGCACGTGGCCAAAGGCGCGGACTTCGGTTGGCGTACGGGCAATAGCAAATGGCCTACCTATTATCCGGATGAGCTTCCGTCTTTGCTTAACATTGGCCAGGGATCTCCTACAAACTTAGTATATACCGGCAATGCTAAATTCCCCGATAAGTACCGCAATAGCTTGCTGGCGTTTGATTGGAGTTTTGGTATCGTGTACGCCGTGCAGCTGGAACCTGATGGGGCAACGTATCGTGCCAAAGCCGAGGAGTTTCTTTCCGGAACGCCGCTGCCGCTTACCGACGGCACCATTGGTCCGGATGGCGCGCTTTATTTTCTTACCGGTGGACGGAGGTTGGAGTCCGACTTGTACAGGGTCTCCTACAAAAAGTATGACAAAGTAAAAGAAAAGAAGCAAGGAGCCCCCGATCTTACGGAAGAAATGGCCTTGCGTAAACGAATCGAAGGTTATTTTGAACATGCGCCCGATTCGAATGTGGTTTCTGAAATCTGGCCGTATCTGAATCACGACGATCGGCATGTCCGGTATGCCGCAACCGTTGCCTTGATGCACCAACCCCTCAAGTTATGGGGAAAGCGAGCGTTCCGCGAGCGAAACATCCGCACGGTAACAAATGCCATGGTTGCCATGGCTAAGACGGGACATCCCGAATTGCAGTCTATCATCCTGCGAAAATTGATGACCATCGATATCAATCGGATATCGCGGGAAAACAAAATAGGTTTGTTGCGGGCGGTTGAGCTGGCGCTCTATCGGATGGGGGATGTCCAACCCGAAATTGCAAACCGGTTAGCGGGGTATTTTGAAAATTCATACCCCACGACAGACAATGCCCTCAATCGGGAGTTCAGCAAAGTATTGATCCAGATCGGGGCACCTTATGCGGTAGAAAAAACGTTGTCGTTACTGGATAGTGCGAAGGACGATTCGACCACCTTGATGGCCACCCTAACCAACTCGTCTGATTTGATCCTGCGAAATCCGCAATATGGCATGGACATCGCCGGCACGCTCGCTAAGACCCCTCCGGCCCAGCAGATTTATTTTGCTACGGCGCTCAGCAAAGCATCGACAGGATGGACTCCTGAATTGTACGAGCACTATTTCAAGTGGTTTTACAATGCGTTCGGTTACAAAGGCGGTAACAGCTATATCGGTTTTATCGATGCGGCACGTAAGCTGGCGCTCGAAAAAGTGCCGAAAGATCAATTTGATCACTACAATACCATCTCCGGTGATTCGCTTCTTGCCGAATCCGGCAAAGCGCTGTTAGAAAACATTGTACCACCAAAAGGACCGGGGCGGAACTGGAAAATTGACGAAGCGGCGAAGGCGGTGGAGGCGGACAAAGGTGAAAGAAATTTTGAGCAAGGGAAATCACTGTTCGCGGCTGTACGTTGTGCATCGTGCCATATGATGCAGGGTGAGGGCGGTGCGATCGGACCGGATCTCACGCAGTTGGGAACGCGATTCTCCGTCCATGACATGCTGGAAGCTATTATCGAGCCGAATAAAGTCATTTCGGATCAATACGAATCCAAAGTGCTGGTTTTGAAAGATGGTTCTTCCGTATTGGGTAGGTTGATCAGCCAGGAGGGGGATGTGTATTCGGTGTCACAGAATCCGTATGCACCGCAGGTATTGAAAGAAATTCCTAAGAAAGATGTGGTTGAGATCAAAGTAGCCAAGGTTTCGACCATGCCTCCGGGAACGCTCAACGTGCTGAATGAAGAGGAGTTGAAAGACTTGATGGCCTATCTGATGGCTGGCGGAAATGAAAACAGCCCAGTGTATAAAAAGTAAATAAGCGGGTAAGATGACAGATTGGAAAGAGAAAGTGTCCAATCCCATGCAGGTCGGGGGCATTGAGACGGCGATTTTGGATAACGGCCCGGGCAAAGGCACGCGCATTGCCTGGGTAAATACCGGCGCCGGCCTTCGGTATAAAGTCGTCATTGACCGGGGCTTGGATATCGCAGATGCGTTTTACAATGCCCATAGCCTTGCCTGGATCAGCCATCTGGGCGTGGTGGCGCCGAGTCCCACGGGTTACCGGGGGATCGAGTGGCTCAACGGGTTTGGAGGGGGATTGCTGACGACGTGCGGCTTGGACCATGTCGGTGGTCCTGAATCAGACGAACAGGGCGACCGGGGGCTCCATAGCCAGTTCAGCGGGCTGCCGGCCACCATCGAATCGATCATCCAGCCGGACCCGCTCAGGGGCCGGCTGGATATGCAGATTACGGGCATTGTCAAACAATCCAGACCCCTGGGAACGCAACTGGTATTGAGGCGCACCCTTTCGGGTAGACTGGGCGAACCCGCCATTCGGATCCACGACGAGGTTATCAACCATGGAAATACACCAGCTCCCCACATGTTACTTTATCACATGAACTTGGGATGGCCTTTGATTGACGAAGGGGTAGACATTTGCTGGCAGGGGGCATGGGAATCGCGTGAAGGGGTAGACAAGGCCAAGATTTTTAAAGACGGACAACCTTTCCGGAAGGGGAGTCCGCCCCTTAAAGACCACGTAGGAGCCGGCGAAGAAGCGGCGTTCATTGATGTGACCGCCGATGACGAAGGGAAATGCTACTGTGGAATTCATAATCCGCATATCGGTATCGCATTGTCGATCGAATTCAACAAGGCACAGATGCCTTGGCTGACCAACTGGCAGCATTGGGGACCGGGGGAGTATGTGGTGGGGTTGGAACCCGGTACCCATCCGCCGATCGGTCAAGCTAAGGCCCGGAAAAACGGGGCGCTGATTTGGTTAGCGCCCCACGAACGAAGGGAATACGAATTGGTAGTGCGGGTTATGGACCAGCCGGCAGATATTGCTGATTTTTTACAGCGTAGTACAGGTAAGCAGTAAGCCACCAACGTGCGCCGGCATAAATCCGAAATCACGTGCCAGATTTTAGTAAGTAATCGTTATTTTAGAGCCATTATAATAACCCTTTAATCAATTATATTCATGAACAAAGGAAAAAAAATAGGGATGCTCTTTTTGTTAGTCGTGGTGTGTGGTTTTGCGGGTTGTTCAGGAGCTACTGCGGAGCGGGAGCGGCAACCTGAAGCAGAACAATGGGTGACTTATCAGGGAGAGGAAGGTCCCGGCAAAGGCAAGAACATTGTCTTCGTCAGCGGCGATGAAGAATATCGCTCCGAAGAAGCTTTGCCCATGCTGGCCCAGATACTGGCTAAGCGATTTGGTTTTACGTGTACGGTATTGTTTTCGATCGATTCGTTGACCGGTGAAATTGATGCGAACGAGCAATCTAATATTCCGGGTCTTGAAAAACTCGAGTCGGCCGATCTGATGGTGATTTTTACGCGGTTCCGTGAATTACCCCCGCATCAAATGCGTTATATCGACGCGTATTTAAAAGCAGGAAAGCCAGTGATCGGCCTGCGTACGTCCACACATGCATTCCATTATAAGAAGAATCCCGGCGACCCCTACGCGAAATACGACTTCCAGAGTTCGGTGCCGGGTTGGGAACAAGGATTCGGCAAGATCGTTCTGGGAGAAACTTGGGTTAGCCACCACGGTGACCATGGCAAAGAGGGTACGCGCGGCGTGAACAACGAGACGGCTGCGGCCAATCCGATATTAAATGGCGTCTCCGATATTTGGGTGCCCACCGATGTCTATACCGTAGGGCCGTTGGAGGATGCCGAGGTACTGATATACGGACAGTCTACCAGCGGTATGACGGCGGATGCACCCATCAACGAGGATAAAGAGGCGTTACCGGTCGCCTGGACCAGAAACTATGTCCTAGAAGGCGGAAAGTCGGGGAAAGCTTTTACAACCACCATGGGCGCATCAATAGATCTGTTAAATGAAGATTTGCGGCGATTGCTGATAAATGCTTGTTTTTGGGCGGTTGATCAACCCATTCCGGAAAAGGCAGATGTTGCCTTTATTTCGCCTTATCAACCCACAATGTTTGGATTCGATAGCTTCAAAAAAGGTAGCTTTCCAGCGGATTACCGGCTCAAATAAGAACAGTATACATACCCGAATTTGTCCATACTATAATAAAAAGAACATGTTACCAATTGGCGTCAATACATTTTTACTGACCTCTCCCTTTACCAATGAACGCATCGATATCATCCGGCAATTTAAGGACTGGGGATGCGATGCCATTGAAATTGCCCTCGAGGATGCTTCCCACATAGATCCGCATCTGATCAAACAAGCACTCGACGACAACGGTCTGCGTTGCTCCTCAATCTGTGCCGCAATGGGACCCGGCCGCGATTTACGTGGTAACGAAGCGGAGCAGCAGCAGGCAATCGATTATATTAGTCAGGTATTGGATGTGATGACTGTATTGGACTGCCCGGTGATGGTTGGGCCGCTTTATTCGACTGTGGGCCGGGCGGAGCAAACGGCGGAAGATGCGTACAAGTCGCAATGGGATGTCGTTGTGAAGCACCTAAAAACACTGGCGGCACGTGCGGGCGACTTGGGGAAGAAATTGGCAATAGAGCCTTTGAATCGATATGAGACGGATTTTATCAATACGTGCGAACAAGCACTCCGGCTGGTTGGCGATGTGGATCATGACGCGGTGGGACTGCTACTGGACACTTACCACATGAACATCGAAGAGAAGGATTCGGCGGCAGCGATCCGGAGAGCGGGAAAACACCTGTTGCACGTGCACGCCTGCGGTTGTGATCGGGGCGCGCCGGGAAATGATCACATCGATTGGGTAGGCATCCGGGATGCTTTGAAAGATATCGATTACTCAGGTAGTTTGGTTATCGAATCCTTTACGCCAGCAGTTAAAGTCATTGCCAAAGCAGCCTCTATCTGGCGTAACTTTGAGCCTTCCCGAGAAGCGATTGCCGTCAATGGGATCTCGTTTCTGCGGACGCACTTTGGTGCCTAATATTAGGTAACTCATACCGGAGACCGCCTGGAACCCGCTTCGGAGCTCAGTGCTAACTCAATGCATACTCGTTGTTTACTCAATCGCATGGGAGCAGACCAAGGTAGCATCCTGTATGCATCAAGTAAGCATGGAGTATGCATCGAGCTCCCTGGCTATCCCGGGGAAAGCTTCGGCAAGGGTGGAAAAATTGGGGATCTTTATGCCTGTTCGCCGTGAGACAACCCCCCAAGTTTCTTATTGCGCTCTTTTTCCCGTTCAATCATTTTGATAGCGGGTGCTCTTTAAGCAGCTCATCCGGGTGATAGAATCCCTTTTTGTCGGCAATTGCAGCCCGTATGGCTTTCACCTTTTCCGGATCAACCGGCGTGCCTTTATTGCCAAACGAATTTTTAACGTAGGTGAGTACGGCAGCCACTTCCTCATCGTTCATCAGGCCGCCAAACGGCGTCATGGGCACCTGTCCGGAATATTGGTGGCCGAGAACTTCCATCGGTCCCTGCATACCTTTTAACGTTAACTTAATCAAGCGGTCATCGTTATCCAGCCAAGGACTACCCGCCAGGGGCGGGAAGCCCGAACTCGGAAGTCCCTTTCCATCGGCTTGGTGGCAGGTTTCGCAGAAACCATCCTGCGCATAGAGCAATTGGCCCTTTTTGTAAAGTTCGAGGTCCTTGCCTTTTAAATGGGAGGCCACCGCTTGTTCCGTTTTGGGTTTTCCGTGGATATCGCCGTTCAGACGGGCAAACGCTGCCCCGTAGGCATCGGCCATCCAATCATCCAGCGGCTTCTTTGCCGCCACATCCAGAATTGCTAGCCCCGGTTCTTTATCCAGCCAGGATGCGGCTACCAGCGCTTCTAGGCGGACACGCCCATGTTCATCGGCAGCAGCTTCTTTCAATAAGTCGACTTGATCAGCTACCTGGTGACCGGTATAACGCACCACGCGTACCGCTGCCGCACGTACCCGATAATCCTTTGCGCGTATAAGCTCGTGGAGAAGTTGTTGATCCACGCGGTTAAGTCCCCAGCTCACCCATAACCCCTCCAATAGATGGTGTTCATAGCGGGGATCATTTTTGTCGAGGTTCTTGACCCAGGTTTTGAGGTGCGCCAATACCTCGGAGGAGTCCCGTCCGCGAAGTTCACGGCGTGTGCGATAGCGGGATCGGTATTCGGGCAACTTCAAATTGTCCAGCAGGGTGTCGATGGGGGCGCCCGCTATATAAGCAGGCGTTACCAAAGGCCTTGAAGGATACGTGATCCGATAAATCCGGCCGTGGGTATGGTCGCGCAGCGGATCGCGCTGGTTGTGTTGCATATGGCCGATCAGGACGTTATGCCAATCGATGACATAGAGCGAGCCATCGGGGGCAAACTCCAGGTCAACCGGTCGGAAATTGGGGTCTTCTGATCGCATAAGATCTTGTCTGTGATGGCTTTTATACCCTGTTCCGTCGTCTTCAAGCGTGTGTTGTTTGGTGCCTAAAAAGCCGATGGTGTTATTAATGAGGTAATCGCCCTGAACGTCATCGGGGAAGTGACGGCTTGAAATAAACTCCAATCCCGAAGTGGGACGTACCTGATGAGCCTCTTCAACCAGGTTGCGCGATTTGGGAGTGAAAATGCCATATATGGGCTTCACCGAGCCGGGCATCATCCAGCTGACCGCTGGCCCCGAGGTTTCGGCATAAAAATTCTGCCCCCAGTCATCAAAAGCGATCCCCCACGGGTTCGGAATGGAAAGCTGGGCAAATTCCAATTTGCGGCGGTTGGGATCGTACCGGAAGAAACCTCCGTTGGTCGTACGGACCGTGCCGTAGGGGGTTTCGATGTCACTGACGAGAAACACGCCCGTTCCCATGTAAATAGCTCCCGATGGATCGGTCGTATACGCATGGTGTGCATGATGCGTGTCGTGGTCGTCGAAGCCGCTTAGCAACACTTCTTTTTTATCTGCCTTACCGTCGCCGTCCGTGTCGGTAAGCAGTACGAAATCAGTGCCCTGCGAAACATATACACCTTCGGGAGCAATTTCAAATCCGACCGGCAGGTGGAGGCTATCCGCAAAAACGGTCTGTTTGTCGGCCTTGCCATCGTTGTTGGTGTCTTCGAAAATGAGGATTTTATCGTTAGGCTTAGGGTCCCCCGGTTTCCAATGGGGATAGGTCGGCATAATCGCGACCCAGAGCCGTCCCTGATTATCGAAAGACATTTGCATCGGCTTTTCAAGCTCGGGAAACTCTTCCTCGGAGGCAAAAAGTTCAATTTTATAGCCAGGCGCCATTTGGAATTTGCTGAGCGCCTCCTCGCCGTAAAGATACCGGGGGATGCCATTTTTACCGCTCGGTACGTAATTGGTTTTTACTTCGGGAAGTTTTGTTGTCAGCGCATCGGCACTGTCCAGGTTCATGCGTTCTCCCTTAAGGGCTTTCCAAATGGCTTGGTCGCGGATGGCGGTCATCTCCCGGATCTTGGCGATTTCCGCAGGATAATTATCCGGTCCGAACGGGTCGTAACGACGGCCGAAAGCCTGAACGCCATTGGGCATTTTAAAGTCTTTATGCCACATCCAGTTTTTTTCCATGACCGCGGCATGTACCAACCCACGGAGAGAATTGTCTTTCACTTTTTCGTTGCCGAAGACGGCATCCGCCAATAGCAAAGAGAACTTCTTATACCCTTCCTCATTGAGTTGCAGGCCATCAATCGTCCACTGTTGATCACCCTTGCCAAAAAGCTTTTTGAACGGTGTATACATGTCGACAAAAAGCACTTGGTTACTGTCTGCCACCTCTTTCATCGCCTGCGCGTACAACCGAAGATGTTCGTTTTCCGTTTTACCATCGGGCAGGTCGTATTTTGCAGAGAGGTCCTCGAAGGCGATGGGCGATACCAAGGCCAATTGCGGTGTCGATTCACCGTTATATCGCTGTTGCAACGTATGTTTTACAAACGCATCGAGTTCGCTTTTATAGCGTTGGATACCTGCCGGGCCGTCGAACGATTCAACCGATCCGAAAAAGGCGATAATGATGTCGGCCTTGTGCCGCGTAATCCATTCATCGGGCGTTTCAAAATGTCCCTGTGCGTTAGGGTCGTTCGTTAGTTCGGTCTGAAAGTTTTCGGCACCCGGGAAAGCCCAGGGGGAGGGGCGGCCCGAATGCGGACGAAAGCCGGGCGTATTGCCTCCGTCGCTCATGTTTCGGATATATAACAAACTATCCGGATACCGGAGTTGCATTTCTGTTTCAAAATGACCGAAATCCATCATTCTCGACCCGAGGTTGTTGCCAATCAAAATGATGTGTGCGTCTTTTTTCAGTTTCAGTGCATCACCGTATCGGTACGTGTTTGTGCATTGAAACAAGCATAAAGCGATGGCGAGAAATCCAAAGGATGTAACGTTTCTTCTCAATACTCCATAAAAGCAACTGTCCATACTCGTTTATTAGTGGAAAACAAAGGTCTGCCGACCGATTTTAAGTTTATAATACTGCAGTGTTTATTCGTGTATACTGACACTACGAATATATATTATTTTTTAGAATTAACTGTCATGGTCTATCCTTCTACCATAAGCAGGAAAGCGCAGGACGGAGTTATAAGATCCGAAGATTACCTTTGGATTATAGATGCTCCGTGCTCGGCGGTTATAGACTTACGAGGGGAAATATTTTTTCTTTGAACTGCAAAGCTGATAAAACCCCTGCGGTTTTTACCGATTTATCGGTATCTTTCGTGCGGATTTTTTTGTCAGCATCCGGCGAATGGGGTTCGCTGGGTTGACCAGTGTAAAGAAAAATAATAATAACCAATTAAAAAACTCACAAAAAATGAACGAAAACGTTAACAGAAGTGCCTTATTCAATGGATCTTGTTTCGCGCTCATAACGACGGCATTTACCTTTGCTATCCGGGCAGGTATTCTGCCTCAATTAGGCGAACAATTCAACCTGACGGCCGAACAGCTAGGATTTATTAATTCCATGTGGTTTTTGGGATTCCCGATTTCCATGATTATCGGAGGATTGGTTTACCATTCTTTCGGGGCCAAGAACATTATGCGGGTGGCGTTTGTTGCGCATACGTTGGGGATTTTGTTAACCATTTATTCGGGAGGATACACGGGCTTATTGATCTCTACGTTGTTCATCGGGTTTGGTAACGGGTGCACCGAAGCGGCTTGTAATCCGATGATTGCGGATATGTATTCCGACAATCACATTAAAATGAACAAGATGTTGAGCCGGTTTCACATGTGGTTCCCGGGAGGCATCCTGCTGGGTGCACTGATCTCTAAATTCATGACTGAAGCAGGTGGATTTCTCCAGCAATGGCAAACCCAAATGTGGGTATTGATGATTCCTACGATCATTTATGTCATACTGTTCTATGGTAAGACATTCCCTAAGGCCAAAGTGGAAGGTGCGACCTCCTTAGCGCAGAATTTTAAAGCGATGTTGACGCCAACCTTTCTCTTTTTGTTTTTCTGTATGGCGCTTACCGCAATCAGCGAGTTTGGGCCTCAGCAGTGGGTATCGATCGTTATGAGCCATAGTGGTGCTGACAGCATGTTGATATTGGCGTTGACCACCGGATTAATGGCCGTGGGTAGGTTTTTCGCCGGTCCTGTAGTACGGACATTGGGACAGACGGGCGTGTTGTTGGGAAGTGCCATTTTCGCGACCATAGGAATCTACCTCTTTAGTGTGGTAACCGGACCGATCGCTTACTTGGCAGCGGTGGTATTTGCAATAGGCGTCTGCTTCTTTTGGCCTGTGATGGTGGGATCCGTTGCACAGCGGGTGCCGCTTAGTGGTGCTTTAGGGATGTCGGTTATCGGAGGAATCGGAATGTTCTCGACAGCCATCTTTCAGCCGATAATCGGGGGTTGGATTGACGGAGCCCGCGAAAAGAACGCTGCCGCCGGATTGACGGATTCAGCATTGGAGCTTGCTACGGGACAGGATGCGTTGAGCAAAATGGTCTCGTTCCCTGCTATTTTAATTGTGTTGTTTATCATTTTCTTCTTTTGGCAGAAGTCATTAAAAAATAAAGCCGTAGAGACTGCTGCACCGCAGGCAATACATTAAGCGGTATCGAATAACTTTTAATCTTTAATAGGCGATAGCCTCCGCGCTATCAACCGGTATCGACGTCAAGACGCCGGATGGGGTAGGTACATGCAAAATTTGGCACACGACTTTACAAACGTCGCATTATAACAGATATTGATAACAGTTCGCTAACGTGTGTAACCGTTGTTTTAAAATTAAGAAGGCATCAATCGGATGAGTTCGACCGACGTCTTCATTCTACTCAGTATCGAAAGTTCTTAGGATAACAATTGATCGAGGTGTTAATTTAAAACCAATTAGTTATGACCAAATGTAAAGCAGAACAAATCAGTAGCAATGGTGGTTTCTCCGTGAAACAGCTGCGTTGGCGAAGCCGTGTGGCATGTATGCTTATCGGATTGGTAGTGGGTACAGTTCAGCTCGGAAGGGCTGAATTGTACCACCAACAACAAACGATTACCGGAAAGGTGACCGACGGTTCCCAGAACCCAATCAGCGGGGTTACGATCACCGAGAAGGGCACCGGTAACAGCACAAGTACGAACGACCAGGGCCAGTATACGATCACCTTGCAGAATGAAAATGCGGTGCTGGTAGTGAGCGCGCTGGGATATACATCGCAGGAAATTCCCGCAAAAGGAACCCCCCTTAATGTGACGTTGCAATCAAGTCAGACAGACCTCGATGAAGTGGTGGTCGTGGGTTATGGAACGCAGCGCAAGTCCGACTTAACCGGCGCAGTCGGAACGGTGCGGGCCGATGCATTACAGGAACGGCCGGCATCATCGCTTAACCAGAGTTTAGCCGGTCGGGTGACGGGGGTAGCCATATCATCGAACTCCGGGAGACCCGGGGGGCGGACGAATGTCCGGATACGCGGAGCGAGTTCCATCAGTGTGTCCAACAATCCGCTGTATGTGATTGACGGGGTTATCCTAACGACGGCCGGGCTCCAGAATGGCAGTACTCCCATCGATTATATAAATCCGAATGACATCGAATCGATCGAAGTATTGAAAGACGCTTCTTCTACCGCCATATACGGTGCGAGGGGAGCCAATGGCGTTATTTTGGTCACCACAAAGCGGGGAACTCCGGGCGGAGGCGGGTTAACGTATGACGCGGATTTCAGCATTGGCACGGCTCCCAAGCTATTGCCGGTATTGAGTTCCGAAGAATTTTTGCGGGTGGAGGAAATAGCCTATGCCAACGCCGAAAAATTTGATCCGGATGGCTGGGAAGACGGGACAAAGTATGTTGATCCAAGGACCAAACGTACCGACCCAAGGCTCTTTGACGGGCAGGGTAATCCATTGTATAACACCAACTGGCAAGAAGTCGCTTTCCAGGAGGCCTTTTCACAAAACCATCAGTTGGGATTTACGAACGGAAATGAAAAAGGGAGTTACGGCGCATTCTTGAACTATCGCAACGAAAACGGGATCATATACGGTTCGTGGCAAAAGCGATATGCTGGGCGCTTTGTGTTTGATACGGAAATCAAAGAATGGCTGAAGGTGGGTGGAACATTGGGATACAACGATCAGAATGAGAAGCAAATTGACCAGTTGGATGGGGGCGGTATTACGATGGTTCGGCAGATTCTTGAGGCCTTGCCCATCATCCCCGTGCGGTACTCGGACGGTTCGTGGGCAAGCAATCGCGATTACCCGGGTATGGAGGGAGGCGACAATCCGCTTCGTGTAGCCGAAGATCGCTTGTTTTTCCTGCGCACACAAACCATGCTCGGCAACATGTATGCCAACATCCGATTTGCTGAAAACTTGGAACTGAGGTCTATCCTCGGTACGAATGTGATCAACCAGCGTCGAGATTACTTCGCAGCCGCGGGAATGCAATACATATCAACCAATGGAAACGCTTCGGTGATCAATAATCGGTTCAATTCCTGGCAATTTGAAAACTACCTGACCTATAAGAAAGAGTTCGGCGACATTCATTCATTGAATGCCATGCTGGGACTTTCCTGGCAGCATGTCGGCCGCTTTGAAAGCGAAGCCAGCGCCGAGGGTTTTACCGATAGCTATTTTCAGTTTAACAACCTTGGGGCTGGTGCAACCGCATTGGCACCACGGTCCATCGCAGAGGGGTATGGTCTCAATTCCTATTTTACGCGATTGAATTATGCGTTGATGGGTAAATACCTGGTGACATTTACCGGTCGGATCGATGGATCATCAAAATTCGGCGAGCAGAATCAATATGCATTTTTTCCATCGGCGGCGGTTGCGTGGCGGGTTAGCGACGAACCCTTCATGCAGGACCTGCCGGCGATTTCCAACCTAAAAATACGGGCAAGTTACGGAGCTACGGGTAACTCCGAAATTCCTGCCTATCGGGCGCTTGCCGGTATGAACAACTACCCCGTTATTTTCGATGGGTCGCGCGAAATCGGTATTGGTGTGGGGCGCATGCCCAACCCGGACCTGCGGTGGGAAAAGACCCATCAGGTGGATGTAGGTCTGGAACTGGGACTTTTTACCAACCGGGTAAATCTCGAAGTGGATATCTACCGCCGGAAGGTCGATGACATGCTGCTGGATGCACCGCTGCCGCAGACCAGTGGATACGCCAGTATCTTCACGAACATCGGTAGCATGGAGAACCGGGGAATAGAAGTCGGCCTCAATACCACCAATATCGAGTCGGACGATTTTTCGTGGAACACGACCTTTAATATTTCCATCAACAAAAACAAGGTACTGGAACTTTCCGGAGGAAGTGACATCTTTCCGGGCGCGGCAACGATCGTCCGGGTTGGTGAGCCGGTAGGGTCATTTTTCGGGCGAGTGCACCTCGGAACGTGGTCTACCGCCGAAGCCGAGGAGGCGGCGATCTATAACGCGCTGCCGGGCGATGTCAAGTTTTTGGATTTGAATAACGATGGTGCGGTTAATGATAACGACCGGGCCATTATCGGGAAAGGCATTCCAGATGGATTCGGTACCTTCCTCAATACGTTCCGCTATAAAGCATGGTCATTGACGGTGGACCTGCAGTTTATGTATGGCAATGATGTGCTCGACCGGAGTATCCACTCTATAGAAGACAGACAGGGTATCGCAAACAGTTATAAAACGGTGTTGAACGCTTGGACGGAAGAGAATCAAAATACCCCGATTGCGCAGATCCGCCCCATCCCGGCCGGTTATGATACATACGACGATAGCCACAAAGTAAGAGATGCTTCTTTCATCCGGGGCAGAAACCTGCTGCTTGGATACGTGGTGCCTGCGAGCTTCGCTTCGCGGTTGAAGTTACAACGACTTCGGATTTTTGGGTCTGTCCAGAATTTTTTCGTCGCGACCAAATACAGTGGTTTCGATCCGGAAGTTTCCAATTCCAGTTCTGCCTTTGGTCAGGGATATGGATTGTATGACTATCCCCGGCCACGCGTATTCATGCTCGGATTAAATATTGGACTGTAAAGGTAGGTAATAGTAAAACGAAGAAGCGATGAACACACTTGCATTAAGATATATAACAGTGACGCTCGGAGTAGGGTCATTTGTATGGGGCGGCTGCTCCGAATTCCTGAAAGAAGCCGATCCCACCAATTTTACCGTTGAGCAATATTTCACAAAACCTGAACATGCGCGGAGTTCCGTGAACGCTATATATGCGAGCATGCGCGACCCGCTAAGCAGTGGCTTTAATGGGGGAGCCTGGATGATGACCGAGTTTGCCACGGGACTGGCAGCGACCGATTTGGGACAAGCTGCAAACAGCTATTTTGTCAAAGATCTCAATAACACGTCGGATAATGGATACGGCGCAACCTATTGGCAGAGTTACTATCGGGGAATAGCCAATGCGAATTTGTCGATTGCCAAAATTCCGGAAATCACAATGGATGAAGCAGAAGCTACCCGGCTATTGGGGGAAGCCCACTTTCTAAGGGCATGGTACTATTTTGAGCTGATCCGGATGTTTGGACATATTCCGTTAGTTACGGAACCGGTAAACCTCGAGTCCGAACAGTTGCGGCCGTCGCAGGCCGACCCGGAGGCGGTCTATGAGTTAATTGTTCAGGATCTCCAGACAGCGGAAGCATCCGGAATGCCTTGGACAGACGCTTCGGGCCGGGTGAGCTTGGGCGCAGTTAAATCCCTGCTGGCGGAGGTATATTTGACCATGGCTGGTTACCCGCTGCAAAAAGGCGAAGCGTATTACGGTCTAGCCGCAGAAAAGGCCAACGAGGTGATTGAGTCAGGAGAGTTCGAACTGTTTGACAACTACGACGACCTGCATGACCCCGCTATGAAAAACGTGGGAGAGAATATTTTTATGATCCAGTTTGCGACCCAGTTAATTCCGGGTAATTGGCAGGTTTCGATCATACCCTATAACAAGAACATTTCGCAGTATTCTGATGAAACGGGAGGTATCTACGCTACAGCGGATTTTGTGAGATCTTACGAGACAGGCGACCTCCGTGCGAAGGAAAAGCAATTTTTCTATACGAAGTTTACGCATGAGGACAGAAGGAATGAGGAGGTGAACCTAGGTGGGTATTTCATTTGGAAGCACTTTGATGAAGTAGCGCAGACGAGCACGGCAAACAGCGACCTGAATTGGCCGGTAATGCGCTATGCCAACCTATTATTGACTTATGCGGAAGCATCCAACGAGGTGAATGGGCCTACGGCGGATGCCTACGGGGCGGTGAATGCCATCCGGTCGCGGGCTGATCTGGAAGACCTCGAAGGGTTGTCAAAGGATCAGTTGCGGGAAGCGATATGGAAAGAACGGTGGTATGAACTGTGCTTTGAGAACAAAACCTGGTACGATATGGTCCGTTTGCGTAAGGCATTTAATGTCGAAACTAAGCAGTTTGAAGACTACGTAGGACATAAATTTTCCTATGGACCGGTTTTAAAAGAACGGGAACTGCTCTTTCCCATACCGACAGCGGAAGTGCGGAATAATACAAATTTGATACAAAACAAAGGCTATTAACAGGCAATAAGCGCCTATTTATGACGTATAATAAGTAAATTTAACCATAAATTATCAATCATTACATGGAAACAAGTAAGTTAGCAAAGAGTTCATTGGAACAGGGGGAAGGGATATTACGCTTGGCCCCGACGTGGGTGCCCCGGTCGTTTTGTGTACCGGGCCGGCGTATTAAGCTTCATCCCGACGATTACTACGTATTGGGAGGCGCGCGTGGCGGCATAGACGAACGTTGGTTTTCATCGACAACACCGGCGAAAAATGGCCCGCTTACGGGAGAAAATGAGGGGCTGAGCCCCGTGGTCTATGAAGACGGTGGGCGTACGCAGCAATTCCTGTTAAAGGACGCGGTCGATGAGCTAAAAGGCGAACTGATTGGTTCCCGCCTTTGGGATGAATACCAAAGCTGGCCGATTTATTCGAAATTCTTTGATAACATGGGGCCGCTACCCCACCACGTACACCATAACGACGAGAAGGCGGCACTGATCGGACAAAAAGGTAAGCCCGAGGCCTATTATTTCCCGCCACAGCTGAATAACCACGGTGGCGACTACCCCTACACCTTTATCGGCTTAGCACCGGGAACAACGAAGGACCAGATTCGGGAATGCCTTGTCAACTTCACGAAGGGCGACAATAAAATCACGAATTTTTCACAGGCGTATCGGCTTGAGCCAGGTACGGGATGGGATGTTCCTCCCGGACTGCTGCACGCGCCGGGAAGCTTGTGTACCTACGAGCCGCAGAAGGCCTCCGATGTGTTTGCGATGTATCAATCGCTGGTAAACGAGGCGATCATCCCGGAAGAACTCCTTTGGAACGGTACGCCGAAAGATCGGATCGGCGACTTCGACGAATTGATCGATGTGTTGGATTGGGAGCTGAACCTCGACCCCAATACCATGCAAAACCGGTTCATGGCACCTATCCCGGTGCGGAACGAAGCGGAGATGCGCGATGCCGGCTATGTTGAGAAATGGATATGCTACAAGTCGGATGCATTCAGTGCGAAAGAATTGACCGTACTTCCGGGAGCAACGGTAGTCATCCGGGATGCTGCGGCATATGGCATGATCATGATGCAGGGACATGGAACCATGGGCGTATGGGACATCGAAACACCGGCACTGATCCGCTATGGCCAATTGACGCACGACGAATATTTCGTGAGCGAACGTGCCGCGCAGGCGGGCGTAAAGATCGTAAACCGGTCAAAGACGGATCCAATCGTCATGCTGAAACATTTTGGTCCGGGCAATCCTGACCTCGTGTTATCGTAAATTATTTCGTGAACCAGAGAAAAACAAAAGAGATATGGATACAAATAACAATTTTCCGAAGCTTCACAATGCGACTTGGCCGGGAATCGTAGGCAAGGGAGAAGGTTCTGAACCGGTGATCCCGTTTGATGATCTGTTGGCCTACACGGCGGCGGCCGAAGTGAACGGGGTAAAATTCGACGGTGTGGACATTGGCTTGCTGGAGCCGCATGTAAACATCAATGGCGGAAAAGCGGAAGTGGAACGATTGGCAGACAAAGTCTCGGCACACGGCCTGAAGATTGGTTCACTGGTTGCGCCCATTTGGGCAGGATCGGCTATGGGAAGTAAAGAAAGCCGGACGGTATTTGTGGATATGGTGCGTAAAGCGTGTGAGTTCGGTCAGCAGCTGCGCGAAATGGGCGTTCGTCCCTATGGCGTCGTCCGGATCGATTCCTCCAGTTCACCAGCCGATTGGGCAAAGGATCCCGTCGGAAATACCAAGGTGATTGCTGAAACATTTCGTGAGGCTTGTGACGTAGCGGCAGACTACGGAGAAAAGCTGGCGGCCGAAGGTGAGATCTGTTGGGGAGGCATGCACAGCTGGCGGACGATGCTGAATACCTTGGAGGCGGTGGATCGGCCCAATATGGGCTTTCAGGCAGATATGTCGCATACGTTCCTCTACCTGTTGGGATACAATCAGCCTGACGACCGGATTTTGCCGGCCGATTTCGAGTGGGGTGATCGCGCGGCGCTGGAGGAAGGACTTCAGACACTGACCAAAGCCCTCCGTCCGTGGACGATCGACTTCCATGTGGCCCAGAATGATGGTACGGTTTTCGGGTCGGGATCGCACGACAAGACCGGACGGCATTGTCTGCCGAATGACCCGAACGGGAAACTTAGTATTGCACACGATGCCGGTTATTGGCTGCGCGACGAGAACGGTCAATTGACAAAGGCTTTTAAGCACATCTGCTGGGACGGTTGTATGTTCCCCAACGAGGTGTTGCATAAACAACAGACATGGAATGATATACTGGCAGCGCTGATTAGCGTTCGCGAAGCTCATGGCTGGCAGGAATAACGAAATCAGAAAAAAACATAACTAGATAGCTCGAAAAAAATGAGTAAGAAAAAATTGAGAATCGGATTAATTGGTTGTGGGTTTATGGGTAGAACCCACTCCAACGGATACAACCGTGTACCGAATTTTTTTCCTGACTTGGAATATCAACCAGTGCTTCAGGCCGTATGTTCGCGTCGGGAGGAAAAAGTAAAGGCATTTGCAGAACAATGGGGTTTCGCATCTTACGAGACCGATTGGAGAACGTTGATTGCCCGTGACGATATCGATGCCGTGGACATCTGTACGCCTAACCACTTGCATGCTGAGATTGCCATTGCGGCAGCAGAAGCGGGCAAAATGGTGCTGACCGAAAAGCCGTTGGCCAGAAATCTCGAGGAATCCAAGAAAATGGTGGATGCCGTAGAGAAGGCAGGGGTGGCAAACACGGTATGGTATAATTACCGGCGGCTGCCTGCGGTTACCTTGGCAAAGAAAATCATTGCCTCTGGTAAATTGGGAAAGATTTTTCATTACCGGGCCAATTTCCTGCAAGACTGGACAATCAATGCGGACCTGCCCCAGGGGGGAGATGCTGCTTGGCGGATGGACGTGGATGTGGCAGGATCGGGCGTGACCGGCGACTTGCTGGCGCATTGCATCGATACGGCCATGTGGCTCAATGGGGGCATTACGGAAGTGTCTGCAATGACAGAAACGTTCGTGAAGGAACGTGTGCACAACGAAACGGGTAAGTTGCAACCCGTAGGGATAGACGATGCCTGTATCTTCCATTGCCGGTTTTCAAACGGGGCGCTGGGACTCTTCGAATCGACCCGGTATGCCCGCGGTCATAAAGCATTGTATACGTTTGAAATCAACGGGGAACATGCGTCCATTCGGTGGGATTTGCATGATTTGAACCGATTGGAATATTTTGATAATGGGGTCGATTCGGATGTGAAAGGCTGGAGTTCCATACACGTCACAAACGGAGACCATCCGTATATGGATAAATGGTGGGTGCCGGGCCTGGGAATCGGTTACGAACATAGCTTTGTTCATCAAGCTGCCGATTTCCTGAAAAGCCTCGAAACAGGCGAGTCTTGTCAGCCCGATTTTAAAAATGCATACGAGACGCAGAAAGTATGTGAAGCGGTGATCGAATCCGCCAAGTCACGGAGTTGGAAAGCAACCGAGGTGACGATTGACTGAAAACGTTATTAATTTTAATTATACGATATGTTGAAATCAAAAATTACCCTCCGGGCCCTTAAGGGCCTCGGAGGCTTTGTTTTAGTGACTGCATTGTTTGTACAATGCACGTCGGGGGGAAGCCAAGAAAAAAATCAGGCTGAATCCGAAGCGCAGCCTGATTTTGTGGATCTTTTTGACGGTAAGACACTCTCCGGATGGCGGGGCGATACGTCGCTATGGCGCGTAGAGGACGGAGCCATCGTTGGAGAAATCAAACCCGGTCGGGAATTGGAACGTAACTCGTTTATTATTTGGGAAGGTGGCAGGCCTGCAGATTTTGAATTGATTACGGAATATAAGCTAACCGGAAATGGCAATAGCGGGATTAATTACCGCAGCGAGGAGCTGCCCGATCTCCCGTATGCATTGCGCGGATACCAGGCAGATATCGATGCGGCCAATACATACACCGGGCAAAATTACGAAGAACGCGGCCGTACGATTCTGGCGTTCCCCGGCCAGCAAATGCACCTGCCTCCCGTCGAAGGCGCCATCAGTGACTATGCAAAAGGGAACATCTGGACGGCCGGCAAAGAAACCGGATCCTTGGGCGATCGGGATTCCCTCAAAAGCCATATTAAACCCGACGATTGGAACGAACTCCGTATCGTGGCCAAGGGAAATCACCTGCAACATTATGTCAATGGCGTATTAATGAGCGAAGTGACCGACGATGATGAGAAAAATCGTAAACTGGAAGGCTTGATGGGATTTCAGGTACATGTGGGGCCGCCGATGAAGATCGCTTTCAAAAACATACGGTTGAAACAGTTGTAACGTTTTATTGCTAATCAATCGGGTCTTGAAAATTTTCGCTTTTAGTGTGGAATATTTTCGGTACCTTTGTGGTAAAGATGATCGGATATGAGCGTACTTAAATCCTTGGACATCACGAGTGACGAAGCGATTTTTTTTGCTGCCCGAAAAGGTGTCCGCCCTACGGTTTTTTATCATTTTGCAAAAACTTCTCAATTACCCGAAAAGGAATTGGCCCGATTGATTAATCTTTCTGCTCGTACGATAAGTAATTATCAGGAACGCCAAAAGCCTTTGGCACGGGTGGAGAGCGAGCATCTGCTAAAGCTGATTGCACTTTATAATAAAGGTGAAACGCTCTTTGGGAGTGTCGCCGAGTTGAACCAATGGTTGCATAAACCGTTCTGGAACCGCGATGATAGACCCATCGATTGGTTGGATACACCATCCGGCGTTGACTTAGTAATGGCTGAATTGGATCGCATCGCACATGGCTATGTAATCTAATAGATGCCATGTTGTTATATCGCATCGCATACAAGGCGTTCAGTAGAAAATTGTTTGCCCCAGGATTCAGTGGCCGCTGGAACAGTGATGGTAAAAAAGTCATTTACACGGCGGAATCCATACCGCTGGCTTTTTTGGAAAGTATGTTGCGCCGTCAAGGCAGTGGATTCAATCGAGATTTCAATACCATGATTATCGATGCGCCTGATACCCTGTTAACTACGATTGTTGACGTACACGGATTGCCGGATGGGTGGCGCAATACGCATGATTACCGTATATGCCAACGAATCGGTGACGATTGGTATGAAAGTTACGCATCACCGATTTTGAAAGTCCCGTCAGCCGTGCTTCCTGATGCATTTAACTATGTACTGAATACCTCGCATCCAGACTTTTCAAGTATCAAGTTGCTGCGGGTAACCCCACTGATCCCTGATGAGCGTATAGAAGACTTGTTAAAAAAATAAGTGTGGCATCGTTTGGATTGCCAATGAGGAGAAAAATCGTAATTTTGAAGATTGTATTCAATAGTCGGATAAATTGTCTCGAGCGTTATGAATAATGTAAATGCTGACGTTTCTGTGAAGCAAGTGATCCTTCCCGAGTGGATGGCTGATCAGGTGGCGAAATATCTCGCCGCAGAAGAGTGGTCGGCATTGGTTGAGCAGGTAAACCGAATCGCCAACGATCCGCAACCGAATACGTTGGCCAAGGTTTTTACTGCCATTCCGCGTACGATGCGTTCGGCGGATAAAAATCTGCGGATTACGTTTGACGAAACCGTGTCTATCCGCCCGGATCTATTGCCACTCGACGTAAAAGACTGGTCGCTGCCGAGATTGATACGGGTTTGGGTACTCATGAATATTCCACCTTTGGAACAAACTGCTTACGTTTCATTGATCGATCGACTGTTCCAATATGGCGAGATGGAAGAATTGGTGGCACTTTATTCAGCACTGCCTGTCTATCATTATCCGATGGCATGGCGGCTTCGTTGTACGGAAGGCGTCCGCAGCAACATGGCGACCGTGCGGCAGGCGATAATGTTGAATAACGCGTATCCGAGTCGGTTTTTGGATGAAGGCGCGTGGAACCAGCTGGTGTTGAAGGCATTCTTTACGGACGAGGATATCCCGCAAATCATCGGACTGAAAGCACGGAACAACGAACAATTGGCCGTTGCATTGATAGATTATGCATATGAACTTCATGCAGCAAAAAGGCACATCAATCCGTTCTTGTGGATATTGGTCGCCCCATATTTGGACGACCGGGCGTACCGGCTCATGGAACAGCTGCTACAGGAAAGCCAACAGCTTTTGACGCGCAAGGCGATTGCGTACGCGTTCCAGTCGAGCAGCTTTGCCCCCGCGACCGGATTAATAATAAAGAATAGTGAGTTAATGGATTTATCGGATACCGCCGGTACACCTTGGGACGGCTGGTTGGATCAAACGAATTAAGATATGTGTAATTACAGTGAGCGCGATCGAGCATCGATGGGAGAACGGATGGCGCTTGATTTGGATTTGGTAAAAGGATTCCGGTTTTTCGACCCGCATATTCACATGGTGTCGAGAACTACCGACGATTACCAGGCAATGGCCGATGCTGGCGTGGTGGCGGTTATTGAACCGGCTTTTTGGGTAGGACAACCCCGTACGGGAATTGATACGTTTAGAGACTATTACAGCAGCTTAATTGGCTGGGAACGATTTAGAGCTTCGCAATTCGGAATCAAACATTTTTGTACCATCGGTTTGAATTCCCGCGAAGCCAACAACGAAGCCCTGGCCGAACAGGTTTTGGAACTGCTGCCCTTCTTTATCTATAAGGAAGGCGTGGTGGGAGTGGGCGAGATCGGCTTTGACGACCAAACCGCGGCCGAAGAGAAGTATTACCGGCTGCAGTTGGAACTCGCCAAAGAAGCGGGACTTCCCGTACAGGTACATACGCCGCACCGCGACAAAACCCGGGGTACCTCCCGGAGTATGGACATTGCGCTGGAGCACGGACTGGATCCGGGTAAGGTCATCATCGATCACAATACCGAGGAAACGGTTAAAGAAGTGCTGAATAAGGGTTTTTGGGCGGCCTTCACCATTTACCCGTTTACCAAGATGGGTAACGAGCGGATGGTTGAAATTGTAAAACAATATGGCCCCGAACGCATTTTGGTGAATTCCGCGGCCGACTGGGGGATCAGCGATCCGTTGGCAGTACCCAAAACTGCGGCGCTCATGGTCAAGAGCGGAATTTCAAGGGAGGCGATCGAACAGGTGTGTTTTAAAAATGCCGTTACCGCTTTTGGGCAAAGCGGACAGTTAGATGAATCATCGATAACGGAGCATATGGTGATCGATCAAGGGCAGAAGTTTGAAGGGAATTCCATCCTGCGTGGCGGGCAGCAGCCTCGCAGAGATGCAGGGTCGATTATTATATCCTAGTTACGGATGGGAAGGCTAAAACCGTACCTGCAATTGATGCGGCCGGCGAATATCGTAACGGCTATCTCGGATGTGTTGGCAGGTGTTTCCATTGCTTTATTGTTTGTGACCGATGGCGCGACGTTGGATGGCTCCGTTTTAACGGCACTCATTATCGCCACCATCGGGCTTTATGGAGGTGGCGTGGTTTTTAATGATGTGTTTGATGCTAAGCTGGACGCCCGCGAACGACCGGAACGGCCTATCCCCAGCGGGCGGGCGTCATTGCGTGGCGCGGCAATATTGGGGTCAGTTTTGTTCCTCCTTGGGGTCGCGTCGGCGGTCGCGGTGGGAGTCGTTTCGTCAGCAATAGCACTCGCCATCGTGCTGATGTGCCTGCTGTATGACAAGTGGGCCAAACACCAGGCAATTACCGGTCCCCTGACCATGGGAATGTGTCGGGGGCTTAATCTACTCCTTGGTATAAGCTATTCAGGGGCGGCGCTCGAACAGGTTTGGTTCTTGGCATGTGTGCCCGTTATCTACATCGCGGCAGTTACCACCATCAGTCGGGGGGAGGTGCACGGGGGGCAGCGGACGCCTTTGCTAACGTCTGCCATCTTGTATGGCGTCGTCGTTGCTTGCATTGTGGCATTTGGCGTGCATTATCAAGGCAGCGTATTGGCAATCGGAATGGTATTGCCGTTCATCTTGTTTGTATTCCCGCCGTTGATCAAAGCCATTCGCTCGCTTGAAGCGGCCGATATCCGAAAAGCTGTCAAGCATGGAGTGATTGGACTGATTTTTATGAACGCCGCTTGGACGGCAGCCGCGGGGATGTGGGGATTGACGTTCGCAACCTTGCTGTTGTTTCCCTTATCCATCTGGCTGGCCAAGTTATTTGCTGTTACTTAATTTGTTTATGAAGTCTTCGATTAAACAGAAATTCTCGGTTTCGTACCAATACGATATTTATTTTACCTCGGGGCTATTTACGCCCGAAAACCGGTTGCTTAGCGACTTTTTTGCCCAGCGCAATGAGGGAATTGCCCCTAAATTGCTGGTGGTGATCGATGAAGGCGTAGTAGCCTGCCATCCTGCGCTCCCCGAGCGGGTACGGGAGTACTTTGGCTTGGGACCCGCAGTGCAGCTGGTTGCAGATATACTGCTGGTGCCAGGTGGCGAGGCGATTAAGAACGACTGGGAAAGTGTCGATCGCATGATTGAGTCTGTCGACCGATACGGGATTGATAGGCACTCATATATTATGGCCATCGGCGGAGGTGCGGTGCTGGATGCCGTGGGATATGCGGCAGCCGTTGCACACAGGGGTATCCGTCATCTCCGCGTACCAACCACCGTACTCTCGCAGAATGATTCGGGTATGGGTGTGAAAAATGGTATTAACTATCGGGGAAAAAAGAACTTCGTGGGCACTTTTTGCCCTCCGGTGGCTGTTTTTAACGATAATTTGTTTTTGCTGACCCTGGATGACCGTGCTTGGCTATCGGGAATTTCCGAGGCGGTAAAGGTCGCCCTGATCAAAGATGCGGCCTTCTTCGACTGGATCGAAAGCCATGCCGAGCGGCTACGCCGCCGCGATAGCGACGCAATGGATTATCTCATCTTCCGATGCGCGGAGTTACACCTTCAGCACATTGCCGGTGCCGACCCTTTCGAATTCGGCTCATCCCGGCCGTTGGACTTCGGCCACTGGAGCGCACATAAGCTGGAACAGCTTTCTGGTTTTGAAGTGCTGCATGGCGAGGCAGTGGCGATTGGCATTGCGCTGGATACGGTTTATTCCGCTATCGTTGGCATGCTTTCCCCGCACGATGCGCAGCGGGTGCTTACTGCTTTGCAGGAGCTGGGCTTGCCCATTTTTCATCCCTTATTGGAAGGTTCGGATACGGGTCATCCGCTGCTGAACGGCTTGGAGGAATTCCGTGAGCATTTGGGCGGTCGCCTTACGATCATGTTACTGCGGGCAATCGGACGTGGGGTGGAGGTGCATGAATTGGATAAACAAGAAGTATTGCGGGCGGCTGCAGCGTTGCAAGAGGGAGTCAATTTAGTGAGCTGAAATGGTTACGGCATACGGACAATTAACGTATTGTACAAATATCCACGGGGGAGAGGACTGGGATCAGCATTTTGAGTCATTGCGGATACATTTTCCCCAGATCAAGCAGAAAGTGTCGCCCATACAGCCGATGGGAATTGGATTGCGGTTGGCCGACTTGGCTAGCACGAGACTCGCGCAACCCGATCGGTTGGAGGAATTTAAAGATTGGCTGGCACAGGTGGATGGTTACGTATTCACCCTGAATGGGTTTCCTTTCGGGGCTTTTCATGATACAAAAGTCAAAGAGCACGTCCATGCACCCGATTGGACAACGGACGAGCGACTTCAATACACGAAGCGGTTGTTTACCATCCTTGGCCAACTGCTTCCGGTGGGGATGGATGGGGGTATCTCCACATCGCCGCTGGGATACCGCCATCGGTACAACCACAGTGAGACGGCTTGGCGGGATATGCGGAAGCGGGCAACGGCACAAATTGTCGATGTGGCCTCCGATCTGCATCAACGCTGGCTGGAGCACGGACGAACCTTGCATTTGGATATCGAGCCGGAACCCGACGGGGTACTGGAAACCGGACCGGAATTTATCGATTGGTTCGTGACGGAGTTGATTCCCACGGGAGTAAAACATTTGTCGGCCAAATTTGGGATGACGCCAAGCGAAGCGGACGAAGCCCTGAAGCGATATGTGCGCCTTTGTTATGACGTCTGCCATTTTGCATTGGGCTATGAACACCATCGGACGGTGGTGGATGAACTCGGCCGACATGGAATAAAAATCGGTAAGTTCCAGATCAGTGCAGCGCTCAAAGCGCACCTTCCTCAGGAGGAAGCTGACCGTGCGGCAATCGGCGCAGCCTTCCAGGCGTTTGATGAGCCCACCTACCTGCACCAGGTTCTTGCCCGGCAAAAAGGGGGGGCGATCCGTAGGTTTAAAGATTTACCCGACGCGGCGGATGCGTTGTGGGACCCCAATACCGAGGAGTGGCGATCGCATTTCCACGTGCCAATATTTCTGGAAGACTTGGGTAGATTGCAATCGACCCAATCGGATATCCGCGACGTATTGAACATCCAACGAGAATACGCCCTCACCCGCCACTTAGAGGTAGAAACGTATACATGGGGTGTGTTGCCTCATGAATTGCAATTGCCCATTGCCGACTCCATCTCGCGCGAGTTGCATTGGGTGCTCAATGAAATGGAAACAAGATCATGAACAAAACCGTCGTTTTGGATGTGGTAGGCCTCTCGTCTGCGTTGATCGGGGAACATACCCCTTTTCTGAAAGCCTACCTGGAAAGAAACCACCTAACGAAAATAAAGCCGATGCTGCCCGCGGTTACCACAGCGGTGCAAACGACGTATGTGACCGGCCGCTGGCCGGCTGAACACGGCATCGTAGGTAATGGCTGGTACGATCGTGTCGACAGCGAAATAAAGTTCTGGAAGCAGTCCAACCAACTGGTGCAGTCCGAATCCCTCTGGGATGCAGCAAAGCGTAGGAATCCTGATTTTACCTGTGCGCAGCTCTTTTGGTGGTACAATATGTATTGCAGAGCCGACTATTCGGTAACACCACGGCCCAATTACCTGGCCGATGGCAGGAAAATGCCCGATTGTTATTCTTATCCGGCATCGCTGCGCGACGAATTACAGGCAACGTTTGGTCAATTTCCCCTGTTTAATTTCTGGGGGCCGGGTGCAAATATCGCTTCGTCTAAATGGATTGCGGACGCGGCAATGTACGTAGAGGAAAAATACAGTCCTACCTTAAGCTTGGTTTATTTGCCGCATCTTGATTATTGCCAGCAAAAGTTTGGCCCCGACCTGGCAAAAATCGGTAGGGAGGTGGCAGAAATCGATGCCTTGTTGAAGCAGCTGATTGAGTTTTATGAGCAACGGGGAGCCAAGGTGATGATCTTATCGGAATACGGTATCGTACCGGTATCGCGCCCCATACACATCAACCGGATTTTGCGTGAGGCCGGTCTGCTGGGGATCCGCGTGGAGCGCGGATTGGAATTGCTGGATGCAGGGGCCTCGCAGGCATTTGCCGTATCTGATCATCAGATTGCGCATATCTATACGCGGAACGACGAGGTGAAGAATCAGGTCAGAAAGCTGTTGGAGAATGTACCGGGGGTTGAGCAGCTACTGGATGATACGGCCAAACGGGAAGCACACATCGATCATGAAAGGGCGGGAGACCTGATTGCCGTCGCGAAACCCGATAGCTGGTTTACCTATTACTTCTGGTTGGATGATAACGTAGCTCCGGATTATGCGCGTATGGTGGATATTCATAAAAAACCCGGTTATGATCCGGTGGAAATGTTTATGACTTCTAAAGGGCGCGCGGCTTACAAACTGTTACGGAAAAAGCTGGGGTTCCGGTATGTGCTCGATGTCATTCCGTTGGATGCCACATTGGTCAAGGGATCGCACGGGGCTGTCAATGTTCCCGATGCTTATTACCCCGTGTTAATTACCCAAACGCCTCAGGAAGGAGCTGCGGTAGAGCCAACCGCCATTAAGGACATCATACTGGGCAGTGTTTTCGCATAGACTCGGCGCCGCTACTTCGCATCGAAGTCTAAACCCAGTTCCGATAAAATGAGCCGATATTCGGCAAACCGGTGTTCCCGGATGGGCCTTACAATCGGTTCGGTTTTGAAATACAACAAAAGGCATGGAGAAATGGCCTTGTACCGTTCAACCACTTCAAAACCGGTGAGTTCGCCGTTTTTGATCCGCTGTTTTATTTTATTATGATACGGGTACATTTCAGTAATCGATCCTTGCACTTCTTTCCGTTATCCGCTAACATGCAAAGTTAGCATTTTGTGCTAATTTAGATCGTTGGCGGTTTGCCCGCCTGGTCAGATGAATGCCGTCAACCGCTTCGGAAACCCGGGATTACGGTTTTGTCAGCAGAGACTACGTACGGGTTGACGAAGTAGTGTGGGGATTACGTAGTGCTTTGGGCGAAATTCCAAACTTCTTCTTAAATAACCTTGAAAAATAGAACGGCGAATCAAAGCCTGTGTGATAACCAATTTCCGTGACGGTAAGGCGGGTGGTTTTGAGGAGCTCTTCGGCTTTGTCAAGGCGGAGATCGAGGTGGTATTGGTTCGGCGATTTGCCCGTGAGCCGTTTAAAGGACTTTCTGAATTTTGAATAACTGATCGGGAATTCTGCAGCCAGATCTTCCATGCGGATGGGATTCGCCAGTTCGTTCTGAAGGGTAAGTATCGCTTTCGACACCCAGATAGATTCGGGGTCGTTGTCCGTTTTTTCTGTGAGATTAATCCGGTTAAGCAATCCGATCAGCTGTAACGTGATGCCGGCAATAACCTGCTGATATCCGATTTGTGCCTGTGAGACCGTACTTAATAATTGGGTAAACGCAGCCATGACGTCCTTGCTTAGCCCCGTCCTGATGAATGGCGATTCGGGTTGAAATAAGCGATTCATAACGTGCTGCGGATACGTTCCGTTAAAGCCGACCCAGTATTCCTCCCATCCAAACGCTGGATTAGGCTTGTAGCGGTGCCAAATACCGGGGAATAAAAGAAAACAGGTGCCCGACTCAATGCTTTGGGGCGGCGTGTTGGCAGATTCGAACACCCCGCAGCCCCCGGTAATAAAGACCAGGTAGTAACCATCAAGAATGCGTCCCTTGTTCCACGAAAAGACATGGTCGGCCGGGTGTTGGCTTGCATCGGGATAAAGTGCGTGTTTTTCTATTTTGTTGTAACCAACCGTAGTGACATAAAAGCCCAAATCGCGGTCAATATTTCGTATATGCAGGTATTTATGATAATTATTCATCTTCGGTTTGTACAGTTAGCGTATCAAACATACCAAATCAATCGGTATTTACCAACTAAATATCAAGCGGCAGGAATCTGCGAAAATATCAAAAAGTGCAAAAAATGATCGGGATCTGTCATTTTATCTCCCGCCTATAAAGCGATCTTTGTGAGATCGTTTCACCAATTGTAATACGTTATGAACACTGATTTAAGCCAAGAGCAAATAGATTTTTATCGCGAAAACGGTTATGTGATCGTGGAGGATTTTTTGAATGCCGACGAACTGGATCATTGGCGCCGTGCGGTCACGCAAGCCATCCAAGAGCGAAACGGCCTGAAAATGCCGGGTAAGGAAGTCCGACTCGGCGACGACGACGGCATCAATGAAGACGCTGCCTATTTCAACAACGTGTTTGATCAGTTGCTGAACCTCTGGCAAACCAGCGAGGAAATGAAGCAGTTAATGGTCGATGAGCGCATCGGTAAGATGGCGGCCGACTTGGCCGGGGTGGACGGCATCCGCATCTGGCACGATCAGGCCCTGATTAAGCGGCCCTGGGCGAATCCGACCTCTTGGCATCTCGATACGCCGTTTTGGTCGTTTTCTGACCGCCGCGCGCTATCGATCTGGGTTGCACTGGATGATGCCACCCTGGAAAACGGTTGTTTGTTCTTCATTCCGGGATCGCACAAAACGACCACGTTTGAAAACGCCGGTATCGGAAAAAATATGGGCGGTATTTTTGAGGTTTACCCCGAGTTTAAACAGACCAAGTCGCATGCCGCGGTCATGAAAGCGGGAAGCTGCTCGTTCCATAACGGGTTGACCATACATGGCGCCCATGCCAACATGACCCCGGGTTTCCGACGGGCGATGACCTGCGCATACATGCCGGATGGAAATACGTACAATGGGACACCCAATATCCTGCCCGACGAATACGTGAAAACGCTTAACGTTGGCGACTTACTGAATAATGACGAACAGAATCCACTCATTTATAAAAGATAATGCAAATTGACTTTTATTGTCCGCGTTGGGGGTCCGAACAAATTGGATGGCGACAATTTGCAGCGCAGGTAAAGCAAGAAGGATTCGCGGGCGTGGAGGTTTTCCCTTTGGGCGACACGTCCAACAACACGGACATGGTTGAGGTGCTCAGCGATGCAGGGTTGTCTTATATTCTGCTCCACGCCGAACTTCAGGAAGGGAAGGATTTCCATCGGTATATCGACGCGCTTGAGCGGAATCTCTATGCACTGCTCGAATATCAGAATCAGCAGGCAAAGCCTGAGTTTATTGTGTCCCAAACAGGAAGGGAATACTACAGCCGCGAACAGATGGAGGCGTGTTTTGCCATTTGCGACCGGATCAGCGGGGAATCATCGATCAAGATTATTCAGGAGACCCATCGCAATAAATGGTCGTTTGCCGCACACGTCGTTCACGATTACCTGCGGGAGTTCCCGTCGCTGGAACTCGCACTCGATTTTTCGCACTGGGTCTGCGTATCGGAAAGCTACCTGGAAGATCAGGAAGACGCAATCGATTTGGCAATCCGGCATGGAAGGCATCTGCATGCCCGTGTCGGCTTTCTCGAAGGACCGCAGGTTACCGATCCTCGCGCACCGGAAAACGAAGAAGCGTTGAAGCATCACTTGGCATGGTGGGATCGCTGGATAGCTCATTTGAGGGAAACAGGCGCCAAGCGGGCCACGATTACACCCGAATTCGGTCCGTACCCGTATATGCAATATAAGCCTTTTACCAAGCATACATTGGCTTCCCAATGGGAAATCAACTGCTGGATGCGGCAGATGCTCAAAGAACGTTTTGGGGTATGATGCAGGATGGAGCAGGACGCGGTTTCTGGGAGAATTACTTTTATTGTTGAATTGACAGTTAATTGAGAGGAAACTTGAAAGGAGGATTTGCATAGTAAAATAGACTTACAAAATAGTTGCCGTGTGCGTTCATGTCAATGATCCGACGATGAACGGTATAAACCAAATTATAACTACAATTAAAATTTTATGTATACAGTATGTACTGCAACCGGCGTTAAGCGGCCGGGTATTCACTCACTGTCCTTTTGGGTGGGAATGATGACGTTAATGCTAGGGGCATTTGTGTGTTCTCACAAGGCTGCGGCTTTACCGATAGCCGTTGCGCAGGAGCCGGTCACCGGTCTCGTGCGCGATTCTATGGGTAACCCTTTGGAAGGAATATCTGTACTCGTACGGGGCACTTCACGTGGCGCCGCTACGGATGCGAATGGACAATTTCAGATACAGGCATCAGCCGGCGAAGTCCTTATATTCCGTGCACTCGGCTATCTTCCCCAAGAACTTACCCTGGGAAGCCAGCGTACGGTAAACGTGGTGCTCCAACTGGAATCGTCCGACCTGGACGAAGTCGTCGTGGTTGGGTATGGCACCACGAAACGGAAAGATTTTACCGGTTCGGTCGGATCGCTGAACCTCGAAAACTCGCCCGTTGCCCTCGCTCCGAATCTAAACGTGCTCGAATCACTTAAGGGAAGCATCAGCGGATTGAATATCGGTGCGACGAACTCGGCGGGTGGAGAACCTGCAATGGAAGTCCGGGGCCAGAATTCCATCAACGGGACCAATACCCCATTGATCGTACTGGACGGGGTGATCTTTATGGGAAACCTCAGTGACATCAATCCGAACGACATTGCCACGATCGACGTGCTTAAGGACGCCACGTCGGCCGCCGCTTACGGTTCTCGGTCGGCCAACGGCGTTATCGCCGTCACCACCAAGCGGGGCCGCATCGGTAAACCGGTAATCAGCTTTAATTCCTCGGTAGGTTTCCAGGAATGGCAAAATCGTCCTGAAATGTTACGGGCTGAGGATTGGATCGAGATGGTGAATGCACGCAATCAATATACGCCGGGCTCCATCAACTGGCTGAAAAATGGCGAGCTGGCCAATCGGGAAGAAGGGCGCGAAACGGTGTGGCTGGATCAGATATCCCGCACAGGGGTGATGCAGAATTACCAGGCAGCCATCTCAGGGGCCTCTGAACACATTAACTATTATTTGTCGACCTCTTTTGATGACAATAAGAGCATTATAGAAGGGGATCAGTTCAACCGCATTGCTCTGATGGGAAAAATCAAGGCGGATATCACCAAATGGCTGGAAGTGGGTGTCGATGCCGGTTTTTCCAAACGGGACTATTCGGGTGTGGCCGCCAATATCAACGAAGCACAGACAATGTCGCCTTATGGCGTGATGTTCCGCGACGACCAAGGCAACCTGGAAAAATATCCGTACACGCAATCGGGCGTCAATCCGCTGTGGGGCGTGAACGACGGTATCCGGGATAACGAGGACTTTCTGTACAACTACCGGTTGAATACGCACGCAGTGGTAAAAGTGCCTTGGGTAGAAGGGTTGAGCTACCGGGTGAATTACCTGGTGAACCAGGACGAAACCCGTTACGGCAATTTCTTCTACGAAGACTATTATGTACAGGAAGGAGAATCACCCGATCGGTATTCGCCTGCGACCCTTCAGAATTTGTTGACGAATGCCAACGGTTCGATTGAGAATCGGAAAGGAAATAGCTACGTATGGGACAACATCCTGAATTTCAACCGGACGTTTGACCGGCATTCATTGGATGTTACCTTGGTAGCTACCCGTGACCACATGAAATACGAGCGCTACGTGATGACCGGGCGAGATTTTGCGGCGAATGGAAATACGACACTCGGCTTGCAGGGGCTGCACAAGGCGACGGTGCAGCGGATTGATTACGATGGGACGGATGCCAACAATATGGATACTCGTAATTATGAACGGTCCAATATCGGATATCTCGGCCGGGTTAACTATTCCCTCGACGATACGTACTATTTCACCGGGTCATACCGGCGTGACGGAGCCTCGGTTTTCGGAACGGACAACAAATGGGCTGATTTCTTCGGTGCGGGTTTCTCCTGGCGTGTAACCAACGAGGCATTCATGGAGTCGGTTCAGGTGCTGAACGATTTGAAATTGAAGGTTTCTTGGGGTCAAAACGGAAACCAGGGTTTAAATCCGTACGGTACGCTGTCTACCGTGGAAAACGCCGCCAGTGGTGGTGCGCGGTATGAATTTTCGAACACCCCGGGGCGGATCTATTACGGATTGTATCAAGGTAAATTAGGGAATACCTCGCTCGGCTGGGAGAAGACTACTTCCTGGAATGCCGGATTCGAATCCGCTTGGTTGGGTAATCGCATCTTCGCTGATCTGGACCTGTATTTCGCCAAAACCACCGATCAGATTTTTAACCGCAACATTCCGGTAATGACAGGCTTCAAAAGGATGATGACATCCATGGGGCAGGTGAATAACACCGGTATCGAGGCGACCGTTCGCACCATTAACGTGCAGAAATCGGAGCTGACCTGGAGTACCACGCTTACGTTCTGGAAGAACTTCAACAAGTTGGTTTCCCTCTACGGGGACGATTTGGATGGCGACGGCCGGGAGGATGATGATCTTGCAAACGGTCTGTTCATCGGAAAATCGCTGGGCGCCATCTACGGTTACGAACAGATTGGTATCGTGCAAGAGGATGACACGGAATACATCGAATTGACCGGAGCGGCACCGGGCGCACCGAAGTACCGGGATTTGGACGGACAGCCGGGCATCACTGCAGCCGACCGGAAAATATTGGGGTATGATAAGGAGAATTTCCGCCTGAATTTCAGCAGCAACCTCTCGTATAAGAATTTCGGGTTTTATGTGATGGTTACGGGAACCTTCGGTGGTAACAACATGTACGTAAAGTCTAACCCATCGGCTTACTTGGTCAATGGAACCGGACGTTTCAATGACAACGTGCATTATATACCGTATTGGACGTCTGAAAACCGGAGTAACGTATACCCTTCGGCATTGTTCGCCGGTGATGGCCGTTTCCAAGGATTGCAAAGCCGCGGATTTGTGCGCATTCAGGACATCTCCTTGTCTTATACATTTAACCAACCTTGGTTATCGGCCGCACATATCGGATCGTTGAAAGTATTTGCGACAGCGAAGAACCTGGCTACGTTCACCGATTGGTTCGGGGGGGATCCGGAAACGGGAGCACGGATCCGGGAAACAGAGTCGGCGTTGCGTCTGCCGGTGGCTTCGACCTATTCGTTGGGTGTAAACATGAGTTTTTAATCAGTATCACAAGAGAGACATGAAAAGGATTTATCAATATGGTTTCGGTGCCATCATGGGATTGGCGCTGAGTGTGGCGGGATGTAAATCGGACAAAGAATTTCTTACCGAGGTTCCACCCACGTTTTACACCATTGACAATGCGTTCAGTACCTCCGCACAGATCGATCAGGCGGTCGTGGGGATTTATTCGCAACTTCGTGATCTGTGGGCGAACCCCACCGAGCAAGGTTGGATTTTTGTGCTGCGCGGGAACGGCACGGACATGTTTGATGTGGCCAGTATCCGGCGGGGGGCTTCCTTCAACAATTATGGTAATATCAATCCGGATCATACGACGTTCTACGATGTATACCACGTGTGGTATGAAATCATCGCGAAGGCAAATCTGGCCATCTATTCCGCAGAACTGGCGCATATCGCGTGGACCAGTCCCGAGGAGAAAGCTTACACATTGGCACAGGCACGGTTTTTCCGGGCGTTTGCTTACCTGAACCTCGGTGAATTGTTCGGTGGCGTGCCCATTGTGACCGAAATCACTACCGCGCCGAAATACGATTTTTCGCGGACGACACGGGTTGAGACTTATCAGTTTGCGATCGATGAATTGCTGGCGATCGAAAATGACTTGCCACAGACCACTTCGGTGGGAGGGCGCCTGGTTCGTGGTGCGGCGCAGCATATGTTGTCCAGGGCTTATCTTGCGCAAGGCATCCAGCTGGCGGCCGACGGTGACGCCTCCGCGGCGCAAGCAGCCTTCAACCAGTCGGTGGCTAACGCCGATAAGGTGATCAACGGCGGAACGTACTCCCTGATGAAATCGCGCTTTGGTTCCCGTAAAGATGAAGAGCAAGGAAACGTGTACTGGGATTTATTTCAGGAAAACAACGTGAACTACCAGGATGGGAACACCGAGTGTATCTGGGCGCTTCAAATCGATTACGCGGCCTATCGTGCCGAGGATGGCCGATCCAAACTCCCGTATTCCCGTACGTATGGCCCGGTTTTCCGCGATGGGGCTCCAGCTCACCTTATTGGGACGAACGAGGACGTCGGCGGCAGAGGAATTGCCCAAATGATTCCGACTCTGTACACACGTGATGAAATCTACGCGGATAAATGGGGCGACGACATGCGGAATTCGGACATTGTTTTCCGTCGGGTATTTATCGGCAACGTTCCATCGTCTCCGTATTATGGACAACCGGTGCCTTGGGAAGTCATCTACAACGGCAGCAACGATGCCAACACCAATAAAGCGAATCAAAGCTTATGCTATCCCGTTTCCTGTAAAATTGCGACCGATCGGTATACCGGTGTGGCGGATGGTGAAAACAAGAGCAATTTATTCCGCGATGACTATTTCATCCGCTTGCCAGAAACGATCCTGCTGCGAGCAGAAGCAAAGCAACGGCTTGGGGACAAAGCTGGGGCGGCTACGGATATCAACTTGCTGCGTGAGCGTGCGCAATGTGGTTACAAGGTCACCGCGGCTGATGTCGATGATCAGTTCAACCTGATTTTGGACGAACGTGCACGCGAACTGGTCTATGAGGAGAGCCGCTGGAACACATTGCTACGTATGGGGGGAACCATAGCGGTCGACCGTATCCGTGAATATGCATTCTGGCCGGAAGCGGCCGCTACGCTGACGTTTGACTATAATCTGTGGCCGATTCCGAATACCGTCATTGATACCAACAAAGATGTGCCGCTGGCGCAAAATGAAGGATGGCAAAATAGATAATTGATAATGTTGTATGGGGTAAAAATGAAAGGGATGAGCAAGCTTAAAAAATTCTGCTGGTTAGGGATGACGGTTTGTATGATTCACATAGTGGACACGGTTCAAGCCGCCACCGCAGATACGATTGTTGCGCCTACCGGGTTGATGACCAACCTGCTGACAAAACCCGAAAAGGCGGTCATCACGACCTTGGTGCCTACGTTTAGCTGGATTGTGCCCCAAAAAGAAGATAACGACCGCCAGACGGCTTATCAATTGTTGGTGGCGTCGTCTCCGGTCGCGTTGGAACGGAGTAACCCCGACGTGTGGGACAGCGGGAAAATCGAAAGCCGAAACGCATTGCACGTGGCCTACGCAGGCCATCCACTTAAACCCCATACAACCTATTATTGGAAGGTACGCATATGGAACAAAAGCGGGGAACCGTCCGCATACAGCGAAGTCCAACAGTTTCACATTGGCGACGCCCTGCGGGAAAAGCAATGGCCGGGCGAAAGTCGCTGGGTACGGTTGGATACAGCCCAAGGGAAGGAAATGTGGACATTTGAAGATCGGCCGCCGATTCAGTACCACCCAGCTTATCCGGTGCACGTAAGCCGTAAGCAGAACGGTACCTGGTTTATGGCATTCGAGCGCGCCGGATTTGCCAACGTGGCGCTTACATTGAGTTGGAAAGCGGCGCCCGACGACCGGACGGATACGACCTTAATGGTCCGTATCGGTGAAAAAAGTGCGGGCGACTCCATCGATACGAAACCGGGCGGGGGCGTGATTTACGAGGAATACCCCCTATCCATCAAGGCAGGCACACATACCTATTATTTGGATATTCCGCGCTTTAAGGCACGTTATCCGCATAGCCAGGTCATGCCTGAGCACATGATGGAAGTGATCCCGTTTCGTTTTCTGGAAATTGCCGGTTCCGGTCTCGACCTCTCCGTGGTCTCGGCCGAGCAATTGAGTTTGCACGTGCCCTACGATGAATACGCGTCGTATTTTGTGAGCAGCGATACGTTATTGAATCGCGTATACGACCTGTGCCGTTATTCCATCATTGCCAACACCTTTAACGGCGATTATGCAGCCAGTCAACGCGAACGGATGATGTATGAGGCCGATGCATATATTCACCAAATGGGGCATTATGCGGTGGACCGCGAGTTTGCGACCGCACGGTATAGCCTGGAAAACATGATTTACCACGCCACCTGGCCCACCGAATGGATTTCGCATTCAATCATGATGGTTTGGATGGACTTCCTGCATACCGGCGATACCAGCGTAATCCGCAAGAATTACGATGCCATCCGGCCGAAGTTAATGACCGACCTGACCATGCCCAATGGGTTGATATCGACCACCACGGGGTTGGTGACGGATGAATTCCGGAAGTCGATTTTCTTTAACGGTGAAAAATTGACGGATATTGTCGACTGGCCTCAGCGGTCACCCGCACTCCCCGAGGGCGGTGAAACAGACGGCTATGTCTTCACGGATTACAATACAGTAGTGAATGCCTTCCATTACCATACCTTGAAACTGATGGAAAAGATGGCCCGCATTGCTGGTAAGAAGAAAGAGGCCGAGCAGCTCCGGAAGCGTCACGAAAAACTCTTCACGATCTTCCAACGTCAGTTCTTCGACCGCGGGCGTGGCATTTATACCGATGGGATCGGAACCGACCATGCGTCCCTCCACGCGAATCTTTATCCCCTGGTGTTTGGGCTGGTGCCCGAGCGGGAAAAGCCACGGGTTTTGGATTACGTAAAAACCAAAGGCATGGCCTGCGGCGTGTATAGCGCTAATTATTTGTTAGAGGGACTGTTCGATGCAGGCGAGGCAGAGTATGCGCTGTCGCTGCTGACGTCCAAAAGTGACCGGAGCTGGTACAACATGCTGCGTGTGGGCGCTACTATGACTACGGAGGCGTGGGACAATAAGTATAAAAACAACAACGGCTGGAGCCATGCATGGAGTGCTTCACCGGCCCATATACTGCCCCGGAAGCTCATGGGGATCACCCCGTCCGCACCGGGTTTCCGGCAGGTAACGATCAAGCCGCAACCATCGGGCCTGGCGTGGGCCAAGGCCAAATTGCCGACCATCAGCGGACCGGTTGAAGTGGGGTTTGATTGCCGGCAGTCCGATTTTATGCTGACAGTATCCTTGCCTGCAAACGTTACAGCGGATGTCTATCTACCCCTGCCGGAAAATGCGAAAAATTTTACGGTGTCGCAAAATGGCAAAGTAACAAGCGAGGCGGAAAAAGCGGGCAATTATGTGTTGGTGAAAAACGTAGGGGCTGGAAAACATGAATTTAGGTTGAGCACGCCGTCCATGTAAGCACAGGATACCTGATTGGGTTATTCTCCCTAACTTGCGGGCTGTTATAAACCCGTTTCAACATGATTAGGTTATTTTATAGTGCGCTTTTATTTTCAGTGTTATTCGTGCTTGGGCAGCCCCGGGCGATTGGTCAGTCAACCGAGTTGACCCGAGAGTTTATTTCGCCGGTACGTGTCTTATGGCAATCCGGCCACGTTGCCAACACCGAACAGTTGCTTAAACCCGGTATTGGACAGGCAGACCTGACAAATGCCAGTATCTGTGTGCTGAAAAACGAAGGTGAAACCGTGAGCAGTATTCTTTTGGACTTCGGTAAGGAATTGCACGGTGGATTGGAGATCGTTACGGGTATGTGGTCACCTGGAAATACCCCGCGTAATATACGGGTGCGCCTTGGTGAATCGGCAAGCGAGGCCATGGCCGAATTGGGCGAGAAAGGAGCGACCAACGACCACGCAATCCGTGATTTCCAATTACAGCTGCCCTGGTTGGGTAAAATACAAATAGGCGAAAGCGGTTTCCGCTTTGCGCGCATTGATCTGCTGGATGCCGACGCGGAACTGCACCTGAAAGAAGTACGGGCCATTTTCACCTACCGGGATATTCCTTATCTCGGCTCCTTCAACAGCAGTGACGAACGCCTCAATAAAATTTGGCAGACCGGTGCCTACACCGTACACCTCAATATGCAGGAATACCTGTGGGACGGTATTAAACGTGACCGCTTGGTTTGGGTGGGCGATCTTCATCCCGAAGTATCGACCGTGAATACGGTGTTCGGATACAATGAGGTTGTGCCCAAGAGCCTGGACCTGGCCCGGGATGTGACCCCGCTTCCAGGCTGGATGAGCGGTATCAGTACCTACTCCATGTGGTGGATTATCCTGCACCACGACTGGTATATGCATCACGGAGATCTAGCGTACCTCAAAGAACAGCAACCTTATCTTTCTGCCCTGGTTAAGCAGATTGTCGCTAAAATCGGTCCGGATGGCAAAGAGATGATGGACGGCAATCGGTTCCTCGACTGGCCTTCCAGCGAAGACCCCGCAGCTATTCATGCCGGATTGCAGGCGATGACGATTTGGTCGTTGTCGACCGCTACCCAATTGGCGGTAATCCTGGGCGATGGCGAAACGCAACGGACCGCAGAAGAGGCCGTGAGCCGATTGAAGAAATACACGCCGGACATGGGACAATCGAAACAAGCAGCTGCACTGATGTCGCTGACAGACCTGGTGTCGGCGTCAGATGCAAACGCAGTGCTCGCCGCAGGGGGTGCGAAAAATTTCTCGACCTTTTACGGTTACTACATGTTGGAAGCGATGGCCAAAGCTGGGAACTATCAGGGGGCAATGGATGTAATCCGCAAGTATTGGGGAGCTATGCTCGATCTGGGGGCAACCACCTTTTGGGAAGACTTTAACCTCGATTGGTTGCCCAATGCGGCTCGTATAGATGAACTGGTGCCTGCCGGGAAAAAAGATATCCATGGCGACTATGGCGATTATTGCTACGTCGGTTTCCGACACAGCTTCTGCCATGGGTGGGCGTCGGGCCCGACGTCGTGGCTTACCGAACATGTGCTGGGTATCCGGGTGACTAAACCGGGGTGCAAAGAAATCTCGATAACCCCCCATCTGGGAGACCTGCAATATGCCGAAGGAACGTTTCCTACCCCTTACGGCGTGGTCAAGGTCAAGCATACGAAACAAGCCAACGGACAGATTAAATCTGAGATCAGCGGACCGAAGGAAGTCAAAATCATCAGGTAGTTATCTTATGAATAAGATCGCATTTAAAATGAAACTGATGCCTAATTGTCGTGAGGAGTACAAACGGCGTCACGATCAAATCTGGCCGGAAATGGTTGCCCTGCTGAAAGGCAGGGGCGTGAGTGACTATACCATTTTCCTCGATGAGGAATCGGACACCCTTTTTGCCGTGCAGCGTCAATCGGAAGACGGGCCATCCTCACAGGAAATGGGAAGCCATCCGGTAATGCAACGGTGGTGGAAATACATGGCAGATATCATGGAAACCAACTCCGATTTCTCGCCGGTAAGCAAGCCGCTGAAACGGGTGTTTCATTTGGATTGATCAATTTAACGCCGTATTTTTAACGCATGGAAATGCGTTAAAAAACGGTATGAAAACGGCACCTATGTTTGACCACATTCACATCAATGAATACTCCGCTACGCCTAAATACCTGCAATTGGCTAACGCGGTGATTAACGCAATCGAGGCGGGAAAAATCCAGAAGGATGACATGCTTCCGTCCATCAACGAACTGAGCTATGTGCTGGAAATATCTCGGGATACCGCCGAGAAAGGATACAAGCATCTTAAGCACTTGGGGGTATTGGGTTCGGTTCCCGGTAAAGGTTATTACATAGCCAATGCGGATTTTAAGCAAAAGCTTCAGATTGTACTGTTTTTCAATAAACTCAGTGCCCACAAAAAAATTGTTTACGATGCGTTTGTCGAGGCTGTAGGTACCGACGCGGCGGTCGACTTCTATGTGTACAATAATGACCTTTCCCTGTTCAGGAAGCTGCTTCAAAACCTGCGGAAGGAATACACGCATTATGTAATTATCCCGCATTTTATCGAGGGGCGCGACAAGGCCGCTGAAATCATCAATACCATACCGAAAGATAAGCTGGTGTTGCTGGATAAATTGGTGTCGGAAGTGGACGGCGAGTATGCGGCGGTATATGAGAACTTTGAAAAGGATATCTACAACGCACTGGAACAAGCCAAAGAACCACTCAGCAAATACCACACCTTAAAGCTGATATTTCCAGATAAAAGCTATTTCCCCAAAGGCATTATCAAGGGATTTTATCGTTTCTGCCAACAATATGCCTTCAATCACCTGTTGGTGAGCGATATTGAGGAGGAACCCATATCGGCGGGGGAGGTATACATCAACCTGATGGAAGATGACTTGGTGAAACTGCTGGATCGGGTAATTTCCCTAAAGCTGAAAATCGGCAAGGAAGTGGGGATTATTTCCTATAACGAGACGCCCCTCAAGAAATTCATTCTCAATGGGATCACGACCATTTCCACCGATTTCAGGGAAATGGGCGAAACTGCCGCGCGCTTGGTACTGGAAAACTCGAAGCAGCATAAAGAAGTGCGGTTTTACCTGACACTCCGGCCTTCCATATAACGGTCAATGGCTACTGTTTACCGGTTTTCGCCACCGGTAATGGAAATTGCTCCATGACGCCGGTGACAATCTCGGGCAGCTTATTGATGGCCTGCTCCGGATTCCGGACTTCGCCCGTACCACGGGCCTGCCAGATCACCGTATTGGATCGCCGGTCTTTGGCTTCAATGATGATGTGACCTGCGCGGTACCGTTCTGCGCCAACCGGCCGGTTCCATGTTCCCCAGCCCCAAGCCCCCCAACCGGGGCCCCACATCCAGGGATTATATCCCCACATACCCCAGGGGCCATACGGATATCCGCTATAAATGGGGCGGCTTTTGTTATTGACAATAGCGATATAACGGAAAAGCAGATCGGGGTTGTCCTTGGAATAGGTCAGTCCCCGGGCCTCCAGTTCGCGGTTGGCTGTTTCCAAAATGTTCGCATTCGCAATGTCGTTGTCGAAATAGGACTTGGAAAGCGAGTCGGATGGCGGCAGCCACGCGTACGTGTGATATTGTGAAAAATCGGTGCTTTGTACTTTGGTCGTATGGTATCTATATGATGAACAGGATGCCAATACCAATAAAGGAATGCAATATATGAACAACCGTTTCATTGTTGAAACCTCCTATATAAAATATCGTGTATGGGTTAGACGATCAAACGGACCGATGGTTTAATTGCCCGGTTAAGGATATCGCGCCACCAGTGGCATAGCCCTTCCCGAGCCGAACGCTTTGCTGCTTACCCGAAGAATCGGCGGCGCTTGGAAGCGCTTAAACTCAGCCCGGTCTACCAGGTTCAATACCCGCCGTACCAGCGCTTCATCAAACCCCAATGCAACAATCTGGGACGCGCTCTTCTCGTTTTCAATGTATTGGAAGAGTACCGAATCCAGCAATTCGTATTCCGGTAGTGAATCGCTATCCTTTTGGCCGGGGCGCAGCTCCGCCGAGGGTGGTTTAACAATCGTGTGCTGCGGGATAATTTCCCGATGGCGATTGATGTAGCCAGCCAGTTTATATACCTGCGTTTTGTAAACGTCGCCGATCACACCCAGCGCGCCCGCCATATCTCCGTATAGCGTGCCATATCCTACGGCTGCCTCACTTTTGTTGGACGTGTTGAGCAGGATATAGCCTAGTTTGTTGGAAAAAGCCATGAGTAAGGTTCCGCGGATCCGTGCTTGGATGTTTTCCTCCGTCACATCGGGAGCCAATCCGTTGAACGCTTTGTCCAGGCTTTGATGAAAAGCATCGGCCATGGGCTGTATGGGGACGATCTCGTGCCGGCAACCGGTGTTCTTCACCAAATCGAGGGCATCCGTGAGGGAATGATCGCTGGAATAGACGGAAGGCATGAGCACGGCCATCACATTTTCGGCGCCGAGCGCCTCGCAGGCGAGGGCGGCCACGAGTGCCGAGTCGATCCCCCCGGATAATCCAACAACGGCTTTCGTGAAGCCCGATTTGTTAAAATAGTCGCGGATGCCCAGCAGTAACGCCTGATGGATTAACGGCGTATCCAGTGGCGGTTGCACCTCCGTGGTTTTTTGCAGTGGCGTAAGGTTATTTTCGTGAAGTCTGTAATATTTCAGGTCCTCGTCGAAAGAGGCCATCATATCGACCAATTCGCCGGTTGGCGACAGGATGAGGGAGCGCCCATCAAAGATGATATCGGCATGCGCACCTACCTGATTTACGTACAGAAGGGGAGCCTTGGTTTCTTTTGCATGTGACTGTAAGACTTCCATCCGCTCACGTAGGTGATTGTAAGAAAACGGGGAAGCGGCGATGTTAATGATGACATCCGGGTTTTCCCCCCGCAATACTTCCATGGGATTCCGTCGGTATAGCTTCGGTGAAGCAATGTTCCAAAGGTCCTCACAGATCGTGAGCGCTATTTTCCGATTTTGATAAGTTATGCATTGAAACGTTTCAGCCGGCTGGAAGTAGCGGTATTCATCGAACACGTCATAATCGGGAAGAAGTCCTTTGTGAACCACCTGTTGCACCGCACCGTCGGCGACGAGCAATGCCGCATTGTATAGCGGCTTACCCTTTCCACTGGTGTTGCGTACCGGAGCACCGATGATGCAGGCAATTCCCCGGCATTGGTCCGCAATTTCGACAATGGCCTGTTCACAGCGATCCAGAAACGCCGGCGAACGCAAGAGGTCTTTGGCCGGATATCCGCCAATGGCCAGCTCCGCAAACACCACAAGGTCGGCACCCCGATCTTTTGCCTGCTGGATAGCCTGGGTAATGCGGGTCAGGTTGCATTCAAAATTGCCGATGTGATAATTCAGTTGAGCGAGAGCGATGATCATACTGCGTTGCGCGTGTCAAGATGAACATTAAAAAAAGATGCCGAAATTAAAGGCTACATACGAGTTTCGGGGCTCACCCTGCTTGGCGGCCCTTGTAAACCCATTGTTGAAACTTAAGCCCGTCATCATTACCATATTGTGATCAAGCTGCCATTCAATACCGCCGCCGATCTGGAGTGCTAACCGAAAGAAATCAGCATCGTTGCCCATTGACGTGCGGGAAGTTGCCGTCTCTTTTTTTTCCTTGGCATTCAATTTCATGCCTCCCGTGAAGCCAAATTGTCCATAATAACTCCGGAAATACCGCATGGTGCTTTTCAGTTTCAGCGATATCGGAATTTCGGCGTATTGCAGCCTATATTCATTCGATACCCGCGAGTTTGCCACACTTGATGTCGGGTCCGGGTATTCCGCTTCATGGTTCAGTGTGTTGACCAATAATCCGGTAGAAAAGTAATAGTTTTCGGTGAAGGCGAAATCGGCCAGCAATCCGTAGGCATAGCCGAATTTCGGGGTGCTCTTGTGGTCTTCCGTGTCTCCATAACGCATCCATCCCATATTTGGGGCAAACGTGATACCGAAAGACATCGGCTTGTACTGATACGTAGAGCTGTAATAGTCCTGGGCCAAGCTTTGTTGGAGGAAAATAAACAGGAAGAGCGATACTGAAAGAAAAGAGCGCCGTAAGGTTTTGTTTTGCATACTATGTATATCCGTGTAAATCGTTATTCGAGTCACCTGCGTTCCATCATCCCCACTAAAAATCCGTAACTTCGTTGCCAAGTTGATTAACAAAAATGATGCTCAAAATCAATTTACCGCAAATCTATGGCTTTTTTTTGATTATCATGTTGTTTTCATGCCGCGGCGAAACCCGTGTGGATGTGAGCCATATCGATGTGGATATTCAGATCGAGCGTTTCGACAGGGCACTGGATAGCCTGCGACCGGAAAATGTGCTTGAAAAGAACCGCGAATGGCTTCATCGATATGGGTATTTTTATGCCGACTATATGCAGTACATGCTGGAGGCAGGTAACCCGTTGGACAGTGCCCGGTTACGTCCCATTCTGACGCAGGTAATCGAAACCGAGGATTTTAGGGCATTAAAAGCCAGTGTGTACGAAACGTTTCCGGATTTGGCGGCTCAGGAAGCGGGGCTGACCGATGCCTTCAAGCATTTTAAGTATTATTTTCCGGAGATTACGATTCCGCGGTTCATTGCTTTTTTTTCGGGATTTGCCGTGCAGACCCCCGTGGGAGAAGATTACCTGGGAATCGGGCTGGATATGTTTTTGGGAGCGGACTCGAAGTTCTATCCAGCATTGCGGGAAAGCATTCCTTTTTATCTTTCACGCCGGTTCACTCCGGATAATATCGTGCCGCGGGCGGTCGAGACCTACGTCCGCGAGGTACTGCATCCACAGAATAATCTGGATGTCACGCTGCTTCAGCACATGGTCTATCAGGGAAAGGTGTTGTATGTGATGGACCGGGTGATGCCCGATGTAGCCGACACGCTGAAAATCGGCTATACGGCACAGCAGTGGGAGTGGGCGCAACGTTATGAACGCGACATCTGGGCGTGGTTTCTGCAAGAGAATCTTTTATACGAAGCGGACTACAACCGGGTACAAAAGTACCTCAGTGAAGCCCCGTTTACCCCCGAATTGGGAGAACGCAACGAATCGGCACCCAAGCTGGGGGTGTTTATCGGATGGAAAATGGTTCGTGCATATATGGAACGCCATCCCGAAACGACCTTGCCCGAACTTTTGGCGATTTCGGAAGCACAGGCCATTCTCGACGGTTCAAGGTATCGGGGGAAGTGAACAAAAAAGCCCGCGATGGGATGTCGCGGGCTTTTGCATGATTGAATTTTATTCTTTTTATTCTTTTACTTCGACTTCGAAATCCAGAGACGCATAAGGCGGGATACCCGAACCAGAACCAGCTTCTCCATAGGCTTGTGTGCTCGGCGTGAAAAAACGTATTTTGCCACCTTTATTTAATAACGGGATTACTTTGCCCCAAGCGGGAATTAAATCGGCCAATTTAGTTTTATAGTCAGATCTTGATTCAATAGTACTGCCATCAGGCCGTTTCAAGGTGTAATTCATGGTCAGGGTAGAATCTACCGATATCGGATCTCCGGTTCCCTGGGTAGCGATTTTATAGTAAATTCCATCCTCCGTTACGGTTAGGTCATCGAGTGACAAGCCTGCCCGTTTAACCATGTTTGGAATCACCCAGCCATTTTCAAAATCTTCAAAATTATCGTGTACGGATACAACGTAGTCTAACGATGCGTTTGGCGGTATACCACGATTTCGGTCACCATTCCTTCCATACATTAATCGGGAGGGGACAATAATCCGGATTTTTCCATTCGTGTTTTTGAGTACCTCCCGAATGACCTCTTTGAAATCGCCCACTCGTTCTACAGTCGGAGTTCCCGCAGCACCTGAGCCGAAAGGAAAATAGCCAAAATAATCTGCATACCGGTTGTTATAGCTGAGCGTGTCTCCAAGATTATAAACGCCATCCAAGCTTTTTACCGTATACACAACCGGATAGGTTTTTTTGTAATCGATGGGATTGCCGGTCCCTTCCTCCAATACCTCGTAAAACAAATCGGTGTTCTTATATTGGCTTACATCGAGATTGTTTTTTTGGATATACTCCCGGATATTGGCGTTATCCAATTCTTCGAATGATTGGTATTCCTTATCGGAACAACCAGACAAATATAAGCAGGTGGCTAGGAAAGCAACACCGAAAAGCGGTTTAATACAATACATCAATGATTAATTCGAGTTCGTATAATCTTTGAGTTCAGAAACGGAAATCTCAAAATACAAGGGCGAATTAGCGGGAATACTACCCTGCGCCCTGTTTTGATAGGCCCAAAAAGAAGGGGTAACAATTCGGATTACCGATCCGACTTTCAATCCGTCTTCCGTTAGCCCACCAAATTCGATAGGTTCCTCCAGCGGTTCCCCTTTATCATCGAAACGAAATTTGTTTGGAAGAAACGCCAATTGCCAAGCCGGAATTATGCTATTAAGTGAGATGACAAACTTTTGGTCTTCTTTAGACTCAAATACGGCATCGGTATTTACCAATCGACCTTCATAGGAAACGGTCGCTTGTGCAGGAACAAGTAGCTGCTGGCCCGAACTTTCGCTGACTTTGTATTGGTACGATGCGGGATCTCCAGGCTCCACGATTTCGAACCATACTCGCACCCCTTGAATGTCTTTGTAGTTTGGATTGTCCAGATGTTCCATTGCATAAGCTTGAACAATGGGCTTTTCTATTTCATATTGTGCGGCTGCATCGTAGGTCTCACCGTCCTTTATACATGACGACATTCCCACCGCTATCGCGCAACCCAACAGAAGTACATTTATTTTTTTCATTTCGTTTGTCTTTTCAACCTTGCGAGCCGCAAAGTTATTTAAATAATCCGATTAATTAATCCCTTAACACAATTTAACATATGAACGGTAACGGAAGGAGGCAAGAGTTTGCTACAGGGCGGTTCATTTTCTTTTGGCTCCGAAAACCTGCACCCAGTAGTTGCCATCGTGTGCGATAGCCATTTCCTGGTAAGTACTGCGCATCATATTGGCACAATGGCTTGGGCTTGTTAACCATTTTTGGACGGCCGTGGTTAAGTTGAAGTCGCCAAAGGCAATATTTTCTCCATATGTTAAGATATCACTCGCGTCCGAAATGTAGCCCGAGGCAACAAGGCGGTGATACACGTTTTCTCCAGCGGGGCTGGTATGGCTGAAGTACGTATGCGCGTGCATATCTTTCGCATGATTCAGGGCAGCCTCGTAAAGCTGCGCATTCCATACCAGCTTGCCTGTAGCTGGGTACGCATCGGTTCCGCAATCGCAACCCGCCTGCCGCAAGGTGTTTACGGCAGTTAATGCAAGAACAATGGCGGTGTCGGTTTCCGTAGGTGAGTCTGTAGGGTCATTCGGGGCGTTACCCTGGGAACTGCCGGGTGGATCCTTAGTCAGCGCGGGTTCCAGCGATTCGTTTACATTCGGTTCGCACGCAAATACTAATGCGAGTAAGAAGGAAGCCGCTGGTAGCAACTGTTTTAACATAGGTAGTTGTTAAATTTCCCGCAATAAAAGAAATTTTTCGATTCATTCCAAATATTTTCCCCTTATTTAATTGTGAAGTTAACTGCCTTGTTTGTCAGGGGCTTATCGGATAGGTAGGTGACGATTTCTCGCAATGCCTTTTTGTCTAAAACGCCGGGGTATTTAAACAAAACAGTGAAATTTTCATCGATCAGTACCCAGGTCGGAAAAGCCAGCCGTTTTTTGATGTTTCCGAGCACATAAGCCAATTCGTGGGTTCCGATGTCAACTCCGGTAGATTGGAATCCATAGGTCGAGCCGTTGAAGCTAATCGTTTCTTTGGTCTCTGCGTCGAACTCCGAAAAATAGAAATGGGCTGAAGCCGCTTGAAAATCGGCGTTCTTTTTCAGCTGTGCCTTTTGCATCTGGCAATACGAGCACCAACTCGTCGAAATCAGGATGAGGCTTGGCTTGGGTTGAAGGCGTACGCTGTCCGTCAATTCACCGATGGGAACGGCCGTAACTTGGCCCGAAGCCTGGTGGATTATCACCATGATGAGTATCGGTACGATCCATTTTTGGACGGTTAGCATACGCCTTTCGATTCTGATGCCTCTGGTTAATAAAAGCTGTAGCGGACACCCAAAAATCCCCGGGCTCCCTGATTGGGGCCGTACACATACGACGGATCAAACGTAAGACCATAGGGATTATCAGGGGTTGCTATGACCTGCCCGTTCCCATCAAATTCCACGTGTTTGTCAAACGGGTCGTTTGGCCGGGCAATTAAGAACGGGATGCCTTTGTTCGGGGTCCAATTTAACAGGTTTTTCACTCCGCCATAAATTTCAACACCGTTTCCAAACGCTTTACTTACCTGAATATTCTGAATACTCCACCAAGGCGAGCGATCGCGCCGTGGGTCTTCGTCGCTAAGCAGCGGCAAGCGCATCGGGCCATATAAGTTGCCCGTATAATCCAACGTGATGCCGAGGCGCTTAAACGTATAGTTGGCACTCCATACCCCGGTGAATTTTTCGGTAAAAAGCTGCTGTATCCGCTGTCCTTCCTCCACACTGTATACATCCATAGCGGTGGCTCCGGCATTCAGCTTTAAGCCGTTCATCAGCGCAAGGTCGATGTTGAGTGAAATACCTTGCGAAACCGCATGGCCATCGAGATTTCCGTAAAGGATTTTTTGGGCATCGGTGTCGTAATCGGCAATAATTTTGTTGTTGAAGTACGTATAGAACGCAGTTGCGTCAAAGCCGATAATTCCGCCGCTCGACAGCGGGATCTTTTTGACGAAGTTGAGGTTGCCGTTCCACGAAGTTTCCGGCGACAGGTCTCCTTCGAATACGACCTCCCGCGCACCGGTAAGCGCCGAGTGGTCTTCCGTGAAGACGTTAGCTACCCGATAACCATTGCCGAAGCTGACCCGAAGTACGTTGTTTTTGTCGGACGTATTCCACTTGTAATTGATACGCGGAGTGAAAATGCTTCCGTGGATGGAATTATAATCGTACCGAGCGCCCAGCAATAGCTTGTTGGTGGCGTTCAGCGTAATTTCGTCCTGCAGAAACAGGCCGGGCAGGCGAGTATGTGTCGGATTATTGATAGACAGGTCGTTTGCATCGGCGGTAACCGGCGTGTTATCATCGTAGTACGTATAGCGATAGGTTAATCCAGCAAGCAAATCGTGGCTACCCATAAGTTTGGTCCACGTCAATTGACCGAAACCGATGTACTGATCGGCCAGAAAAGGGGTGTTTCCGTAAACGCTGTTCTGGTCGTGGCCATTGGCACTGAACATGAACAGGATGTGTTCTTTGACGGGGAGCTGATAGGTTCCGAACAATTCCCATCGGCTCGTATAAATGCTTTCGCCATATACCTCATCGCCACCACGGTATTGGGGTCCCCAATTCATTTCACCACCCCAGCGATCTTCATAAATATAGCGCGCGGCAAAGGAAAACACCCGGTTATCCTTGCGTTCGAAATTCCACTTGTTAAATACGGATATGCGGTGTTGCAGGGTGACATCGGTAAAATGATCGTTATTGTTGTCAATCGGGTTCTGGTAATTGAAATAATTGGCGCCAAGCAGGGATTGGATCTTGTCACTGACATTGAACTTGCCCGCTAGGTCTGCGTTGATTTCACCCCAACTGGTGCCAAAGGCATCGACGGAAAGGAGGGGGGTGGTCTTGGGGTTTTTGGTGATGATGTTGATAAGCCCTCCCACAGCCTCACTGCCATATAGCGTCGAGGCCGGGCCTTTCACCACTTCAACGCGGTCGATCAGCGATTGGGGAATGCCGCTTAAGCCGTACACGGTGGATAAACCGCTCACAATGGGCATGCCATCGATCAAGACCATGGTGTAAGGGCCTTCCAGCCCGTTGATATGGATGTCACCGGTATTGCAGATATTGCAATTAAGCTGAGGGCGTACGCCGTTGATGTTCTGCAGGGCGTCAAAAACCGATGGGGCCGGGTTGGCCTTAAAAAATTTGGCTGTGTATACCTCTACGGGCACGGGGCTATCCAGTTTGGAAACCTCTTTCATGGTGCCCGACACTACCACCTCGTCCAGCGAAGCCCCCTCGCCCATAAGAATGATATCTTTCGTTGCTGGCGTGGTACCATTGGTGCGTATCCGGGTGTAGTGGGGCTGGTAGCCAACATATTTTACCTCCAATTCCCAGTTACCGGCCGGGACACCGGTTAATACGTACGTTCCGGCGCTGTCCGTTGTCGTGCCGATATTTAAGGCAGGGATGGAAATCGTTGCCCAGGATACAACTTCACCGTTTTTGTCGGTTATGGAGCCTTTGATCGATGATGTGGTCTGCCCGTAGCCTACGAGCGAGAGAAGGATAAAGAGAGCGGCGATTAATACCGCGTATTTCGTGTTCATTGAGTTGAATGGTATATAGTGCCTGTTGTAAGAAAAACTGCTAACGCGAACGTAATTAACAGGCAGGAGGCCCCCGTAGGTAAATGTGGTGGGGTAATCCCGTATGGAGACCGAATGTCTGGAAAGAATGGTAAGCAACACAAACCGGTGTAAGGATGGGTTGCTCGTAGTGCAGAAAATGCGGTTGAAGGAAACTGCCCTGGAATACCACGTCCAGCAAGTGGATCTCCGAATCGGAGTGGTGATGCTTGGTGGCGTCGGGGTCTTTCTTGAGATTGTAAGGGTGGGTGTGAATAACAATCCGGCCATCGGCCGTCTTATGCTTGTGCATGAAGATCGTACCGCTCGCTGTAATCAAGCAAAATAGGATAGCCTGAAATAACGCTAGTCTCGCACGTATGTGATTGCTTCTTCCCATGCAGCTGTAACCTTGTGGATACAATACCACAAAGATAGTTAAAAAAAGTTTGATTAACCTAACAATATGTCAATCGAATATTAACTATTTGTAAACAACTTTTTTTGGGATTAAATTAAGCGATTGTTTTCGTTTGGAAACACCAATACGGGTTCGTATTTTTTCGCTTCTTCGAAGTCCATTAGCGCGTAGGATATAATAATCACGATATCACCCACCTGTACCAAGCGCGCTGCGGCACCATTCAGGCAAACAATTCCCGAGCCTCGCTCGCCCTTAATCACATAGGTTTCGAAACGTGCGCCGTTGTTGTTATTGACAATCTGCACTTTTTCATTGGCAAGGATATTTGCCGCATCCATCAAGTCTTCATCGATCGTGATGCTACCTACGTAGTTCAATTCAGCCTGTGTGACACGGACGCGATGAATCTTTGATTTTAATACCTCGATAACCATGTTGCAAAGATACGGAAAATAAAATGAACCCGATTGCCCTTTGCGAGATGCTACACTGGATATCCATTTGATTTCCCGATCCCATTCTTTGTTCTTACGATACATACGGGGGACGTAGTGGTGCTTACCATGCGGTAGGTATCCTATAGCGGCAGTGGAGATAGGGTGTAGGTATCATATAGGTACAACGGAATCAGAACGGACTTTAACGGACTTTCAACGGAGTTGGAACGGACTTTTGGTTTCCCCTAGCAATGATTATGGGTCTTATTCATGTCGGGAGGATGACTACTGCAAAAATACAAAATATCGGACACCTGTGGTCATTGAAGCAAAAGATTGTCAATCAATCGCACGCCGTCAACCCAAGCGGCTACCAAAGCTACGAGGGGTTGGCTGGGTGTTATTTCATTCGCTTCCTCGAACGTGTCTGCACGGTAAATGGCGAAATATTCCAATTGTACGCCAGGGCTGTTCCGCAGTCCGGCGATTGCTTCCTTCCGAAGCGCATCGAGGCTTTTCATACCGACGCCCGTCTTCGCACGCTGGAGGGTGCGATAAAGTGCGAGTGCCTGTTGCCGCCCCTGTGGTGTTAACCGGACGTTACGCGAACTCATGGCGAGGCCATCAACTTCCCGGACAGTGGGACACATTTCCAAGGTTACGGGGAGCTGCAACGTGTGCACCATGTGTTCGACGACCTTAAATTGCTGGAAATCTTTTTGGCCGAAACAGGCAATATCGGGTTGCACAGCGCCCAATAGCTTTTTTACAATCTGGGTGACCCCCTGAAAGTGCCCTGGCCGGTGCAATCCTTCAAGCACCCGATCCAGATGGCCCAAATCCAGTTGCCAGGATTCGTCGGGTCCATACATCTCACCTACTTCCGGATGAAACAATACATCGCAGGCCGCGTCTTGCAACATGCGGATATCAGTTTCGATCGGCCGAGGATATTTTTCGAGATCTTTCGGGTCATTGAACTGGGTAGGGTTCACGAAAATGCTGCAAACGACTACATCCGCAAGCGATTTTGCGTGTTGAATGAGTGCGATATGGCCCTGGTGCAATGCCCCCATGGTGGGCACAAAAGCAATCCGCATGCCCCGGTTGCGGTACGGTTGCAGTGCAGCGTGCAACGATGTTTTGGTTTTCGTAACTTCCAACAGTTGAATCGTTTTTTTTGTTTGGCAAAAATGGGAATTTTTTGGTTTATCTGGTCCATGGTTCGGGTAACTAATTGGTATATTGATAAAAAATGATTACCTTTGCAAACCGGTTTACTTTGCAAATAAAATTAATACACAAATAATTGGAGATGGCAAAAACGAAGATTTTGTTTATTACCCACGAGATGTCGCCTTTCCTCGAACTAAGTAAAATTTCTGAAATCACCCGCCAGTTGCCTCAGGCCATGCAAGAAAAAGGATATGAAATCCGTATCCTGATGCCACGCTTCGGGAACATTAATGAGCGCCGGAATCGTTTACATGAGGTGATCAGGCTATCTGGGATGAATATTGTCGTAGACAACAACGACAATCCGTTGATTATTAAAGTCGCGTCGATTCCATCGGCGCGTATGCAGGTATATTTCCTGGACAACGAGGAGTATTTTCAGCGTAAGCACGTGTTTTGCGATGAGTGCGGGAAATTTTTCGAAGACAACAACGAACGAACGGTGTTCTTCTGCAAAGGTGCGTTGGAGACGGTAAAGAAATTGGGGTGGGCACCGGATGTAGTCCATTGCCATGGCTGGATGAGCACGCTGATTCCGGCATACCTGAAAACCGCCTATAAAGATGATCCTACCTTTAAGGACGCAAAAGTGATTTACTCGCTGTATAAGGAAGATTTTAATCATTCGCTGGGAGAAAATTTCACGGAAATTGCACTCACCGGTAATATGACGGCCGAAGACGTAGCCCCTTACGGTGCCGGAGACTACGCCGGGCTGTACCAAGGAGCATTGGCATACTCCGATGCGGTTGTGGTTACGGGTGACGACGTGGATCAGCAACTGTTAAATATTGTTAAAAAGAGCGATATTGTCTCATTTGAAGTAGCCGATAACCAAGAATTCGAAAATTATTGCAACCTTTACGAACAATTTTCGAGCGTGGAACTTGAAACGGAAGTGGAAGCATAATTTTGGATTTAATTTCTTTATACGAATGAGAAATCGTACCAAGGACTTATTAACCCTGTTGATAAGTCTTTTTGTTTTGGGAGGTTGTACAAATCCCTCGGGAATCGGATTGGACGTGGATCCCGGAGATGAAGTCGTGGGAGTGTTGACCGATACGCTTACGTTACAGGCGGTAACCCTGGCGGACGACAGCACCCGCTCGTCTTCTTTCAGTCAGACCGCATTTGGCTGGTTCAACGATCCGGTTATTGGAAAGACCGTTGCAGACCTCGCTTTGGCGATTGGTAGGCCGTCTTCCGTCCCGCGTATCCGCCCGGATGCACAAATTGACTCGGTAATCCTGGTTCTTCCTTATGGAATTGACGAATATTTCGGTGATACCCTCAATCAGACTTTTCCGCTGCAGGTGCGGCAACTGAAAGAGGCCTATACCGATGGTGCCTATGCAACGAAGCAATGGTCGGTCGAAGAGGAAGTGATCGGCACGAAAACGGTGTCCCGGTTTGCGTACAAGCAAAAGGACAGCGTACGTGTGATGAAGCACATCGATGACAAGGATTCCCTGGTGAAGGACATTCCGCAGTTGCGGGTGGCTTTATCGACTGCCTTTTTTAAGGAGCTGTTGAGCAATACGGTCGACTCGGCCACGCTTTCTACCGAAGCAGGTTTCAATAACCATGTGAAGGGACTTTACCTGAGCATAGACGAAAGCGCTATGTCCGGAATTGGTGGAATCGTTACGTTCAGAGGAGTCACGGATGTCACGGGAATCGAACTCACATATCGGCAGTCCAACGGAAAGGAAGGGGATGATGCGGGTATCGACACCATCCGGACGTTCTTGCCGACGACCGTGACGGATAGTTATACAGGCACTACCTACCGGCGGTTGGCTTCCAGCATCCGGCGTACGTACACGGCCGATGTACAGGCACAATTGGAAAGCCCCGAGGGCAACTTTGAAACGTTGTATTTGCAGGCACCTGCCGGACTTCGAACCCGGCTGCGGATTCCTTATATTGACAGCCTGAAAGGACGAAATATCGCGGTGAACAAAGCCGAATTGGTGGTGTATCTGGAAGATGAACCGTCGGGAGGAGAGTGGAATATCCAAGCACCCCGGCTTACCCTGTATCGCGAAGACATTGCTGGGCAGCGGCAACCGGTTCCGGATGGCGATTCCCGCACCAATGGAAGTAGTTTTGTTGGCGATGGGCGTAGTATATGGTATCGTTCCAATGCGAATTGGCGGTCGTTTGGTGGTGAGATCGATCGGAATAGACGGCGGTATGTATTCCACCTGACTTCTTACATTCAGGATCTGTTATTGGGGAAAATAAATAGCAGCGAATTTTTCCTTGCACCTGCGGCACTCGCTGACAATGGAATACCGTATTATCCGGTACTCAATACCGGCAGCCGCGCTATCCTCCGCAATGGCGAAACCGAAGGAACCAAAATAAAATTGAACATTTACTATACCCAGGTTCAGGATTAAGAACCTGATTTTATCGATACTTCACATTTAGTCACGCGGCCTCCTCTACTGGGAGGCCGCGCTAGTTAATCCAAAGCGGAAAAAGTAAGCAAGTCAGGAATCGATCGGATCAGAATATTCCCAATACCTTTTTATTGGCTTGTCCCCGCGTCCGATTTGCCGGGAAACTGGGCTTGATTTTCGTGTTTACTTCCGGCGATCCTACCAAGGTCATGGCGCAACGGAAGCCGATCATGGCGTTAGACTCGTCCTGTTGCATAAATCGGCGGGTAGCCGGGTTAAGCCAATATGCGCGGTCGTTCCACGAGCCGCCTTTGTATACCCTGGACTTGTCGTTGATTAGCGTGGTGACGCCATAAAGTTCATTGTTGGCCTCGTCTGCATATCCCCGAACGTCGTTGTCGAAGGTGACATTAGCGGAATCGGCAGTCGACGCTTGTAATTCTTCCCAGGTTTGTTTGCGGGGAGCTTTGGCGGGTACCCGGATCGGGCGGCCGTATTTGTCCTTGGCAAGCGTTCCTTCGGCGTCCTGATAAGCTTTGTCCATATACACGTTACCACGGAAGGGGTTGAAATCTTCGAAGTCTTCGTACGAAAGCTGGCGGTATACGTCCCTGACCCATTCGTTTACATTGCCTGCCATATTGTAAAGGCCGTAATCATTGGGAAGGTAACTGGTTACAGAGACGGTAATATCACCTCCGTCGTTAAGGTATCCGGCCACGCCCATGTTATCACCGCTGGTTGCTTTAAAATTGGCCATCATCAGCCCTTGGGTGCGCCTTTTCGGCGAACGGACTCCCAAACCATTCCAGGGATATACTTTGCCGCTTTCGATATTCCCATATTCCGTATTGCCAACAAGGCCTAACGCGGCATACTCCCATTCGGCCTCTGTAGGCAGCCGGTACGGCTGTTTAAGAACGCCGTCTTCCATACGAACGGGGCGGCGCGCGCCATCCTCAGCGCCCGGCCGGTTATCTTTGGGCATCCGCTCACCATCAATTCCCTCCCCACGATATTGGCCATTGAGATAAATGTCTGTATTGAAGGGTTCGGCGGGGCTCGATTGGGTTTCGGCCAGTTCGCGGTATCCCACTAATGCCCCTTTTTCACGAAGAATGTGCTCGTTTACACGATCTGTACGCCAAATGCAGTAATCGTTGGCTTGTTCCCAGGTTATGCCCACAACGGGGTAATCCTGGTAGGCCGGATGGCGGAGATAGAGATCGACATAAGGCTCGTTATACGAAAGCGGTTGACGCCATACCAGCGTGTCCGGAAGGGCATTGTAATAGAGCTCCCTGTCTTCCGGGAAATTTTGGTTGAGCCAATGAAGGTATTCCAGCCAGTCTGCGTTAGAAACCTCGGTTTCATCCATATAGAAAGATGCGACGGTTACCCGGCGTTTGAGATTGTCATGTGCGTAGGTGATGTCTTCATTTAAGCTACCTCCCATCACAAACGTACCGCCTTCAATGACCACTAATCCCGGCCCAGGGCCTTCTTTAACTTTTCGATTTATCTGCAAACCACCGTTGTAGGGGTCGTTGTACGCAACACCCGTTTTCGGCGATACGCCACTCCGGTTCTTACAGGATGTGATGAACATCCCGCAAACCAGTAAAATAAGGAAAGGTATGAAATACGTATTTTTTGTTTTCATTCGGTACATAAAAAAGCACATTCTTTTCTAGAAACCAAAATTAAATAAATTTATTGAAGTTAATCGCATCGTTCCGGGTCAAATTTCATACCATTTGAGATTGTTGGCCGATTTGCCTATGTTTGGAACGATCATGAAAATAAAAGTAGGATTTGGTTTTGACGTGCACCAGCTGAAGGAAGGCCATCCGTTTGTGTTGGGCGGTGTGCAATTGGCGCACCATTCGGGTGCTTTCGGACATTCCGATGCGGATGTATTGGTGCATGCCATATGCGACGCCATTCTGGGGGCCGCCAACCTGGGCGATATCGGACATCACTTTCCCAACACGGATGAGCGGTGGCGGGGTATCAGCAGCTTGGTGTTATTGACTGAATGCGTTCGGCTATTGGATGAAGAAGGGTGGGCGTTGGGTAATGTAGACGCCATGCTCTGCTTGGAAGCCCCAAAAATAAAACCCCATATTCCAGCGATGAAACAGCACATCGCTGAAGCGGCCGGGGTATCGGTAGCGGATGTGTCCATTAAAGCGACTACCAACGAAACCATGGGCTTCGTTGGCAGGCAAGAAGGTGTGGTGGCATACGCGGTCTGTCTGATTGAACGAAAGTGACGGCAAACGATCACACCGTGTCCAACCAAAAATCCGCGAGCACGGGAAGGTGGTCGCTTAAGGCAAACCCATTCGGATCTTCGTTATTCATCCGAAAGCTGCCCTCGTACAGGGTCCGGCAATCCTTTATTCGCTTGGCAAACGTCCCCGCGCAATAGATGTAGTCGATTCTTTTGGCCGGTTTAACCGCGTTGGCTGTGTAGCCGTCGCCCCGGCCTCCAACGGTAAACACATCGACTAATCCGCCGCCATTTAAACGTTTATATTCCAGGGTGTCCGGGGCGTGGTTCAAGTCGCCTTGGAGAAGGATGGAGTCGGCATCACCGGCCGAATCGTTATCGACGGCGGCTTGCATCGCTGAAATTTCCGTCAATCGAATCTGGGTGTCGTTCTCTTCTTTTGCGAACGGCCACAGGTGCGCCGAATGGACGATCAGGGATTTTCCGTTTGGTAGCCGTAATTTGGCTTTTCCCCAATGCCTGGTAAATAATTCCTCCAAGTCTCCGTCCGGGTTGGCAAACGGTCTGGTTTCGGAGCTCAGGATTTCAAAATTGGTGAGAATGGCCCCGGGAAATTTTCCCTTTCCATTTTTACCGCCCGGAAAAAAAGCATAATTCATGTGGAGTAGCTTAGCCATTTCTGCTACGGTTTCTTCATTGGGCGATTCTGAAAAATTGATGATATTCGGTTGGTACAAAGCCAATTCCTGCATGATCCGGGTGGGGATTTGTCCTAGATCCCGCGCCGCCTTGACCAAGATGCTTTGTTCGCCGGGCGGTAGGTCATGACCATTGATGCCCTTGTAGCCAATGCAACCGTTAAAGACGTTGTACGTGATAGACCGGATCGTTTTTGCATCAATCCCCATATTGCTTTGGGGTATCGCATTTTGGGACCGACCGACTCCCTGCGCAGTTTTCCAGGAGGGTAGCATCGTTAAACCGAGGAGTGATAAAGCGGATTGCTTCAAAAACGACTTCCTTGTTGTTAAGGAATCGAGTGCTGCTTTGCGGTTTTTTTTCATATTTTTTCGTAGTTTTTTTTAATCCGTCTGTTTCATTAGCTGCCGGTGCGGTCCCATCCGGGATTCTGTTGGAGATTGGTATTGAGCTGCAGTTCCTGAGTAGGAATGGGGTAGTAGTAATCCTTGCTTTCGTCCCATCGCTTGATGATATCCGGCAGGTTGACAATGCGCCCGCCGTTGGTACCGTTTTCCAAAACCAGCTCGCCCAGGCGCTGGTATTGCCGCCCCGGCACGGTTGTAGGCGCTTGCCCTTGGTAGATCACGAGGTCAATACTGCCATTATGATCGAGATCATATTCGCCCACTCCCGGGAAATACATGCCGTAGAATGGCTTTGCTAGTCGGGCGCCTTCTTTCCAACGCAACAGGTCGCGGTAGCGATGTCCTTCCTTGACCAGTTCGATACGACGTTCGCGGCGTATTTCCAGCAGCACGCCGGTATTAGCACCCGCTTGTATTTGCGCATACTCACCTAACAGATAAGGATCTGGATTGGCGTTGGCAGCTGCTACGTCCAGATTGGGCATGGCCACACGGTCACGGAGCAGCTTAATGCTTTTATCGATGTCAGCCTGGGTAATCGTACCCAGTTCGGCTTTGGCCTCTGCGAAATTGAGCAATACTTCGGCATACCGGAAGATGGGCATGTCGTTGGTAGACTGACCCGAATCAAATGCGGGCGACAAGACATACTTGATGTATTGATAGCCGGTCACACTGGTGGCAAAGTCGGGAACGGAGACTTCATTGCGACCGATACGTTTGTATCCCGGTGTACGGATGGTTTGCGCCATGCGCGGATCGCGATTTTGGGTTTCTTCGAAAAACTGCATGGTTTCGTAACCGGGAATATCGGTAAATCGGCTGCCGTCTTTCATGAGGTAACTATTGACGACTGATTTCTGCATACCTGGGCGGCCGTATGACGCGGACAAGATGTAAAAGTTGGCCGAATGCACAAAGGGTACCGTAGCATCGTATTGCCTGGCAAGGATCATCTCACTGGTAATCGCATCTTCGGCGATAAACAGTTCTTGATATGCCGTATTCGGGTCGCCGGTATAGACGGTGTAAGTTCCCGAATTGATGAGCTCTTCGGATGCAGCAACGCATTGCTGCAAGATCTCCTCCGCGTCGCCCAAACCGTGGTACTTACGGAAGGTGCCTTCAAACAGGCACATGCGTGATTTAAGTGCCAACGCGGTCCATTTCGTAATCAGTTGCCCGCTCTTTGGCTCTTGGCAGTTAGCGATGGCAAAGTCGATGTCTTCGAGCATATGGGCAAAAACTACTTTGCGAGGGTCGCGCGCTTTGGTAAGCCCTTCGTCATCGATATCGAGTACGGAATCGTACCAAGGTACATCGCCGAAGCGGACCAGCTTATCGAAGTAAAAGTATGCGCGGAAGAATCGGGCAATGCCATCGTACTGCAACCTGGCAGCTTCGTCTGTACACTTATGCGAGTTTTCCAGGTAGAAATTGATGCGTCGCAGTTCTGCCCAGTTCCAGCCGCCCCCGCTGGACGGCGTTTCGCGGGTGCCCTGGATTTCGGCCGCTAAGGTGTTGCGGGCTTCGTCATCCGCCTGATGAGGATTGTTGTAGTGGATGGCCAATGCGTCGGGCAACTGGTTATAGAATGCGTTCGTGTAATTCTGTAGTTCGGCTGCGGAACGGAAATAGTTCTCCGGGGCTAGCTCGGCAATGGGGTAACGTTCGAGGTAGTCGTTATTGCACGAAGCCAAGGTTGCCGCCAGCAGTCCGAAAATATAGCTATGTTTGATTTTCATGTCGTTTTCTTCTGATGCTCGTTATTAAAAGGAAATCTGTGCGCCGAATGAAATAACCCGTCCCATGGGGTAGCTTCGTCCGGTATTATCGGTCATCACCTGTTCCGGATCGATGTAATCTGATTTCAGCTTGGTCCACGTGTGCAAGTTTTCACCTGTCGCGAAGAATCGGACCTGACTCAACTTCACGCGATTGATCCAGTTCGCAGGCAAGCTATACCCTACAGTGAGGTTGCGTAATTTGCAATACGCTAAATCTTGCAGGTACATATCATTGGCCACAGATAGCTCGGAGTTTTGGGCTGTATAGCCGCGCAAGAATGGGAAATAAGCATTCGGGTTTTCAGGTGACCAAATTTTATCCGGGAAGTCGGACGGGATGAAAGAGTCATAAGGACGTGCATATACCGACCAGAATGCCTGGCTTTCGAGGTTTGGATACCAGTGTTGACGACCAATCCCTTGGAAAAATACGGATAAATCAATGCCGTTCCAACGGCCGCCCAAGGTAAGTCCGAAGGAATACCGAGGTTGACTGTTGCCAATGATCTGTCGGTCGCCCGGATCATCAACCGTGTTCAGCCCTTGGTTGATAATGCCATCTCCGTTAAGGTCGAGAATCTTGATATCACCTGCCTGAAGCATGCGTAGTTCTGCAGTGGGTGCTTGTACCCGGCGCCGGTTGATCTGGTCTTGGTTGACCTCAGCGGCCCAAGCTTGGGCCTCTTCGGTGGTTTTGAAAAATCCCGCATAGCGATACCCCCAGATTTCACCCAACTGCTGGCCTTCGTAGTAATTATCAGGATTTAGCAACCGGGCGGGATTGCTGAACCGGGTGATTTTAGACGTGTAGTCCGATAAAATACCCCGTATGGTATACGTAAAAGGTTTGCTGGCCACCTGGAACTCGTCTTGCCAGCTTACCATCAGGTCGAATCCCTTTGTTCGCAGATCTGCGGCGTTCTCAAGTGGTTCAGCAGCGCCGAATACCTCGGGTAATGTACGGCTCAAACTGAGCATACCACGGGTATCACGAACGTAGTAGTCGGCCTCAAGTGAGAATCGGTTTTTAAATAGGTTCACATCCAAGCCGATGTTGCTGGTCGTGATGCTTTCCCAGGTAAGGGTAGGCGAAACGGGCAGTGGCTGGTTGGTCACATTCAGTCGTTGGCCGTTTACCAGGTAATCGATCTGGCCGGTGCCCATGGCGGCGATATAGGCATAGTTGCCGATTTCGTCGTTTGCTTCTTGATTGCCGAGTGTGCCGTAAGAGTAGCGGACTTTTAAGTTGTTTACCGTGTTTTTCAAGGGTTCAAAAAAGGCTTCCTCGCTTACACGCCACCCTGCTGAGAAAGAAGGGAAAAACCCGAACCGGCTGTGCTTGGGAAAGCGGGATGTGCCGTCGTACCGGCCACTGGTTTCAAACAGGTACTTACCGGCATAGTCGTAATTGAGCCGGTAAAATCCGCCGCGCACGGCCCATTCGTCTGCACCACCGTTAAATTGCCGTTCGCCGATGACGAGGTTCAGGTCATTCAGCGACTCGGATAGCAACTCTTGCCCGATGCCACCCACACGCTTATAGGTACGGTCTTCCTGATTAAAACCGGCCATAGCCGTAAGATTATGCTGGCCTAATTGGGTTTGGTAGGTGCCAAATACGTTGATGAAGTGCCAATAGTACTTGCTCATGTTCTCAGTCAGGCGATCTTGGTTCAGTGCTCCCAGATTGGATAGCTCCATTACCCCGGGATATTTGGAGTAATATTGGCGGGTTTGTCGATAAGAGTAATCCGATCGGTACTCGCGATAGGTATAATTACCCGTAACAGTAAGGCCTTTGGCGAGCTTGAACACCGCCTCGGAAATGTTAGTCAACTCTGTGCCCTTATTGTAACCGCGCATGGTGCCGCTTTCGAGCCCGTTGTGCAAGCCGTAGCCAATGGGATAGCTGTTAATGCCCGAGTAACCCGTAAGCGTACCATCAGGGTTGCGCGGTACATACATGGCGTGATAATGGTAGGTAGGGCTGTTGCTGACGTTATTGTTTACGTCATTGAAGTTGGTCGAAAACCCATTCCAGTCGTAAGAAGACTTGAAGAAGTGCGTATTGTTGCTCACGGTAAGCCAGTCCCTAATGTCATGCGCTATCTTCGCGCGCAGGTTTTGCCGCCGGAATTCATCCGGGCGAACATTGAAGATACCCTGTTCCTTGGATAATGCTCCGGACAGTGAATAGCTGGTTTTCCCACTTCTGCCTGATAAGGTCAAATTGTGATCCTGTTTCGGCCTGTGGTCGTCAAAGAGGTAGTTAAACCAGTCAAAATTTGCATAATATCGATAAATATCCTGTCCGCTGGCGTCTTGTTTGACGACGACCCAGGGCCGGTCTGGGTGCTCGGTTTTATCGTTTACACGCGCCAGAAGCTCCTCGTAATCTTCATCTGTATACCGCGTGGTGCGATAACCCAGCGCGTTATACATCGCATCGTCGTTGATCTTCGCGTTCCAATAGCCTGAAGTGATGAAATCTGTGCTGGTTGCGTGGGTGGTATAACCGATGTTGGTGGAATAGGTAATGTCACTACTTCCATCTTTACCGCCGGTTTTGGTCGTGACCAGTATGACGCCGAATGCTCCGCGAGCGCCGTAAACAGCAGCTGCGGAAGCATCTTTCAGCACCGTAACAGACTCCACGTCGTTTACATTGATGCGGTCGAGCGTGCCTAGGACACCGTCAATCAAGATCAGGGGGCCGCCACCGTTGATCGAGGTGTTGCCCCGTACGTTTACACTGCCGCTCGTGCCCGGCTGACCCGAGCCGAATACCACGTTCAAGTTGGGTATGCTGCCTTGAAGCGCTTGGGTCAGCTGGGTAACCGGTCGCTCCTCGAACTCTTCCCCTGAAATGGTGCTGACAGCTCCGGTGAGGTTGACTTTCTTCTGTTGTCCGTATCCTACGACAACCACCTCGTCGATATCGCTGATGGCGGGCCGTAATTGTACCTCTAGTGTGCTGGATTGCCCGACCTGCACTTCACGCCGTTGGTAGCCGACGATCGTAAATATAAGCCGTTGGTCATCACCCATGAGCTGTACCCGGAAATTTCCCTGTGCATCACTCACGCCAATAATTTGACCGCCATTCTGTATCGTTACGCCTTCCAACGGCTCGTTTGTTTCCGAACGTACCGTGCCGGTTATCGTCCGCTGTTGAGGAACAGAAACGTCGGGCACTTGGTCCCGTTTGGGGGTTGATTCATGCCGGATGAAAATGTTGTTGGCGACAATCTTAAACGAATAGGGTTGTCCCTTTAACGACGCAGCAATGGCTTCTTCGATTGTCGCGTCCGTAACCTGGACATTCACACGAAGGGAGGCCAGTTCCGGATTGTTGTGAACCACGGCGTAGCCTGTTTGTTTCTTGATCGATTTGAAGACCGAAGAAAGCTGGGTGTTATGAGCGCGTAGGGTGACGCGCTGTGCCATACTGGCTAGAGACGTTTGCATAAACATCCAGGTGAGAACTGCAACCGTTAACGAAAACCGCATGATGATTGTTGTTGTGCGCCAAAAGCAACCGGGTAACCGCAGGGGCAATGCGGTTGTTGCATACCAATTAAATTTCATTACTTTTGTAATGTTTGAGTGAATACTATTTTTAATATCGCTAATTACTAGTGGGTTGACTCAACGTCTTTGCGTCTTCTGATTGCCGTCAGAAGACGTATTTCCTTGTGTCTAACGGTAGTCAAAAAATGATCGTCATATAAGACCTCCTTGTTTTAATTGTTCGTGATGGTGATGCGTGTCTCGCCATTGACGAGGGAAACACGGTGTTTGAAGTTAAAGAACGATAGCAGCTCCAACGGCGTATCGGCGGTGGTGTTGCGATTTACCTCTCCATAGAGCTTGCCTTTGGGAGGTTTACCATCGAAAACGACTTCGACATCGTACCAACGTGCAAGCTGACGCATCACCTCATCGATGGTATTTCCATCAAACTGGAATAGACCGTTGATCCAGGCAATGGCATGACCGGCCTCGACCTGCCTAATGGTAGGTGGGCCCGAACCGTCTACAAATGATTCTTGCCCGGGCGCAAGCCGGACTGAACGCGCGGCTTGATTCGAAGTAATATCTACGCTGCCTTCAACTAACGTTGTCTTCGTACCTAGCTCGTCGGGGTAACTATTAATGTTGAATTTGGTGCCCAGGACGGTTACGGTTTGCTTGTCCGTAATCACGCGGAATGGTTTCCGTGAGTCAGAAACGACTTCGAAATAGGCTTCACCGGCTAAAGTTACGGTGCGCTCCTGCTCAAACTGATTGACGGCATAGGTTAACGAAGATGCTGAATTTAGCCAAACACGGCTGCCATCCGGTAGGGTAAGCCGGTACTGACCGCCCGCGGGGATGGTCATCGTGTGATAGTCGGCCCCGGTGGATGGTTCTGCCAATTCAAGAGACCGTTCATATACTAAACTTCCCTCTTCGTTCTTGATGAGCCGATTACCTGACGCTTGTCCGAATGTGCCGACGGTTAGCTCATCGAGCGAAATAACCCGCCCATCGGGCAGTGTTAAGGTAGCCTTGTCCGATCCGGGCAAGATGTGCTTGGCTTCCAGGGAAGCAATTTCTTTTCCATGGCTGATGGAAGGGGTGGGAAGAGCTAGCTTTACGGTAATACCGATCGCTATAGCGAGTACGGCAGCGGCTGAAAGATAATGAAACCAGCGGAGTGTGCATCGGGACGGATGAGGACCAACATGTGCACGTATTGCATGCAGATCTTCGTTCATCTCTTCATGGACGCTATCGCCGACGTGCCGATTATCGATAGCTTCGTACCATCGATCGACAATCTTTTGCTCGGCATCGGTACATTCCCCTGCCAGGTAGCGTTTTAATAGTTGTCGCATTTTTTCGTCTTCCGTCATGATACCGCTATGCAATTGGCGCATTCGGATCTATAGTCAGTTTAACAGCGAATAGGGAGTAGGGTACTGGGCGATTTTTTTAAAATAAATTACAAATTGCTGTGAATAAGATTGTTATTTTGGTGCTGATTTTAGGTTTTAAGATCTTTAGGGCGTTCGCAACCTGTTTTTTAACGGTGGTTTCCGACAGGTTAAGGTTCTGGGCAATTTCCTTATGGCTAAGCTGGTCTAGTCGGCTCATGCGAAAGATGACCTGCATTTTATCGGGGAGATCGGACATTGCAGTTTCGATTACATCGGATAGATCGCGCTCACGCACCAGATGGTCGCTAGCGAAGACTTCTGTACGGAGCCGTTTAGATAGATCATGAAGGACGGTTTCGCTGACCTTTTGGTGTGCGATATAGTTAATAGCCCGGTATTTTGCGGCCGTAAATAGATACGCCGGAAGGCAGGTGTCTTTCGGTAGTATTTTGTGTTTCTGCCAGAGCGAAGCAAATATTTCCTGAACAATGTCCTTGGCCTCCTCCCGGCAATCGATTTTTTTTCGGAGCTGAAGATAGATCGGCTCTGCATACCTTCGATATATTTCAGAAAAAGCTTCGGCACTGCCGTCGCATAGGTCGGAAACCAATTTAGTATCGGTTATGGTACAATCAGAAGACATCACATTACCCATGTTTGAATATCCGCTCGCAATCACAAGACCGTTTGGCGCTGTTCAAAGATATCGACCTAAAACCAATCGTATATTACCAAAGTGTTAACTATTTGTTTGTCAATAATTGGCTACAGGCTATTTTTAACCGCTATCAAAAGTAAGGAACATGTATGAAATATGCAAAATGATCGAGGGACGTCTATCGTCGGTTGCGCCGTGTCAGATCAATATCGGCCGAGATGGCTACCCCCGTTGAGTAAAGCTTGATGTTGCCGTTGCCGATTCCGGTTAACGGCACCTTTACGAAGGGTTGGACGGTAACCGAAACGGAAGGAATGAGCTGCCGACGGTAGCCCACAGATAGATTTCCGACTCCTAACAGGTGGCGGTTTCGGTTGCGAACGGTAAGTTCCCAGGGTTCCCTTCCGACTTCGGGTGGATATCTGTAGTCATAGGTTTCACGAAGCATGAAATAGCTGGAGATACCGGTGGATACGAAGATATCGGAACGACGGAATCGCATGATTGTGGCATTTGCCAGAAAGGGGACATCGAGCACTGCACAGTCCGCGTTAACGAAACCGGGACTGCCGGAACCATTGCCCCGCCAACGATCGGGACGGTAATGGCTAAAATCTGCCTGATACATTTTCCGGCCATAGAGTGCACCGCCGCTGACGCTTAACCAGTGATTGATACGATAGGTGGCGAGAAGGCCTACATTGCCGCTGAGTTTTCCGCTTAACGGTTGTGTGCCCGACCAGTCGGGAGCAGCGATCACGCTCACCGCCCAACCCCGCTGGGTGACGTTGCTGGGTAACTGTTCACCCTGGCCGGAAGCGGTATCATCGGAGTCAGCTTCATCGAAGTCGGCTTCATCGGAAACGGTTGAACGCGGAACGTCGCGGGCGACGGCCGGAATTTGGCTTCCATCGATAGACACCGGCGTTACGGTATAGGCAATTGCCGGTTGGTGGTTTTGTACCGATGGGAACACCGGCGGCGGTAACACGGCGATCACATCGGCTGGAGTACCCGCTTTACCTTCGTTGCTCGGCATAGGAATCGGCGTCGCTGAATACACGGTATCTCGTGCGCGGAGCGAGTCCGGCGAAGGCGATACGCTTGGCAGTGTTTTATCTCCGGCATATTCTTCAACGGTATCGACAGACGTGTGCCGGTTGTTAAACAACAGCATGGCGGCAACTACCAAGCTGGCGGCCACACCGCTGGTCATCCAGACAAGCAGCGGTATCTTGCGCTTACGTTTACGCATTTTTTGTGACAGCTTTTCCCAATCCTTTGGGTCAAAGGGGATTTCCGGGTCTTGCAAGCCGTCTTTGAAAAGTTTATCTATGGGATGTCTGTCTTCCATTGTTCAATCCTTATCCTCACATTTATCTACCGCTTCCCGCATACGTTGATCCAATAGTTCCTGAAGCCGCTTGCGCGCTTTGTGCAGATTCGACTTCGAAGTGTTTACGGTGATCCCCAGCATCTCTGCGATTTCGTTATGGTTATAGCCATCAATCGCATAAAGGTTAAACACCGTTTGGTAAGCCGGGCTCAATGATTGAATCATGTCTATTAGTTCGTCATAAGCCAATTTTCCATATACGCTCGCTTCACTTCCAAGGTTTTCATACTCGGTTACATCATCTTGTTGCACAAACTTGAGGCTCGCCCGATAGTAGTCGATGGCCGTGTTGGTGATGATTTTACCCATCCACGACTTGAAAGGTTTCGATTCGTCAAAGCGGTCAATGTGGCTGAATATTTTCAGGAAACTCTCGCTCAGGATGTCTGATGCTTCGTCCGAGCTATGGGCATACCGCCGACATATTCCCATAGCATAGCTGTGGAAATGCTTGAACAAAGCATACTGGCTTTCTGGATCGTGCTTTTGGCAACCGTCAATATACTTTTGTACTACTTCTTCATTAACTGTCGGCAAGCGTTCTTTTTCAGTTTAGCAATAATACGTTGAAACGTAGCAAAAGGTTGCCTTGAAAAATTATTTTTTTTTATTCCGCGTGCCGAGGCAACCAATCCCGCGCTTTCACCGTATGGTGGGATATAAACAATCCATAAAATTGAAAAATCATGGTAGCGATGAAATTTTATCCCATTCGAATTGCATGGATAACGGCCGCGGTGGTTTGTTTCTTGGGCGTTTCCTGCAATGACGACGATCCACCCGAACCGGAACCCGAACAAATGGGGATTTTGGTGAAAACCGATGCAACCTTCGGTTTGGTGCTTACCGACAGTGCCGGGCAGGTTTTGTATTTCTTTTCGCGGGATGCCGATGGAAAATCCGCGTGTGCGGGCAATTGCCAGTCGGTATGGCCCAAATACTACAGCAGCCATGCGGCTTCCAGTGAGGGAATTGAAGACGACGATATCGGCACCATCACATTGGCGGACGGCTCGTTGCAGACGACCTACAAAGGCTGGCCCCTGTACTACTATGCCAACGATGAAGGACCGGGCGACATACAGGGGGATGGTGTCGGCGGTAACTGGTTCGTGGCAAAGCCCGACTATTCCGTGTTGTTGGTGCAAAACCAGTTGGTAGGCGGGGATGGTACCGCTTATACGGCTGATCTGACGCCGGGCGAAGGACTCACACGGTATTTTGTGGATGACTATGGAAGGACGTTGTATGGGTTTGTCAATGATCGGTACAATATGAACCGGTTCACCCGGGAAGATTTCGGAAATAACGGCGTGTGGCCGATCTATGAATCGGAAATCCAGGCGGTTCCTTCTGCGGCCAATCCGGAAGATTTTGCTGAAATAACCGTGTATGGACGGACGCAGCTCACGTATAAAGGCTGGCCGCTCTATTATTTCGGGCAGGATGCGGCACGGGGTGAAACCAAAGGAATTGATTTTCCGCAGTTGGGAATCTGGCCGGTGCTCAATCCCGACTCACCGGAAGCTACAGCACCGTAATGGCGATTTAAAACGAAACGAATAGTGGATCAATACTTATTTTTTATGAAACGACTGATTAAAAATGCGTTGGGGCTGGCATTGGCGGCGACTTTCTGGATGGCATGTGGAAAAGACGACCCCGCGCCGGAACCGCCTCCGGGAAATGAGGACGAGGTGACGGCCGAAAACGTGACGTATACCAATTTTGTGGGCGGGCTTTTTCAAAACCGTTGCGGTAGCTGTCACACCGGTTCGGGAGCAGGAACGGCCAAATGGGTTTTTTCGGGATATGCGTCGGTGCGCGACAACCTTACGCGGATCAACGACGTCGTGGTTGTCCGCAAGATTATGCCCCAGAACGGAAGCCTGCCAAACAATCAGCTGGCGCTGCTGAAAGCGTGGATCGAAAAAGGTGCACCCCAATGAACAGACTTGTTGCCTGGTTTTTCGTGATGTTCCTGTGCCACTTTGCGGTGGCACAGGATATCTTGGTCGACAAAAATGCCCGTATCTCATTTTTTTCGGAGGCACCGCTTGAAAATATCGAAGCGGTTACTTCGAAGGCCGCCTCCGCACTTGGCGTAAAGACTTACGAAATCGCATTTAAGGTGCCGATTACCTCCTTTGAGTTCGAAAAGCAGTTAATGCGGGAACATTTCAATGAGAATTACCTGGAAAGCGACAAATTTCCCTACGCCACATTCAACGGTAAGATTAACGATCCGGTCGACTGGAATGCCGATGGGAAATACGCAGTCACGGTCGCCGGAATACTTGACATACATGGGATTAAGAAACGCTATGAAACCCGGGCGACCATTGAAGTAAAAGGCCGTGTGATTAATACGCATGCGACGTTCGTTGTGAAAATCGCCGACCATGGGATCAAGATTCCCCGCGTTGTGATCAAAAACATCGCAGAAGAAGTTGCGGTGGACGTGTCATCCACCTATCAAAAACCCTAACCATATTTTTATGAATGATGTCAGTTTTCTCGGACGCGCAGCATGGCAGCCGCTGCTCGTATTCATGGCCCTGCAGTCGCTTTGCCTTTCGCTGTCTGCACAGACCGAATTGGAAGATGCCCTAGCCGAAGATTCGGTGGCAATGGCCCAGAAGGAGGTGGAGTCCACGTTTAAGACTACACGGATTATCAACAGCCAGTCGATTGAAACCATCCATAAGCACGAGCTGGATTTTAAAGTGGATCACCGGTTTGGCGACATTGCCGGTGCCAACGGCGGTGCCCGGAATTTTTTTGGACTGGACAATTCTACGGATATTAAGATCGGTTTTGAATACGGAATTACCGATTATCTCAACGTAGGTATTGCCCGTGCAAAAGGTGCAACCCGCGTGACGCAATTATACGAAGCAAACCTGAAATACCGATTGCTGCGGCAGACGGTAGACGGAAAAATGCCGCTCTCGCTGACGGTTTATACAAGCTTGACCGTGCCGGGTGTAAAGGCAGATCAAAATCCCGGTGAAGCTATTTCATACCGGCAGTTTTCGGATCGGTTAAACTTCGTAGGTCAACTGATTATTGCCCGTAAATTCGGTGCTAACCTGTCATTGGCAGTGCATCCAACGTATATTCGTCGTAATACAACCGCTGATTATGACGGTGAGCATGACCTGTTTGCAATGGGGATAGGGGGTAGATTGAAGGTAAGCAGGCGTATGGCGCTGGTGATGGATTATTTTCTGCCCTTTCGTTCAACGGCAAGCAAGGAAAGGTACGAAGAGGCCATCACTGCGCTATATAACCCGCTGGGTGTGGGACTGGAAATCGAAACCGGAGGTCACGTGTTCAATCTCAATTTTACCAACGCAACGGCAGTCCAGGAAATGCAGTATATTCCAGAGACCACCTCTTCATGGACCAAGGGGCAGTTTCGGTGGGGATTTACGATATCCAGACGGTTTTCACTCGATTAACGCCTGCGGGTGACAGCCCGTATGACCGTATAAATACCGATGCACACCCCCGCAACTGCGAATAATGCCGTCCAAACCGGCTTTTCAGCATTGCGGGATTGATCAATGCGGTACCCAATATAGGTGAACAGACCGATGATGGCGAGCATCTGAAAACCTACGCCCGTAAAGTAGGCGTATTTTCCTAACGGGCTATTCGGCGATCGCTTTGGGCTCTTCATACGCAATGAGCTTCACATCGGGGAGGTGGCTGGGGAGCCCTAAACTTTTGCTCGTCGTACACTTCCCCTTGATGGAGGCACCATCTTCGACAATGAAGCGCATCGCCTCAATATCACCGTGTATCGACGCGGAACGGTTTAGTTGAAGTACGTCTTTCGCAACAATCTGGCCTTTTACCGCTCCTGAAATTTCACCCGAATGGCAATCGATGTTGCCTAAAATTTTCCCTTCTTCTCCGATGACCAGTTTGGCGGTACACGTGACATTTCCCTGTATCTGTCCGTCAATACGTAAATCGCCGCTGGTGTTCACATCGCCGGTAATCTCCGTGCCTTGTGCGATCAGGTTGAAACTGTTTCCCCGTTGTTCTTGTAGTTTTTCGTTTTTCCTGTTTACAAACATGTTGATAATGCTTAGGTAATTATGTAGATGTTTTTATGTAGATCTTTTCAAAAAGCGATGTAATCAGTAGGGTTCACCGGGTTGCCGTTGTACCACAACTCGAAATGGAGATGTGGACCGGTACTCAACTCGCCAGTGTCGCCTGCAAAGGCGATTACTTCTCCGCCACGTACAAAGCTACCAACTTTTTTAATAATCGAAGCGCAATGTTTATAAAGAGATAATAAATTATTTCCGTGCTGAACGATGGCTACATAGCCCGTTTCGGGTGTGTAAGAAGCAAAAACTACATGGCCGCTTAAGGTGGACCTAACGGGTTCATTTGACTTCACCGCAATGTCCACGGCGTAGTGCTGGTCCCTGGCGCTGAAACTGGAGCTGATGATGCCTTTGATGGGGTTGTAAAATGTGTAAGAAGAAATGCCGGTTCGGGCACCGGTTTGATTTTCAGGGAGATCGTAAGGTGCGCCGGATTCGACCAATTCACGCAGAGCCAGCTCGTCATCCGATAGACCGGTTTCACGGGGCGTAGAGGCAGCCTTGTTTTGGCTGCTTTCGGAAGCTCCTTGATCGCTTCCGTCGAGGGTTTCTCCAGCTTGGCCGCCAAGCACTTTCCGAAGGTTGGTGAGGTATACGTCATGCGCATGAGCCACCTGCTCCATGGAATCGATGCGGGCATACGCCGCAATCAGCTTGCTGCGGTCATAGGCGTTCAGCGAAGAGCCGATGACGTATTCACGTAAAGGGGTAGACCGAATGAAAATAACCGTGAAAATAATCAACAGGGAAATGCATGTGACCGTACCCGTAAGCCAATACCATAACTTACCGGTAAATGTTGCTTTTTCTTCAAAAGTTTCTTCTTGGAGAACCACCAACTTATAGCGTGAATTGAGCGCTTTTGCAAGTTTGCTTTTTTGTTTAGCCAATGATGTCCCTTTCCGTGTGTTGAATTAAAATAAATTGGTACTTTTGCGTGTGTATTCCCAGCAAAGATATTCAATTTTACGGCACATCGGCTAAGAATAGTGGCATTGAAAAGTAACAAATATTTTCTTCGGATAATGGCGTTGGTGCTGTTATCGTGTGTGGCTATAGCCTGTTCCCTAAAAAGGAACGCCGAAGGGCAAACGTATGACATGATGGAAAATCTGACGGCGCGGTACAACATCGTGTACCACGGACGGAAAATCATCGATGATGTTCAGCGCGAAAATTTAGCCGCCCATCGGGACAACTACCAACAGTTGCTTCCCGTACTGATTGAGCCTACCGAAGCCACGGCAGCTGCGAATACACCTTTGATGGATTCGGTGATTGGCAAAGCGCTGGATATTATTAACAAAAAGGCGCAAAGTAAATACATTAACGAGGCGTACCTGCTCACGGGAAAGGCGAACTACCTGAAGGGGAACTACTACAATGCCGTGGAGTTTTTTTCCTACGTTGCCAGCACATTTGCCGATATGCCGGAATACCGGCAGGCGGCACTGGTTTGGAAAGCCCGCTCTCTTATCCAACTGGGGAACCTTACGGATGCGGGATTGGTATTGGATACCGTGTTTGCGAACCTGGAAACGGAGAACAAGTCGGTCGGTCTTGCGTTTGCCACGCAGGCAAATTACTATTTGATGACCCACGACGAGGAATCGGCAATCACGATGCTGCTGCAGGCGCTGGATCATACCGCGCATAAGCCCACCAAACTGCGTTGGCATTTCCTGTTGGGACAGTTGCTTCAGAAACATGGACGGACGGAGGAGGCGTATGCCCATTACAGCCGGGTGGTAAAAAGCAACGCACCGTACGAAATGTCCTTTCATGCCGGATTGAACCGGGTCTTTTTGGTTACCGCCGATCATGCTTCCGCCAACGAGCGTGTACATTTGCTGCAACGCATGCTGCGGGATGGAAAGAATACCGCCTTCAAGGACCAAATTTACTACCAGATCGGGGAAGTCTTCTACGCGGATAGCATGGTGTCGGAGGCACTGGCTAACTATGGAAAGTCGCTGAGGGAATCCACGGATAACCGATATCAAACCGCGTTGACGTATCTGAAGTTGGCGGATCACCATTTTGGGCAGGCAGATTACCAAACGGCGAAGCTGTACTATGACAGTGTAGGGATGTCGCTGCCTATGGACTTTCCGGATGCGGGAGCGATTCAGCGTAAGATTGCCAACTTAGACGAATTGATTGAACAACTCCGGATTATCGCCCATCAAGACAGCTTGCAATACCTGGCCGGGTTGAATGAAGGGCAGCGCCAGGTAGAAATGGATAGCATGGTTACGCGGGCGTACGCCCAGGTTCAGGCAACGCAGGAGGTGAAACAACCGGCATCCACGCAGTCGGCCCGACGTAGGCCGTTTGACGATCTTCCCGGTATGGCGACCACGTATACAGACAACCGGTTCTATTTCAATAACCCCGATGCGATGGGAATGGGGCAGGCAGAATTCAGGCGGAGATGGGGCAATCGGGAGCTTCGGGATAACTGGCGCTTCAGCGACATGGCCGGCGGCCCTCAGGCAACCGCCGGTAATTCGGCTGCCGTGGAACCAACCGTTGCGTCGCCGGATACGGCAACGATCGACAGCGCGGCATGGGCCGCTCAGTTTCGGGAGCGCTATTTGCAAGCGCTGCCGGATACCGATGAAAAGATAGCCGCTTCAAACCGTCAAATACATGATGCCATGCTTCGCGTCGGTACAATTTACCGGGATGATTTGCGAGACCCTGACGAGGCGGCGAAAGCGTATGAAGCACTGCTGGAACGGTATCCCGATACGAAAGAGGCTGCACTTCTGTATTACAACCTGTACCGGTTGTATACCGATGTAAATGAACAGCAGGCGGCCTACTACCGGGATAAGCTGCTGGCAGAGTTCCCTGAATCGTTGTATAGCCACATTATCCGGGATCCCATGTATCTGACCAAGCTTGAACAGCAGAAGCGGGTGCTTGATCAAACGTACGAAGAGGTCTATACCCGCTACACGGAACAACAGTATGCGGAGGTGGTGGAGAAGGTGACCGGTATTCTGGAGCAGAGGCAGGGAAGAGAGCAGATACGCAGCCAACTGGCTTATCTCCGTGCATTGGCTTTGGGAAGGATAGCTGCGCTGGATACGTTTGAAAATGCGCTGTTGCAGCTGGTAAAGGATTTTCCGGAAGATAGTCTGGTTACCCCTTTGGCGACGCAGCACCTCGCATTTATCGAAGCCAACCGCGATACGCTGGCGAATAGAACGTATGCGCTGCAAGGCATCGAAGCCAGTAGAGAGCGGTTCGTAGACGAGCCTACGATTACGTTATGGCCGCAACTGGTCATCCGTCAGGGTCCGGAGCGGCCGAGGCCCCGTCGGGAGTTGGCGGTTGGTGCAGCGGTGCAGACCGGTATCCGTGCGAGCGGGAGGCTGGAAAACGCCGGCGGGATCACGGCACCGCAATTGGCACGTGTGGCGGACGTTGGCGAGATCGGTCCGAATGCCTACCGCGATTTGGAATTGCTGCCGGACTCAGCCACCTATTATTTCGTGATTAATGTGGTAAATGAGCGGGTTAACTTAGCGCCTTCTCGCTTTGGCCTGGGCCAATTCAACCGCACGCGATATGCTGGAGCAGCCATCAGTCACCAGCTGAAAGTGGTGAATGGAGAAAACCAATTGGTTTACATCGGGCCTTTTGCTACCTACGAACAAGCCAAGCTTTATGAAGGCCGTATATTACCCATGTTGCCGGACATCATGAAAATCCCGGCCGACTATTATAATACATTTGTGGTTACCGAAAGCAATTTTGGCACGTTATCTGATTTTGACAAAATCGATGATTACCACACGATGTATTGGGAGCAAGCGAATAAGTGATTCCGGGGAGGACGGGAGCAGGTGAATGGTGTAGTTTTAGGATTAACGACATAGAATGAGTAAACAAGTAAAGAAACAAAATACCTTAACGACAGAAGACGTCAAACGCTATACCCGTAATTTCTGGAAAGTGCTTATCGGACTGATCTTATTGGGGTTTTTATTCATCTTCAGTGTGGGCGTTGGATTATTTGGCAAGTTGCCGACCTTCCGTGATCTGGAAAATCCCAAGAGCAACCTGGCTTCCGAAGTAATTTCAGACGATGGGGTGGTACTGGGAACCTACTTTGTACAGAACCGGTCGAATGTGCGATATAGCGAGCTGTCGCCAAACCTGGTACAGGCGCTTATCGCTACGGAGGATAAACGGTTTTACCGGCATTCGGGGATTGACTACCGCCGAACCTTTACGATTATTTTCTATAACCTGATTGGAAAGCGCCAGGGCGCCAGTACGATTACCCAACAGCTTGCGCTCAACCTTTTCTCTGAAGGGCGTGCGCGGAGCACGGGCAAACGCATCATCCAGAAGTTTCAGGAGTGGATTACAGCGGTGCGGCTCGAGCGCAATTATACCAAAGAAGAAATCATCACCATGTATTTCAACACGGTGGACTTCGGCGCCTACAATACATACGGTATCAAATCAGCGGCTCGCACGTATTTCAATACCACGCCGGATAAACTGGATGTGAAGCAAGCAGCTATTCTGGTGGGTATGTTGAAAGGGCCGGGGATTTACTCGCCGGTACGGTATCCGCAGAATGCCATCCGGAGGCGCAACGTGGTGATCGAAAACATGCGCAGCGAGGGATTCATTACCCGTGAAGAATCGCTGAAATTGCAGAAAGAACCGCTCGTGCTGGATATGCGCATTTCTAAGTACGGTGGGGGGCCTGCCCCTTATTTCAGGGCGGTGCTGAAACGCGAGATCCAGCGTCAGTTTAACGAGATGTCCATCACCAAAGCTGATGGCACCCCCTGGGACCTGGATCGGGACGGATTGCGGATTTATACGACCATCAATTCGAAAATGCAGGCCTATGCAGAAGAGGCGCAGAGGGAATGGATGAAGACCGTACAGGCTTCGTTTGACCGGCAGTGGAAAACCCGCGATCCCTTCCGGGGCGATAAAGCGAAATTACTGGAAACGGGCATGAAGCGGTCCGACCGCTACCGGATGCTCAAGCAGGCCGGCAAGTCCGAAGCAGAGATTAAAAAGGATTTTGATACGCCGGTGCCCATGACGATTTTTACGTGGGACGGGGATAAGGATACCACCATGACCCCCATGGATTCAATCCGTTATAACAAGTTGATTCTCCGAAATTCCTTTATGTCGATGGAACCGCACACCGGCTACGTCCGGGCATGGGTGGGAGGCATCAATTTTGAACATTATAAATACGATCAGGTGAAAATGGGTACCCGGCAGGTGGGATCTACCGCCAAACCTTTTACTTATGCCGTGGCTATCGACAACGGATTTTCACCCTGCTTTCAGGTGCCGAACGTACCGTTGACCGTGGGCAGTGGTCCTTATGCGTGGACGCCACGCGGCGAGTCGGTCGGCAGCCCGATCAACCTTCGCCGGGCACTGGCTCATTCACAGAATTTTGCCACGGCTTACATGATCAATGAAGTGGGGGCACGGGCCGTTGCCACCCTGACAAAACGGATGGGAATCACCTCGGAGGTGCCCGAATACCCATCGATAGCATTGGGCGCATATGAGGCATCTGTATACGATATGGTAGGCGCATATTCGGCATTCGTGAATCACGGCGTTTGGGTAGAACCTACGTATATCCTGCGTATCGAAGATAAAAATGGTATGCCGATCTATGAGAAAGCGCCCCGGGTCTCCAAGGTGCTCAACAGCGAGAGCGCATACATCATGGTAGACATGCTGAAAAGTGTGGTGGATGGCGGATCCGGCGGCAGATTGCGTTGGCGCTATAACCTGAAACCGCCCATGGGCGGAAAGACCGGTACGACGAACGATAATGCGGACGCCTGGTTTATCGGAATCACACCGGAGCTGGTGAGTGGCGTGTGGACGGGAGCGGAAGACCGCGGCATCAGCTTTGCGTCGATGGCCGAAGGTCAGGGAGCGCAGGCTGCCTTACCCGTATTTGCCTTGTACATGCAAAAAGTGTATGCCGATACGTCGCTGCATTATAGCCAGGATGATTTTCCATTGCCGGAGGGCGGGCTTACCAAGGAACTGGATTGCAGCAAGTATCAACAGTTTTTGGGAGAGGAAGAAGAAGAGCAATTGGACGACAGGCTTGGGTTTTGATGACCAAATTTGATTACCGTAAAGCGCTTGAAGAAATACCGCACCGGCCAGGCATCTACCAATATTGGGATGCCAACGGGGAACTTATTTATGTCGGGAAGGCGAAAGACCTGCGAAACCGGGTCAGTTCCTATTTCATCAAAAACAGCCAGCTCAATGGAAAAACCCGGGTACTGGTACGCAAGATCAATCGCATTACGTTCACCATTGTCGATACCGAAATTGACGCTTGGCTGCTGGAAAACAGCCTGATAAAAAAACACCAGCCGCGGTACAATGTCATGCTCAAGGATGACAAGACGTACCCGTGGATTGTCATAAAAAACGAGCGATTTCCCCGCGTCTTCCCTACGCGAAAATACATCAAGGACGGATCGCGGTATTTTGGGCCGTACGCATCGGTGGGAATGATGCACGCCATCATGGACACCATCCGGGAGTTGTATCCCCTGCGTACCTGCAATTTGGCGCTTACGCCTGAAAATATCAGCAGGGGCAAGTTTAAGGTCTGCCTGGAATATCAGATCGGAAATTGCAAGGGGCCCTGTGAGGGCTATCAGACCGAATCGGATTATGAACAAAGTCTTGCCGACATCCGTGACATCCTGAGCGGTAAAATCGGCGTAGTAATTCGACGGCTGAAAAGCCAACTGGACAAAGCCGTGGGCGATCTGAATTTTGAATATGCTCACCATCTGAAGGGGAAACTGGATTTACTGGACCGTTACCAGAGCAAATCGACCGTGGTGAGTTCGTCCATCACCAATGTGGATGTGTTCAGCATTGCTTCCGACCAAAGTTATGCGTTTGTGAACTACCTGAAAGTCATGAACGGCGTAATCATCCAGACGCAGACCGTCGAACTGAAAAAGCGGTTGGATGAAAGCGATGCAGAACTGCTGAGCTTGGCTATTCCCGAAATCCGCAGCCGGTTCAATAGCACGTCAAAAGAAATCATTGTTCCGTTTACACTCGATATCGAAGCCGATAACTTAAGATTTACCGTTCCAAAACAGGGGGAGAAAAAAAATCTGCTGGAGTTGTCATTTAAAAACGCATTGTATTTCAAGAAGGAACGGCTGAATCAATACGAGAAGCTGAATCCTGAACTGAAAACGGAGCGCATCCTGACCCAGATGCAGAAAGACCTGCGAATGAATGTGCTGCCCCGGCATATCGAATGCTTTGACAACTCCAATTTTCAGGGTAAATATCCGGTATCTGCCATTGTCGTGTTCAAAGATGCCAGACCCTCGAAGAAAGATTACCGCCATTTTAACGTGAAGACCGTGGAGGGGCCCAACGATTTTGCCACGATGGAAGAAGCGGTACACCGGCGATACAGACGGCTGATTGATGAGGGGCAGACCTTGCCCCAACTGATTATAATCGACGGCGGCAAGGGGCAGTTGTCGTCCGCGTTGAAGAGCCTGAAACTACTGGGCATTGATAAGCAGGTTACCGTCATCGGTATTGCCAAACGGTTGGAAGAATTGTATTACCCCGGCGACCAGTATCCGTTATACCTGGATAAAAAATCCGAGACGCTTAAAGTAATCCAGCATCTGCGCGACGAGGCACACCGGTTTGGAATCACCTTTCACCGCAAGCAGCGGAGTTTAAAAACCTTCCGTACAGAGCTGGAAAACATTCCGGGTATTGGCCGCACGACCGCAGAGAAATTGCTCAAAGCATTTAAGTCGGTTAAAAAGATACAAGCGGCTACTCCTGACCAATTGCGGGAAGTCCTGAATGAAAAACAGGTGCATGCCCTGACCGAATATTTTGCATCCCAATAAGGCTTTATCGACTCAGTTCTTCCAGTACTTTTTTTCCGGAATTAACGAGTTTGGCGCAGGACGTTTCAGTGGGCCGCTTGATGTTAAACCGCGCGACGGCATCATCCAGTGCCTTCAGTTTTTCCGCATCGGAAGTTGACACAAACCGTTCCCGCAGGATACGGATTTTCTCGGCGTCCTGAATGCCTTCCTTCATCCGTTCAAACCGGATGGAGCTCCGGCCATCCGGATAGATGACATAGGTGTCTCCAGCGGGCCACGTACGGAACCGGGAATCGACCAACGGATTTTCCGTCCAGGAGTTGTAAGACCAATGCAGGTAGCCATCGAGTCGCGCGGCGCGTGTGTACCAACCCATAAATACAGCTTCGGACGGGTCTGAAAACGTAAAGACGTTGGGGAATTCGTCTGCACAACATACGTAGTAGGTGCTTATCAAGCCATTTTCTTTTCGGAATGCCAGGTCTTTTTCGTCAAACTCAGCACCGAAAGCTACGCAGATGTCTTTCAGCATGGGGTATTCCCGGTAGCTTTTGTGGTTATCCGCGAGTGCCACACCCATTTCCGGCACGACCTTTTCCAGTAGCGCCAATGCAATTTTCATTTCCTCAGGCGACCGTTCGTCCATCGCGATATTGGTAAATTCCAACCAGCCTTTGTTTTTCAGGTGGTCACGGAAGGAAGTCAGGAAGGGTGTCCAAAGCTCCGTAAATTCCTTGCTCCCCGGCTTTGCACTCACGTTCACGGTATCGCCCGTTTTCTGGTCGAGGTAGTGAATCTCGTGATTCCAGGGTAGCAACGAATAGCAGTTGATGAGCTTATTCACGCCGAGATCCATCATAAAGTTAACCCAGCGATCAAATACAGCATAGTCATATTCCCAGGTGCCGTCGGTTTTCTTAGTCCAGCGAATCATGTCTTCGTACGGATCGAAGCATTGGTTGTTCCACGGGTCCTTGTTCAGGTTGGCGGTGATAACCTTTTGGCCGGCATCCGCAAGCATTTTCATGGGAACTTTCATGAGTTCCCAATGTTCCTCAGACCAAACTTTTACGCCATGTATCCGGGCAACGGCCGACGGGTGCTGCCACATGTCCAGGTGGAACGCCCAATCGGCGGGCGGCGGAAGTGTGTGGTCGAGCACCTCAATGGAAAGGGTCAGTTCTTTCGGGGTTTGGTTTTGCGCATAGAGACTCAACGTGCCGGTGTAGACCCCGGGTGATGCATCTGAGGGAATGTTAAAGGTTAACCACACCGGAAGCGTAGTCTCGGCAGCCATATCAAAACAGGAAACGTTATCCAACGCGTCTGCAGCTAAGGATACCGGGAAATCTTCCGGTTTGCGGTGTCCGCATCCGGGCGCGAAAACATCCGTTAAAACATACCGCACGAAACGTGCCTGACCGATTGAGGGGGCCAGTGTCTGGCCGTCGTCAGATTTGAAAGGTGAAAAGGCGAACTCGATTTGATCGACCGCTTGATCCGACCACAATACCAGTTGTGCGGAAAGCGTTTCGCCGCGCCAACCGCTGCCTCGCCACGACGTAGCCTGCGGAATTTGGGGAACGGCCGATTTTGGATACCGCTGATCGGTTGTTCCAAACGAGTAGTTCAGCCCGTTTACCGGCGACCAGTCGACATGCGTGGTATCCGGATCTTCGGCTTCAGCATAGGTTTCGCAGGATTTTACCGGACGCGATTGATGACAGGCACCAACCCAAAAGAGGGTGCTCAAAAGAAATAGGACCAGTTGCTTATGTTTACGTAGTTGTCGTCTCATGATGATTCCAAAACCCAATGATACATGATGATGCCGGATTTCGCAACTTCGCTACGCACGCAATCGATTGTTCAATCTGACGATTCCGCTATTTCAATACAAACCAAACCTGTCCGTTGGCGGGAATCGATACGGGCAGGTGCAGTACGGTGCCGTCCAAAGGCATTGCGTTTCCTTCTTTTCCGTTCTTACTAACCGTCGCCTGATCTCGGAGTCCCGTATAATAGAGATCTACCCTGAGCGTCCGTTCGATGGGGGTGTCCAGCGGATTATAGACCATGAGCAATCCCTTTTCTTCGCCGGTTGGATCAACGTGCAGGATCGCGTCGTAGTCCCTTCCATCGGGTCGTCGCAGATGGATGATGTCGCTGTCGAGTATCCGGCGGTGGCGTTTATAGAAGTCCACCCATTTTTTCACCAGCGTTTGGGTTTCCGGTGTGTCGTAAAGTTGTGGTCCGCGGTAGCAAGCCTGCACGCCCGCACCGAAAAGGTTGGCGAGGCGCTGTTCGTAGTGGGGAAGGTGATCACGCAGCGGCTCGATGGTTGCGGCTGGGCCACCCCCATGGTATTCGACCAAGGGGACAAACATCCAGCCCATGGATGGTGTTTTTTCCCAGGTGCCATCGTAGATGTTTTGCCGCTCGATGATTTCCTGGTATTCGCGGGGCAGCGACCAATTGGTTTCCCGGTATCCCATCGCGATTTTGGTACTCCCCTCCAGGAAATACCAATCGGGGACGTTGAGGTAGATTCCCTTCGACCGGCACCATCGGTAAAAGTCACGTATTCGGACGAATTGTTTCCATTGTGAGTCTTCGAGGCCGCGGTGACCGGGATGATTGCACGACGCACAAACATCGCCGGGATAAGACCCATCGTGTTCGAGGATGTCCATACCCGTTTTTTCGTAGAACTCATAGAGCGTTTGGAAATATCGGTCGCCCCACTCGCTTAGCAAGCAGGGAGACCGGCCAAACGCAGGTTTCATGCCGGGCGGCATCACGACGTCGTTATCGGCATCAATGGATCGGCTGGCAAGCAGCGAATAGCCACCCAAAGCGATCCCTTTTTGGTGCGCGTAGTCGCGAAATGCCTTCATCCGTTGGATATTGGCTTCGGTGGTGTCTTCCACGTTGAAGCCGCTTCCGAATGTCATGATTACCATTTCAAAACCTACTTCGGCACTTTGGTCGATCGCTTTTTTGACAGATGCGTCGTCGGCACTACGTACGTGCATAATGATCGGATTCTCCTGTGTCCATGGAGCGATCGTCCGATACATTTTCCGTTGCGCCAATCCTCTCCGCTCACGATCGGAACTGTCATGGAATAATTCCCATAAACGCATGCTTTCAAAGGGCTTTCCGGGGGATATTTCCTGTCCAACACCGTGTTTTGGCTCACAGATCAATACGGTAGGTGTTTTGAGTGCGTAGTTGACCTGTGTGGTGTAGGTCGAGTCTTCGCGCCATTCTACGCCGGCATTTTCTGACGCGTTCGGCGACATCGACCCAAATGCAAAATCACTTTGCGCAAAGATGGGAGGAAGCTCCCAACGCTGCTTATGTTCCACGGCGCTTTCGGCTTCGGTTACCGCCAAGTGTTCCGTACGGACGTTGTTGATGATAACTTCCTTTTGCCCGTTGTATTCCACGGTTATCCACTTGCTCAATAGGGGGATACCATTATACATTTCATAGTGTACGTGGACGGTGAGGTCGCGAAGGAAATCTACGTCATGTGAGGGAGCCATGGCGTCGCCAAGTAATAAGAGATGCTCCACGTGGCTTCTTCCGATGTTCCCGGTTTTCGGGCCGGGAGTGGCGCCGCCGGTAGGATCGGTCTTTCCAATCCGGATTTTTTCCGGTATAGACGTTGTTTTTACGACTGCCAGCGTTTGGTATTCCCCACCGTTGGTAGAAACCATGCAACGGACTTTCCCTTCTTCCAATTGCAGCCGTAAAAAATGGGAGGTTGACGGATCCATGCCGAGGAAATATCGGACGGTTCCGTTTTGAAGCAATCCGTAACTCCGATTTCCGGGCGAGAGAAACAGTTTAAGGTGATCTTTCCCGGGGCTGACCAATGTCACGCCCGGGCCGTATTCGGTCGACCGATCGGTACCGGGATTGATCCGTGCGATGATCACGCGCGTGTCTGCCGAAAGGGGCCGTTCCGCAAAAACCGGATGATTTTCCGGTCCCATGATTTCGCCGGGTTTGCCCTCGTTTATAAAGGAAGCACTCCGGTCGTCATTTGCCGAAACCAATTTCCAGGTGGAAGACAGCTCTTTAAATGGGTCGTCCCACAGTTTCCGCCGTTGGCCGTCGCTTGTGAGGCGTACTTGGTGCCGTTGGATGGTAGCTTCGTCTGCTTGGTACGAAAACCGCAGCACGGTACCTTTTGCCGCTTCCTGTGGCTTCGATAGCCATTCCGTACGGGGCATCCACGCGAAGCGGCTTTCAAGAGGGCGACTGTCCCAGGATACCAATTTCAGGCTTACCGGATCGGCCTCCAGTTGCGGTATCCATTTCGGATCCAGGTAATTTTGAACGGGTTGCCCAATTAACCCGCCTACCTTGATTTCGTGACCATTCACCCATAATATGGCCTCGGGCGATACCGAACGGAGCAACGACTCTCCGGTGATCAAGTTGTCCATGCCAATGGTAGCCCCACCGGGGGCCAAAGAAAACGTCCGTGTGATTAGACCGTTGCTCAACGCAAGGTGGTTATCGACGGTCTGAAAGACCGTTGCTTCTTGCGAGATGGGACTTACCAACCAATCGTCGTGTACGGTTGGTTGATCGGCATATTTCGGGAGACGTATGAGGTCGCCGGTTTGAGCCCATGACAGTCCGCTGGTTACGTAGGAAAACGCTGCGGTGACCGTAGCTATTCGGATGAGAGAATGCATATCGTTAATTTTTGGTTGTTTTACCAATCTTTCCCAAATGTGTATCCTGAAAGCCCGTCATATATTTGAGCCCATAGCCCAGCATCCGATCCATGGCGATGTGTCCGAGCAAGATTATTCCCGTCAGTAGCACGGTTTGCTGCGCGTTGAACCATCCGATCCCGATTGCCAATACCGCAACTCCTTGATGATGGAAGAGGTTATAAAGAATGGCGCCCCACTTGTTGTTGACGGCATAACCTACCATGCTGACGTCAGGAAGCAATAAAAGGGCGAAGAATAGCCACCATACGTAACCAAAGGAGAGGGTCGCCACGTAGCATGCAGCGAAAACAGCCGCGTATTCGAGTTTAAGCAGGAGTTTCATTAGAAAAGTAATTTGCGCTGTAAGGGGCCTCTGGAACCTGAGGGTTCATCAGAAACCGTTGTTGAAAGCAAGTATACAACTAATAGAAGACAACCACAACCTGTGCTTAACTAAATAGAAAGCCGCCGCATAACCTATGCGGCGGCTCCCCCAGGGGAAAGGATAAGGGATATTAGTACCCGGGGTTCTGTTCAAGATTGGGATTAACCGCCAATTGCTGGCTGGGTATGGGATAAACCAAAGTGTGGGGCCCCGGATCGGCGGGTTTTTCCTGCCAGGGCTCCAGGAACTTACCAAACCGGATTAAATCCTGTCTTCTCCAACCTTCCCAATACAACTCGCGTCCGCGTTCGTCTATTAATTCGTCCAACGTGAGTGCCGAGAGTGCAGCTACACCCCGATTGGCACGAATGCCATTCACCAACGCCAATGCCTGGTCGGATGTACCTGTTCCTCCGCGCAATATCGCTTCTGCTTTCATCAGCAGGACATCCGCATAACGGAATACCACCCAATCATTATTGCGCTGACCCGAGGGTACGCTGTAGTCGAAAGCGTATTTCAGAACCCGGATGCCGGCTGTTTCCAACGTGTTGCCCGAAGTCCGGATGGTCACCTCTCGCGTAAACGAGAGCGGCTGACTTGAGGGGTTTCTGGCCATTAGCGGCTGGTCGTTGCTAAGATTGTATTGCTGGCCAATGAAAAAGCCAACGTTCCGGCGTTTACCGGGATTAGCCATCGTGTCAGCCGGATATTCGTAATAAATGCCCAATCGCTCATCTTCTTCGTCGAATAAGTCGTAAAAATCCGATAGAGTGCACCAGCCATTCCATCCCCCCGGCGTCATGTTGTAATGCGCGATCGTATTCCACGTACGGTCTACGCCTCCGCCCCTTACGCCAAACTCGTTGTATAACGTAAAGATGTTTTCGGTGGAAGCCGTGTGGTTATTGGGAGCGAAATTGTCGAAATATTTGCCCGGGGCTGAAATGGTATATCGGCCGCTGGCCGTTATCTGGTCGGCGAGCGTTATTACGTGGTTCATATCGGCCGGGTCGAACGTCGGATTTTGCCGATCGAGGAACACCCCTCTATTGAGGTATAGTTTCATGAGCAAAACCTTGGCCGCATTTTGGTTGGCCACGTAAGCAGCACCGCTGTTGGGCAGGTCATTCATGATTTCGTTGAGCTCGCTGATGATGAAATCGATGGCTTCGGTGGCCTGCAAGGTAATCGGAGGAATCCGGAAGTCGTCCAGGTCTTCCCGGTACGGAACAACTCCCCATAGGTTCAATACATCATAGACGGTGAGCGCCCTGATAAAGCGCGCTTCTGCGGCCTGCTGTGGGGTAGGGTTGTTTCGTAGTACGTTGGAAGCTTGGAACTGGGCGGTTAACAAGTTGTTGAAGGTGTTGTTCATGTAGGAGTTGTCGGCATTCCATGTGTGTTGATGAATTGCGCGATGGATGCCGTTGTCGTCCCAATCGCCACCGCGGGTGGGAGCCATGGCGGCATCCGTGGAGATTTCTTCCAATACCCACCGTTGCTCTTGTTGATAGGGAGTATTCAGCGCCGTATAGGCTCCGATCAACAAATCAGCGGCATTTACGTTCGCGACCCCTTGCTCGAGTTCACTCCTGAGTTGTTCGTCCAAGTCGGTGCAGGATAGAGAAACCCCGGTGACTAAGAGAAGAACCATGCGATATAATTTGAAAGTGTTCATAATTCCAGTGTTTAGAGTGAGAAATTTAGGCCCAAAAGAAACGTTCTGGCGGGCGGATACGGAATGTATTCGATGCCGAGAGAAGGAATGTCGTTGGTCGCGCCGTCTGTATTCACTTCGGGATCAAAACCACTATATCCCGTAAAAACAAACAGGTTTTGGCCGGTAAGGGATACATTTAGATTCCGGATTGCCCTTCCGATATTGCCAATGCTATAGCTTAGCGTAAGGTTGGAAAGCTTTAGGAAATCCCCCTTTTCCAGGTAGCGCGTAGAGGGAGCCGCCGAGTTGGAAGTAGATTCACCTATCCCCGTGTCGAATACTTTCTCGGCAATATTCCGGTTGGATAAATTATTGACACCCAATACCGTAGCCATGGTATTATTGAACAGGTAATGACCGAAAGCTCCATGCATATTGACATTGAGGGTCAGTTTTTTGTACGAGACATCGGTAGAGATCCCCAATAAGTAATTTGGGTTGGGACTGTTTACGTAAAACTTGTTCAGTGCCGGATCCACCGAAGTACCCACCGTTCCGTCAAGCCCCCGGTACATGCTGGTGCCCGTTTCGGGATCGATCCCCTCAAAGATGGCCAGGTACCAGACATTGAGCGGCTGACCGCTTACCATCCGCTGGCCCAGCACGCCGGAGAAGCCCTGACCCCGTAAGGCGGCAGTTTCGTAGTATCCCAGCAGGCCACTTACGTTATTCCGAAGGTACGTCGCGTTGGCGGCCAGGTTCCAATTCCAGTTATCGTTCTGGACGATGCTGCCCGATAGGGCCAGTTCGATGCCCTCGTTGATGATCTCACCATCGAGATTTACCCAGATACGTCCGTTGGGGGCCGGTTGGGCCAGGGTTTGCTCGAACAGTGCATCCGTGGTGACTTTTCGGAAGTAGTCGATGGATCCGGAAAGCCGACTTTGGAACAACCCGAAGTCAATGCCCGCGTTGATCGTCGATGAGCTCTCCCATTTCAGGTCGGGGTTTCCGAAGTTGGCCTGCGATATGCTCTGCGCACTGAACACATACCGATCTTTTGAGGCTCCTGACGGAAATTCCTGGTTCCCGGTCTTTCCCCAGCCCACACGTAACTTGAGATTATCGAGGGTCCCGTTATCCCGGAGAAACGATTCGTTTGAAAGGTTCCAGGCAAATGCCAGAGAGGGGAAATTCGCGTATTTGTTGTTCTCGCCGAATTTTGTCGATCCATCCCTCCGGATCGTACCGGTGAACAGGTACCGGTCGTCAAAGTTAAGTGCCGCTCTTGCAAAAAAGGACTGCAGCTCATTTGTCGGCATTCGATAGGAATCGATCGACCGGTTACTTGCAATGGAATAATCCAGGTAATCATAGTAATCAAGTCCGCCTAAATCGGAAAAGCCGCTCCCGCTTTGTGAATTCCACCGATGATCGAAACTCAGGTATTCGTAGCCGACCACGGCGTTGAGGTTTAAGGACGTTGCGATTTCCCTATTGAAAGACAGGGTGTGTGTCAGCTGGTGATTGGTTTCGATGTCGTTGCCGATGAATGCAGCCCCGTTGTTTACGTTGCTTGGATTAATCATGCCGGCAATGAACCGGCCGGTTCGCCGCCCCGTTTGACGCGTAAGGCTATACATCAGTCTGTATTCCAGATCGTCGGTAATTTTATACGACGGCGAAACACTGGTGAGGATGGTGTTGACCACTGCTCGGTCTTTGTATGCGGCTAGCGAGGTAAGCGGATTGATGAGTGTTGGGGATTGGTAAGCCAGCGCTCCGCTTTCGTCTCTCAACGGTAGGGTAGGGTTCCATTGCAGTGCTTGCGAGATAATATTTCCTTCAAATCCTACACCAACGTCGATGGGCGCGATGTTTTCATCGGTTTGGGTGGCCAATATATTGACATCCAATCCTAGCTTTTTGCTTTCCAGGAATTTGAAATTGCTGCTCAGGTTGGTGGTGTATTTCCGTAAACGGGACGTTTCAACGATGCCATTCTGGTCAAGGTACCCGGCGGAGATCCGGTACTTGGCCGACTCGTTGCCTCCGGAAACGTCCAATGCATAATTTTGGGTAGCTGCCATGCGTGTGATGGCGTCAAACGCATTTACCGACCCCCCGAAGTCCCCTGAGTTGTCGTCCGGCGTGTAAAAGGCTACCGCTTGCCGAAACCTCTCCGCATCAAGTACTTCAGGCTTATTCAGTAGGCTGGAGAAGCCCGAAGAGGCCATCACATTTAAGGTCGGCTCGCCTGATTGGCCGCGTTTGGTCGTAATGATGACCACTCCGTTGGCGCCACGCGAACCATAAATCGCAGTCGCGGAAGCATCCTTCAAAATATCCATACTCGCTATGTCGTTGGGATTGAGATAAGCGAGCGGGTTTCCGGCGTCAGAGCCGTAGCCGCTGCTACCGCCGGGACGGGCGGACGTGCCGGATAGCGGAATACCATCCACGACGAACAAAGGATTATTTCCGGCGCGGATGGATGAGTTGCCCCGGATGCGGACGGTTGTTGAACCGCCCGGCTGACCGGTGTTATTGATGACCATCACACCCGCTGTCCGGCCTTGGACCAGCTGATCGGGAGCCACGATGACCCCCTTGTTGAAATCCTTTGCCTGTACGGATGCTACCGAGCCCGTAAGGTCCTTTTTTTGCGTGGTGCCATAACCGACCACCACAACTTCTTCCAGGCTGGCTAAATCTTCTTGTAGGGTGACTTCCAATAGGCGGTTTGCTTGAGCGGTAACTTCTTGGCGTACATAGCCTATGTACGTAAATTCCAATACTGCCGGAATTTTGCTAACCGTTAGTGAAAACTGGCCATCGTCATTGGTCACCGTCGCATTGGTCGTTCCCTTTTCAGTGACGCTGACACCGGCAAGCGGTTCGTTATCAGCGGTCGTGACCTTTCCGGCAAGGACTTGTTGCGCCGGTTTCTTTGGCGGGGCGTTGAGCGGGCCGGGAGGCTTCCTGTCTACGATGATGATGGTTTTGTTGTCTACTAGGTAGGCTACGGGTTGATCGATAAAAATCTCCTGCAAGACCTTGTCAAGGGGTTTATTGGTAACCTGTATGGTTACCGGTTGGGACCTTTGTAGGTGTGCGGTTTTGATAATGAAATCCACATTGCTTTGCCTGCGGATCTCACGTAGTACCTTTTGCAGCGGAGCGTTTTGCTCCGAGAGCGTTATCGGCTGAGCAAGTGCGGCAGCGGATACCTGCAGACAAGCGGCAAGGACGACAAGTGCTGTCAACTTCATGAGTACAATGAAATTTAAAACGAATGATGGGCATGCGACACGCATGCATCCATTTCTGCAAAGATTAAAAAGCATATCTTTGTGAACTTTGGGTGAATAATTGATTTGATATCAGCAAGAATCGGGTTCATGATTTCCCCCATCTAATAGCCGGGGATGCTGGCGGGCATTCCCGGTTTCTTAACTTGCGGTCGATTACGTGTATCCCTGATTTTTCATAATGTGTGTGTTTTTAGTTAATAATCGGTTTTATAGCGCTAATTTGGGGGCGAAAGAAACAGGACACCGTCTGTTATCCGGAAAGTCAAGCCCCCTGACAGTTCCAATATGTGCAACACTTCGGACAGGTTTTTGTTGCGGGAAATCTGCGCGTTGAATCGGTCCTCCGGCAGTTGTCCTTGATAAACCACTTTGACATCATACCACCTGGCCACTTTACGCATGATGTTTTCAAGCGTTTCGTTGGCAAAAATGAAATCGCCGTTTTTCCAGTCGACTACGGTTTCGGCGTCGACATTGGCCACGTTCAACCCGGTTATGCCGACTTGGGACTGTTGACCGGGTTTTAACAGCGTGGATCGGCTGGCGGTTACGATTCGCACAACGCCTTCCAGCAGCGTGGTATTCATCGTGCTTTCATCCGGGTAGGTATTTACATTGAAGTGTGTACCCAGGACCTCTACGGTTTGGCCCCGGCTTCTTACCTTGAAGGGTACTTTTGATGAACGGGATCCGTCTGCAGTTGATGGGGTTTCCGTTACTTCGAAATACGCTTCTCCTTCAAGCTCCACAACCCGTTCGTTCGCGTCAAACCGCGATGGATACGTTAGTGAGGAGGCGGAGTTAAGCCAGACCTTTGTGCCATCGGGCAAGGCGATCTGGTAGGTTCCCCCTTTGGGCGTTGTTAGGAAATTCTTCTTACTATGTCCTTCGTTTTCCGTTTCCCATTTCTCGGGTTCAACTACCGCAGAGCCGTCCGAATAGGTGATCGCATCGCCCACAATGATCCCGCTTTGCTCCGCATTCAGTTCGATTGTTCGGCCATCCGCCAAGGTGAGGGTGGCACGGTTGCCACCGGGACCGACGTCCTGTTGGGTAACCCTTGGGGCCGCCTCCCGCTGTTGAAAATACGAGTACGTTACAACTACGGCGATTAACCAGGTTGCCGCTGCCATGGAGAAGCCTATCCATCTCCGGCGTTTGCGCTTTAAGCGGTCGCCCAGGTCCAGCTTCTCGAAAACTCGGGTTAATGTACTATTTTCGGCGGGGGCATCCGGAGTATCCTGCATATGCGCTTCAATAAGCTGCTCAATATATGCCCTGTTGTGGCCAGATTGAAGCATGCGTACCACTTGCGCCGCTTCTTCCTCCGTACACGCATTTCGGACATACTTGTCGAACAGCTTTCGGATGTCTGGATTGTCGTTCATCGCTGGTTTGCCTATTACAATAGTATATACGGCTGATGGAAAGTTTTCCTCTGCTCGGTATTGAATTTTTTTTATTTTTTGTCGGCTTACGGCACAGCTAGCACAGGCAAAGCATACATACAAGCAGGCAAACTTGTTCCGATAGGTAAAAGGATCTGATTGACTTGGTGGCTTTTACGATGTGATCGCTGATGGTAGAGGTAGAAATTCCGAGAATGCGGCTGACGTCTTCGTAGCTTTTGCCTTGAATTTTGCACAGCACGTATACATGTCTGCGTTGAGGAGGAAGCCGTCGGATACCTTTGGCGATAATGGCATGGGCTTCTTTGAATGCGATCTCGTGATCGATATGTCGGTAAGATGCACTCGATGTTTCAATCAAATAGGCTTCGAGATTCCGACGTTTGACCTGCAGGTGGAGAAAGTCGTAAACGAGGTGCTTGGCGATGGTGAAGAGGTAGGATTTAAAAGACTTGGTTGCATCGATGGTCTTACGTCTTTCCCAGACGCGCTGAAACAATTCCTGTAAAATTTCTTCGGCGGCTTCCGTAGATTTTACCATCCGTAAGATGTTGCCATAAAGTCGTTTGCTGTAGAAAAAGTATAATTTTTCAAAGGCTTTTCTATCTCCCTTTTGCAGCGAGATTAATAGCCCAGATTCATCGAACTGATCGTTAAGCTCCATGTCAGTCATCCATTTTGAGACATCCATCTATCTCTTGGAAGCATCGGGTTACTCCACTGTGTGTTGTTAACTAGTTCATGCAGCAAATTCCCGGAGTGCCGATGCCAATAATTGGTAAATCAAAGCTACGGATAAAAATGATAGTTCACAATGTATTTGTGACGATTTTACTCCGTGATAGACGATGCGAATCCAGCAAGTATCCCAGGGTCGTAGGTATGGCTTCGATAAGTCGTCCGGCCGGAATGACGGACATCTTTTCTTCGGCGGCCAACCGGTCGCCGGCAGCTCCGTGTAAGTAGCAGGCCAGCATCGCAGCGTCGGGGGGTGGATATCCCTGCGCAAGAAAGCCCGTCAACATACCGGTCAGCACATCGCCCATGCCGCCGCTTGCCATAGCCGGATTGCCCGTGGGATTAATTAACAGGGTGCCATCGGGCAGGGCGATAAATGTATACTGATTTTTCAGTAGGATAATCAGTTGAAGAGCCCTTGCCTGTTCCCTGGCGGTCTGCACACGATCCCACCAACGGCTGTGTGACCCAAATAAGCGGTCAAACTCTTTCATGTGGGGAGTTAGGATGCTTAGCTTTGGCAGCTTATCCATCAAGCCCTTGTTTTGTGAAAGAAAGGTAAGGGCATCCGCGTCAACAACCAGGGGCTTATCGGTATGGGTTACACAATCTTCCAACAAGGATAGGCGCTGACCTAAGCCGGGACCGATACCGATGGTATCAAACCTGTCCCACATCGCCGGTAATTCATCCTGTGCGCAATACATTACCTCTGGCAGACGGGTGTTTAATGCGTTGAGACCCGTTGCGGGTATGCAGGCGGACGTAAGCCCGGCACCGCTGTAGAGACAAGCGCCGCACGCCAGCAGCGCTGCACCGAAGGTTTGGGTATCGCCGGCGATGATGAGCGCATGGCCATAGGTTCCTTTATGACTAAAGGGTTCTCTGTGGCGGTAACGTTGCAACACATCGGATGCCTCGATCAGTTTAAACTCGCTGGGCAGGTTTTCAATGAATGCCTCATCCAGTCCAATATCCACCGCTTGAAAGTGTCCAACCGCTTTGGCAGATTCGGGGAAGAAAAAACTGAGTTTTGGCCGCTGAAAAGAGATGACGTAATGTGCCCGCACGGAATATTCCGAAGGGGATAGAATGCCGTCTGCACGGAGGCCGGTGGGTATGTCGACGGCGACCACCGGCTTGTCGGCCTGGTTTATATGTTTCGCCATCCGCAGCCAATCTCCTTGCAGCGGTTTGTTCAATCCCGATCCCAATAGGGCATCGATGACCACATGTTGGTGGATGGCAGGAAACTCGTCTCCGGGGAAGAACTCGGTGATGGGGACCGGGGTTTTGTACAGACGAGCGGCATTGGCCGCAAAATCATCACTTTCGTCGGCGCCAAACCGTGCAACCCATACCGCTACGGCGCCATAACTTCGCTCCTGCAACATCCGTGCGATGGCCAGTCCATCGCCCCCGTTATTACCGGTTCCGCAGCATACCAACACGTCCGTTTTTTTGTCCGGATAAAGTTGCGTGAAAACCCCAACAAAAGCCCGTGATGCATTTTCCATCAGATCGATGGACGCGATGGGAGCGGTTTCGATCGTATGTTTGTCGGCTTCTCGTGTTTGCGACGCAGTGATGACGGTTTTCATGCCAGTGTTTTCGTTTAACGCTGATTAAAGATACGATCTTATGCGTACAATGTCAACATCGTGGGCAGTTATCAGAAAATACCGTACCTTTGTGGCTAGCATCAGCGAAGGAGGTTTCTCATGATTGTCAGCGATTCATTACATCTTGCACCTGCGATTACCGAAGTGCTGGAAACGGTGTTTGACCCGGAAATACCGGTTAACATTGTCGAGTTGGGATTAGTGTATGAAGTGATTACGAAAGCAGATGGTACGGCGAAGGTAGTGATGACGCTTACCGCACCGGGATGCCCGGTGGCCGGCGACATTATCGACGAAGTACAGCGGAAAGTGGGAGCGGTGGAAGGTGTGAAGCAGGCCCTGGTGGAACTTACTTTTGACCCGCCATGGGATAAAAGTATGATGAGTGACGTTGCACGGCTGGAACTCGGGTTTATGTAGCCGGAACCGTTTATTTGCCAGTCCGTTTTTCCAGATCAGCCAGCGTTTTTACGGGTTTCTTGTCGACTTTGTCCTTTCCGAAAATTGCATTCCAGATGTTGCGTGATTCTTTCGTAAGGAGCGGTGCCGCAATGGATAAAATCAATACATAAACCACAACAAACGATTGAATTACGGGAAGTAGTTTGCCCGCCTTGCCAATGTTCGCCATGATGATGGAAAATTCTCCTCTGGCGGCCAGTGTGAAGCCGATGTCGACTGAATTTCGCTTTTTCAGGCCCGAAAAGCGAGACGCAAAATAGCCGGAAGCCACATTGCATACGATCGTTACCAGTGCCGCAATGGAGGCCCACATCACCGCGCCGGTCAGCGACATCGGGTCGATGGAAAGTCCGAAGCTAAAGAAAAACATGGCACCGAAAAAGTCTTTGAACGGGAGCACCATCTGCTCGATGCGTTTGATGTATTGGGAATCGGCGAATACCAATCCCGCCATCAGCGCGCCAATGGCTTCAGCAACATGGATGGTTTCCGAGAAACCGGCAACGATAAACAGGAGGGCAAATATGACGAGTATGAACAGTTCGGAGGTTTTTTCTTGGAGCAAACGATCAATGGCCGGAACCAGTTTCCGGCCCAAAATGAGAAAGGCCAGGATGAACCCTAAAGCGAGCAAGGAGGTACCGGCCACCGTCCAAAATGAGCTGCTACCGGTTAAGATCAGGCCGGATAAGAACGAAATATGCATGGCGATAAATAGGTCGTCAAACATGATCATTCCCATAATCACCTCGGTCTCGGGATTTGCGGTGCGTTTCAGGTCAGTCAATACTTTGGCGACGATGGCTGTCGATGAGCTGGTCATCATGCCACAGAGAACCATCGTCTCTTTAAAGGGTAATCCCATCAGCCACCCGATTAATAACCCGGAACAGAAATTAAGAATCACATAAAATGTGCCTCCCGTAACGATGGATTTCCCTGATTTGATCAACCTGCCCACCGAAAATTCCAAACCCAGATAGAATAGGAGGAACAGGACGCCAAGCCGCCCCATGAAATCGATAAAGGGTTTGCTCTCGGTGAAAGTAAGATCAATGTTTCCGAATTGAGGAGCATGCTGGCCCAGCACCATCCCGATAAGGATAAAAAACGGAATCACCGAAAAGCGTAGCCTGTTGGATATCAGGCCAACGAGTGCCACCAGCCCCACGGCAATTCCTATTTCCAATATCAGGGTGTGTGACTGCATACGCGTGGGGTTTATTCGGTGACTACAGGATTTCTTTTAACAGCTTGATGTGGCTCCGTTTGCCGGCTACTACCAACGTGGTGTCGGCCGAAATAACATAGTCAGGACCCGGATTGATGATGCTATCGCCTTCTTTTATAGCGGCGATGATGGATGCACCCGTCCGTTTGCGTACTTCCAGATCGCCAATGGATTTTCCGATGCTGGGTGCGCCACTTTCGACTTTATACCATTCGATAATCAAGTCGTCCAACGCTACTTCGATGGTTTCCAGTGCTTTGGGTTTATAGGACAAACCGCCGATGATGCCTGCAACCTGCCTGGATTCTTCATCAGACAATGTCATGACGCACCTGGACTCACTTTCTTCCTGGTCGTATCGGTATAACTCCCGCCGACCATCGTCATGAATCACCACCACCATGTGGTCACCGGCTTCGGTTTCGATTTGATATTTTTTGCCAATACCAATCAGATCCGATTCTCTTACAATTGACATAATAGTGTCTCCCTAAATTTAAAGTTCCACAAAGATACGACTTTATTGGCAGACAATTCCTCCGAAAGCAAAAGTGATGCGTCATGGCTGCGTACTTATAAAGGTACACAACGGGTACGGAACACGTGCATATACCGTGCGGATGCCAGCGCTTACGAGGGTTTCGTGTTCGCTTGTCGAGCGGCTGAAGATAAGGGGAGCCATCTGAAAAAGTTTCGGTATTTTAGACGGCGATCTTATAAAAAAGAAAAGTAATGACGGATGCAACGATTACCATCATCGGTTGGCTAGGGTTTATCTTCTGTACTACGGCCTATCTGATGCTTAACTTTAAAGTATTGCGTTTTGACGGTGCATGCTACCAGGTATTGAATGTCATCGGCGGATTAGGTTTGGTGATCAGCGCATTTTACTTTAACGATACGCCTAATCTCGCAGCAAACGGTCTATGGGTGCTTATCGGGTTGTTTGGTGTCTTTCGCTATTCAAAGCGTCTGTCCCGTTCGCGAAAAGGCAGTCGCGTTATGGATGCCCAATAGTCGATAAGCTTCTATTTTGTAGTCGATTATTTTTTTATCGAATGTTTTGGTATCGGTTGATAACGTGAGGTAAAAGTATGCGCCGTCCACCAAGGCAAATATCAGATCGGCTGTGAGTCTCGGATTACGAACGTCTATCAGCTGTGCTGTGCGGCAACGCTCGATGAGCGCGGCCAGTCGCTCCCGCAAGGAATCGGTTAGATTTTTATACATGTTTTTTATTTTTTTCTCGCGGAATGTCAGGGCATAGCAACTGTAGAATAGACCGTCGTCAAACAATTTATTCCACTTTTTTGAAAAAAGATCATCCACTACGGTTAATAACGCTTCTTGCAGGGGGATACGGCTGTCTTTTCCAATTGTGTAGATCAGTAAGTATTTTTCGAGTATGTAATCGATAAGGGCGTAGGTAAGTTCTTCCTTGGTTTGGAAATAATGGATGATTAAGCTGGGATTGATGTCCATTACCTTGGCGATCTTGGCGATCGATGTATTTTCCAGTCCTTCTTTTTTGGCGACTTTATAAAAAACCTTGACGATTTCAAGCTGACGTGCTTCTTTTAAACTCTTTCTCCCCATGGACGTATGTTTATAACGACACGAAAATAGGAAATTTTGATGTTATTAAATTTTTGTATTTTTATTAATTGTATGTTCATTCAAAATATTTCACCAAAAAAAATCACACAATCGTTTGACTAACGTTAATCAAACGGTTGTGTGATTTTTCTGCTTGTACATTAAATTAAAAGCCTTTATTATTGTTTTAGTAACATAACTAATCCATAGCAGCTCTTTCGGGCCGGTTTAGACGGAAATCTAAATCGATTAATGAATAAATAACAATTCGGTTAACTCTACTTCATAGGATAGAAATACCTTTGTTTATTGACTAAATGTTCAATTAATATATTAATGAAACCTTAAAATTAAATTATGAAAGGACAGCGACAACAACAAAGTAGAACCTTGCCATGGACTACGCTGGGTTGGGTAGGTATCCTGTTAGCGATCCTACCGTTCGGGCCTCTCCATGCGATTGCCCAGAGCCGTATGGTTGGGAAGGTAACCGACCAATCAGGTCAAGTATTGGTTGGCGCAAGCGTGGTGGTACAGGGCACCTCATTGGGTACGGCTACCGACGATGGAGGCAGGTATGCACTGGATGGCCTTGAAAGTGGGCAAGTACTGGTATTTCGCATGGTCGGATACCGGACCCAGGAAGTTACGTTTACCGGCCAATCCGAATTGGATGTGGTGCTGGAAACGGATGCCGGCAATCTGGACGAAGTGATTGTGGTGGGGTACGGCACGCAAAAAAAGGTGAATGTCACAGGCGCTATAGATCAGATATCGGGCAAGCAGCTGGAGTCGAGACCCGTAACTAATATCATGCAGGGTTTACAAGGGGTAAGCCCAGGATTAAATATCACGTATGGAAATGGCAGTCCGGGTGGGATACCGAACATCAATATTCGGGGAACCACTTCCATAAACGGTGGTGCGCCGTTGATTGTCATCGACGGCATCCCGGTTTCCGATACATGGGATATGATCCGGTTGAGCCCGAACGACATCGCTTCTTATACGGTGTTGCGCGATGCGGCGTCGGCCGCGATTTATGGTGCACGGGCGGCTTACGGCGTGATTGTGATTACCACGAAGCAAGGAAGCCAGGGCAATCAAAACATCAGTTATAACCTAACCACGGCTTTTGGACGCCCCACGGAATTGCCTGACCCGGTGACCGACCCCTATATTTTCTCGCGTGTACTGGAAACTTCAACGCTTAATACGCCGTGGAACGGACCAAGCTATGTGCAGTTCAGCGATGAATATTATCAATGGGCGAAAGAGCGATCGGAAAACCCGTCATTGCCCGATGTCCGGGTTAGTCCGACGGATCCCAACCGGTGGGAGTATATGGGCAACAACAACTGGTATGATTATTTTTTTGAAAAGGCAACGGTTTCTCAAATTCATAGCTTAGCGCTTTCGGGTGGAGCAGCGATTAACAACAAACCTATTTCGTATTACCTTTCTGCCGATTACACCAAGGATAACGGACTAAACAAGCTTGCGGATGACTATTGGCAACGAAAGGGAATCCGCGGGCGACTTTCGTTTTCACCGTTGGATTGGCTAAAGCTGGACAACAATATGAATGTTTATCAAACAGATATCGCGCAGCCGTATGCGCGCATCACCGATTTATATTATCTCCAACCTACTAATGTCGTCAAAAACCCCGATGGTACATGGGCAAATAATGCGGCGGGCCGATTGGCTGCCCAATTGGTCGACGGCGGGAAGCGGAATGAACAGATGTTTGGTTTCCAGAATATTTTCAACGCGGTTGGTACTTTTTTGAACGGCGATTTGACGGTAACGGGCGATGCGAGCTTCAAGCGGGAATATTGGCGGTATCCGCAACATTCAAAAAAATATAAAATCGGCTATGGGCCTACTGATATTCGCGAGGAAGGAGGCAATGGATTTGTTTATGACCGGCGTGGCGAGATCCAGAATAATGTTTTCAATCTGTATGGGAACTATAATAAACAGTTTGGTGTTCATGGGTTTAGTCTCACGGCTGGCTACAATCAGGAAGATTATGTATGGGCGACTACCATTGCCTCACGGGATCAACTGATTTCTTCCACGCTGCCTTACCTCGAATTAACGACAGGTGAGGCGCGCCTCAATGCCGAATACAGCTCCTACGCTACCCGGAGTTTTTTCGGACGATTTAATTATACGCTCAATGATCGTTACATACTTGAAGCCACGGGGCGGTACGATGGCTCTTCACGTTTCCCGTCAACCAACCGGTGGGGATTTTTTCCTTCCGTGTCAGGAGCATGGATTGTCAGTAACGAGCCATTCTTTGAACACGTGAAGCCGGCATTTTCAAATTGGAAGCTCCGTGCTTCGTATGGTAGTTTAGGCAATCAGGCGGTGGGCGATTTTTCATATATCCAGACGATGGGTACAGCGCTTTCGGGGTACCTCATCGATGGGGCGCAGCGGCAGGTGATTACCGGCGCACCTTCACTCACCATTGATCCGCTTAACTATACCTGGGAAAACGTGGCGACCTTGAATTTCGGTACTGATATCGGCCTGTTGCGCGACCGTATTTTCGCGGGCTTCGATTACTTTATCCGCGAAACCACGGGAATGTTAACGGCCGGCGAACAACTGCCATCGGTGCTGGGTACCGCTGTTCCCCGCCAGAATGCTGCGGACCTGCGGACCAAAGGTTGGGAACTTTCGCTTACCTACCGCGATAATTACGTTGTCGCTTCCAAACCCTTCGGATTGGAGGCCAAGTTAGTGCTTTCCGATTCGCGGGCACATATCACTAAGTTTAAGAATGACCAACGACTGCTATCCACGTATTTCGAGGGTTATGAATTCGGAACCTTGTACGGCTTAGTTGGCGACGGCTTCTTTATATCCCAGGAAGAAATCGATCAATTGGACCAAACTGCCATCATCCCGTGGGGGGCACTTGATATTGTACCTGGATGGCCGAAGTTCAAAGATCTGGATGGTGATGGCAAAATTGAACTTGGACAGACCGCAGACGACATGAAAGACCGGACCATCATTGGGAATACTGCCGATCGGTACAGAATCGGACTCAATCTCAATATGGATTGGAACGGTTTCGACGCATCGATATTCATGCAAGGAGTGCTGAAACGCGACTTTTACCCGCAGCACTATTTGTTCTGGGGGCCCTATCAACAGCCGTATGCCAACGTCTATCCCTGGCATCTGGATCACTATCGGGCCACGGATGATACACCCGAACAAATGGCCAAACATTCGGCGGCCTACATTGCGGCGGGACTGGCAAATGCCAACCTTGACGCCTCGTACCCAGTACTGCAGTCTTGGCTGGCAGACTACAATTATGTGGATGGAAGCGGTAGCCGGGCGGGGCTGGCCATACCGAATACCCGTTACCTGCTCAACGGAGCCTATCTGCGCATTAAAAATATCACATTAGGTTATTCACTTCCGCAATCGGTCATCCAACGATGGGGGATGGGACGCCTACGGTTTTTTATCACCGCTGAAAATATTTTCGAGTTTTCCGAAGTAAAGAAATTTGTAGATCCGGAATCCATCAACAATAGTACCGACAACAGCGCTTGGGCGTATCCTTTCCAGCGCAGGCTTGCGTTCGGATTGAATGTAGGGTTTTAAATCGTTAATGAATTACATCATGAAAAAATATCAGTTGTTGTTTTTGACCGGCCTATTGACCACGGCAGTTTCCTGCAAAAAAGAATTTCTGGACCGCTACCCGCAAACATCGGTCACACCCGAGGTATTTTTCAATACGGAGGAAGATTTAGCACTTTATATAAATGGCCTGTTGAGTATGTCTAGCCATGGTATGTACCTTGCCGACCAAGGTACGGACAACCTCGCCACCACTGCCGCCATCGAGGTGAAAAATATGATGACAGGTTCGCCGTCGTCCCAAACCATTTCGGGTGGTTGGGCGTGGGGACGTCTCCGCACCATCAACTATTTCCTCGAAAATTACCAGCGGGCTAACGTGACGACCGAGACGGCTAACCACTATGCCGGATTGGCCCGTTATTACCGCGCGAGATTCTATCACGATATGGTAAAGCGCTTCTCTGATGTACCTTGGTATTCGGGAACACTCAACCCCGGTGATGAAGCGCTCTACAAGGCGCAGGATCCGCGGGTTTTGGTGATGGATAGCGTGATGGCCGATCTCGATTTCGCCCTTGCAAATGTACGCGACGACGTTCCAAGCGGAACACCCGGCAAATGGGCGGTGGCCGTAATGAATGCTAAAATCGCACTGTACGAAGGTACGTACCGTAAATACCATCCCGAGTTGGCGTTGGAAAGCACGGCGGAAGGCTTTCTGGAAAGGGCGGTGGCGACAGCTGAACGTATAATGGCCGCAGGGAAATTCCGCATCCACAGCACGGGTAATCCCGCTTCGGATTATGCGGCACTATTTGGCCGTCAAGACCTAACGGGTATCAGTGAGGTGATTTTGGTAAACAGCTACGACCAGACCAAAAATAGAAGTGGAAACCAAAATACGGGGGTATTTGGTAACTATGAGCAATCGCCGTCGCGTGATCTGTTACAAACCTATTTGATGTCGGATGGCACGCGTTTTACGGACTTAGCGGGATTTCAAACGTTCGGTTTTGTGAAAGAGTTCGAACAGCGTGATCCCCGGTTAGCTCAAACGTTTGCTTATCCCGGATGGCAACGGGAACAAGACGCTGCGCCTTACGTACAGTTTTTGGCCAGGAATTTCACCGGATACCATCAATTGAAGGGATACGTCAACAGTACCGACCAAGTCCTGCTGAATAGTTCGGACGTGCCCGTGCACCGCTATGCCGAGGTGCTCCTCATATTAGCCGAAGCGAAAGCGGAATTGGGTATCCTTACGCAGGGTGATCTGGACAATACCGTCAATTTATTGCGGGATCGCGTCGGTATGCCGCATGTAAACCTGACTGCAGCCAATGCGGATGTGGATCCGGTCATGGCAGCGCGATATCCCAACGTTACGGGTGATAATCGGGGATGCATCTTCGAAATCCGGCGTGAACGACGGGTAGAATTGGCGTTTGAAAATTCGCGATTCGATGATCTGATGCGGTGGCACGCAGGCAAACTGCTGGAAGAAATCCCTGAGGGCATGTACTTTCCCGGTGTGGGCGATTACGATATGACCGGAGACGGCGTGCCCGATATCCGGCTCATTCCGGAGGGACAGACGATACCCAGCGAACGCGAGCAAAACGCGTTAGGCGTCCCATTGGTGTATTACACCATAGGCCCTTTTGGAAGTACTGCCGCCGTTTACCTTCAAAATGGTACCAATGGGGGTGCCGTGGTGACGGATGATCGGGCGCGCACTTTTATCGAGCCTAAGTATTATTACCGGCCGGTGCCAAATACCGAGGTCATACTCAATCCGAATCTGAAACAATTATTTGGATGGGATTAATGTTTAATTTCGCAAACCTGCTGATGAAATTTGCTAGGTCGGCGCCCGGCGCAACGGCAAAGAAATGCAGGTTTCATGAGGCTGTTGCAATAAATGATTTCCAAATGAAAACGAGTGTAGCTTTATTGGTTGTTTTTCTATTAAACAGTTGGATTGCCGTTGCCCAACAGAAATTCTCCTTTGCTTTCCTTACCGATATCCATATGAATGCCAATCCTGCAACCAACAGTGCGCAAGGGTTTAGGCAGGCTATTGAACGAGCTGAGGCGGCCGGTGTGGAATTCATGCTTACCGGTGGAGACAACGTGGATGTGGATGGCATCAAGGCTGATCGGAAAGATGTGGCGCTGCAATTATACCGCGACTACAAAGCCATTACCGAGAAATCCACATTGCCGTGTTACTTTACGATAGGTAACCACGACCGTTATTGGGCAGAGGGAGCCGATAGTGAGTTAAGCAACAGCGGACTTTTTGAGTCTTTCTTTGGCGACGCCTATTATGCGTTTGAGCACAAAGGATGGCTCTTCGTCGTGCTCAATTCGGTACAGGTCTGCAACGGGAAATATTGCGTGGACGACGAACAAAGGGAATGGCTTGCCGACCTGCTTCAGCGGACACCGGACCATCAACCGATCGTTGTGTCCACGCATGTGCCTTTTCTTTCACTTTATTATCCGGTACTGGAAGGCCGTTATACCGACGCAGATACATTCGTCAACCAAAAGCAGATATTCGATCTGTTCGCTGGGCACAACCTGAAATTGGTGCTTCAGGGCCACCAGCACCTCTATGAAGAAATTAAGGTGAAAGGCGTACAGTTCATTACCGCCGGGGCGGTAAGCGCCAATTGGTGGGGCGGGGCTTTCCACGGCACGGAAGAGGGGTTCCTGAAAGTGGACATCGAAGGGGATGATTTCAGCTGGGAATACATCGATTATGGATGGGCAGTGAAAAAGTAATGAGGGCTTCTATTGTGATCCGACGTTCGTTAACACTGTGGCTGCTTATCGCGTGTCATGGGCTGATGGGCCAGCAGATAAAGGTTATGACGTTTAATATTTGGCACGGGGGAAGGGAGACCGGCGAAACGGAAGGACCGTTGCGTGTAGTGGATGTTATTCGGAATTCGGGTGCGGATATTGTCGCGATGCAGGAGACCTATGGTTCCGGTGAACGCATAGCCGATGAACTGGGCTATTATCTTTACCTTCGGAGTGACAACCTGTCCATCATGAGCCGCTATCCCATTGTTGATACGTTGGAAGCATACAAGCCTTTTAACAGTGGAGCCGTTACCTTGGATGTTGATGGTCAGAAAGTTGTGGTAGCTTGTAATTGGCTTAATTATCCGATCGATTACTGGGAACTGCTTGAGAAAAAGCTGCCGATTGATTCCATGGAGTGGCGGAAGCAATTCCAGGGTGAAAAGAATGCCGGTATCCTGCGCGAGATCCTAAATGTGCTGCGACCTGCCATAGCAAATGCGGAAAATGTACCGGTGATCATTTGCGGTGATTTCAATAGCGGTTCGCATCTGGACTGGGTGGCTGAAACCCGGCACCTCAATGGAGGGTATATTATGCCATTTCCGGCCACGCTGCTGATGGAACAGTTTGGGTTTATCGATTCATTCCGTGAAGTGCACCCCGACCCATTGGCCGTGCGGGGGATCACCTGGAGTCCGGCATTTCCAAATGCGTTCAAGGACCGTATCGATTATATCTTTTACCGCGGGGATATCCTCAAGGCCGTTGATTCGAGAACGATTGTTACGCATCCCGTGCAATACCCGTCGGACCACGCAGCGGTAGTGACTACCTTCGAAATCCAAAAGCGGAATATTGAAAAAGCAACGAGACATGAATAGCACAAAACGAATCATTCAGGCGGTGGGGATTGCCCTCCTCTGCATTGCATGCCAATCGGCCAAACACCGTGGCGGGGCCGATCAAACCAGCTTACGGGTCATGACGTTCAATTTATGGCATGGCGGCGACGCAGTGAAACTCCCCCGCGACACGACAATCAAGTACCAACTGGAGGCCATTCGCCGCGCAAAAGCGGACGTGGTGGGGTTTCAGGAACAGACCACCAACCAAACGGACCATCGATCGCGTGCGAGGGTGCTTGCGGATAGCCTCGGTTGGCAGCATCACCTGATCGATGCGAGCCGGGCAATCATTTCGCGGTATCATCTCGAGCCGCTGGATAGTGCCGGCTCGTCCCAGGCGGTTTGGTTGACACTGCCCCAAGGCCAAAAAGTCGTTTTCGGGGTGATGCATCTGATGTATACCCCCTATGAACCCTATGACATCGCGGATCGGAAGTTGTTAAGTGCCGAGGCGGCCGAAGCTTCTGCGAGGGAAACCCGTTTGCATCAAGTGCAGCACCTGTTGGATGAAATCGCGGCGTATCGGGACTACCCAACGGTGTTGGTGGGCGATTTCAATGAGCCGAGTTGTTTGGACTGGACTGCGGAGGCGATTCGCCAGCGAGGGGATACGTTATTGCCCTTCGCCGTCAATTGGCCTGCAACCGCATGGCTATTGGAACAAGGGTTTAAGGATGCTTATCGGGAAGTGTATCCGCAGGTCAACGAGCGGCCGGGCTATACATGGACATCTGTGGAAGGGCTTTGGCGAAACCCTGAGATCCATGACCGCATTGACCTGATTTATTTCAGCGGCAACAAACTGACGGCAAAAAACGCCTGGATTGTCGGCGAGTCGGCGGAGCTATCGGATATCGTTGTAACCCCCTGGCCCTCGGATCACCGGGCGGTCGTGGCGGAATTGAGCCTTTGGTAAACAATTTTTACTTTGTTTTGTCTTTTCCTGGGGCGGCTATCCAAGACCAACACGGATAGCGGCCGACAAAATAGTCTAGTCATGGCAAAGTATTCAGAAAAAGCCGGAGAAAAGGTCGAGAAATCGGTCAAGGAAATGAAAGAAGGGAAGCTGAAATCCGGTTCAGGCAAAAAGGTTACTTCCCGTAAACAAGCCGTCGCAATCGGGCTTTCCGAAGCTCGGAAAGCCGGTGCGAAAGTGCCGAAAAAGAAAGGATAACCGGAAAACAACTCAGCGAACCAGTTCCTTTACGCGTTCGCCGTAGCTATCCACCTGCTGGGCGGGAACCCCCATGAGCCGGTACCACTTCCGGAATGCGCCAGCAAACACAAACGCCATCAATAGCATGGCTAGCGCAGCCAGGCTAGCCAGTAGGTACTGGCCGTTGGGTAGGTAAATGTCGGTTACCTGTACGTATCCGGCCCAAAAGGTGATAACAGCCATAAATACTCCGGGTATCGCAGATACCAGTGCATATTTCGCGCGATTCAGCCGAATGAGCATTGTCGTACATACGATAAGGCCGCAGGCTGCTAACAGCTGATTGCTGATCCCGAACAATGGCCAGATGCTGCTGACGTTGCCTGTATACACCAGATATCCCCAGCAAAAGGTGAAAATTACGCTGCTGATCAGCATGCCCGGCAACCAATTCTTGTCATTGAATTTTGGAACGACCGTCCCCAGCATTTCTTGCAGAAAGAAACGTCCTACGCGTGTGCCGGCGTCGATGGCGGTCAGAATGAACACAGCCTCAAACATAATCGCAAAATTGTACCAATAGGCCATGACCTCATCCATAAACGGAATGCTGTTAAAGATGTGGGCCATGCCGACGGCGAGGGATACCGCCCCTCCTGTGCGCCCCTGGAGCTCGACACCGATTTTCTCCACAAAATGAGGTAGGTCTACCTGGTGAAGCGCAGGATTGGCTGCGAGGAACCCTTCGTAAGCCTGTGTAGGCGTATTGATGGCGAAGTAGTCGCCCGGCATCAGTGTACAAGCAGCGATCAGGGCCATCAATGCGACAAACCCCTCGACCAGCATGGCGCCATAGCCGACAAACAGAACGTCCCTTTCGTTTCCGAGCATCTTGGGCGTTGTGCCGGTTGCGATGATCGCATGGAAGCCGGAGATTGCGCCGCAGGCAATGACAATGAAAATAAACGGCAATACCGGACCGCCGATTACGGGTCCGCCGCCGGAAACAAACTGCGTGATAGCCGGCATTTCCAGCGTAGGGTGTACGAATATGATGCCGACTGCCAGCATCAGGATGGTGCCGATTTTAAGGTAGGTCGACAAGTAGTCGCGAGGAACCAGCAGCAGCCAAATGGGTAATACCGAAGCCAGGAGGCCATACACAGCAATCGCAATGGAGATCGTTTTGACATCCCAATGGAAGAGGTTGCTGATGGTTTCGTATTGCATCAGGCTATGGCCGCCGATAATTCCGACAATGAGCAGGATTCCGCCTAATATACTGGCAAAGGTAACGCTATTCTGCCGGTATCGCATGATAAGTCCCATGACGATCGCTATGGGCATGGTTACAAGGACGGTGAACAGCGACCACGAGGCTTCGTGCATGGCACTGATGCACGCCAGCGATAGGCCTGCGAGCGTAAGAATCAAAATGAACAGGACGGCCACCCCGGCCACCATACCGGTGGTGGTGCCAATTTCTTTTGACGCAATGGTGGCTAAGCTTTGCCCCTTATGCCGGACGGAAGCGAAGAGAACCACCATATCATGCACACCCCCGCCCAATACACAGCCGATTAGAATCCACAACGCCCCGGGGAGATAACCGAACTGCGCGGCCAGGACGGGACCGACCAACGGGCCTGCAGCGGCAATGGCGGCAAAATGGTGGCCAAACAGCACATTCCGGTTCGTGGCCACGTAGTCTCGCCCGTCGGCAAGCGAAACCGCAGGTGTCAAGTTGTTCCCGTTGAGACGCAATACCCGGTGTGCCACAAAAATGCCGTAAAATCGGTACGCAATGGCTAAGAGTAAAAGGGCCGTAAATACTAAGGTCAGGGCGTTGATTCCGTCTAAAAACTCCATGTATAGATCAATGAATTGGTGTCTTGGCAAATATATCATTTATCGCCAAATCTTTGCGACAAAAGTGCGTGCGACGGCTTGTCAATTTTGTCATTTTTCCATACCTTTGTCTTAGGTTTAGGTTGATAGCCCCTAACCCCATTGGGGCGGAGCCCCGTTTCCTTTCATGGAACGGGGTTCTTTTTTAATCGTTAGTTTTTCTCTAATCTTCCCTTTTCGCTAGCTGGCGGATGCGTTCGCGGATTAACTGCTGCTCAGGTGTTGTCCGTGCGTGTTCGAGGGCACGTTTTAAGCAGGTGATGGCATCCGGTAGATCGGTGTGTTGAAGCAATTCTGCCAAGAGTACCCAATAAAAGTGGTTGGTTTCCAGCCGGAGTTGGCGGGCTTCCGGCAGTGCTTCGGTTGCGCCGCGGGCGCGGTAAAGCGCGTAAGTCCGGTTCAAAGCCGCAGCCGGGCTGTATTGCAGTACCAGCAAGTGGTTGTGCAATTGGAGGATGCTTTCCCATTTATCCGGGCCGTCGCCGGGTAAGCAATGCAGCTGGGCAATCCGGGCCTCCAGATGATATGGGCTTACCACGTTGCCGCTGGCTGAACGTTCAAGGTAATGGATGCCTTGTGCGATCAGGTCGGTATCCCATTTGTTTTCGTCTTGCTGGCCGTAGAGCACTATGCCTCCATCGGCGGTCTGCCGGGCATCGAAACGTGAGGCATGAAAACACATCAACGCCAGCAGCGCCTGGGTTTCGGGGCGGTTCGTAAGTTCATGTTCCGTTAGGAAAACTGCCAGCCGCATCGCTTCCCAACAGAGTTCCCTGCGAATGACTTCGTCCTGCGTGCGCGAATAATATCCTTCATTAAAAAGCAAGTAAATGATGTGTAATACACGGTCGAGCCGATCAGCAACCTCGGCTTCCGAGGGAAGTTCCATGCGAACGCCTTCGGCGCGTAATTTTGCCTTGGCGCGGACGAGCCGCTTGTTGATCGTTTCTTTATTGGTCAGGAAAGCGGAGGCAATTTCGTCAATGCCAAAGCCACACAATACACGGAGCGCAAGCGCAATTTGTGCTTCACCGGCAATCAACGGCGTGCATACCGCAAAAAGCATCTTTAGCTGGCTGTCCCGGATGTATTGGGGTGAAAAATCAATCTCCAGTGAAGGCGTTGCCGACTCCGCCGTCGCGGTGAGGGCAGGTGCGACCTTGTGGGTGTAAATCTTCTCACGCCGGAAATATGCCAATGTCTTTTGTTTCGCTACTGTATACAGCCAAGCGGTTGGATGGGGAGGCAGGCCATGGGTCGACCAGTGTTCGGTTGCGGTCAGAAAGGTATCCGATACGAGGTCTTCGGCTATTTCGACATGCGCCAAACCGTAACGGCTGCTGATGACGGCAACGATCTTCGAAAATTCCTGCTGAAACAATTGTTTCAGCAGGAGTCGAGTGTCAGCGGGTGTCGGCACGGTACAGTGGAGGGTTAGTAAATCGGCCGTATTTCCACGCTTCCGCCGGTTTCCAGCACCGGGCAGCCATGCGCTAGGGTCACCGCGTCATCGTAATCGTCCGCCCGGACCACCATAAACCCGCCCAGGATTTCACGCAGTTCCACAAACGGGCCGTCGGTAACCACTCCGCCGGATTTTAATACCCGTCCATCGTGCGCCAGGCGGATTCCCTGGTTGGCTAATTTCCCCTGAGCGGCAATGCCTCCCGCCCAGTCGGCCCACTTTTTCTCCAACGCTTCCAATGCCTCGGGTAGGGGTTTGTGATAGCTGCCGGTTGGTTGCCTGAATAGGATAACAAACTCTTTCATGTTCTTGGGATTTAATGAGCTATGGCGGCGAATTGCCCGGGGACATACGTTCCAGGTTCTCCCGGAAGCGCTATATTCAGCCGATTATAGCTGTTGATGGCAATGATGCCAATGGTTAAATCGATAAGCTCCGCCTCCGAAAAATGGGCGAGGGCTTCGCTGTAAACTTCATCACTCAGGTGGTTTTCGGCGACGCGCGTAAGTGCTTCGGCATAGCCCAGTGCGGCTTTTTCCCGGGCAGAGTACTGCGGGGCATCGCGCCACGCGGCAATCATGTGCAGCCGCTGTTCGCTTTCACCGGCGGCCCGCAGGTCTTTGGCATGCATATCCAAACAGTACGCACAGCCATTTAGCTGAGAAACGCGGAAGTAAATAAGATGCAGTAAGTTGCTGTCGAGCGATGATTTGGCCAGGTACATCGGAAACCCGCCAAGCGCTTTGATTGCATGTGGTGCTTTTTGCCAGCCATTGATTCGTTGTGTCATTTTTTTGTGTTTTATAGTGAACAAATACACCGACATAATGCTCGGCCGGAAAGAAATAGGACAGCAACGATGATTTTTTTTATCCGGCGGCATCCACTAGCCGATATCCGCCGTTTTCTTTGGGTTCGGGACGTCCGATCGCGATATTGGTGGAATGATACATCAGGAAAATCCAGCCTTCCGCGCTTCCCTGGTCCCAGTATTGCTGGCGTAACGCCATGGAGCGGCGTCCATCGTAATCATATTTAGCAGCAAATTGCCGAAAAAACTGCTCAGGCTCGGGAGCTTCGTCGCCACCGAAAAAGTAATGTTCACCACCCACCCGGATATGAAAAACCTGGTGGTGCGGAGTGTGCCCGCCGGATACTTCGTAGCTGATTTCGGTATTCAATGTACCGTCGCCCTCGACCAGTAACAAATTGCCGCTTCGTTGTAACACATCGAAGACTTCCGTTTGATAGGAATCCGATTTGCCGCTATAGGCGTCTTCCCATTCACCTCGCTGTACGACGTATTCGGCATCGGGGAATGCTAACCGGAAACTGCCGCCATCCTCCGTGACCATTCCGCTAGCGTGATCTTTGTGTAAATGCGATAGCAGAACATACCGGACTTCCCGAGGGTCGAAGCCAGCTTTTCGGATATTGTCATGCAATTGCAAACCTCCCTGTGCATTGGTATGGCCGATACCGGTATCGAGGAGAAGCAGTCCATTTGCCGACTCAATCAGAAAAGGGTGTACATGGATAAACAAAGAACCGGGCCGATCCTTCTTGCTGTCTTTGCTGGCATCAAACGGAATGAATTTTTTGGAGGCGTCTACGGAAAATGAACCTTCGAATAAGGAATGTGCTTGCATGTTTTTATCTTTACCCCTTCGTAGTGCACAAACTTAGATAAATTTGCCTTTTTTGCAAATTATTCATACGTGTATGCTTCTTTGCGGCATTCGTGAGTGATACGAGATTTATCGATCTACTCGGCTGGCATTGAGACAGATTTATAGAGGAAACATATGCAAAAAAGATGGGCAATCGCTTCATGTTCTGATCGGACCGCGGCACACAGGCTTCGCAAAGAGCTTGGCGTCCATAAGGTGCTGGCTGACTTGCTGGTGAACAGGGGAGTAACGACGTTCGAAGGTGCCCGTGAGTTTTTTCGCCCGGATTTGTCCGCCTTGCACGATCCCTTTTTAATGCGGGATATGGATAAAGCCATTGCTCGCATCGAAACGGCTATCGGCAATAAAGAGCGCGTATTGATTTACGGCGATTATGACGTGGATGGGACGACTGCGGTGGCCGTGGTGTATAACTTTTTCAGGCAGTTTCATTCCCGGTTGGAGTTTTACCTCCCCGACCGTTATGCCGAAGGATATGGCATATCGACGCAAGGGATCGATTATGCCGCTGAAAACGGTTTCTCGCTGATTATTGCGCTGGATTGCGGCATCAAGGCGCTGGATAAGGTGGCATATGCCCGCGAGCGGGGCATCGATTTTATCATCGGTGATCACCACCTACCGGGAGACCAGCTGCCGGAGGCCATTGCGGTACTGGATCCCAAACGAGTGGATTGCCCATATCCCTATAAGGAGTTGCCCGGATGCGGCATCGGCTTTAAGATTATCCAGGCGTTCATCCAGAAAAACAACATGGATATCCAGCAGTGCTACCAATACCTGGATTTGGTGGCCGTGGGAATTGCCTCGGATATTGTGCCCATCACCGGTGAAAACCGGGTGCTTACCCATTTTGGGTTGCAAAAGCTGAATACCAATCCCTGCTGCGGCCTGCAATCGCTAATTGATTTATCTACCCACAAAAGTGGCCATTTTACGGTTAACGACATCATCTTCCAAATCGGGCCGCGCATTAACGCCGCGGGGCGTATCGATCATGCTAAGGATGCGGTTAAGTTGTTGATTTCTAAATCAATGCAGGAGGCTACTGTGTATAGTAGCAGCATCGATCTGCAAAATTCGCAGCGTAAGGATTTCGACATCCGCATCACGGAGGAAGCATTGGCCATCATCGACGGCGATGAACTCCTGAAGCAACGTAAAACGACGGTAGTTTTTAAGCCGGATTGGCATAAAGGGGTCATCGGTATCGTGGCCACCCGGCTGACGGAGAAATACTACCGCCCTACGGTTGTGCTTACACAGACCAATGGGCACGTATCGGGATCTGCGCGGTCGGTCGTGGGCTTTGATTTATACCAGGCGCTTCACGCATGTGCCGATTTGCTCGACCAGTTTGGCGGGCACAAATATGCGGCGGGACTTACCATGAAGCCGGAGAACATTACGCTGTTTGAACAACGTTTTGAAGAAGTGGTAGCTGCCAGCATCTTACCCAATATGCTGCAACGTGAAATCCAGATCGATGCGGTGTTACAGCTGTCGGATGTTGATGCCAAATTTTTCCGTATTTTGCGGCAATTCGAACCGTTTGGTCCGCAGAACGAGGCTCCGCTGTTCCTTAGCAACCAGGTACGTGTTATGGGAAGCGCAATGGTGGTGGGAGGAAGCCACCTGAAAATGACGGTTATGCAAAACGGGTCGCCGGCCTTTGAGTGCATCGGCTTCGGGTTGGGGGAATACGCAAATGTGATTAACAGCGGCATGCCGTTTGACGTGTGCTATACCATCGAAGAAAATGTATGGCGGGAAAGGCGGAGCATCCAACTGAATATTAAAGATATTAGGGTTTAAGGATGATTTTAAAAGCGGAACATCTGATTAAAAAATACCGGCAACGTGTTGTCGTTAATGACGTGTCTTTTGAAGTGGCTCAAGGGGAGATCGTGGGTCTGTTGGGGCCGAACGGTGCCGGTAAAACCACGTCTTTTTATATGATTGTAGGGCTCATCAAGCCGAATGATGGTCACGTCTACCTGGATGGACAGGAAATCACCGAGGATCCCATGTACCGCAGGGCGCAAAAAGGCATTGGCTATTTGGCCCAGGAAGCGTCGGTATTCCGAAAACTCTCCGTAGAAAACAACATCATGGCGGTGTTGGAAATCCATTACCAAGACAAAGCAGCGCGTCACGAAAAGTTGGAGGAATTGCTGGCTGAATTCAGCCTGAACCGCGTGCGGAAAAATCGGGGCGACCTGTTATCGGGCGGAGAACGCCGCCGTACGGAAATCGCCCGTGCCCTAGCCGCCAATCCGCATTTCATTCTCTTGGACGAACCGTTTGCCGGGGTGGATCCCATCGCTGTGGAAGAGATTCAGACCATCGTTTCCAAACTCAAACATCGGAATATCGGTATCCTGATTACCGACCACAATGTACAGGAAACGTTGTCAATCACGGACCGCGCCTACCTGCTTACCGAAGGTAAGATTATGCTGGCGGGTACACCGGAAGAAATCGCCGCCAATGAAATGGCTCGTAAATTCTATTTGGGCCGTAATTTCGAATTGCGCAGGAAGAAACTTTAAAGATCTGCTATTTTACGACACAATTTATGATTTACGATATAGATTCAGGTCATCAATCTAAAATCCAAAATCTAAAATAAAAATGGCATTAATCAATTCGATATTCACTTGGATCATGAAAAAGCGCATCCACCAGATTGAGCTATTCATGAAATATCCGCATGAAGTGCAGGAGGAGTGGTTTCAAAGTCTCATCTCTACGGCCGAGGCGACCGAATGGGGTAAGAAATACGATTATAACTCCATCCTCACGCCGGAGACGTATAAAGAACGGGTACCACTGCAGGATTATAACAGCTTAAAGCCTTATATTGACCGGATGATCAAAGGCGAGCAGAACATCCTTTGGCCTTCGGACATCAAGTGGTTTGCCAAATCGTCCGGCACGACGTCGGATCGAAGCAAGTTTATTCCGGTGAGTGAGGAGGCTTTGGAAGACTGCCATTATCAAGGCGGCAAGGATATGCTCTCGGTGTATTGCCATAATCGGCCCAATACCAAAATCTTAACCGGAAAATCGGTGGTATTGGGCGGAAGCTCCCAGATTAACAGCTTCAATTCCGATTCTTACTACGGCGACCTCTCCTCGATCATTATCCGGAACCTTCCCTTTTGGGCGGAGCTTCACCGGACACCGGATGTCGAAACCACCCTCAATCCGAATTTCGAGGAGAAAATCGAAAATGTGGCGCAACTTACGATCCATGAAAACGTGACCAACCTCTCGGGAGTACCTACGTGGAACGTAGTGCTGGCCAAGCGTATTCTGGAAATTACGGGAAAGGAACACCTATTGGAAGTATGGCCCAACCTGGAGTTTTACAGTCACGGCGGGGTCAGCTTCAAGCCCTATCGGGAGCAATTCAAGAAACTCATCCCGTCGGACCGGATGTACTATCTGGAAAACTACAATGCTTCGGAGGGGTACTTCGCGCTACAGGATCAGTCGGATTCCGACGATCTGCTGCTCATGCTGGATTACGGCATTTATTACGAGTTTCTTCCGATCGAAAATTTATACGATGAACGGCCTAAGACGTTGGGACTGCATGAGGTGGAATTGAGTAAGAACTATGCGTTGGTTATCTCTACCAATGCCGGGCTGTGGCGGTATGTCATTGGAGATACCATTAAATTCGTTAATTTACACCCATACCGCATACAGATTACCGGGCGTACCAAGCAATACATCAATACGTTTGGCGAGGAGGTAATTGTGGACAATGCAGACGATGCGTTGAGGCGTGCGTGTCAGGAAACCGGAGCTTCCATCCGTGATTATACCGCGGGACCGGTTTATTTCAAGGAGGGGGAGGCCGGGGCACACGAGTGGATCATCGAATTTGAAGAGAAGCCGGCCGACTTTGAGAAATTCTGCAACGTACTGGATACGGCTTTGCGTGAGATCAATTCGGACTACGATGCAAAGCGGTTTAATAACCTGGCCTTGCGGTTTCCGATTGTTCACGTGGCACCGGATGGTACGTTTTACCGTTGGATGAAGTCGCGCGGCAAGCTTGGGGGACAGAATAAGGTGCCCCGGTTGGCCAATGAACGCACCTACCTGGAAGATGTGTTGAAATTAATGGGCGAATAATTAATGGGCGAATAGGTGAAAAAGAAGTTTACACTCGGCTTGGCCATGGTGTTGGTGGTTACCTGGGGGATTGCCCAAGTAAAACCGTCCAAACCCAACATCGTATTCATCCTCGCGGATGATCTAGGCTACGGCGACGTGGGATGCTACGGGCAGGAGAAAATTGAGACGCCCCATATTGACCAACTGGCCCGGCAGGGGATGCGGTTTACCCAGTTTTATGCCGGGGCCACCGTTTGTGCCCCTTCACGGTCGTCGCTGCTTACGGGACAACATACGGGCCATACCTTTATCCGTGGCAATAAGGAGGTCCAGCCCGAAGGCCAATACCCGCTCGCCGATTCGGTACAGACATTTGCCCAGTTGCTCCAGCAATCCGGATACCGGACGGGTGCGTTCGGAAAATGGGGCCTCGGCATGGTCGGCACTTCCGGCGCACCGGACAAGAAGGGATTTGATCGTTTTTTTGGTTACAACTGCCAGCGACAATCGCATCGGTATTATCCCACCCACCTGTGGGACAACGATCGCAAAGTGGAGTTGGAGGGGAACGACCTGGCGCAAAAAGCTACCTATGCTCCGCAAGTAATCCAACAGAAAGCACTGGAATTTATCGAACAAAATAAAGATCGGCCATTCTTTGCGTTTATTCCGGTGGTGTTACCCCACGCGGAACTGCAGGGGCCGGACGATGCTCATTATAGGCGGTACAAAGGACAGTTTGAAGAGCACCCGCACAAGGGACAGGACTACGGTCCCGATGCGACGGTAGGTGGCTATGCATCGATTGCCGATCCGAGGGCTACATTTGCCGGAATGGTAAGCCGGCTGGACGGCTATGTGGGTGAAGTGCTGGCCAAATTGGATGAACTGGGTTTGTCTGAAAATACACTGGTCATCTTCAGCAGTGACAACGGTCCGCATAAGGAAGGTGGCGCGGATCCCGACTTTTTCAACAGCGGCGGTGGTTTGCGTGGATACAAGCGGGATCTTTATGAAGGCGGTATCCGCGTGCCGTTTATCGTGCGCTGGCCCGGACAGGTAACACCCAATTCTCAGTCGGATTTCAACGGTGCTTTTTGGGACATCATGCCTACCTTGGTAGCGGTGGCGGGTTTGGAACGCCCGCGTTACACCGACGGGATATCGTTTCTGCCTACGTTAATCGGAAAGGCAGACCAGCAGGAACAACATCCGTACCTGTACTGGGAGTTTCATGAATTGGGGGGCAGGCAGGCTATCCGTTCGGGTAAGTGGAAGGCCATCCGGCTCAATGCACGGACCGCCCACCCGGTTACCGAATTGTACGATCTGGAAAGCGACACGGGAGAGACGACGGATTTAGCAGCCGATCATCCCGATGTGGTCACTCAATTGGAAGCGTATATGAGTCGCGCACATCGGGAAAGCGAGGTGTTTCCGTTTCAAAGCCGTAAAGCGGAATAGCACGCGTTGCCAAACACTTGGGCAGGCAGTGGCACACGCGCTGTACCGCTGCCAGACTGTTTTGCATTCGGGAGGTGCCGGCTGGCGGTCTGCGTGCGGTCACCTTGCTGTCAGACTGCGGCAAACAACCGGCAGACCGCCAGCGGACGGCGAGCAGAGCGCCAAGCCACTCGAGGCAGTCCAATAGCCGTTGCGCAGAAGCACCGGAAAATTCTTTTGCCTAATTGAATGAGAATCGTAATTTTATAGATGTGAATTATAATCGCCTGATTCTGTTTTTGTTATTTTGGCCGGGTATACTCGCGGCCCAAGATAACCCTAAGCTCAATGTGTTATTCATTATTTCTGATGACCTCACAACTACAGCCTTGTCGTGCTACGAAAACCAGGCATCCCGCACGCCGCACATCGATCAGTTGGCGGCTGAAGGCGTCCTGTTCACCCGTGGATACACCCAGTTTCCGGTATGTGGGCCCTCCAGGGCATCGCTGCTTTTCGGGTATTACCCGCACGCCACGGAAACCTTCGGGTATGTAAGCGGCCGGGAGCAGGTGGGCCCTGCACGCAAGTCGTGGCCCCAATTGTTTAAAGACAACGGCTATTACACGGCACGGGTCAGTAAAATTTATCACATGGGCATTCCGGGGGATATAGAGAAAGGGACTGATGGAACAGACGATCCGGATTCATGGACAGAATCGTTCAACAGCCGGGCTGCCGAATGGCAAACTCCCGGTGACGCCGAACTGGTGCAGAACAACCCGTATGGGGCTATCGAACGGAAAGGGGGGAATGTGATGACGATTGTCAAGGCCGACGGTGATGACCTCGTGCACGCGGATGGGAAGACCGCAGAAAAGGCAAGCGAACTGATCCGGAAACATAAGCATGAGCCCTTTTTCCTTGCCGTGGGATTTGTACGGCCCCACGTACCTTTTGTAGCGCCTAAGGCTTATTTTGACCCTTATCCGCATGAGCAGATGGTGCTGCCGCCACAAGTGATCACCGATTGGGACGACATCCCCGAACCGGGCATTAACTATGTAAACAGCCTAAACGCTCAAATGTCGGAGGAACAGGAAAAAAAGGCAATTGCCGGCTATTATGCTGCAGTTTCCTTTATGGATGCCCAAGTAGGCAAGGTGCTCCAAACATTACGGGACGAAGGACTTGATGATAACACGATCGTGATTTTTACATCCGACCACGGTTTTCATCTGGGCGAACATCGATTCTGGATGAAGGTGAGCCTTAAAGAGGAATCGGTAAGAGTGCCGTTGATCATCAAGGTACCGGGAAAGGCGCCGGCGGTATGCCATTCATTGGTGGAATTGCTGGATTTGTACCCTACGGTAGCTGAACTGGCCGGGTTGACAGTTCCACCGAATATACAGGGGAAAAGTCTTGTGGACATGCTGGATCGTCCCCAACAGGAGGTACGCCCGTATGCATTTTCGGTTTCGAAATGGCGGGATACGTTTTCGTTTCTCATCCGATCGCATAAATGGGCGTTTATCCAGTACGGGGAAGATGGATCGGAGGGGATGGAGTTATTCGATATGGAATACGACGAGAAGCAATTTAATAACCTGGCTTTGAACCCTCGTTACGAACCGGCTGTCAGGCAGTTCAAAGCGATGCTGAGCGAAAAGCTCAAAGAGGTGCGGACAAATGACCTGGGTATCGACTATAAAACCACAAAAGAATGAGCGGAAAACGAATTTGGCCAACCTTGTGCGGAATGTTATGGGGGCTTATTGGATTGAACGCCTCTGCACAGCCTCGGGAAGCAGACCGGCCCAACATCATTTTTATCATGAGCGATGATCACGCCTTTCAGGCAATCAGTGCCTATGGCGGAACGTTGAATCAGACCCCGAATATCGATCGCCTTGCCAAGGAGGGAGCCATTTTCACGCGGGGTTTCGTGACCAACTCGATCTGTGCGCCGAGCCGCGCCGTGATGCTGACCGGAAAACACAGTTTTGTCAACGGAAAGGTAGATAACCGCATGCCGTTCGATTGGAATCAGGATAATTTTCCGAAGCAGCTCCAACGCCACGGATATCAGACTGCCATGATCGGAAAAATCCACCTGGATGGGCTGCCGCAGGGATTCGACTATTCGATGGTGCTGCCCGGTCAGGGCTTTTACTACAATCCTGATTTCCTGATCAATGGGCAGAAGAAACGAATTGAAGGATATTGTACCGAAATCATTACCGAGGCAACGCTGAATTGGTTGAAGAAGCAACGCGATCCGGCCAAACCGTTCTGCCTCTTCTATCACCAGAAGGCGCCGCATCGCAACTGGCAGCCTGCGCCTCGGTATCTCACGCTGTATGAAGATACCACCTTCTTACCACCGGCCTCGTATTTCGATAGCTATGCAGGCCGGGGTGCCGCCGCAAGGGAACAGGAAATGGAAGTGGCGAGGCATACACAGTGGGGGCACGATTTCAAGTTGCTGGTGGACCCCGACGGGAAGCCGACTGGTTTTGATAAACAGCTTGCCCGGATGACCGAAAAGCAACGGAAACAGTGGATGGATGTGTACGAACCCAGAAATCAGGCATTCCTGCAGGCAAAGCTCACAGGGAAGGACCTTGCCGTGTGGAAGTACAATCGGTATATCAAGGATTACCTGCGTACCGTCCAATCGGTGGATGACGGTGTGGGTGAGTTGCTGGATTACCTGGACGAAACGGGCCTTTCGGAAAATACCATTGTGATCTATACCTCCGATCAGGGGTTCTATCTGGGTGAGCACGGTTGGTTTGACAAACGGTTTATGTACGAGGAATCGTTCCGGACACCGCTATTGATGCGCTATCCCAAGGAAATCAAACCGGGCACCCGGATTGATGAATTGGTGCAGAACCTCGACTTCGCACCCACGCTGCTGGACTACGCGGAGGTACGGGTTCCTTCGGATGTGCAGGGTGAATCGTTCCGGAACCTTGTAGGCGGGAAGTCGCACCGTTGGCGGGACGCGATTTACTACACCTATTACGAATATCCAGCCGAACATGCGGTGAAGCGGCATTACGGCATACGTACGGAACGGTATAAGCTCATTCACTTCTATTACGATATCGATGAATGGGAGCTGTATGACCTGACTGAGGATCCGCAGGAAATGCGCAATGTGTACGACGATCCCGTTTATCAATCCGTTAAAAAGAAGATGCACCGTAAACTCGCCCGCATACGGAAAAAGTACGGCGATTCGGATGAAAATGACCAGCGGTTTCTTCAGGCATACCTGAGCCACGTGGACCGGCGGTAACTTAGGGGCAGTTCAGTAGCTGTATCCAATCGAATAGGTGGCAAAAACACGGCGCGACGCGTCCGCCTCATTGGCGTAAACCAGTTTCACGCCAATGTCGAAATTAGGCAGGTAAAAGCGCAGTAAGTTCATGTCAGACCGCAATTCAATGCCAAGCGTGCGCGGCCGGAACGCATTTCCATCCCCCACGTTTTGAAAATCTGCAAAAAAGCCCCCCTTGAATCGCTTGATATACGCCAACGGCCCGATAGCCCAATCGGGGTAGGCAATAGGGAAGCGGTAACTGAAAAGTAAGGTGTTGTCGACAGGTATCGGACGTAGCTGGTCGTATCCGCTTACCAGGGGGATGTCATTTGCCTGCGCATACGTGCCCGTGCGTTGCTGGTAGCTGAAGCGGGTAAGGAATGAGTGGTTGAGCCAAAAGCCGGGGAAGTAGAATGCCGTTCGCAACGACAGGTGTTCGCCCGCAATGCGGCCGTCAAATGGGAAATGCCGATAGGTGAAACTGAAATTTTGCCCCCAACGCGGACCGAGATCCAAGGCGCTTTGGCGTACATTGTGGTTGAAATAGACCTGGTAATGCAGCGGAAATTGGATGCGATCGATAAACCGGTTCTGAAACTGCGGTTCGTTCAATCCATAACGCCGGGTATAGGAGGTGGCCGCACTCCATCCGGCAGTGAAGACATGGTTGAGCCGGTAAAACACCAACGGGATATCCATTTTCAATGTGGTTACGTGTTCCCGCCAGCGCAGCCCGATTACCTCTTCCGTTCCGCCATTGGGCATCTTCGCCGCACCCACTTGGCCACGGTTGCGGTATTCCAGCGAAAACTTGGGGAAGAACTGCTGGTAAGCAATCGAAGCGAGGTACTCGCTGCTGCGCATGTCTCCGTCGTACGTATAACCCAACCGGATTTGTGAGGTATTCAGCAGGTCATCGGACAACCAATAAATTCCCGGGTTAATGTTATCCAAATTGTCGAAATTCCCGTTGTCTACGGATATGCTGTGGAAGTTGATTAGGTTTTTCAGCTTGTTATAAGGCTTTGACGGCCATATCTCGTTAAGAAAGGAGTCTTTCTTCGTTGGAATGTGATCTTGGCTCAGAGGTGCCTTAAAATGGCTTATCGGCGAATGAGGGAATTTGAGGTGGCTGATCCGGTACCCGTCAACCTGATAGGCATTAAACCACAGGTATCCGGTTTGGGGATCATAGCACGGATTGAATGCGCCGTAAAGGGCGTTGGTGAGTTGCTGGACCGTGCCAAAGGCCACATCGAGCATGTACAGGTTATCGATTCCGTTATAATGGGCTTTGAATAGCACGGAACCATCGGCGTACACCGGGCGTTCGAGTTGCTGGGGCTGCCAGTCTAACACCCGGCGGTAGTTCCCCGTGGCCAGGTCCAGCTCGATAAGGGCGGCACCCGCATCGGAGATGCCCGTGGCGATGACCCTGTTGCCGGTTTTGTCAAATGCTGGCGTCTGCAAATGGACGTTTCCCGGAGAAGGGAACCGGGCGATCACCCTGCCGGTTCCGGTATCCAGGAGATCGAGGCTTGCGCGGCCGCTTTCATCGATGGCAATGGCGATAACCTCCGGTCGACCGGGTCGAAGCACGGGGGAAAAATAGCGGCTTTTATGGGTGAGCTGACGATGGGTGTGGGTGCGCATGTCGTAAAGGTTGATGACATTGTAGGTCCGCTTCCCGTAGCGAGGGTTCCGCCGGATTTCATCCCAGGCGAGCCGCCCGTCGTCATACGAAAAATTGGGCGCTGTTTGGCGCCCGGTTTTTATCACTTCCGCCGGTTTGCCAAGTGAATCGATGACGACGATTGCAGGGACCTTGCGGGCACTTTGATGCAGCGCTAAAAGTTGGCCGTCGGGGAGGGGACGGGGCAGTAACCAACTCTCCGGTTTTCCGGTTTCCGGAGTAGGGAATAAGGGATAGTTAACCGGGTCGTTTTTGGCCACCTGTTCCTGCCATTTCCGGGTCAGATCTGCCCGGACTTTTTCGTGCCATTTGCGGCTGCTGTAACCGGTGAATTTTTTCAGCGAATTACTAAAATTATAAGGGCGTATCGGAAGCGTAGCCATGCGTGTCATAAGGCTGTCGAGGATGGTCTCGCCGTATGCGTTCTGAAGTTCAGAGGTGAGGAAATATCCGAGCTCGTAAAAGCCGGGAGTGACGTCTTTAAGTGAGCCCAAATAGTCCTTTTGATAACCGTATGTTTTTCCGTTGAGCAGGTTTGTACGGAAGGGCATTTCCCAGGATGGCAACCGTCCGCGGCCGGCAGTCGAGAGTACCGTTTCAGTGACGACGGCGTCGCCTTCGAAAAACCACGACGGAAGGGTGACGCCATAGATGGCAAGTGCCAACTGCTCGAAAAAGGGAGCTCGTAAATATCCTGTCAATTTGTCAAACTGGACCACGTGCCGAAGCTCGTGGATGGCCAGGTTATTCATCCAATCCTGAAAATCTCCCTGCTGCGGAGCCATCGTAAAGAACTCCGAACGCCGGGGGGCGAGTTGCACATTTCCGTTGGATTCGACCGTTTGGTTCTGCAAAATAATCGAAATTTTACGGGGTTCTTTGCCCAATGTCTGGCTGACTCGAATGCGGAATGTTTCCAGTCGACTGGCTAACTTTTGCGCTCCTTCTTCAAATGAAGCGGGATAAATTAATTGGAAATTTCCCGTTTGGATTTGTCTCCATTTTACACTTGGCGGGTAGGGGTCACCGTTGAATATTTGTGAAAAAGCCGATTCTAAATGGATACATAATATAAATATAAATAATATTCTGATTGTCAGTAAGTAATTGTCTTTAAATATCGTATTCATATGGGATTGCTAATTTTTTTTGCAAAAAGCCGTTTTATCAATGAAGTTATAGTTGATGTTAAATTTTATATGATTTTTACTAATGTTTGATTTACAAAAGTTAATGCTTTCATCATAAAATCGTACTTTGTGAATTTTCGTGTCTTTTTTATGCCAAAATCTGCACTGAAATCGGAAAATCTAACATCAGAAATGCGTCATTGAAATCAGTTGCTAATGTACACTATCTTTTCGTTTTTGGAAGTAATTTTTGTCGGTCGGCCAAAGGGCAGCCAGGTATTGAAATTACCGTGCCGAGCATCGACATGGTATTGCTGCCGGAGCCTTTCCGGCAATGGGTCGCGGATTTGGATGTGCTTGGTTAGGTCGCACAAATGGAAGGTACGGGCCTGCCCGATTCTCGTTTTTTCTGGGCGACGCTTTCGCCGAATCATCCACGGAGTGGGTGATGACATTTTGTCGTTTCCTCTTGGGGTAGCAAAGCCGAAAGGTCCCGGTTCACGCGTTATTTTTTACGATACACTTGTTCGTTCTTTTGATTTAAAAAGCCGACTTTTGCAAGCAAAATAAATTACCGATGTAGGCGATCATTATAAAAATAGGAGGCTCATGGACGAACTGGATACACTGGTAGAACAAACCCAATTGCTGTTGGCTGAAGGGAGCGAACAGCAGCTGAAAGAATACCTCGATGAGCTGAATATTTCGGACGTGGAAGCCCTGATCGACGAGCTGCCGGAGTACGGCGCAACCTTCATTGAAACGTTAAGTATCAACCGCGCCGTAAACGTTTTTCGCATCCTCGATTTTCCCACGCAAGAGCGTATTCTCAAGAAGCTTTCGGGACCTAAAATTTCGGAAATTATCAACGAAATGCCACCCGACGACCGGACCGCTTTTTTCAGTGAATTAAAGGGCGACGTGGTGAAGCAACTGATCATCCTGCTTCCCCCTGCGGACCGCAAGGAAGCACTGGCTTTATTGGGGTATCCGGAGGACAGCGTAGGGCGGCTTATGACGCCGGATTACATCACGGTGAAACAGCACTGGGACATCACCCGTGTGCTCCAACATATCCGCCGGTATGGCAGGGCTTCGGAGACCATAGACGTCCTGTATGTGATCGATAAAGACGGGAAATTATTGGACGATATCCGGATCAAAGATATCCTTCTGGCTGACCCCGAAACGAAGGTAAAAGATCTTATCGATAGCCGGCTGATAGCCCTTAATGCGGATGACCCGCAAGAGGAAGCGATCAACGTATTCCGGATGAATAACCGGGTGGCGTTGCCCGTGGTTGATGGGCAGGGAATCATGTTGGGTATTGTGACGGTGGATGACATCCTTTGGGTCGCCAATGAGGAATACACCGAAGATATGCAGCGGATCGGAGGTACGGAGGCACTGGATGAGCCGTATCTGGATGTATCCATCCCCCACCTGGTAAAAAAGCGGGCCGGTTGGCTGATTGTCCTGTTTCTGGGGCAACTGATTACGGCCACGGTATTGGAGCATTATGAAAGCCAATTGGCCAGTGCGATATTGATCTTATTTATGCCCTTGATCCTTTCCAGTGGCGGCAACAGCGGTTCCCAAGCCTCTACGCTCATCATCCAGGCGATGGCCTTGGGAGAGATAACTCTCGCGGATTGGTGGCACGTAATGCGGCGGGAAATCCTTTCGGGCTTATTGCTGGGGCTGATCCTGGGGGCTCTTGGCTTTCTCCGGATCTGTACGTGGCAGGCTTTTGCCCACGCTTACGGAGATTATTGGCTGTTGGTGGGCGTGGTGGTAAGCCTTTCATTGGTAGGCGTTGTGCTTTGGGGTTCGGTGGTCGGATCCATGTTGCCGTTTATTCTGCGTCGGCTAGGTGCTGACCCGGCGTCGTCGTCGGCTCCATTTGTATCCACCCTGGTTGACGTAACCGGATTGATCATATACTTTACCGTGGCTACCTTGGTTCTTACGGGCGTGCTGTTATGAGGGGACCGGTATTGCGGACGGCTGGATGGACGATTTTGTGCTGGTTAGCCGCACTGCACCTGCACGCGCAACGGTCCGTTCCGGTTTTTCTGGAGGGCGAGTTTGGCATCGACCGCTTTTCGGATGCGTCCGTTCGGTCGGTATTTCCAGCGGGGGCTGCCTTTCGGCTGGGGGCTGCATTTGCACTGGGCGATCAGGAAAGGCTTCGGCTGCGGCCACAGGGCGGGGTAACGTTCTTCGGGAATAAAATAGACGAGGAGGTCACCGAGCAGCTGTTGGTGATTAAGGCCGGAATGCAGGTGAGTTACGATGCTTTCTTTCTCGGCCGGACGACATTTTTCCCGTATCTGGGTGTGGATTATAACTGGGTTTCCAATTTCGATATGGAAAGCTACGGCGAAGACGAGGTGTCCTATTCAAAAAGCTACTTGCATGGTACCGGGATATCGCAGGAGGTGGGTGTCCGCGTACAGGTGGGTGAGTGGTACGCCAAGGTAGGTTATGCGCTATTCAGGCCGCGGCTACGGGTGCGGCGGTCGATCATCGATGACGATCTTTCGTCGGGCTACCGCACGCCATCGTCGCACGTTTTTTCTTTTAATTCGTTCAATATTTCGGTAGGTTTTTCAATTCGGCCATGAGGAAGGTTCACGGGAATATAAAGTTCGCATTGGTTGCCCTGCTTTTTCTAGCGGGGTGCGATGGGGAGGGTACGCTTTTGGAATTGTACCCGTTGAAGCCGATTGTGAATCCCGAAGTACGTACCTTGATACAGGATAACCGGATCATCCATGCTGAGCTGGGGGCGCGGAATCAAATCAGCGGAATTACCGCCATGGGTAGTTTTGAAACCGTGGATCGGTTTAAATCGTTTACGTTCGAACCCCATCATTGGCCGGAAGAAGGGTTGTTCGAATTTGGCGTTGATCTGGTAGTACGCGTTGTGTCGGATGGCCCATTGCCTTCGTTGCGCTATTCGAGGGATAATGGTAAAACTTGGCTTCGTTACGAGATGGCGCTTGCCGATAGCAGGGATCCCGCGCTTGGAGAGGTGTTGCCGGTGAAGTTAACAATCGCGGCAGAAAATGTAATATGGCTGTTGTGCCAACAGCAGGAAGGCACCGAAAGCGTATTGCAGCTTTACCAGGTGGACCTGATCGAAGGAACGCATAAGGTGGCGTTGAAAAAGCGAGATGCGAAGGCCCTTACCCTTGCGGCAATTGATCGGGATTCGGGGTGGGTGCTTTGGGAAGATCCCTCAGAGGACTCGGGCGGCATGCACATACTGAAAACCACCGATGGCGGGCGTACGTGGTCTGACGGTGCAGCCTTGGACCGCATGGCAGAGCCCTTGTTGGAGGTTATCGATGGCAGTCGGCTGCTGGTGTTCGGCCAAGCGGAAACCGTATACCACTCGGCCGACGGTGGTGCGACGTTTAAATCGATAACTACCGGAATGGGGGCGATACGGGAATGTCAGGCAGTGACAGCCGATAGGGTTTACCTGCTTTCTGCAGAGGGTCGGTTGGCCAAAAGCACGGATGGGGGGCTAACGTGGAGCCCTTTGGCAACACAAGCCGGGAATACGTTAGTTTCGGGAAGCAACCTATCTTTCCAGCATGAACAAAGGGGAATTGTTTACGATATTGACCGGATGTTTATCACCGAAGATGGGGGCGAACGTTGGGATGTGCTGATCTATCCGTACGACTATGTCGTTCAATAGATCCGTGCATCGCATTCGATTGTTGGTAATAAGCGACTTATGGATTTTTTAAAATTTTTTTGTTTATTCGGTAGAAAGTTCCGAATATTGCAATCCCGAAAACGGGGTATACCAGCAGAAACACTCCTGAATAGCTCAGCTGGTTAGAGCATCTGACTGTTAATCAGAGGGTCGCTGGTTCGAGCCCAGCTTCAGGAGCCAGAACAAAAAGTCGTTTTTTTTAAAAACGGCTTTTTTTGTTTTTGACGTCTTTGGGTTTTTGGAGACGGGTAATTACCAGATTTGGATTTTTCGGCGCAATCTCCATATGCGCATGGGCAAACGCCCCGTCTTTTTCCTTCAGATTCACTGCAACGGTTAAATCATGTCGAACAAAATAATGGATTCCGTTGTTTTATTTTTTACGGACGGATTGAAAGGGTATACCTGTTATAAAACATGGCCATGAAAAAGATATTGCTGATACTTAGCTCCCACGCCGACATGGAAAATACGGATAGCAAAACCGGCGTATGGCTCGCAGAATTTACCGAACCTTATTATGAATTTGTGGATCAAGGGTTTTCAGTGGTGCTAGCAAGCCCGGCGGGAGGCAAGCCGCCCATCGATCCAATGAGTAAATTGGTGGAACATATTACACCTGCCAACCGCCGTTTCGACGAAGATGGGGACGCTCAGCACCTATTCAATAATACGCTGGCGCTGGAATCCGTGGGTGCTACGGCATTTGATGCCTTATTTTACCCCGGTGGGCATGGCCCTCTGTGGGATCTGGCCCGGAGTGAGACCAGCGGCAAACTTATATTGGACTTTTTGGCGCAGGGAAAGCCTGTAGGTGCCGTATGCCACGGCCCGGCCGCTTTGATCAAAGCGGCCGAAATGGAGCCTGGCCTTTTACGTGGTAAGCGGATCACTGCTTTTACGGACGCCGAGGAAAAGCTGGTTGGCCGCTTCAAAAACATTCCCTATGAGCTGGAAACGACACTCAAAGAATTTGGGGCGGACTTCCATTCAGCGACAATACCGTTTACCACCCACGTGGAACTCGATGGTTTGCTGGTAACGGGTCAAAATCCGATGTCTGCAGGGCCGACGGCGCGGACACTTATCCAGCTGCTCGGGGCAACGGGTGAACCCGCCATCGTAGATCCTTTGTAATGCTTAACTTACCGCAGGTAAACAAACCGCAAGCGAATATTTTTATGTACTTTTGTGTTAGTACATAAGATAGACCGTATATTTTTCATCGATATCTGTTACACAGTTATCATTAAAGACGTAACAAATGAAGTGTCCAAATTGCAATGAAACCCTTTTGATGGCCGTACGTAATCAGGTTGAAATCGATTACTGTCCTAAGTGCCGGGGGATCTGGTTGGATCGTGGTGAATTGGATAAAATTATCGAGCAATCCGAGAAAGCCTATTCCCAGCCGGCGGATAGCCGCTCAGGTTATCCCGGTGAGCAGTACCGGGAAAGAACGGATTATAAAAGCGAGTACCCGGGCGGATATCGTAAAAAGAAGAAGTCCTTTTTCGGCGAATTTTTTGATTTCGATTGACCTAACCGTTAAGGGGTCATATTCGCGTAATGTGCTTCGATTACCATGCCGATTTCGTTGACGGTTTCCTGATCGAGCACATTTTCTACAGAACTCCAGGAATTATCACCGTTGTTGATCAGGCTCACTTGTGCCGCCCCAAGGTCGACATCGAACGTTTCCGTCTGATGGTGTACCGTCGCTGTGCAGCGTTTGCCCGTTACAGCGTCGATAAATCGGATGCCGAACGGTAGATTTACCTTGTTATTATGCTTGCCCATATTTATTCAACGCTTCGTCGGACGACTTTGTTTGAATGAAATCGGCTCAAAGCGGCCTTCAGCTTCAATCAGATCTCGCCGAAGCAGGCGACTGGTTGATTTCGTCCATGTGTATGCGTTTGTAAACGATCGTTGATCCCTCCTTTTCTTCGCAAACCCAAGCCACCAAGGCCACATTGCCTACCTGTGCAATTACCGGATGGTGGTTAAACGCTTGGTTGGACGAAATTGCAATCGGCTCTGTAGGATGGCCATTGATGATGGGATGTAATAGGATCTGGGAACCGGCGTCCGTACCGGAGACATCTTCGTGTTTGGCGTGGTTATGCATTCCGCCATGGGTAGCGGTGTGATGGGCAGTGGATGGCATGGGCCGATTTTCATAGACTACCAAAACGGTGTCCGTCCCCATTGCCAGCGACTGCGGGTGGCTGCCCGTTGCAGTCAATAACAGGCGTTCAGCAAACTGCTGGTTACCGGGGCGGTTATGTGTGTAGTAAAGCCCCGGCGTCCCACCTGCGGTAAACCACACCGCGTGTGTGCGCCCGTTTTCTGACGCCAGTGTGGGACCTGTATGCGGACACGCGCGGATGGCCCAATTGTCGGCACTGATGAGGGTTTCTGTACTGAAGGTTCGGCCGTTGTCTTCGGAGCGCACATAGGCCATGTCCCGAGCTTGTTCGCCGAATAATGCGGCGGGGTATGTAAGGCTTCGATACGCTACGTGTATGAAGCCTTGTTTGTCAACCAACAGATCTGTGCGGCAGCACTCACATGTACCCCGATGGATTACAGTTTCTTCCACAAACCCGCGATTGGGAGCCGTGGTGGCAAAATATAACGTGGACCCCTCAATTGATTTGTCCCGCCCGTCCAGCCACACGGCACCCACTTCACCATTTTTAAGGCGGGCAATGTCAAAAAAATTACGCCCGTAATCGTGAGCAGTATCGGCATGCAAAAAATTGGGGGGTGACCACGATACACCCCCATCGGAGGAGATACTGAAATAAATAGCCCCGGCGAAGGGGCTTTTTTCGTGCAAAAAGGGTTTGGCGAAGACGGCGACGATCGTGCCGTCGTTCTTAAAGGCTATTTTACTCATGCTCTCCGGAGCGGCGCTGCTTCCGTCGGATCCCGCTACCGCGATGGGGGCGGCAAAGTTGGCTGAAGAGGCATCATACGTAGCAAATACCAACCGATTAGAACCATCCTTAGGGTGCTTTTGGGTCCAGCAGAGCACGGGATTGCCCGCGTTATCATAGGTGAAATAAGGCGCGGTCGCCGAATGGCCTTGCTCGACGGCCAGTGTTTTCGGGGCTTCGTCTTTTTGGGATGTTTGAACGGAGCAGCCACTGAGGGCGCTTGCCAGGACGACTGCGTATATCCAGTGAGTTGTTTTCATGCTTCGGAGTTAAAATAGATAGCTAACATTGAGGCCTCCGTAGCCATTACGGTTGGGCGAGGGATTGTAAAATGCGGGTTGTCCACTGCCATAGGCGACGGCATTCAGCGCAACGAACGAGCTGTACCGCTGATTCAGCAGGTTGTCGAGACCGCCATAGATTTCAGTCTTAATGCGCTTACCGATTAGGCGTGCGTAACCGATTTTGGCATTCAGCAGGTGGTAACTTGGGTGATAGGCCGTATTGGCATCGTTCAGTGGCAGTCGGTCATTGAGTAGGTAACTGCAATTGGCATAAAAACCGAATTTGGTGTTAAGATCGACTCCGGTATGGATCACCCAAGGAGCGATGCCTGTCAGCCGGTTGCCATCGTACGAAGCGGTAACGGCGTTATCTGCATCGCGGATTTTATAGTCGACAAATGTGAAATCGGAATACGTGATCGCCGCAAAGGGTCGCAGCCGCTCTATCCATGAGCTGTTTATCTTGTCCACCGCTAGCCAGGAAATCGCCAGTTCCGCACCACGGTGATCGGTTTTGCCCGCATTGTGATAAACCGTAATGCCTTGTTGCACCGATTGTGCGATCAGTTCGCCACTCATATCCATGCGAAAAAAGGCCAAATCATAGCTGAGCCGCGAGCGTAGCAGGCCTCCTTTAAGGTTAAGTTCATAGTTGACAGCCTTCTCGGCCTGTAACGAAGGATTGATAGAACCATCAACGGTCTTGATTTCCGATCCGGTGGGCGGGGTAAAGCCGGTACTGACGCTCGCATGCAGGCTTAGGGCTTCGTGGAAGGTATGGCTCAGCGCAATCCGGGGTGTAGCTTGTGGGTTGAAGCGCTTGGTGCCATTTTGCATAGGAGCGAGGTAATCGCGCACACGGTATTGCAGACTGTTGATCCCCAATCCAAGAGTAAACAGCGTCTTGGGACCAATCGCGGTCTCGGATTGGTAAAAGAGCGAATAGAAGGTGTTTTGGTTGTCTATATTCGCATTGATAGCGCCTTCCAGGCCGTGTTCATTGACGTATTGACTGCCCTTCGTAAGCCCTTGGTTGAACTCGGCTCCCACGTTAAAGACGGTAGCGAAGCGATTGAAGCCGGGATTATAGGTGAAACGCGTACGCCCGCCGTAACTTTGGTAGTGGTTGCGGATATACGCATACGCCAACGGGTGATTGAGATCGTAAAAATAGCTGAACAGGCTGGTACTATTGGTGAGCTTCTCGCTGAACCGATATTGTTGCCCGATGCCCACGCGCGTCCAGTTTTGATACCTTCCGGCACGCTTGTCTACATTGGTGAGGTTCGCCTGCAAGGGATTTTCCGCTGCCTGGCTTTGAGTGAGCGCACCGGGTATTTGCGAATGCTGAGTAGTACGGTTAATCAGTGCGGTGATAATCTGCCGGTCGGTTGGGAAAAACTGAAAATTACCTGTAATGAATCGCCGCATGTCGTTGCTGTGGAGGCGGTAGCCGTCGTATTCCTGCCAACCGTAGGCGACGTAGCTGTTTACCTTGTCGCCACCCGATCGGTAAGCGGTAGCTGTCCGGGTAAGCCCATAACTGCCGGATAAGCCCGCTACTTCAAGGCTGCGTTCGCCATAAGGCGCACGCTGCAGTTGGAAATTGATGACACCGGCGGTGCCCGCTCCATAGATACTGGACGCCGGCCCCTTGATGATCTCCGCGCGGCCGATGTTATTGACATCCAGTGCCTCGATACGCGTCGTTCCGTCCGTCTCCGTGATGGGGATGTCGTTTAAGTAAATTTTTACCGCGCGGCTTCCCCAGGGCGATCGTACCCCGTTGCCCCGGATGGAAATCCGTGAATCAGATAGCGTGCTTTGATCCATGCGCACACCTGGAACGGTGTTAAATGCCGATTGCAGGGATATCCCGTTTCCGCGTTGAATGTCACTGGTATTCAGTAGTGCTATGGACCCCGGGGTTTCCCGATTGACACGGTTGTTGAGCCCCACGCGCACTTCGTCAAGCTGGACGGGATCAACATCCAATTGAATGTTCATATCCCGGTGCCCGGTGACGGGGATACGCTGCGTTTTGTAGCCTATCAAGGTCACTTCGATGGCCGTTGTTGCTTGCGCTTGGTCAAGTTGAAAGGATCCGTCTTTGCTCGATTGTGCGATGATTTGCCCGCCGTCGTTGCGGATCGTAACGTTGGCTAGCGGCTGGCCGGTTTGTGTGTCATAGATATGACCAGTTAAAAAAAGATTCTGTGCGTTTGCCTGCCCTATCCGCGCGACGAGGCACAGAAGGAAAATAAACCTCCAAATAGGGTATGATATGTTCATTCGTATGTTTCAGATGAGCTGGATGGATGCCAGCGGTACCACATAATACAGCAGTAACCCGATAAATCGGATACGGCCATTGACGTCCTATGAGAATGCAGCGACTAGGCGCGCGGAGGATGGAATATCTTGCTAGGCCGTGACGGCAGCAAAAATGGTATGTCGAATGCCTCGTGAATTTCTTTGTTCGGGGGGACGGGGAAAGCCCATATTGTTTTTTCGACAATCGAAGCGGGTTGATAACTAACTTTCAGCGATTCTTTCTCCGATTGTTTTTCCTTTTCTTCGGCTTCTTTGAGTTTTCTCGCTAAATAACATTTTCCGTCGCAATGCAAGAGCGGCTTGTCTTTATTCACGCAGAAATATTCAGCGATGTACGGCCGGTTCAACTCAAATGCTGCGGTAACGAGCAAACGCGAAATATTTTCCGCGAAAAGCGAGCAGATAAGCAATAAGACGAGAAGCCGACGAGCCATGGTGCGACAAACTTACTGTGAAAGTGGGACATTTGCAACAAAATACAGCGTATACTCACGAAAAGGTCTACCTTTGCGGGCAAAAGATCAATACATTTATGAGTTTAGTTATCGTCGGCAGCATCGCGTATGATGCAATCGAAACACCTTTCGGAAAAACGGACAAAATAGTAGGGGGAGCGGCCACGTTTGCCGGGCTAGCTGCTGCGTATTTATATCAGCATGTAAAACTGATCGGTGTGGTTGGAGAAGACTTCGGTGATGATAATTTGGAAATATTAAGATCGAAAGGCATCGACCTAGAAGGGGTTCAGATAAAAAATGGACAGAAGTCGTTTTTTTGGTCGGGAAAATACCACAACGACATGAACAGCCGGGATACGTTGGCTACCGAACTGAACGTGCTGGCCGATTTTGATCCAATTGTTCCGGACAGTTACCAGGATTGTCAATACCTGCTGTTGGGAAACCTTACGCCCCAGGTGCAGTTGACCACATTGGACCGGCTGAACCATAAACCGAAGCTGGTGGTATTGGATACCATGAATTTTTGGATGGATGTTGCTTGGAATGACCTGATGGAGGTGTTGAAGCGTGTGGATGTACTGACCATTAATGACGCCGAAGCGCGGCAGCTTTCTGGTGAATATGCGTTGGTAAAAGCGGCTGAGAAGATTCTGCAGCTAGGGCCGAAATACCTGATTATTAAAAAGGGGGAGCACGGTGCACTGTTATTCGGCAATGGACGCATTTTCTCGGCACCGGCGCTGCCGCTTGCCGAGGTATATGATCCCACCGGGGCAGGGGATGCATTTGCTGGCGGGTTTGTTGGCTATTTGGCAAAGGTCGGAACCACGAACTTCCATAACATGAAAAATGCCGTGATCTTTGGGTCCGCATTGGCTTCCTTCTGCGTAGAAAAATTCGGAACAGAGCGATTGCAGGAACTGGATGCGGAGCTGATAGCCCAGCGAATAAGCCGTTTTACGGAACTCAGTAAGTTCGAAATAGAAAGCTGATTACTGCGGGCCCATTGCGGCCAGTATGCCGACGATTTCGAAGCGCGAAAATACGTCGGCAGTGTGCGGGGCATCTGCCAGCTCATCCGTCAGATCCTGTCCGGCCCAATGTTCATAGTGCATGCCCTTGAACCATAAGCGGCTTTTGGATACATCATAAATATGGCCGCGATAGGCAATCCAGATTTCGGGACTGTCTTGCCCATTTTTCAGTGCTAACTGAGATTTCGTATATGTGGGTAGCTGATGCAGCGCCCTAAGATCGCTCATATTTGTACGCGTTCAAGGCCTTTTTCATGCTGCGCCGCGCTACATGGATACGTGTTTTGACGGTACCGATCGGGATTTGTAAATGCTCTGAAATCTCGTGGTATTTGTATCCTTCGAAATACATGCTGAATGGAATATAATATTCATCAGATAACTCTGACATGGCGCCCTTAATGTCTTCCATCACAAACTTATTTTCCCCGGCATTAGTTGTGGCACTGTAAGCCAGGTGTGCGTTGGAGATTTCCTCGGATTGCGAGACAAAGCTATTGGTTTTGACAAATCGACGGTAATGATTGATGAAGGTATTTTTCATGATGGTGTATAACCATCCCTTTAGATTGGTACCTTCCCTGAATTTGCCGTGGTAAGTTACGGCCTTTAGCATGGTATCCTGAACGAGGTCGTTTGCATCCTCGTCGTCACGGGTGAAATGCAACGCATACCCTCTTAATGATTCGGTGTGTTGCACTACTAATGTGTTAAACTCAAATCTCGTCATCTTTTTACGGTTTAAGGGATTCCGAGTTAGGGCCCGAATCCGAAGTTAAACAATTTTATGATACCAAATAAGCGCTCGCAAATGCCTTATTTCAGAAAACTGACGTTACAGTCTAAAATTAGTGCCGTGTCAATGACAACAAGTATCGTGCTAAAGAAGTACGGATCGTTTAATTAGGAAGCTAATATACGTTATCTTTTTATTAAAATTATATAATATTTACTTCTCTTTCCAGCGCGACGTTAAACCTTTCTTTGACATCATGGATGATCTGTTCGGATAAATTGTATATGTCTGATCCAGAGGCGTTTTGGTGGTTTACCAATACGAGGGCTTGGTTTTTCCAGGTACCCGCATCGCCGATTCGCTTCCCCTTCCAGCCGCATTGCTCGATCAGCCATCCGGCAGCAAGTTTTACGTGATTTGTGTCCACCGGATAATATACAAAATTCATGTCCTGGAAAGTGAACTGTAATTGTTGCAAATGCTGTACGGTGACAATGGGATTTTTGAAAAAGCTGCCCGAATTGCCAATGGTGGAGGGATCTGGCAGTTTTTCAGTCCGTATGGCCGATACCACTTCTGCAACGTCTTTGATGGTGGGATGTAGGATGTTCCGTTTGGTCAATTCGGCTTGGATGGCCCCGTACGAAGTGTTGATCGTGGGGTTAAGCGATAACCGAAGCGTTACCTGTGTAATAATATAGCGGCCCCGCGCTTCTCTTTTAAACAAGCTTTCACGGTAGGAAAATTGGCAGTCTTCCTTGGAAAATGTGGAAATCTTCCCACTCTTTGTGTCAAATACGCGACAGCTCCCAAAAACATCTTTTAGTTCTGTGCCATAAGCGCCGATGTTTTGAACCGGGGCCGCGCCGACTGTGCCCGGAATCAGGGCCATGTTTTCAATACCTGCAAAATTGCGATTGACGCAATACCACACCAGGTCGTTCCAGATCACACCCGCTCCGGCGGTAACCCACACTTCGTTTTCCGATAGCTGATGGCTGATCCCTGGTATACCGATCCGGATAATCAAGCCCTCAAAATCCCTGGTGAATAGGATGTTGCTGCCACCGCCCAGGACGAGGAAAGGCTGTTGTACCGCGTCCTTTCGTTTTTCGAAAAATTGGACCAGTGCCTCTTCTGAATTGATTTCGATAAATTCAGCTGCAAATGCGGTAACGCCAAATGTATTGTATGCTTTGAGTGGAAAACGTTCCTTGATTGAAAACTCCATTGAATTTTGACTATTTTTTTCAATAATTCAAATTAATACGTATCTTTAACATATTAACTTTAATGGCCAAAGATAAGCGATTGACCTGAGAGCGCAAGTGTGACCGTATTGTATGATAAACGCAGATAAAAAGCGAACGCAGATTTTGGAAGCAGCCACTCGCCGGTTTGCGCATTTCGGATTGGCAAAAACTACGATGTCTGAGATTGCGCAAGACCTGTCGTTTTCCAAAGCACTGCTGTATTATTATTTTCCCGATAAGAATGCGTTGTATGCGGCCGTGTTGGAACACGTCATGGCGCGATCGTTTGAAGAGCTGGAGAACGAACTGGCATCGATTGAGGATTGCCAGGAGGCCATGATGTTCATATTGGATAAACGGATCGCTTTCGTGACCAAATATTACAATCTTCTTGAACACTCGATATCTGCGGTACAGCAAATGCCCGATGAGATGGCTCACGTGATGGAAAATTCCAAGGAAAAAGAGGTAGCATTAATCCGGGGAATCCTGCAAAAAGGTGTAGACAAAGGCAAATTGGTCATTGAAGACGTACAAGAAACCGCTGAAATCATTCTGTTTGCCCTGGTTGGTATGCGGTTCAGTATACTGAAAGATTTAAAAGGCATCTTGTTTCCTAAAAAAGATGAGTTTGATCACATATTGCAACTCCAGAACAAAATGGCGACCGTATTTTTACGAGGATTGGCGGCCCCTTCTCATTAACCCCTTACCTTCAATTTCTGAAATCCGTTTTAGGATTTGTGTGGCGTGAACGCGTGAGTTTTCAATGAACCACAGATGTGTGTTCATTCCCCCGCAAACCACTCCTGCAAGAAAAAGACCGGGTATATTGGTTTCCATGGTGTCGGGATTATGAACTGGTTGCCTTGACGAATCCGCGGAAAGTTTAATGCCTATCTTCTCCAAAAAGGCGAAATTGGGTTGGTACCCGGTCAATGCCAACACGAAGTCATTTTCGAGGGTTATCAGACCTTCGGGCGTTAAAATATCCACTTCGGTCGGCCGGATTTCGGTGAGCGTACTGTTGAATAACGCCCGCACCTCACCGTTCGTAATGCGGTTTTCCATGTCTGGACGCACCCAATATTTGACACGGGGGCCGATACTTTCGCCGCGTACCACGAGCGTCACATCGGCGCCTTTGCGGTAAGTTTCCAATGCGGCGTCTACCGACGAATTACTGGCACCCACGACCACGACTTTCTGTCCGGAATAATAATGAGGGTCGTTGTAATAGTGACTTACTTTGGGGAGGTCTTCTCCTGGGATGTTCAATAAACACGGAATGTCATAAAAGCCGGTAGCCACCACCACGTAGGATGCCGTATAGGCAGATTTGCTCGTGGTAACGTGGAACGTATCGGTGGGTTTGGATACGGAAATTACTTCTTCAAATAGATGGGTATTTAGATCGAATTTTTGTTGAATACGCCGATAATACTCCAACGCCTCTGCCCGTTTGGGTTTGGGATTGATGGAAACAAATGGGACATCGCCGATTTCGAGTCTTTCCGATGTGGAAAAAAAGGTCATGTTTTGCGGATACCGGTATAATGAATTAACCAAACATCCTTTTTCAACAATCAGATACGATAGTCCGGCGGCTTGAGCGGCGATGCCGCAGGCCAAGCCGATGGGGCCGCCACCAATGATGAGCAGCTGATAGTGCGCCGAGGTTTCCATGTTTCGCAAAGATACGCGACAGTCGGGGAATACCCAAACTTACGCTGCAATCGGGTGCTTCATGAGCTGGGCGCAGGTTTTATTCAAGTCAATGACAATCCGGTTGAGAAAATTAAGTTGTTCGGTGATCAATCTCGATTCTTCCGAATCGATGTTGTTGTGGTCGAAATCCGGCGGGGTGTCCACTTCGATTTCCACGAAATCGTCGTCGTCCTCATCCGGGGGGAAAAGCTTGATGGTCTGGGCGAGTAGATAAAGTGTTTTTCGGACAACCCGAATATGTTCGCCCGTCAACGACGCATTGTCGGCGTCGCTGACATTGTTAAGCAGGGTAACGGAATACGAGGAGAGAATATGGTTAAACACGACAAACTTATTAATTTCCTTGGCATCCTTCTGTTTGCTTTTGGGCTCGGTAATCATGCGTTGGAATGCGGAAGCCATGTTGGCCGTGGTAATGTATACTTCTTTCCGGGCCAACTTGTAATCCGTTATACTTAACGGGCGACCTGCGATGATTTTCAGTGCTTGCGCGATATAGCGGTAGTTGGCGATAAGCAATTTGCGCATGGTGGTTTGTACTTGGGTGCTTTCCCAATTGGGCAAAATGATGTAACTGGAAAGAAAAGCTAACCCGGAGCCGATCAATGTATCAATAATCCGTTCCCTCAGTATGGTTAGCGTATTCATGTCCAGAAAGCTAAACATGATCAGGATGTAGGGAGTCATGAACATCACACTGACAATGTAATTGATGCGGATCAGACTATACGTAGCCACCATAAACAAGAGCAATAGGACAAATAACGATGTTTGGTCGGTGACGAGCATCAGAATGAGTGCGCCACCGATTCCGCCGATGACTGTGCCGATCAATCGCTGGAAATTCCGTTGCTTCGTCAGACTGAACCCGGGCTTTAATATCACCATAATGGTCAATAGAATCCAGTAGCTATGGTTGCCCACATTGATCATAAGCGAGAGGAGATAGCCAATCCCCATGACGATCGCCATCCGTGCAGCATGCCTGAATAAGGTCGATTTGAGTGTGAGGTTTTCCCGGAATTGCTTAAAGTCAATGTCCTTATGTTCGATAAATTGGCTGAGGTCGGTTTCTTCCTTTCGGAACGAATTCTTTGTTTCCCTATCAAAATATCCGTATATACTATTGATCCGCTGGATGAGGTTACGGATATTGATTAGCACCTTTTTTAACGGAAGTGTGTTGATTTCGTATTCTTTGTCTACTTTTTCGATTGCCCCCCGTATCCGATCCAAGTCATTTTTGAAATTATACAGTGACTTGGGCCTCCGATTTGCGTTGATCTGATAGGACAGGTGTTCCAGTTCATTGCCGATTCGCCGAATGGTCAAGTTAAAGTGCTGCAATATTCCGGTCTTTCCGAATTGCTCGTGCATCGCCTCATAGTCGTAATGGGTGGCCATGCTTTGCTCGAACAGATCGATGATGTCGGTAAAAATCAAAATCAGCAATCGCCCGATTTTTGTGGTATCACGGATGGTTTTCTTACTTCTGAACAATTGATCACGGACATTATTTTGATGTTCACTGACAACAATTTGCTGTTCAATTAATTCGCGGTAGTTTCGCTCGATATCGGATTTGCCGTCGTAAAAATTAGCTTTAATCCGAATATAGTCAGCGACATTCTGGATAGATTCCGCCAGCTCCTGCTGGGCCTGGCGATAGGGTCTTACCTGGTGAAGGGATAGGCTCAATAACATGTACCAAACGCAGCCCAACAAGATGTAGGCTATATGCGCCGTCACGTCCCAAAAGGTGTTGTCTGCACCGTCAATGTTGAGTATCATGACAAGGATACCCAAGGTACCCACCGACGACGCCCGTGCACCGTAGACCGCAAACATGGAAAACAGGAAACTCATTCCCACAATGACGACCGTGAGCAATACAGGAATGTCATTGACCAAGTTGGTGATCAGCGCCGAGATCAACACCGCCGCAGTACACAGCAACATACCGTTTCTTCGGTGATTCAACGGCCCGGGGGTGTCCGAAAGTCCAACGACCATTGCACCCAATGAGATGGTAATGCCAACCTGAAGATTGCCAAACCAGGAAAAAATGAGTGCAGGCGTAAGTGCACCGAATGTGATACGGAGACCATCGGCGAAATATTGGCTGTAAAAAAAATTCTGGATTTCCTTTGCCTTACTCATGGATAGCGGGATGGTGCATACAAAGATACACAAAAGGCCAACGTAAAAATACTCAGTAGTGAGTATTTCAGAAGGTCTTTTCGGTGTTTAGTTTTGCTCAAACTATTAATTCAATCAACAATATGGAAATTAGAAATCTACTGACAACATTTGTGCTGGTAGCGAGCGGCATGCTGGTGGCCGTCCTGCCAGGTTACGGACAGAAAGCCAAAGACCGAGCCATCACAATCAGTACCGAGGCCGGTTCGAGTATGTATGTGGACGGTAACCAGGTAACTTCACCTGCCAAAATTAAAATTCCGAAGTATGCTACTGTCAACGTGCGTGTCGAAAAGGTGGGATTTGTAACGGAAATACGGAATTACGAGAACAATGGGATAAATATCATTCCCAAGACCGATTTCATCCAGCTCACGAAAGACGAAGCCTACGAGAATTCTTTTGTGACCAACTTGGCCAATCAGGACATCGACATCAGGCCCTCCAAAAGCGCTGATGAAACCTGGATTTTACTGAACCGGATCGTCACGGGCTCTTTTGACGTCATTGCGATCATGGATAAATCGACGGGTTACATGGCCACTGCCTGGTCTGCCAAGTCCTTCAACTCCGGTGTTGTGCGTACCCGCCTAATCGTGAAAACCAGCAACACGGATCCCTTGGAATACAAAGCCAAATTGGTTTCTGAAATCGCGCCTCCCGGCACCAGCGTCAATGCCGACGAATCGTTTCGCCGGTGGGATCGTATATTACGTACATACGAAAATGTCATTCCCGATCTGCAAAGCCGCCTAGGAGTCAACTAATCCGTATTTTACTAAAATCTATCTACAATGAACATCACCAAGTTATCCGCCGCATTTTGCGTCGCTTTCGGATCTTTGTTTTGCGTGCAAGCCCAACAAGCCTCAGTTGTCGGGCAAGGATACTACAACGAGCCTGATTACGGAAAGTTTTATTTGCGTGTGGGAGCCAGTTTCCTGAACAACGATTTTGTCAAACAGCTAAACGAGGGCGATCTGGACGAAGCCTATTCCGCACCAACCGGATTGAATTTTGAAATCGGAAAATATTTCTTCCTGCACTCAGAGCCGGTTGCCGACCTTTTTAAAGTAGGATTGGATGCTTCCTTTCTTTCGCTTGGTTACAATCCCCTGAAGTGGAACGATCCGGATGATCCGGGTTATTCGGAAAAGACCGACTTAACCTCCGTGGGAGTTAAGCTGGGACCGGTTATTTCGTTCAATCCGTTGGAGAATTTTTATGCCGATGCGTTTGTGAAATTAGCGCCAACCATGCTGACATCACTGAGTGAAATGGAGGATTTGGAGGAAGTGTTGTTTGGCTTGAAGAGTGATGTAGGAGTCAACCTGCGATACAAGAAAATAACGCTGACGGCCGGCTATGAATCCGGCGCGTTCAAATATGATGCCTACGACAGCGAATACAACGAGGAAACCGGTGAGTATACCGAAAACACCACCAAGGAAAAATTCCCGATGGGTATGTTTCAAATCAAATTGGGGCTTCAGTTTTACTAATGGAGCACACCGGATATTTGACACATCAGTGGGAACACTTGGCAGCTATGTTTGCCAGTTTGGGTGAGGCTGATGGCCTTATACATGACCGCTGTGAAGAGCTAGTGGGCTGGCGGCAACGTGTTGCCGCCGGGAAGACCGATGCCCCGCAGGTGGCTGAATGTGGAACCGTGTCTTTATCGCTGCCTGAACCGATTTAAAAGGTAGCGCAGATTTTTGCGCTGCCTTTTTTGAGTACTAACGACACCTAACGAGAAATTTACCCCAAGTTTTTATTTTGACAGACTGCTACTATGAAATTGTCATTGCCCTTTATTTGTAAGGTCCTTGTTGCATTGATCTCAGTGGGGATACTGATGGATCACGCAACAGCACAACCGAATTCCACCCAAACCAAGCCGCAATCGCGCATGGTCGATTATGACGTGAATGTTGCCAAGATTAACGTATTGGCGTTGCCATTCCGTAACATTTCCCTGCAATATGAGCGATTGGTATCCCGGAAGATTTCCGTAGCCGTCGGGCTGCGGGTGATCCCGAAGGGGCGGTTTCCGATGTTAAACGCTTTTGAGTCCTATATTGACGATGCGGAAACCTTTGAACAACTACAGGATATCCAGATCGGTAACCAGGCGATTACCATTGAGCCGAGGTTCTATTTCGGCAGGCACGACGGACCGCGCGGATTCTACATTGCCCCCTATGCACGGTATAGTTCGTACGGGCTCGGGTTTGATCAGTTCGAATATACGGTAGGATCGGAAGATGAAGCGGGAAACTATTGGGAGGAGACGCATACGATGGCATTGGACGGGCGGATCAGCGGCATTACGGGTGGCGTGTTATTCGGATCGCAATGGCGTATCGGTCGCTGGGTTTACCTGGATTGGTGGATATTGGGGCCCGCCTATGGGGCAGCTACCGGAAAACTTACGGGGAGCAGTTCAATGCCGCTGAGCCCCGAGGCACAGCTTGCCTTGGCCGAGGAACTCGAGAACTTGGAAATTCCGATGGTTGATACCGAGGCACACGTCGACGACAATGGAGCCAGGCTCGACATGAAGGGGCCGTGGGCCGGGATCCGGACCGGGCTGGCGGTCGGAATACGTTTTTAATTGAACTGGGCATGCCTATGAAAAGCGTGGGAAGCGTTTCGGTCATCGCAGCACTTATCCTCTGGGGCAATGGGCTTTTCGCACAGGGGCCTTTAAACGATCGTGGCATAGATAGTTTAAGTCGGCTGATAAAAAAAGAAAAAGATAGCGAAAAAATCCGTGAACTGATCCTGAAACGTGCTATCCAGTATCCGGTTGCCGAATACGACCGAGCAGTGCGTGAGGCTCAGCAGGTATTATCGGAAGCACAGCGTGCAAAGGATGCCAAAAGCACGGTTCATGCGTACGTCACGTTGGGCAATGTGAGCCATAAGAATCAAAAATACAACGAGGCGCTCGACTATGATTCGCTGGCATTAAAGGCTGCACGCAGTGTAGGGTACCTGAAAGGAGAATCGTTGGCGCTGGGAAATATTGCCCGGGAACAGCAAGCTGGGGGAGATCTCCGGGAGGCCAAACAAAATTACCTGAGCGCATTGAACCTCGCGCTATCGTTGCCGGAAGGCGATGTCATGGATTTGCTGACTTATTACAATCAGTTGGGCGTCATCAGCAGGATATGGGGAGAATTTCCCCTTTCGGCAGCGTATTTGGAGAAGGGAATTCAGCTGGCGGAGGCTGAGGGTAATCGCCGGGTATTGGCATTATTATACATGAATATGGCTAATACCTTCGCAGAGACGTCGCGATATGAAGAGTCAGCGGCGATGCACCTAAAGAGCATCGCGATCAAAGAGCAAATGAATGATAGCTTGGGGCTTTCGCAGTCGTATGGTAATTTAGCTATTGTTTTCCGTCAGGCAAAGGAGTATGACAGGGCGATCTCTTTCTTCGGGAAAAGCCAACGTTTGGCCCAGGCGACCGGAAATTATAAAACGTTAGGATTGACGGCATCGAATGTGGCGGTTACGTATATCGAAAAGGGTGATTTCGATTCGGTCGGATATTTTTTTGACGAAGCGATCGCGAACTTCAGTCGGATCAAGGATCGACGTGGACTGGGGTTGGTATATCATAATTACGGAAATTTCCTGTTTGATACCAACGAATTGGACAGTGCTGAAATCTTGATGAAGAAAGCGCTTGAACTTCGCAGAAGTGCCGGTTCCAAAACCGAAATCAGCTCGACGTTGGCCAATTTAGGAAGACTCTACCTGAAGGCCGGGGACATCCCCAGTGCCGAGCAGTATTTACTGGATGCAGAAGCGTTGTTGGATACCACCCAGAAAACCAGCGGCCTTCACGACGTCTTTTCATATTTAAGTGCACTATACGCCCGGAAGGCCGACTACAAAACTGCTTTTGCCTACCAAGCCAGGGTGCTTGATCTCGAGAAAAGTATGCTTACCCAAAATGAACAGGTGGCGATCTTAAAGGCCGAATCGAAATATGAGTTGGAAAAGCGGGATATCCAATTGGCTTTCGAGCAGGAAAAGCAGCGCGAGAGACTGCTCAATACGGTGTTGGTAGCGGCATTGCTCGTTTTGACATTGATCATCATCATCGGTGTTTTCATGTTTCGGCGCAAACAAGCTAAAGCACACCATCACGCCGAACTGCAACAGCTGGCTCAGCAACACCGTATCAATACATCGCGGGCACTGCGCAATGCTGAAGAGGAGGAACGCAGGAAAATCGCTAGCAAGTTACATGACGAAGTCGGGGCACAACTCTCGATTATTCGGCTGAATCTCAGTCAGCTTGAATCAGATGTGTTTGCAGTGGATAGCGATGCAAACGTCAAACTGCAGACCGCGCAAAAACTGTTGGGAGAACTGAACGAAACCATCCGCGCAATCAGTCATTCGCTGATGCCGATTGCTCTGGAAAAATACGGCCTTAAATCGGGTATTCTCGATTTAGTCAGTGCGGTCAACGCGTCCGGAAGAATAAAAGTAGAAGAGGTGATTGAAGGATTGGATAATACCGATGACTGGAGTGATGAATTTTGCCTGGGCATTTATCGGATCGCGCAAGAAGTGCTTAGCAATATCATCAAGCATGCACAGGCAACCCACGTGTTGGTGCAAATCGTAGAACTTGATCATTCCATTACCATTTATATGGAGGATAACGGAAAAGGACTGGATAGCAGCAAAACCACCGACGGTATCGGATTGAAGTTGTTGAAAAGCAATATTGATTATTTCAACGGAGCCATCGAGATTAATGGGCGTGAAAGCGAGGGAACATTTGTATTGGTCGAATTGCCCATAGCCCGGGGTTCGGTGTCTTAACCGGTGAATGGATTACTGTAATTGTCATTCATCAACATTGCGGTATTCTTGAAAAAGTGCTATTATTGCGGAGCTATATGACGTGACCTAATAAAACCAAGCTGTCGTGTAAAACATTTACCATGAAAACACGTGTGATCATTGCCGATGACCATCCAGTTGTCATACAGGGTATCCGGGACGCTTTGGAGAAAAGCGACCGATTTGATGTGGTTGCCGAATTCGCCGACGGCAGGTCCTTGTTGCAATCGGCATTTTTAACAAGGGCAGATTTGTTATTGCTTGACCTGAATATGCCGGGCATGGACGGCTTGCAGACGTTGGACCGATTGAAGAAATCCCACCTGCCCATGAAAATCATTGTGCTTACGAGTTATGTGTCTGCGCAATTGGCCGACCAATGCAGGGAGGCGGGGGCGCATGGGTATTTGATAAAAACGGAAGACCTGCACCGTTTACTGGATCGCATCGATCATATCCTGCACGGGCAATTGGTTTTTCCGGATTTTTCTGGCCCGGAACAGCTGGGAGGATCCGATTTTTCGTATTTCGATGAATTTCTGAAAAAATATAAGCTCACCAAACGGGAGGTAGAAATCATCCGTATGGTCTGCAACGATTATAATTCCAAAGAAATAGCCGATAAACTATACCTTTCTACCTTTACCGTGCAAACGCATCGGCGAAATATTGTAAAAAAACTTGGATTGGACGACTCGAAAATATCCCTATATCGATTTGCGATCGACAATGGGGTTATCTAATTTTTAATTTTGGCCTTTCATTTTTGCTATCATTTCAATAAACCGAGCGTTTCCTGATAAATTATTTATATATTTGGCGGTTTGATTACTCATTGTGCAATATTGCCGAATGAGGGCAGGGCCTTATTAATCAACAAACCCCTATCTTAGTTTCATAAAAGATAGTCAACGATTTTATTCATTAAAACGTTTAACACGAGCAGATGAACTTAAGTAAAAAACAAGCGGTCTTTGAAGATGAGGTGCTTACGCGTTTCGAGCTGTTTAACAGTCTATTCATGACTTTGCCGTTTTATCAGGTAAAACACACGGGTACATTACTGCCTTTTTTTACGGCGCACTGCGAACGCGGCGTCGCCGCAAAACTTGATCCCGAGGCGATTATCGAGAGTTTTTTCGGGCAATATGAACAGTATGTTCGCGAGGCTGACCGTATCGATCTGCTCTTTCGGATTATCCAGTATATAGAGCGTCAAGTTGTGCTATTTGATGCGGTGGAAGATGCTGCGTTCCGGAAAACCGGACGATCGGACGAAGCAGGGCTGTTGGATTCGGTCTTTAAGCAAACCGAAAGCAACAAAGAACTCCGTGACAAATTGGTAGGCAAACTGCGTGATTTCTCATTGCGGCTTGTTTTGACAGCTCACCCCACGCAGTTTTATCCCGGCCCTGTTTTGGCGATTATCACGGACTTGACCGAAGCCCTTAAGAAAAACGACATTAATAACATTCATTTACTGTTGCAACAGCTGGGCAAAACGCCGTTTATGATGAAAAATAAGCCTACGCCGGTGGATGAGGCAATCAGCTTGGCGTGGTTTCTGGAAAAGGTGTTTTATCCGGTTGCGTCGGCAATTCAATCAAAAATCGATGAAGAATTCGACTTGCCGGCCGACGAAAATCGGCAACTGGTGGAACTGGGCTTTTGGCCGGGGGGGGATCGCGACGGAAATCCCAATGTAACCGTTGAGGGAACGAAGCGCGTTGCTTTATTGCTACGGACTATTTTGTTCCGTTGTTATTACCGTGATTTTCGGTTGCTCAAGAGGCGGATTACATTCAGAGGGGTCGAAAAATACATGGACATTTTACAGGATAGGTTTTATGAAAACAGCTTTAATCCTTCCGAAAATCCTGAAAATGAGAAATCCGTCATTGTCCACAACCTAAAAGAAATTAAACGTGTCCTGACGGATTACCACGACGGCCTATTCGTAGAATTGGTGGACGACCTGATCCGTAAAGTGCGAACATTCGGATGTTTCTTTGCCACGTTAGATATCCGCCAAGACAGTAGTGTAATCCGGCAAACACATGCGTATATACGCGAAAAATATGCAGAAGAAACGGGTATTGCTGGCGATTTCGAACGATTGGATGAGGGGGCTAAACAACAAGCCCTTAAATTCCATGCGCTGGACGTATCGTACGGAAACGACGCGCATCCCTTGGTGGTAGACACCCTGCGGGTTGTCCGGTTGATTAAAGATATTCAGCGGTCCGGTGGCGAGCGGGCAGCCCAGCGGTTTATCATTAGCAACTGCCAACAAGCTTCTGACATCCTGGAACTGATGGAATTGTTTCTGTGGAGTGATTGGCAAACCGAATCACTTTGCATCGACTTCGTGCCGTTGTTCGAAACGGTCGATGACCTCAAACGCGCGGCCGCTGTGATGGAAGCCTTATATACACATCCCCACTATGCGGCCCACCTGGCGCGACGGGGTAACAAGCAGACCATTATGCTCGGGTTTTCAGACAGCACAAAAGATGGCGGGTACTTGATGGCCAATTGGTCAATCTACAAGGCCAAAGTGGAGCTTACGGCGATTGCTAGGCAATACGAGGTTGACCTCGTGTTTTTTGACGGGCGGGGAGGGCCTCCTGCCCGGGGAGGTGGAAAGACCCAACGTTTTTACGCTTCTATGGGCAAAGAGATTGCGAATGACCACATTCAGTTGACGATACAGGGACAAACAATCAGCAGCCAATACGGTTCGTGGGATACGGCATATTACAATATAGAACAGCTTCTTCATGCCGGACTTACTTCTCATATCGGACAAAAAGATGGCGATACCTTGTCGGCGGAAAAAAAGCAATTGATCGAAGATATGGCCCATGTTAGCCATGAGCAGTTTCTGTCGTTGCGGCACAATCCGTTATTCCTTAAATACCTCGAAAAATTTAGCCCACTTAAATTTCTTTCTCAAATCAATATTAGTAGCCGGCCCGTCAAACGAAATTCGGATAGAGAATTGCGCTTGGAAGACCTGCGGGCGATCAGTTTCGTCACCTCTTGGAGCCAATTGAAGCAGAACATACCCGGCTTTTTCGGGGTAGGGTCGGCACTCCAACAAGCTGAGGAACAAGGGAAATGGGAGCAAGTGAAGGAACTTTATGAAACCTCAGGTATGTTCAAAACCATCATCGATAATTGCATGATGTCTATGTCCAAATCGAATTTCGACTTGACTTCTTATATCCAGGCAGACGAAACGTTTGGCGGATTCTGGGCTCGGATGCGCGATGAATACGAACGTACGAAGTACTATGTGTTAAAGCTCAGCGGAAGTAAAGTGTTAATGGAGAACTATCCGGTGGAGCGGGAATCCATTGCGATACGCGAAAAAATTGTACTTCCGCTTCTCATCATTCAACATTACGCCATCAAGCAATTACAGAAGAGCGGGTTGAGTGAAAAAGACCGCGAAGTGTTTTCGAAGCTGGTTACCCGAACGGTATATGGGGTGGTAAATGCCGGCAGAAATCTTGCCTGACAGGCCGTTCCGACAAAACTGTTGATGGGCATGACATTTTTCGCTAAGTTTGTCTCGGTAAATGAATTTTTATGAAACTTAGGAATATTTTTTTGATGGCTTTGCCCTTGGTTGCGGCAGTAAGTTCATGTACACGGCATGCCGGTGAGCCGGCAAAGAGATCGTTGTTGCTCAACAATGAAACCAATGTAGACACCGAAGGGTATCTGTTTTTTAAGTTGGCGCATGAAAAGGCTGTATACGAAGTGCAACTAGCCAAATATGTACAGTCGGTTGGGGCTTCTGCAGCGACCAAGAATTTAGCCTCGAAGATCAGCGATTTGTATGGTGAAATGATTCCTGAGTTGGAGACTTTGGCGTCCGCATTTCACGTAGTTTTGCCTGATCCGGGCATTCCGGGTTTTTCTATGCCCCATCATTTTGCTACGGATAGCTTGACCGGTTTTAATAACGAAGCGTACACCGCGCATGTTCAACACGAGCAAGGGGCAATTTTAGAGCATTTCAACCGGGTTAGCCGGAATACATCCAAAACATTGAAAGCCTACGCGAACGAAAAGCTGCCGGCGGTAAAAGAGGTTTTCGCCCTGGCTGGCGGCCACGAGGAGCACGGCGCGCATCACTAAATCCACATTTGCAATGTCCAAAAAGAGCATTGTCACAGGTATTTTGTCGTATGGGATGTCCGGTAGGGTATTCCATGCGCCATTTATCCATCAAAAAAGCCGGTTTGAGCTACGGGCCGTTGTCGAAAGGCACGAGAAGCGAGCCCAGCAACGGTATCCGAACGTAGTTAGCTACGATTCGGTAGATGAATTGCTGAGTGACGATAAAATTGAGCTTGTCATCGTTAACACTCCCAATGACACGCATGTGGACTATGCAACAAAAGCGCTGAAGGCCGGGAAACATATTTTAGTGGAGAAGCCATTTGCGCCCAGTGCCGAAGATGCAAGAAAAATATTTGAGCTGGGAAAAGAGGTTGGCCGGCATGTGATGGTTTTCCAGAACCGTCGCTGGGATAGCGATTTCAAGCTGCTTAAACGTGTGGTCGAACGAGAGACACTTGGTGAGCTGATTGAAATGCACGTGCGGTTTGATCGCTACCGCATGGAAAAAAGCCCAAAAATATTTAAAGAGCTGAAAATTCCGGGAAGCGGTGTATTGTATGATCTTGGGCCACACCTGCTGGATCAAGTGATCAGTCTTTTTGGCAAACCTGCGAGGAGTTTAAAAATAGTAGCCACACATCGACCCGGTTCCGAAGTTGACGATTTCTCAACGTTGGTGCTTAGTTATCCGAAAGGATTTACGGTCTTCATCCACGCCAGCTTGCTGGTCGCCAATCCCTTGCCGGCCTACGTGCTGCATGGCGTTAAAGGATCGTTTCAGAAGGTAAGGGCTGATGTTCAGGAAGATCAGCTGCAGGGGGGAATGTCACCGAAGGACCCCCAATACGGGATTGAGCCGGCGGGTAAGGAAGGCCTGATCACGCTCGTTAAACCAAATGGTGACCGTGAAATGCGGTACAGGGAGGCGCTTAAAGGAGATTACAATGACTTATTCAATGCCGTATTCGCACAGATACGGAAGAATGAACCTTTTCCGGTGAAGCCCGAGGAAATTCTGTGGCAGATGGAAATACTCGAGCAGCCGGCCTGGAATGGCGACTACCAGTAGCCTTTTGAAGGTATTTTAACGTTATTGCCGATAAAGCGCCGGTGTGATACGATGTTTGGTCATGGTGAATTAATGCATAGTTAACACTAACGAAACTTTACATTGTTATTATTGGCCGGAATAACTTTAGACGGCCGCATGTTAACAGTTGTGAAGCACAAATTTCCACTTATAAACCGCGAATTAAGCTGGTTGTATTTCAACGAGCGTGTATTGCAGGAGGCCGCAGATAAAACGGTACCGCTCATCGAGCGTCTGCGGTTTTTAGCGATATTTTCTTCCAATTTAGACGAATTTTACCGCGTGCGGGTTGCCACCCTTAATCGGCTTGTTGACATTAACACCAAGACCAAAAGCATGCTTGGTTTCAACCCCAAAAAGATCCTGAATGAAATTAAGAATATTGTTGTAAAGCTTGAAAAACGGTTTGACTATCTATATGAGCATGAAATTATCAAGGAATTGGAAGCTCAGAAGATATTTATTATCAATGAGCAACAACTGAATGTTGCCCGGGGTGAATACGTGCGTGGTTATTTCAGGCGTGCTGTGTTGCCTTCGCTGGTTCCGATCATGCTGGAGGATATAAATTCGAGCAAACCGTTTCCGGAGCTGAAAGACCGGCATATTTACTTTATCGTGAAGTTGACTTTCCGTAAGAAGGTTAAACATGCGTTGGTAGAAATTCCCACAGCCATTTTATCCAGATTCCTGATTTTGCCTGAAAATAAAGGGTTGAAGTTTATCATTTTGCTGGACGATATCATCCGATATTGTTTGGACGATCTGTTTTTTATTTTCGAATACGATACGGTTGAAGCGTACAGTATTCAGCTCACACGCGACGCAGAATTGGATCTGGATGCCAACATCAGCGAACGATTTGTCGAAGCCTTGATGCGTAGTTTGCAGCGCAGAGATAAAGGCCGGCCTATGCGATTGTTGTACGACAATGACATTCCTCTTGATACGCTCAATTACCTGGTTTCATGTATGAAATTGGATTCCGAGGCACTCATCCCAGGTGGCCGTTATCATAATTTCAAGGATTTTATTGGCTTTCCCAATGTGGGGGAGGCTTCGTTGGAATACCCACCGATGCCTCAATTGCGGGTTAACAACCTAGATTTAGGCCGGAGTATATTCAGCCAGATGGCACAGCGGGATTACTTGGTAAGTTTGCCTTATCAGTCGTTTGACTATATTGTCCATTTTCTGAGGGAGGCGGCTATGGATCCCAAAGTCAGGGAAATCAGCATCTGTCTTTATCGACTGGCTGAGAATTCCAGCGTAATCAATGCGCTTATCAACGCGGCAAAAAATGGCAAAAAAGTAAATTGCTTACTCGAGTTAAAAGCCCGCTTCGACGAAGAAGCTAATATCTATTGGCGTAATCAACTGGAAGAGGGAGGTGTAAATGTGAATATCGGGATCGTACAATATAAAGTTCATGCAAAAATCTGTTTGATTGCGAGGCGGGAAAAACGAGGGTTGGTATATTATGCAAACCTGGCTACGGGAAACTTCAACGAGAAGACGGCCAAGCTTTATGGCGATCACAGTTTATTTACGGTCAATCCTTTAATTACAAAAGACCTGAAGCGTTTGTTCCGGGGGCTAGAAAAACAGACATTTCATCGCGGCTACAAGGCGATCATTGCTTCTCCGCTGGAAACCCGCCAGCGGCTTTATCAGTTGATAAAAAATGAAATCGACGTAGCTAAATCTGGTAAAAAAGGGTATATGGTACTAAAGATGAACAGCCTCTCCGACGAAGAGATCATCGAGAAATTGTACGAAGCGAACAATGCCGGGGTGACCATCCAACTTATTGTACGCGGCATGTGCTGTCTCGTGCCCGGTCAGCCGGGATTCAGCGAACGAATTACGGTTAGGAGTATCGTGGATCGGTATCTGGAACATGCCCGAGTATGGATATTTGGAAATGGAGGGAACGAATTAATTTACCTGTCGTCTGCCGACCTGATGGCGCGTAACATTGATCGACGGGTAGAGGTGGCTTTTCCGATCCTGGATGAGCGTATTCGGTGCGAGATCCGCGATATTATCAATATTCAGTTGCGCGATAATACCAAAGCACGGGAAATCAATCAACTCAATAACAACCGATACATCGGCGGCAAAAGCAGAATCAGGCACCGCGCACAGGAAGATACCTACAATTATTTGAAATATAAATCATAATTAAACGTGAGATACGCAGCAATAGATATTGGATCGAACGCGGTGAGGCTGTTGATAGCCGATATTATTCAAAACAACGGCACGATATCATTTAAGAAAAATACATTAGTGCGGGTTCCTCTCCGGTTAGGGGACGATGCATTTATTGATCGGCATATCTCAGAATCGAAAGCAACGGACTTGATCAAGACCATGGTTGCGTTCCGTAATCTGATGGACGTTTACAAGGTGAGTAACTACATGGCCTGTGCAACGTCGGCTATGCGGGAAGCAGGAAATAGCCAATCCATCGCCAAGGAAATCAGAGAGACGGGGATCGATTTGCAGATTATCGAAGGACGCGAGGAGGCCGAAATCATCTACAATAGCCACATTGAACAGCACCTTGGCAACAAGAAAGCGTATTTATACATCGATGTCGGTGGAGGAAGCACCGAATTGTCGGTATTTGCGGATACCAAATTAGTTGCGTCGGCCTCATTTAACATCGGCACCATCCGTATACTGGATAATCAAGATAAGGAAGAAACGTGGGAAGAGATGAAAACATGGGTAAAAAACCATACGCGGATGTTTAAAACGATTTATGGGATTGGCACGGGAGGGAATATAAACAAGTTGTCAAGATTGGCCAATGAAAAGGATGATAAGCCCATTTCCTATGCTAAACTGAAATCTTTGTATGAATATCTCAATTCGTTTTCATTAAAAGACCGCATCAATGTGTTGGGGTTAAATAATGATCGCGCCGATGTAATTATTCCGGCATGCGAGATTTTTCTGACGTTGATGAAATATGGCAGGCTCCGTCAGGTGATTGTCCCTCGGGTTGGGCTGGTAGATGGAATTATACAGACACTAATTGATAGAACGCTTCCATCGGTGCCGCACGAAAGTTAAAAGTAATATTTTTATTTCGGCGAAACGTTAGAATACAGAAAAAATCTCTTACTTTTGCGCCCATATTACCTCTGCGGAAGTGGCGAAATTGGTAGACGCACCATCTTGAGGGGGTGGCGCCCTACGGGCGTGGCAGTTCGAATCTGCTCTTCCGCACCAGTGAAAAATGCCCTTGCTATGCAAGGGCATTTTTCATTGAAGCCACCACACCGGCAGATGGCTGTGGCCGTGCCCTTAACCTTTCTTGCGCAAGCCGAAAATCATCGGCCAACAATTTGATTGATCGGTTGTTTTTTCTGTAATATCTCAAGATACGCAATATGGAACAAATGAAAGTGGCTGAAGAACGCGTAATTCAGCTCAATTACGAAGATACACATCTCTCGACGAACGCTAGGGAGCTTAGGCCGGTAGTTTTTGAAAGCAGCGAGGGATACCTTTGTGTGCTGGGCCCGGACGTACAGACAGGTATTGTAGGCAGCGGCAGCACCATCGAAGAAGCATTGGACAGTTGGGAAGCTGCCCTGGGAAGACGTATAAAAACCCCATCGGAAGACGATGAGCTAGCTATTTACGTCCGAGACGTATTGCAGGCATCGAACAAAGATGTCTGGTAGACGGCTTGTGTTAATTTGCCGTTCCCACAAAATCCATCCAGTCGCTCTTGTCCCGGTATTCCGGAATGAGACCCGCACGACCGCTGAGCGAAAAGTTCGAGGCTAGGTGAGCAATGTCCATCTTCATGTTTAATAAGCAGCTTTCCACGAGATCTTCCCTGAATCCCTTTTCTTTAAGCACAAGCACATACTGCACGCAGATCAACCGCGCCACGATCTTTCCGAGATCAACTAATTTCCGCTGCGGAATGTTGGTTTCGGGTTCGAACCGAAGGTACTCGGTAAATTGGGGAGCGGATTGGTTGGTGCGTCCAAACTGAGAAAGGAAGTGGTAGAAATTGGGCTCTTTTTGCTTTTTCATAAGCTTCAGTACCATTTCTGCGATCTGCGTGTATAGCATTTCGTTAGATCCCTCGAAAATCTGGAACGGTCGGCTATCCACGATCCCCCTTCCGGCGATGTGACTGATCCGATAGCCATTAGCCCCTGACACTTGCAAACATAATTGAGCGGATTCCTGCATTAGGTCGGTGACAAGCGCTTTCATGCTGTTGGCTTCCAATCCTTCTTGAGCCAGGTTGTGGGCAATACCGCTGATTTCGCTACTTCTGGCACACATTCCCGAGCACAGGGTGTAGGCAGTCTGGATCCTCGACAGTTGGAACTGGACCGAATCCAGCATTAGCAGGTTTCCCGTGCCGACCACCCGGTTCGTGCAATGGAATAGCGCCTCGTCTAGCATACGTTTGATGAAACCCATCCCCATTCCGGGAAATTGCATCCGGCTCCGATGCAAAATATCCAACATCATTTTTATACCGGTGCTTTCGGGTTGTAGCCTATAATCGTTCGGTACCTTGACGTCGATTTTATTCAAGCCGTACGGAATCATATACAATCCGAGGTTGCTATATATCGATTCTACCTGTATGTGTTGTTGTGCCTGGGAATTATCCGTCATGAAAAAGTCCACGTCGCGCGCTAGTTCGCCATTGCCCAAGTCTTTCCTTGCGGCGACCAACCAATAGTCTGCCTGTCCGGTGAGCCCCTGCCAATGCTTATGACCTTTTATCGCGTAGCCACCTTCGGTGCTTTGATAGGCAGTTTTCATATTCAGGGCGTCACTTCCAAATTCGGGTTCGGTAATCATTAATCCACCCATGCGGTGTCCACTAATAAATCCCGGTAAAACTTTTTCTTTCAGCGATGGAGTGCCATATTTTGCCAGCGGTTCAAGAAATAGGGCGATGTTGATACCGAAGGTAAGTGAGAGGGAGAGTGACTCATACGAGGCTGCGGACAACAGGCTTAGACATTCTTTTACCACCGCACCCCTTCCGTCGTATTCCGTGGGAATAGCAACCGACAACGGCGACGCTTGCATGATTACTGCCCATACCTCAGTAGGCAGACCGCGCACAAGACTCAATTCGTTAATGTCGTGCTGGTCATGAAATGCCGTTTTAAGTGCAGTCTTAAATCTACCGATAAATGCATCGAAATCGTTGTTTTTATCCATTCTTTCTCAAAAAAATTTGGAAGACACTTTTCAAATTTACCGAATATCGTGAACAAAATGGTTTAAAAGCATGATAGAAGTTTTCAGGGAAGTCAACTTTTTGCGATTTTGTAACTTTTTCGCTCTTTATTGACCCAAAGTAATAAAGAACAATCATGGAAACTAACCACACAAATCAACTGAACAGGGTTTCATCAATCTACTCACTCGCGAGAAATGCACGGAGCACGAATATGGCTTCATTACGGAATTGAAAAAGCCGATCGTATTGCTAGTTAGGGATTATCTGTTTTTGGGGCTTTGATTTCGGCACGCTGTTCAGGCGTTAGCTTTTTGAATGCAGCATAAGTATCCATGATATAAAGACGTAGATCCGCATCACTGGCGGTTGACAGGAAGCCTACTGTGGGCCGATATTTCGTCATATATAATTCAAGGTCTTCATCCGTCAGTGGCGTTAACGAACGGATGATTTCCGGCGTGAAACGTGCATCGATTTTTCGGCGCTCCTGTTCCGCGAGCAATTGTTTATAGCGTTGCCTCGCTTGCCGTCCTTCGTTCCCAAACCATCGTGAAGGTGATATTCGCACGCCGCCCCGTCGCTGAGACGTCTCAGTAAACTGTCCCTCTTCTTCCGCCCGCCGGATTTCCGCAGCTAGCCGCGTGTCTGTCATCGCTTGTATCTGGACTTCATCGATTCGGATGGCACTGCCGTCCGACGTCAGATACACGCGCTTGATATCAAATTCGATTACAACCAGCGTATCCGTGCGGTATCCAGGATATTCGAATTGCAGACGCTGATTTTTTTTTACCGGAATGGTGAATTGACCGTCGGCACGGCTTTCTGCTAGGACTCCGGTTGCTAGATTCTTGATCTCTACGTTCGGTAACGGCTCACCGCTTTCCAATTCAAGTACGTATCCGGTGAGGGCTGTGTCTTGCTGGGCGAGGGGTGTGGGGTATGCGCCTGCTGAAACGGTAGGGACAGCGAACCAGAAGAATAGAGTGATAACATGCAGTGCTTTGCATGAAAATTCAGTCGAGTACGCGGAGATGAGTCGTGAACACTGCATGTTATGTCGAATTGGTTGTGTTATTTTGTCCGGGCTTCCCAGCGATTGTTTTCCGGATTATGGTCGGGATATACCTTGTCTGGATCAAGTTGTACTGCTATTACTTCTTCCGTCGATGGATACCTAAATGTCCAAGAGCTATTGCGTTCCCAAATCTCCACCGGTAATCTGACCCGGTGGGTATCTCCACCTTTGGTAGTAATATCGATGACTACCGGCATGGGGAGTTTCTCCAGATTGTCCACCGTAATCAGTACGCCGTTTGCTGGATCGTTGTCTTGGTAGGATACCTTGCTGACCGCTTGGTCAAACCGCCAGTTGTATTTGAACCACCCGCGCCAAAACCAGTTCAGATTTTCGCCCGCCACATTTTCGATGGTTCGGAAAAAGTCATCCGGTGTGGGATGTTTATATGCCCAGCGGTCGATGTATGCCTTGAAAGCACGGTCGAAGCGCTCGGGCCCAAGGATTTCGTTCCGGAGCAAAGTAAGGCCGAATCCCGGTTTAAAATAAGCCAATGTGCCGATATTGCGCTCTTGCATATTCTGCGGCGTGCTCATCACGGGTTCTAAATCAGGTCGCGTCAATGCCTGGGCGAGCCGGTTGGCATCACCCATAGGACGGTAATATTCGCCGCCATTGAATGCCTCGGTGGAAAGGTCGTTGATGAACGTATTGAACCCCTCGTCCATCCATGCATGAAACCGCTCGTTGCTGCCCACAATCATCGGAAACCAGATATGCCCGAACTCGTGATCCGTCACTCCCCATAGCCCTGCCGCTTTTGATTTATAGCTACAGAATACGATTGCTGGATACTCCATACCGCCGAGATTGGCAGCTACATTGATGGCCACGGGGTAAGGGTATTCCATCAGTAATTTCGAATAGAATTCGATGGAAGCCTTGGTATATTCGGTGGAACGCTCCCAAGCATTGCCACCATTGCTTTCTACTGGATATGCGGATAGTGCCAGGGAAGATTTACCACTGGGCAAATTGATTTTAGCGCCATCGATGATGAATGCGGGCGAGGACGCCCAAGCCACGTCATGTGCTTTTTCAAGGCGGTACTTCCAGGTCAGCTCTTTTTTTCCCTGCGGACGCGAACTGGCTTGGGTTACTTCTTCAGCTGATCGGATTAAGATCGTTTTATCACTTTTTTTAGCTGCCTCCAGCCGTTTCAACTGCTCAGGCGTATACACTTCTTCGGGATTTAACAATTCGCCGCCCAACACCACCATGTGATCGGCGGGAGCAGTGATGTCCACTTCGTAGTTGCCAAACTCGAGGTAGAACTCGCCAGGGCCGGTATAAGGCACTACATTCCATCCCATGATGTCATCGTATACCGCTACCCTGGGAAACCATTGGGCAATGGCGAAAATCTCGCCGTTCTGTGTTTCCAACACCCCCGTGCGATCGGCACCGTAGGTCGGCACAATGTAGGAATAGTCAATGCTGATCGTTGCTTTTCCACCATTTGGTTGCAGGGGTTCGGGCAAGAACACTTGCATACGGGTATCCGTGATTAGGTGCTCGGCATCCTTACCGCTGCCGAGTTTGACAGACTTTATATCGTAGCCGCCATCAAAATCGGATTGGGCATCGCCGTAGCGGCTTTGGGTAAGTGGAACGATCTGTTGGCCGCGTCCCTCCTTGGAGAACATGTTTTGATCCAACTGAAGCCAGATGAAATCGAGTTGGTCAGGGCTGTTGTTTGTATATTCCAGCGTGACAGATCCGGTAATTTCGTGGGTCTGATCGTTCAATTTCGCGGATATTTTATAATCGACGGCATTCTGCCAGTATTTGGGGCCCGGCATGCCGCTTGCTGAACGATATTCATTGCCATTATGCGTGTAAAAGAACGGGTTGAATGCTTCCTGGTAATCATAGTTGCTTACGGTTTGCGCCCGTAGCGGTGTTTGGATTACCCCCAAAAGCAATAAGAGACCGCAGAAACTTACTAAAGATTTATTCATGTGATATTGGTTTGATTTGTTGCTTATTTTAACTTCGCTTGATATTCATTTTCGTTGAATCCTAAAATGATTCCCTTCGGAATTTCAATGACCGGACGCTTGATTACACTGGTTTTTGCCTGCATTAATCGGTTGGCCGAAGCCGCATCTACCACAGCATGCTGTTCTTCAGGAGAAAGCTGTCGCCAGGTGGTCCCCCGTTTATTGACCAACGGTTCCCAACCCGTTTGGTTTTCCCAGGTCCGTAATTTTTCCTCGGTTATCCCTTCCTTTTTAAAGTCGTGGAAGGTGTAGGCGATGCCTTCTTTCGACAACCAATCGAGCGCTTTCTTTACCGTGTTACAATTTTTGATTCCATAAACATGCATAAATAACTGTTTTGAAGCAAGCAAACTTACTATAAATATGCACAACAACTAAATAACGATGTGTTAATTTGCGTTAAATGCGACCCGTAGCGGGGTGTCAATCCGAAGGTGTATATGATATTTGGGTAGTAATCTATTTATATATAATCGAGAAATGAAAACCCATACGGCAAACTATCTAGATACGTTTATTACGGTGGCAGACGATTGCCCGGCAGTGGCCGGAGAGATGGGCAGCCCTGTCTACGGCAATTTGTAAATCGTAGGGATGTAAAGATTGTGAAAGCCATGAAGTCCAGTAGATAGTTTCGTACGAAATCCCTATCTTCGTACCGATGGATAATTTTATTGTTTCGGCTCGTAAATACCGGCCTGCTACGTTTGATACAGTGGTGGGGCAACAACATATCACCGTTACCCTTAAAAACGCCATTAACAACAATCAGCTTGCCCAAGCGTTTTTATTCTGCGGGCCGCGGGGGGTTGGAAAAACCACTTGTGCCCGGATTCTGGCAAAGACCATCAACTGCGAACACCTGCGGGATGATGTTGAAGCTTGTGGTGAATGTGATAGCTGCAAGTCGTTCCAAAACGGAAATTCCTTCAGTATACACGAGTTGGATGCGGCATCAAATAATTCGGTGGATGACATCCGTAGCCTCATTGATCAAGTACGTATACCCCCGCAAACCGGAAAGTACAAGATATACATCATCGATGAGGTACACATGCTTTCGCAACAAGCCTTTAATGCGTTCCTGAAAACGCTGGAAGAACCTCCTTCCTATGCGATTTTCATCCTGGCAACTACCGAAAAGCATAAAATATTGCCGACCATTCTTTCACGGTGTCAGATATTTGATTTCAACCGGATCAAGGTGGCTGATATGGCAAATCATTTGGCGTCCATTGCGGAAAGGGAAGGTATATCCCACGACGCAGACGGTTTGCACATGATTGCGCAGAAGGCCGATGGCGGGCTGCGGGATGCATTGTCCATGTTTGACCAGATTGTCAGCTTCTCTAACAAACAGGTTACTTATCAGGCGGTCATCGATAACCTGAACATCCTCGACTACGAATATTATTTTCGCCTTACCGACGCTATTATTAAAGAGGATGCATCATCGGCGCTGCTCATTTTGGATGAAATATTGGCTCACGGATTCGAGGGGAGCCATTTCATCAGTGGACTAAGTTCTCATTTCCGCGATTTGCTGGTGGCCAAAGAGCCCGCGACCTTAAAACTGCTGGACACCAGTGATACCATCCGCCAACGGTACTTACAGCAATCGAGCGAGGTTTCACCGGGCATTTTGTTGTCGGCGCTCAATATCGCCAATCAGTGCGAGATTCACTATCGCACGAGTAAAAATCAACGTCTGCAGGTGGAATTGGCGTTGTTGAAAATGTGTCACCTCGCGGCAGCTATCCAGTTGGCGAAAAACGGTGTATCGACACTTCCGATGGAGGAGGCTGAAAAAAAAAAGCCTCTTAATCCCGTAGCAGCGGTTGCCAGAACTGCGCAGGCAGAACCGGAGAGAAAGCCGGAACAAGTGGCTTCGGCACAACCAATTGTCACCCAATCGGTAGTCCAGGAAACGGTAACTCCTCCAGCAGCTGGCGTTCAGGCTCCTGTACGCGAAACACCCGGAGCGTCCAAATCCCAAACTCGCTCTTGGGGCGAGGTAAAACTTGGTAACATCATTCCCGATCTGAACAAGGTTTTTGAGGATAAGCAAGAAGTGGCGGAAGCCGATGAACCTGAACTGCTGAATGGAGAGGCCCGAGAACCGTTTAGCTACGATCAACTATTGAAGGAATGGCATGCTTTTGCGGATAAGTTGAAAGCGGAAAACAAGATTAACCTTTTTACACTGATGACGGCAAACGCACCACAATTGTTGGCTGAATTTAAGGTAGGGGTAACCGTAGAAAATCCCATCCAGCAGGACTTGCTGAACATTTCGAAGATCGATATACTGAACGAACTGCGGATAAAATTGCGGAATTTTGCCATAGACCTGATACCTATCGAGGTGACCAACGACGTAGTAAGGAAGCCGTACACGGCTCAGGAAAAATACCAAGCGATGGTGGCAAAGAATCCAGCGCTCGACGTATTGCGGAAGACGTTCAATCTCGGATTGGAATAGCTTTTTTACCGCCGTTCCCCAATTTGCTGCCGCCACATGGCGTAATAGAGCCCTTTCGATGCGACCAGTTCGTCGTGCGTTCCGGTTTCGGCAATCACGCCTTTTTCAAGCACAATGATGCGATCTGCGTGCATGATTGTAGATAGCCGATGAGCGATCAATACGGTAATCCGCTCACGCTCGCTCGACAGGGTTCTTAGGGTTTCCGTAATGGCCTCCTCGGTAAGCGAATCCAGGGCGCTTGTTGCCTCGTCAAAAATTAAAAGGCGGGGATTCCGTATCAATGCCCGGGCAATGGAAATGCGCTGCTTCTCCCCGCCGGATAGCTTCAGGCCGCCCTCGCCTAAAACCGTGTGGATTCCCTTCTCACTACGGGCCAACAGCGGCGCACAGCTGGCCCTTTGCAATGCATGGATTATCTCTTCCTCGGTGGCATCCGGCTTTACGAAAAGCAGATTGTCCTTGATGGTTCCGGCAAATAACTGTGTATCCTGTGTAACAAAGCCAATCTGCCGGCGCATTTCGTTAAACCGCACCTCTTCGGAGGGAATATCGTTAAACAAAATCCGGCCGGAAACGGGTCGGTATAGCCCGACCAATAATTTGACCAGCGTAGATTTCCCTGAACCCGACGGTCCCACGAACGCCAGGGTTTCTCCCGCTTTGGCAGAAAAAGAGATGCCGTCAATGGCGTTTTGCGAAGCGGTTTTATGACGGAACACGACCTGGTCGAAAAAGATTTCTTCCAGCGGACCGATGGGTATCGGGTTTTCGGGCCGGCGCTCGATGGGCTTCTCCATCAGGTTGTCAAACAGCTGGATGGATGCTTCGGCCTCCCGGTATTGGACGAGAATGTTGCCGATGTCCTGCAAAGGCATGAAGATAGACGTGGAAATAAACTGCATCGTAATCAGTTCGCCGGGAGTCAGTACCTCCCGGAAGATAAGCCACAGGAGTGTAAACAGGATGGATTGCCGCAGAAGGTTGAGCGTGGTGCCCTGGAGAAACGAAAGAAAACGCACGCGTTTCGTTTTGGTCATCTCCAGATCGTAGATGGTCTGTGTATGCACCCGCATCCGTCTGATTTCAGGAAACGTAAGCCCCAGGCTTTTCACCAATTCAATGTTGCGCAACGATTCAGTAATAATACCCGACATCCGGGTGGTCTCGCGGTTGATGCTTCGTTGGGTGGTCTTGATTTTGCGGCTCAGCATTCCCGTGATGGTTCCGATAACCAAAAATCCGATGAAGAAAATCGGAATCAACGCCCAATGTTTGGTGATTGCATACCAGATGAGGAAACCGAAACCGACCAGCGACGAAAACAGGATGTTGATGGCTGAACCAATGAAGCGTTCGGTGTCAGTACGTACCTTTTGCAGGATGGCCAGTGTTTCGCCGCTGCGTTGTTCCTCAAACTCCTGAAACGTGAGGCGCAGGGTCTGCCTCAGGCCGTCGTTAAAGATCTGCATGCCGAACCGCTGCACGGCAAGCCGCATCACGTACTCCTGGAACGAGCGACTCAGCCGGGCTAATAGCGCGATGGCGATGGCCACAGCCAGCCAGAACAATACGCCCCTAACCAGTTCCTCCTCACTGCGTCCACCCAGGTTGTTGGCATAATCGTCGATAATTTTTCCAAAGATAATTGGGTCGATCATCGACAGCAACTGCGCGATGGCGGCCAGCAACAACGCGATGTAAATGTATGTACGCTGTGGTTTCAAATATTTCCACAGGATTTCCATACTCAGGCCCTTTTCAGTTTTTTCTCACCCAATAGCCATGCGGCTTTCCGGGGGGGCTCCAGTTTGATGCTCGGTGATCCTTCGGCGTGTTTACGGATGTGCTCAACAACCTCGTCGACCGAATCGGTGAAAAGCAGCAAATCCATGTCTTCCGGACTAATGGTTTCCTCTTCCATCATGCGCTGTACATGGGCGATGATTTCTTTGTGAAAGCCAACGCCCATCACTACGATCGGGAACCGCTTGATCTTACCGGTTTGAATGAGCGTCAGGGTTTCGAAAAATTCGTCGAGCGTACCGAATCCCCCGGGTAGGACCACAAAAGCAAACGAGTATTTCCGTAGCAATTCCTTGCGAACAAAGAAGTATTCCATGGTGACAAAACGGTCGAGGTAGGGATTGTGTTTTTGCTCATGCGGTAGCACAATGTTACATCCCACGGAAAGTGCCCCCGCTTCTTTGGCACCTCTATTGGCGGCTTCCATGATACCGGGCCCGCCCCCCGTCATAATGGCAAATCCCAGATTTCCGATTTCCTTGGATACCTTGCGTGCCAGTTCATAATAAGGGTGATCTTCTTTAAAACGTGCTGAGCCAAAAACCGTCACACACGGACCAATAAAGTGCAAGCCACGAAAGCCTTTGAGAAATTGCATGACCACACCGCCGACATACTTGAGTTCTTTCCATCGGGCGCGGGCGCCCTCCATAAATTTTTTTTCCTCTTTGACAAACTGATTATTCATGAGGTACTGTTTTTCGATGGTTTACCAATTCGATTGCTTCCTGAAGAATCCGTCGCTTCTTGCGTGGCGCACAATGCAGTATATCAAGCTGCGTCTGGTCATCCACAATGTCCTTCACCAATATACAGCCTTGTTTCAAGAGCGTATCCTTTTCGCTTTTCGTGACGGTTGTGAGGCATGTAATCGGATATAGGCCCGCGTTGTCGACGCGACGTTTGATGCTGCTATCTGCGGGATGGTCCCACGACAGGAGGTTTATGCCATAGTATTGGGCAAAATGCAGGGAATCCGTGGTCATGTATGCATTGGTGACGAGCCAACCCGCGGTAAATTCCATGGGCTCACCAAAAAATGAAAACTTGCGCCCCTGAAAGTCCTTCACCCTGGAAAGGAAATACATGGGCGTTGTTACGGTAATTTTGGCATCCTCCGTGTTTCTGAATTTGCATTCGACGAGTAGCATTTCGTTGTCCTTTTGCGCCACCACATCGATTTCGTGCGTTACGGCGTTGCCTACCAACAATTGGCCCGTCAGGGTTTGATAGTTGGCATGCCCAAACAGTTTTGCTACCCATTGTTCGAAAAAATAACCAGCCGGCCCCAAGTCGCGCAGAGCCCGCTTTAGGCTATATCGCGCAGCAAAAGAATCGGCTTCTCGTTTCAATAGGCGGAAGGCAAGTTTGTAGAGATCACGGGTATTGATCCCGTCATAAACCATGGGTCTCATCGTGTCCCATACCTCATCGACCACATCTTGGGAAGCACCCGACTTGGATAAGGAACCTTTCAGGCGGTTTACATCAAATTCAACAAGCTCACCGGAATATTTTTTTACCTGCATACATTGGATGTCTTTTAGGACGCCAATATGCATATTTTTGGGCAGATACCAAGCGGATTTTAAAAAGCGCTACCCTAACGGTGTTCTAATAATCCCGGCAATTGACTGAAATCGACAATTTCAGCGTCGGTAATATCCAGTTCATCAATTCCCCATTCTTCCCATCCCATTACATTTAGCCATATCGTTTGGCAACCTACTGCTTTGGATGGCAGGATATCCCGATTGTACGAATCACCCACAGCCACACATTCTTCAGGGGCATAACCCAAGCTGTTTATCCCCTTTTCATAGATCTCCGTATTAAAGTGCATGTTGGAGGTGCTGGATTCGACCACGTCAGAAAAATAGTTCCTGATACCGAATTCCGCAAGTACCGCATTGAGATTCCCATAAAAATTAGCTACCAGGACAATGGGGAAGGTACTCGACAGGCTTTCTAAGATATTTTGGGTTTTCCGAAGGGTCCGGATAGCCAAGTTATTACATTCCTGCGCAATCGTACTGATGTTGCTGTAATCCAGTTGGTAACCTTGGTTGGTCAGATAATGGAACTGCTGGGTAATTTTATGCACCAATACATCCAGAAAGATATGGCTGGGTTGGATGAGGGCCTGCGAAGCCAGGACACTTTCGGAATACGCGTAAGCCCGGTTAAATACAGACTTATCCAAACCGACGATGTGTTTCTGGAATTTGTGCCAAAGAATGGCGCCCCAATGCTGACCATTCGTGTCGATGGTGCCTTCGTAATTTAATAAAATCCCTCTTGCTTGCATGATGCCAAATATTTACTGTTGGGTGATGGACTATTTGACTTTTTTATCTAATGAGTCAAAAGTAAAGAATAATTTTGTGTCCGTATCCACTTTCTAAAGTAGGACGAGAATAATGACCTATAAATTACAATCTAAAAAAATAATTATCAATGGATTGGTTATTAGTTCGTTTTCCGATAATTTAAAATTGCCCAGCCATTTAATACCACAGCAAAAGCCAATAGGATGCCAAGATGGGAAAGAATGGCCGCCCAACCGCTTCCTTTGAGGATGATCATTCGCATTACTTCGACCAAATAGCTTACGGGGTTCAATGCCGCAATCCATCTTGCCCATCCCGGCATACTATCTATCGACGTAAAGAGGCCGCCCATCAGAATAAAAATCATCATAAAGAAAAACATAACGAACATGGCTTGCTGTTGGGTGTCGGTATACGTGGACACCAGTAGTCCAAAACCCAGTACGGCCAATAGGTAAATCCAGATAAATCCATACATGGCCAGTATATTGCCTTGGGGAAAAATGTCATAGATGATCCAGGAAACCACTAACCCGAGGGTGAATACCACGTTACCCAGTATCCAGAAAGGTATTAATTTGCCGAGGATAAAATGGTGCTTACGGATGGGTGTTACATTAATTTGTTCGATCGTGCCGATTTCTTTTTCCTTTACAATATTCAGGGCTGAGAGAAATCCACCTACCATGGTCAACAGAATAGCCAGAATGCCGGGCACCATAAAAAACTGGTAATTGAGTTGGGGATTGAACCGGTTTTTCGGTATCACCTCAACGATGGGCAGCGGTTGCAGGCGCGTGGGCGATATCCATTCCATGCGGATTTCCTGGTTGTAATCGCGCAGGATGGACGACAAATAAGCGCTGCCTAAGCCGGCTTTCGTGCCGTTGATGGCATTCACCGCGATAAACAATTGCTGTTCGTTTTCACGGATGAGGTTACGTTCAAATCCGTTTGGAATTTCCAAGGCAAGATCGACCTTATCCTCTTCAATAAGTTGGTATGCATCTTTCAGGGAAGCGTGGTATCCCTGCAACCTGAAATAACCCGAGGCTGTGATCTTCGAAATCAATTGCCTCGAATAGGGCGAATGATCGTGGTCTACCACCGACAGGTTGATGTTTTTAACCTCAAAATCGGCCGCAAGGGGCAAGATGATAAGCTGCATAACAGGCATCACCATAATTAATATCAGGATAGCCCGGTTCCGAAAAATCTGCCGGAATTCTTTTTCAAGTAGAAATCGGATGGTTCTCATTTTTTTAGTTGAAAATTAAGCGATTGAAAGTTGAAAATTCCACTTTCCACTATTCCAAGCGTATCTTAAAACTTCTTAAACTGATCACGAAGAAAAACAGCGCAATGCCAGACAGGATGAGCGTTTCCTTCCAGATGGCTGCAAGCCCCAAACCTTTAATCATAATGGATTTCACGATGATGTAGAACCATTTTGCCGGTACGATATTCGAGATGACCTGCAAGGGCATGGGCATGTTTTCTATCGGAAACATAAAACCGCTGAACATCATTGTCGGGAGCAGCATACCCATCAGCGAAATCAGCATCGCGACCTGCTGAGATTTTGTTTTGATGGAAATAAAGATTCCCAACGTGAGGCAGGTAATAATAAAAAGTGTACTTTCCGCGAATAAGAGCAACCAACTGCCTTCTACCGGCAATTGCAAAACAAACACACTCATCAATACAATTGATAACACGTTGACGAGCGAAAGAATGAGATAAGGGACTGCCTTTGACAGGATGACCCACACGGGTTTAAAAGGAGATACCAACAGGATTTCCATGGTACCCGTCTCTTTTTCACGCACGATGGATATCGCAGTCATCATCACCGAAACCAGCATGAGGACCAAAGCCATTACCCCAGGGACAAAATTCGGAGCCCCTTTTAGTTGCGGATTATAGAGCATCCGTATTTCCGGTGTGATGCGATAGGGAAGGGCAACCGTTTCATTGAGTTCACTTTGGTAATCCTGTATGATAGACGACACGTAATTAGTCAGCGTCGTTGCATAATTCGGGTCGGAAGCATCGGCAATAAGCTGTATCGGCGCTTGGTTTTGATGTCGGAGATCGTGTTGAAAGTTAGCGGGAAATAGGATCGCAAGTTTGATTTTACCTTCTTTGAATGCAGTCTCCATCCGGGCTCTATCCATCACATCTTCTTGAATTTCGAAATAATTGCTGGCACCAATGCGTTCGATAAGGGATCGGGAAGCATCGTCCTTCGCATGATCTACAATGACGACCCGAGCATTTTTTATTTCGTTGGTGAGCGCAAAGCCGAAAATGAGAATCTGTGCAAGTGGCATACCGAAGAGAATGAGCAATGTCCTGCGATCACGCAATACGTGATAGAATTCCTTTTTTACGAATGTGAAAAACTGCTTCATTTAGTTGAAAAATTAATATATTGAAAATTGAAATTCATTTCCGCTTTCCACTTTCCATTTCATTTCTCATTAATCCGTATTCTTAGCGCCTCGGGCTAATTGATAGAAGACGCCATCCATTGAAGATTCATTCAGTTGAGCCTTTAACTCCTTTGGGGTACCCAATGCGGCAATGCGGCCATCGACCATGATGGAAATCCGATGACAGTATTCCGCTTCGTCCATGTAATGTGTCGTAACAAATACCGTAATGCCGTTGCCGGCAGCCTCGTAAATCAACGCCCAGAATTGCCGGCGTGTCACGGGGTCCACGCCGCCGGTGGGCTCATCAAGAAACACAACGGTGGGTTCATGGAGGATGGATACCGAAAAGGCTAGTTTTTGTTTCCAGCCCAACGGCAATTCGCCGACCAGCTTCTTTGCCTCCGATTGCAATCCCAGCTGTTCAATCAGCGCGTCGCTTTTCAACCGAAGCTCTTGATCGCTCAATCCGTATATCCCTCCAAAAAAGCGGATGTTTTCCAATACGGTTAGGTCTTCGTACAACGAAAATTTCTGGCTCATGTATCCGATATTCCGTTTGATCTTCTCCGTCTGTCGATACACGTCGAATCCCGCAATATGTGCGGTTCCGGAAGAGGGAACGGACAGGCCACATAGCATGCGCATCGCCGTTGTTTTTCCCGCACCGTTTGCACCGAGGAATCCGAATATTTCTCCTTTGTACACCTCAAAGCTGATGGCATTGGTAGCGATGAAGTCGCCGAAACGCTTGGTCAAGTTCTCGGCTTTGATCACGGGTTGGTTCGCATTCATGTTGTCAGCAGTTTAATAAAATAATCTTCGATGGTAGGTGTCACAGGCATCACCTCGATGCTGTCGAGCCCCGCTTGGGTCAGGATCCCGTTCAGCAACTCGATTGGATCGCGGTCGCCCATGCCCTGACCGTCAACGTGAATATATTCACCAAATAGATAACTATTGATTGGTGGCGTATGGGCGGACAATACACGGCTAGCGCGCGGCATATCCCGGGCCTTGACCGCATATAGCCGGCCCGGATAGGCAGCTACGATTCCTTGCGGTGAATTGATTGAAAGAATACGCCCGTGTTGGATCAGTGCAATACGATCGCATAATGTCGCTTCATCCATGTAAGGCGTGGAAACAACAATGGTGATGCCCTGTTGCTTCAGGCGTTTCAGCATTTCCCAGAATTCTTTACGCGAAACGGGATCGACGCCCGTGGTGGGCTCATCTAGGAATAGCACCGTAGGCTTATGGATCAATGCGCAGCAAAGCGCCAGCTTCTGCTTCATTCCCCCGGATAGTTTGCCAGCCCGTCGCTTCTTAAAAGGCGCGATCTGCACGTAGATGTCTTCAATGAGGTGATAATTTTGCTCCACAGTGGTGTTGAATACCGTAGCAAAAAAGCGGAGGTTCTCTTCAATGCTGAGATCAGGGTACAGTGAAAACCGGCCCGGCATATAGCCAACGCTGCTTCGGATCTGACGGTAGTCCTTTATGACGTCGTATCCGGCTACCTTGACGGTACCTGTATCCGGCAGTAGAAGCGTGGTCAGAATCCGGAAGATGCTACTCTTACCCGCTCCGTCGGGGCCAATCAGGCCAAATAATTCGCCTTCGTCCACTGAAAACGATACGTCGTTTACGGCTTTAACGGCGCCCTTGTTATACGTCTTCGTGATGTTGTTCACACTAACCATAAAAGTGTCTTTCAATTTCCTTCTGCTTTCAATCGAACCGCACCTCACAATACATGCCTATTTTAAGCAGTCCATCGTTCTTTACACGTATTTTCGTAGCATACACCAGGTTTTCGCGTTCGTCTTTTGTCTGGATAGTTTTCGGCGTAAACTCCGCCTTGCCGCTGATCCATTCCACCACGCCGGGATACTCCCGGTAACCACTCTCGGCATCATCCACCAACACCGTGACGGTTTGATTGAGCTTCAGCTGACTAAATTGCGGTCCGGTGATATAGGCAAGCAGTATGATAGAAGAAAGATCCGCGATCTTGTACAGGGGTTTACCCACCGTAACTGTCTCGTTTGCTTCGGCATACTTCACCAGCACGATGCCATCAAGCGGATTGACAATGCGGCTTTTTGCCAGTTCATCTTCCAATTGTGCGATTTGAACTTCCAGTGGGGAGGCCTCCTGTGTGAGACTCGATGAGGTAATGCCCAAGGACGACTGCTGCGCCGCAATCTGCTTTTTGATAACGGCTACCTGTGCATTGGCATCGTCCAATTGTTTGGGGGTTGCCGCGTCTGCCCGTACCAAGTTGGCAAGGCGACGTTGTTCTCGGATGGCTTGGCTTAATTGCTCCTGCAGGGCGGCGAGCTGTATGGCTACATTAGGCCGTTTGCTAAGTACGGCTTTGATTTGCGACTGAAGCTGGAGTTTTCGTAAGTAAAGCTGTGTGCTGTCTATATAGCCGATGGCTTGACCTGCATGCAGTTCCTGGCCTTCCCGGATATCCAGTGCTTTGATGACGCCGTTTGCTTCGGCGGAAATGAGGGTTTCCACGGCCTCAAAGGTTCCTGATGCGTCATAAGCATTTTCTTGTGGACCGCACGCCATTAGGAAGAAAGGGAGGATCATCAGGTTTTTTAAACGGTTCATTTTTATATTTTTTAGTTAGCTAATTTCCGGTCGTGTATTGGATATCGTATTGAATAATCAGCCATTGGAGCTGGTGTAGAATTTTGGCTAATTTGGCGCTGTCTTCGGCGTGGACTTCACGAAGGTAGTCGGATGAGTTGACAACGCCATTTTCCAGTTGGGCAAGCGCTGCTTTTTTTACCGAGGCGCGAAGCGAAATGATTTCATCGTCGGTTTCCAGTAGCTGTTCATATTGGCTTGATTCGGTATTTTGCTGTGTCAGCATCAGTTTGTTGTTAAAAAGGAAATTTTCCTTTTGTACATCAATGGTTTGGGCTTTGATATCCAACATGGCTCTTTCTTTTTTCAATGTGTAAAAGCCGCTTATCGGGATGTTTAAACGGATTCCGCCATAGTAATATGCATCGAAATCATTGCTTAACATGTTCAACGCAGGGCGTCCTGCGCCTGCCTGTAAAAAGAAGTTCAGCTTAGGGAGATTTTTGGCCGTCAACAATTTACGATTTACAGCAATGCTGTTTTGCTGGGAGGTGTACCACTCCAACTCCGGACGGTTATTGCCGGAAGTGGCGGCTGGAGGGCTGGGCCGTTCCAACCGGGTGTTTTCATCCAGTGGCCGGTTAATTAATTGACTAAGCATGTGCAGATACGCCCGTCGCTTGGTCTGTAATTCCACCGTGCGCTGCGCGGTTCTGAGTAATTCAGCTTCAAGCAGACTGCCGTTGCTTTTCAGTGCAGCGCCGTTAGCAATTGCTGCGTTGGTTTTATCCAGACCCACTTGGATATCTTTTCGGAGTAACTCATTTTGGTCCAGCTGCGCATCCAGTAGCAAAATGCCGAAAAAGAGTTGGTGGATCCGCTCGTTGATTTTGTATAGTTCCACTTCCAACGTTTGTGCTTCTACCTGTGCATTTGCTTCGGCAGCCTGCTTCTGGAGTTTAATGACGCCCCCATCAAAAAGGGATTGGCTTATCTCACCGTACAGTTTATATTGATCTTTGTTGAACGTCGGTACGTCGATTCCGGGAACCTGAAGGGGAATTTGCGTCACTTCGGATTGATACGTGGCCTGGCCGCTCACGTTGAGCTGGGGCAGGTAACCCTTGTTGGCTTGTTCGATTGCGTACCGTGCACTCAATGCGATGAGGTTGCGCTGCTTGATCAAAGGGTAATTTTCCGCAGCCAAGGTTCGGCTCTCCGTAAGGGTTAACACCGTTTCGGAGGGCTGCGACATAGAAATTAGCGGAACGATCAAAGCGCATGCTGCCAAAAATTGAAAGTTAATCATTTTATTTATAAATTTGAATTAATCATTTGATTAATATATGTCAAAAAAAAATTATTTAGCCGCTAGCATTGCCAGAAACCATGTCTTGACCAGTGTTTTTCGTTCATTCATTAATATAGTTGCACGTTCCGGCTTGATTCCAGCGATCAATTGAAGAAGCGGTTTGCCGATAAATGGGAAAATAATAAGACCGAGCATGTTGAAAATAAAATGTAAGGGGTCTATATCCGGGCGTCTTTCAGCTAATTGTTTGAAAAATGCGGAATCAACAATTTTTGTTTTGGTCCGGATCATGCTTGCAAACTTCTCGGGATGATTTCGGATTTCACCCAGGACAAATAAGGGAATGTCTGGATTGGCCACCAATGTATTAATGTAATGCTCGGCGATTTGTTCCACTTTTTGCTCGATAGAAGTATGCTCGTCCGTCATTGCGGGACCTATTTTGCCCAATAGGATATGCATTTTTTCCAGAATGACGATTTCAAACAGCTTTTCCTTGCTCCGGAAATAGTAATTAAGTAGCGCGAGATTAATGCCGGCTTCTTCCGCGATATCCCGTGTTCGCGTCGCCGCGTAACCTTTTTGTGTAAACACCTTACGAGCGGCTTCTTTGATTTTTTCCTCTGTGCTTAAATCGGGTTTTGCTCCCTTTGTTTTCGCCATGTTGAATCGTTGTCCGGACAAAGTTAATGGCGATTTTTGATTTAACCAAATTTTTTAATCATTTGATTAAATTTATTTTCGCCGACCCAGTAAGTCCGGCGATGTTCATTTCGTGCAATAGTTCTGCTTGTGCAACTTGAACGGATCATGTTTTAATGGCAATCAAAGCGAAGGATCGCTATGCAAGTGGAAAAATACGACTTCCCAAAACCAAATGTCCGGCGATTTGTTGTAACTAGCGAAAGCAAAGAAATTAATTACGAAGTTAAAGGATATGAACGCCAAGACCAAAGAGATACTCGACGACGTGAAGGAGCGGCTTAGAGAAGCCAGTGACCATCGTAACATTGCCAATTCAGAGCGGATATTATCAGTGGCCGCGGGAGCATTTGTGCTGTACACAGGAATTACACGGATGTTTAGGGCCCCGTTAACCTCGCTTGCCGAAGTGACACTTGGAAGCGCCTTAATCTTACGTGGAGCAACGGGATATTGTCCGGTAAAAGACTCGGTATGTCCGGATCAGGATATTACCATTGTGGAGCGGATTGTAGAGGAATAAGGGTTGTTTTTGGCCGGTCGGCATTTTTGTCGATATTGGTTGGCTGAATATGAATCCCAACACTACAACCGTATCACGTATTTTTTCGGGCTCCGTGTGGGGAATCATTGCGAAAGTCCTCGATGCGTTAGCCAAGTTCGTTACAATTCCCATGCTGGTAGGCTTTTATGGTAAAGCCGATTATGGATTGATTGCCTTAGCCTTTTCACTCAATGCTTATTTGCGGCTGATGGATTTGGGATTCAACGTGGGTGCGGTGCGCTTTTTTTCGATGTGGACAGCAGATTCCGCGTGGACTAAGATTGAAAACGTATCTCAGTCCAGCGTGGTCTTTTACGGCGTGATCGGGCTGCTCAATGCCGTCATTTTTCTGGTTATGTCTGCGTACGGTACCCAACTGTTTAACCTTGCCGACGACCAGGAACCGCTTTACCGGCAGATTATGTACATTCTTGCGTTTTCAACGGTGCTCAATTGGCTATCCAGCGTAGTTATCCAACTTCTGAGCGCCAAAGATGAACTGGCATATGTAAACCGGATAACAGTGATCAGCAGCCTGTTGAATTTTGCCGTTGCGTTTTTAGCTATTCAGTTAAAGTGGTCATTGATCCCGTATTTTATCGCCTATACCTTAACCACGTTAATTCCGATACCATTTTATATCGCCCGGCTGCGGGTATTCCCGATATCCCGGAGTTCCCTGCTGGCTGCCCATTGGCACGGAAGCGCTTTCCGTGAAATATTGAACTACAGTTTGGCTATATTTCTTATGGGATTGTTCCAGTTGACCGCAAATAACCTACGCCCGCTTTTGCTGGGCAGATTTGCCGAGGGCATGGAAGTACTTACCGATTACCGGGTGATACAGACCATTGCGATGCTCATTGTTGCGTTCGGAGGCGTATTCATGCAGGTCCTGTTGCCGTCAGCCTCAAAAGTCTACGCGGAAGGTAACCCGCAACGGATGGAGCGGATGATATTTGAGGCGACGAAGTACATTTCCGTCTTTCTCGTATTTGTGGTGTTTGTGTTGATCCTGAATGCGGATGAGATTCTCCGTCTATACATGGGCGTTGGATACGTCGATTTGTCCCTTTGGCTGTCGCTTTGGTTACTCACGGTGTTGCTTTCCATGCACAATACCCCCGTTGCGAGCTTGGTGCTTTCTACGGGAAAAACCAAATTTCTGGTGTATTCTTCCGCAATTGCCTGCCTGGTCTCGTTACCCATTACCGTGGTGTTTGCCCCCAGCCTACAGGTAGGTGCGGCCGTGGTGGGTTACCTGGTGTATATGGTGCTCCAGATTGGTTTTTTTTACGTTTACTACATACCCCGGGTACTTAAGTTGAATGGATTCCGCCTGTTCACGCGTGCATTCCTGCCTGCAGCAGCAGGCGGGGTCTTGACCTTGTTCATTAGCCGATACGCCATACAAGCCTTGCCGTTCAGGGGTGGATATGGCACGGTTATCGCCGGTTCGGCAGTATTTGGGATCATTTATCTCGTGTATCTATTGGTCTTTGTCGTAAAGCCAGTCGACGTCCGTTATTTAAAGGAGACACTTATGGGAAAAGGGAGGGGCAATGCCTAAATTTTCGGTTTGTATTCCGGCCTACAAGAGCCGCTTCTTGGCGGAGTGTATGCAAAGCATCCTCGCACAGTCGCTTGCCGATTTTGAATTGATTGTGTTAAACGACTGTTCACCGGAGCCGGTAAGGCAAATCGTAACAACGTTTAACGACGCCCGGATCCGGTATTATGAAAACGAACGTAATGTTGGTGCTGTGCAGCTTACCGCCAATTGGAATAAATGCCTGGCGCTGGCGCAAGGGGAATACCTCGTGATGATGGGCGATGACGATCGCTTGGAACCGGATTATTTGGATGAATTCGCGCGGTTAATTCGCGATTATCCGGACTTGGATGTATACCATTGCCGAAGTGTGGTTATTAACGACCGGGGCGAACCGCTTCAACTGACGCCAGCCTGTCCAACGTACGAACGGGTCTGCGATCACATCTGGCACCGTCTTAACCAATGGCGGTCTCAGTACATCTCCGATTTTGTATACCGCACCGCTGCATTGCGCGACAAAGGGGGCTTTTATTCCATGCCGCTTGCTTGGGGATCCGATGATATTACGGCTTACCTCGCCTGTGCGGAAAAAGGCGTTGCCCACACCAATAGGCCGGTATTTAACTATCGCAGCAATGATCTTTCGATCACATCGTCCGGCAACGATCTGGAGAAAATGCGTGCGAATATGCAATATGCACAGTGGTTGCGCGATTTTTTGGAGAACCACGTGCCTCATGACACGGAAAAGGTGGTTTACCGCGCCTTGGTAAGGCAACAGGAGCAACTCATGCGGGATCGGAAACGGTATACCATGGCGTTATCCATGCGCTCAAACGGGCAGGCTAAATTTTGGATGTGGTACAAACACCGTAAAACGTTTGGACTTAGCTTCGTCGATACCCTGGCCGCCGCTATCAAATCGCGGGGATTAGCAAAAAGATTATCGAATTAATAGATCCGATGGATATTATTTTCAATCCGCCTGTCAATGATGAAAACCAATACATCCAGTTAGTGGTTGGAGAGCTGCGTGCAAAACGCTACCGCATCCATCCCTTGGATACAATTTTTTCGAGCCGGAAGCATTTTTCTGCAATCAAATTGATCCACCTGAATTGGTTTGAGAATATCGACGATAGCAGCTTTTTTGTGGCATTACGAAGCTTTATTCGTAAGCTATTGGTGCTGATCGTCATACATTGGAGCGGAAAGACGCTGATCTGGACAATGCATAATCGGGTTTCGCATGAAAGACGGTTGTCCTTTTTCAGCCGGAGTCTTACTCGGTTGCTGATGCGCTGGTCGCATCGCATTGTCATTCACAGCGGGCAATCCGAAGAGGTCCTCGCGGCTTATGGTCCAAAAGCGTTGCGGAAGGCGGTTTACGTACCGCATCCCAATTTTATTGGAGTGTATGGAGGGATACGCCAGGTGCCACAGCGCGAAGGCCGACGGTTGGAGCTGCTTTTTATCGGTATGGTAAAGCCCTATAAAAACCTGGAGCTGCTCATCGACGTGGTACACACATTCGGCGATTCCGTGCGGCTGACGATCGCCGGGAAAGCAGTTGACGAAGCCTATCAAAAGGAAATTTCTGATCGAGCAGCGCATGCAAGCAATGTAGTATGGCTACCCTATTTCGTCCCCGATACCGAAATCGCCGCTTTGCTGGGGAAAGTCGATGTCGTCGTACTGCCTTACGACTTGTCCAGCAGCCTTAATTCCGGCACCGCCATTCTGGCCTTTTCGTATCAAAAGACGGTAATTTGTCCCGAAATTGGTACGATTTCAGATTTGGGGCCGCATATGGGCGATACGTTTCATTACCGGTATGAAACCCAAGAACAGCATCGCGAAGCATTAAGCGCGCAAATTGCGCGTGCGGTGGCGTTAAAGCATCGTGATCCAGTCGCATTGGCAGGGATGGGGCAGCGACTGTATACCTATATGGCTGATCAATACGCGTTGCAACGAGTGGGGGAAATCTTGGATAATCACGTGTATCGTCTATGAAAATTTTATATATCAACGCGTTGTATTCTCCCTATATAGCGGGTGGCGCCGAAATCTCCCTCAAGCTCATTGTCGAAGGCATGCAAGCCAAGGGACATGAAGTGGCGGTGTTAAGTATGGTGCCCGAAGCGGGACTGAACGTTGATTGGGTGGACGGGGTAAAGGTGTACCGCGCCGGTCTTCGGAACGGCTATTGGCCGTTTACCCAAGAAAGGCCCCCGGCGTTCCGCAGGCTCTTCTGGCATTTGCGTGATGCATATAATCCGGCTATGCGCCGATATGTCAGGGAGGTGCTCGAAAAGGAAAAACCTGCGATTGTCTCGTGCCACAATCTGGTCGGATGGTCTATTTCCGCTTGGGATGAAATCCACAAAGCCGGCATTCCGATCGTACAGGTATTGCATGACATGTATTTGCTAAGTCCGGATAGTACCCTGTTTAACCCCGGCCGACCGGGAGAGACTCAGGGCTTTTTGAAAAGGTGGTTGCGCCGAAAACATAAACGCCGGTCCGGCAGCGTAAACGCGGTGGTGGGCATCAGCCAGAGCATATTGGACCGATTTGATGCACAGGGGTATTTCCAGCGGGTTCCCCACTACGTGGTGAACAACGCACGGAATATTCCGGCCGTGAGCCACCCGCGGATACGGGAGGAAGGGCAATCGCTCACCGTAGGCTATATCGGTACCTTATCGGTTGCGAAAGGGGTAGAATGGCTCATCCGCCAATTTAACGCTTCGGGTATCGAAGGCCACCTGCGCATCGCCGGGCGTGGCAAGGAGGAAGATCTGGCGCATTTCCGGAAGTTGGCCGGGAATAATGAACGTATCGAGTTTGTCGGGTACGTAAGTGCTAGCGATTTTTACGCAACGATTGACGTACTGGCCGTTCCGTCCATCTGGGAGGAGCCGTTGGGCATGGTCGCCGTAGAAGGTTTGGCAAATAATTTGCCGGTAATCGCAAGCAACCGGGGAGGTTTGCGGGAGACCGTAAACGATGGCGTGAATGGAATCCTGTGCAATCCGGATCAGCCGGATTCCCTTGGCGATGCACTCGTCACATTGTGGCGCGATGTAACGCTTTATAATCGGTTGGCTGGGGCAGCGAGATCCTCCGTCGGCAAATACCTCAGTATTGAACGTATGGTAATGGAATATGAACATGTGCTGCAAACAACGACAAAACATCATGCAGATGCATAATGCCCTTGCAGGTTATAAGGACACAGTATGCGAGGTGTTATTTTGCCTTGCGTTGGTGTCGGTTTTCCTGCCCATTAAAATTTACCCGTTGCTATTTGCGCTGGCTTCCTTGTGTTACTTCCTGAATACACCGGTTCTGCTTCGGCATTACTGGGTGTGGTTTTTGTTGATATTTACGGGGTATGCTTCACTCATCTTTCTGATTCAACTGCCTGAAGACGGACGGCAGGTGGCGAACTTCCTTAAATTACCTATCAATTTTGGCTACCTCTATTTCGCTGTAGGGTGGTTGTCTCAACGCGACAACACCCGGCTATTGCGGTGGGTCGACATCACGCTGCATGTGGTACTTGGACTTACCTTGCTTCAGTTGCTGCTATACCACCAGGCCGCCGGGTTCCGCTGGCTGGGAGGGGTGCCGAGTTCGGCACACGGCAGCGCGTTATATCAGGAAGCTGATTACTTTTGGGGATTAGCCGATAAGAACATGTTCGGTGCACGCATTGCATTGCTTGGATTTGTCTATGTACTGCTGCCGGTTGTGCAAAACGGGAAACTGGTGGTATGGCGTATCCTTTTGGTATCGGCGCTGGCTTGGCTATCGTTGTCGCGCACGCCTATGGTGGCGCTGTTTCTCGGGATTTTCTGCCTTCTATGGGCGGGGACAACCGTCCGTTGGCGGGTGGTATTAAGTGCATTGGCCTTGATCGCCATTCCCTTTTTGGCCGAAAGGGTGATTCGCATCGAGAGTATCCTGGCATCCAATGATGGCATGGGAGTCCGGTTGGTGTATTGGAAAGCCTTCTTCCAACATTTCACGGCTATTTCTCCGTTGGGAGATGGCTTTATGAGCGGAGGCGACTTTCTTAGCCGTTATGCGGATTTTTACCATGGCGAACCGCACATCCATAATACGTTTTTCAATTGTTACCTGGATTTTGGAATCGTTGGATTGGTGTCGTATGCAGCGTTTCTGTTTTATTTCTACCGATTCTGTATGCATGAGCGGAGAAACAGCGGCTTTTGGTGGGTGGCTTTCCTGCCGTTGCTGGCCATACTGTTGATTTTGTATTCAGGGTATGATAACGATATTGTCTTATACTTGATGCTGGTGTTTCTGCTGGGGAGCAGCTACCCGGCGGGCATTGAGCGTTTGCGGTGGAGGATTGGCCTATGAATCTTCGTGTGTTGATTGATGGCCGGTGGGCGGGTGATACCGGCATCGGTAAATTGTTCCGGGAGGTGATGGGACGGGCGCCTGCCGAGATCTCCCTGGCTTTCATACAAAGCGACATGCGGCTGGGCAGCCTCTTGACGCCATGGATGCTGGCGCAGGAAATCCGGAAAAGTAATGCCGATGTCTTTTACAGCCCTTCGTTTATGCCGCCGTTTCAGAGCCGCATACCGTTTGTATTTACCATCCACGACTTAATGCATCTTTTTTACTATACCACTTGGCATCGCCTGTATTACCAGCAGGTAATTGCCCGGTTGGCGAGAAAGGCTCAACAGATTATCACCGTGTCACATTTCAGCAAAAAGCAGCTGGTCGAGTTGCTCGGAATTGACGAGCGGCTGATCACGGTGATCTATAACGGCGTGGATGAGGTGTATCGGAAAAATGAAGAGGTCTTTCAATCAGAAAGGCCGTATTTTTTATATGTCGGCAATCGGCGTAAGAACAAGAACATACCGGCGATGCTTACCGCTTTCGCCCGCGCAGATATTCCTTCAGATTTTATGTGTTTTCTTTCTGGCCACGGAGATGAGCCGCTATGTGCATTGATTGCGCAACTGGGTATTGAAAAGCGGGTCCGTTTTTTGGGGCGAATCCCTGAAACGGAGCTTCCTAAGCTTTATAAAGGGGCGTATGCTACGCTCTTCGTTTCGCTGATGGAAGGTTTCGGGCTACCGGTTATCGAATCGATGGCATCCGGCACACCGGTGTTAACGTCCACGGCGGGCTCGTTGCCCGAAATTGCAGACCATGCCGCGCTTTGTGTAGATCCGCACGATGTGGACGCCATCAAAGCCGGTATCGAAACGTTGGTAAATGACGCGGATAGCTATCGGGAGTTTCAGCAGAAAGGAAAACAGCGGTCAGCACAGTTTACCTGGGATCGCACCGCTGCAAATACCTGGAAGGTGATAATGGATAACGAAAGAAGTAATGAAACGGATTAAATTACGTGAAATCGTCTGGATCGCTGGTAGCTTGATGACGGTTGCTTGTGGCGTTCGTGTAAACCAGCAAGTAGGTGCCGAGACTACGGCGCGTCGCATCAACGTAAAGGAGTATGGTGCAAAGGGCGATGGTAAGACCGATGACAGTCGTTTCATACAAGCGGTATTGGATAGCGCGTCGATAGGAGATACCGTATATATACCCAAAGGAACGTACCTTGTGCGTACCATCCGATTGGTGTCCAATGTTCATTTGGTGGCTGATGGATTGCTGAAGCAACCCAAGGAGTTGTCGGCACACTTCGCCGTGGAAAAGCAACACTCGGATGCCCCGCTTTTCCGTGCACATCGCATATCCAATGTGTACCTTTCCTTCCGGGCGGAAACGGTCAATGAAGCCATCTATGCGTCGCAATGCAGCAATTTAACCATTGCGGGTAGCCAGTTAACGGGCGACTCTACCAACAGCCGTTCCTTTCCGGCGGTATTGTGGTATAACTGTTCAGCTTCGCGCGTAGTGGGCTCGACTATTACCCGGTATGGGGGTGCCCGCGAATCCACTAGAACGTATCATCCGGGGACCGCTGTGCGGGTGTTGTCAAGTCAAGGCATAACGATTTCCGGCAATCACTTTCATCATAATGGCGAAAATGGCATTTTCATACACGACAGCGGAGATGTCGAAATCGACGGAAACTACATCCATCATAACGGAATGAGTGGCATTCAGGTGGCCTTTAATACCGCCGAGCGGGTCACGAATTACCGCATTACCAACAACAGGCTGGAATACAATGCCGCCGATGCTGTTGACATCAATAACCGCGCACATGGACAGGTAGTCAAAATCAATGCGCTCATAGCGGGTAATTCCAGCAAAAATAATGGCTTCGTGAAGGGTGAGTCTACACCCGATGGCTCCGGTATCGGCACACTGATCGGCATATCAGGCGTGACGCTCAGCGGGAATCGGGCTTTTGGTAACAACCGTCCTGCACTCTACATCGAAGGCTGCGGAGAGATTACCGCCAACCGGAACGTCACCGATGGTGCATTCGAATTGGTTGGACAATGGGAGCGCATACGGATGGAGGGAAATTCCTTTCATACCCTCCGCCTATTGGCCAATGCAAACGGGAGAGTGTTGGACATCAGGCACAGTCGAATCGGTAGTATCATGTTGCCCAATGATATCCGTATTGACTCATTGAATGTCATAGAGAATCACATAAACAGCGGACCGGTCAATGTTAATTTGGTGGGGAATCTGAAGTTCGAGGGCAACCGCCTGAAAAGCGGGCATGAGGCGGGGGCATTGCTGTTGGTAAAGGCGAACAGCATATCGTTGCTCGGAAACCACATCTTCAACGAGCGAAATGCTGCCATTACGGTACGGAAAACGGCCCTTAACGTGCGCATAGATAGTAATTTCGTCACATCCGGTGGCACCTGGATCCATGATTTCAAACCTCCGAATATCAAAATAAACAAAAACCGCATCCGCGAACACGTCGCGATGGAAGCGCAATAATGAAGGCAAATGTATACATACCTACCCTCAATGGAGGCAGCCTCTTTGTCGCATTGCTGGATGCGCTGGCCGGGCAGAATGCGTCCATAGCTGAGCGCGTGGTGATCGATTCCGGTTCCACAGACGGCACAGCGGAAGCCGCTCAGGCCCACGGCTTCAAAGTGATGGGCTTGGGAAGCAACGAATTTGATCACGGCGGCACCCGCCAATTGGCCATCGATACGTATCCGCAGGCAGATATTTACATCTTTTTGACCCAGGATGCCATTCCAGCCAATGAATCGACCCTTCTGAACATCATACGGGCATTTGATGATCCGGAAATTGGGATGGCCTATGGCCGACAGCTTCCGCACAAGGGAGCTACGCTCATGGAAGCACACGCCCGTTTATTCAATTATCCTCCCCAAACCCAGATCCGGAGTTTGGCCGACGCCGATACCTACGGTATTAAAACAATTTCGTGCTCGAACTCGTTCGCGGCCTACCGCCGTAGTGCTTTTGAAGGGGTGGGAGGTTTCCCCCGAGGTACGATTATGGGTGAAGACGTCATTGTCGCTGGAAAGTTGCTATTGAACGGATGGAAAATGGCCTATGTGGGCGATGCCTGCGTCCACCATTCCCACGCATACAGTCTCCGCGAGGAGTTCGAGCGGTATTTTGACATAGGCGTCTTTCACAGTGATAACCGATGGATCTTTGAATCCTTTGGTCATGCCTATGGCGAAGGCGTGAAGTATGCGAGATCGGAAATAAGCTATGTGGCACGCCGGAACCCCTGGGTGCTACCCAAAGTCGGTTGTTCGTTTATGGCCAAATGGTTGGGGTATCGGTTAGGACTGGCCTACCGATCGCTGCCCGTCCGGTTGCGCAGGGCTTTTTCCATGTATAAGTCGTACTGGAAGACCGCCCGGCGGCTACCCTAATTTGTGGAATTTTTCCCCACTTCCCCAATCGTTTTTTTGAGTATTTAGCCCCTTTAATGGGTGTTGGCCGCATATAAGCTGCTTTTTTGAGTATGGCACTTAATTGGTATTTATATCGATGTTGATTAAGTGTGAAATGTCATGATTAGAGAAACTCAAATACAGCAGGTTGCTTATAACGTTGATAACAGTTTATATGAACTGATAACCTACCAGCCGTCCTTTCGGATCGATCTGCAGGCGGTGAAAAGGAAATTGTTGGTTTACCAGGAAACGATCTTTCTTAAACGCGTGTTCGATATCGTATTTTCGACTTTGGTAATCCTCATTGGGATGCCGGTCTATGCCTTATTGGCACTGATTACGAAAGTTACATCGGCCGGCCCCGTGCTTTATAAGCAGGAGCGAATAGGCAAAGATCAGAAGCCGTTTTATATCTATAAATTCCGAAGCATGCGGGTAGACGCCGAGAAGGCCGGCCCGCAGTTGGCGTCGGACGATGATCCCCGTATTACGAAGTGGGGAAAGTTCATGCGAAAAACCCATCTTGACGAATTGCCTCAATTCTGGAATGTTTTGAAGGGTGACATGGCCATTGTCGGACCTCGTCCCGAGCGCAGGCATTTTATTGATGAAATTAAAGAACGTAAACCGGAATATATGCAGCTTTTCCGCCTTAAGCCGGGTATTACGTCCATCGGTCAGGTGTACTATGGGTATGCGGAAAACGTTAATCAGATGTGCGAGCGGGTTACCTACGATCTGGATTACTTGGAGACGATGAGTTTGAAGACCGATATGGATATCATTCTGCAAACCGTGAAAGTAATGGCACAGGGCAAAGGGAAATAAGAAAATATTCAAGGAGGGCTGTAACAATCCGTGTTTGCGAACGTCTTCAATGAATGAATCAATCCACGAGTAATGCACCCCTTAACCGCTACCAGATGCTGGTAGTGGTTATTTTAGCATTCACCCAATTTACCGTCATTCTGGATTTTATGATTATGTCTCCACTAGGAGATATTTTGATGAAGTCGATGCAGCTAACTCCTTCGGAATTTGGCTTGGCGGTATCCGCTTACGCATTTAGCGCGGGCCTCTCGGGGTTCCTGACAGCTGGTTTTTCGGATAGATTTGACCGAAAGAAATTATTGCTATTTTTTTATTTGGGATTTATTGGCGGGACGGTGTTGTGCGGCATTGCGCACACGTATGTCTTTCTAGTGGCTGCACGTGTCATCACCGGACTCTTCGGCGGGGTGATCGGCTCCATATCCATGGCCATTGTTGCGGATTTATTCGCGTTGGAGCAGCGCGGCCGTGTTATGGGTTTTGTGCAGATGGCATTTGGCGCCAGCCAGGTTTTGGGAATCCCGATCGGTCTTTACATTGCCAACGGGTGGGGGTGGGAGGCTCCGTTTTTGATGGTGGCCGTACTCGGAATGCTTATCGCCGTACTGATTGTCTTTTATATGAAACCGGTAAACGCACATCTCGGTATCAAAAGCGAAAAATCAGCGTTTGGCCACCTGTTACATACGTTAGCGCAGCGTCATTACCGGATTGGTTTTCTCTCTACCGCATTGCTTTCTGTCGGCGGATTCATGATGATGCCCTTCGGTAGCGCATTTGCCATCAATAACCTACACATAACCGAGCAACAGCTACCCATGCTATTTATGGTTTCGGGACTGGCTACGTTGGTGATCATGCCCGTTATCGGCCGTTTTAGCGACCGGATAGATAAGTACAAATTATTTGTCATCGCCTCATTGTGGCTGATGATCATGTGTGTTTGGTATACCAATCTCTCCATTACGCCGCTATGGGCAGCCATCCTGCTCAATGTCATGCTCATGGCTGGAGTGACCAGCCGCATGGTGCCTTCTTCGGCATTGGTGAGCGCCGTCCCGGAATTAAAAGATCGTGGGGCATTTATGAGCGTCAATGCTTCGCTGCAGCAATTTGCAGGCGGTATCGCGGCAGCGTTGGCTGGTAAAATTGTCGTTCAACAAACCAACTTCAGTCCGCTCGAACATTACGACGTGGTTGGCTACACGGTGGTCGTCTTTTCCGTCATTAGTCTGTTGATGATGTACCGGGTAGATCGGTTGGTAAAAGCGCGGATGAAATCAAGCCACGAGGCAAAAATGCCCGTTGTTCAGGAAAGTTAAAATTCTTGGCCTAACCATGTATTTGATTTCGAAATTTTGAATATCTTTGCGTCCCCGTTCCCGTAGTTCAATGGATAGAATTTCAGATTCCGGTTCTGAAGATAGGGGTTCGAATCCCTTCGGGAACACTAAAGGCACCTTAACGAGGTGCCTTTGTGTTTTTAAGGGAGGAGAACCGAAGGGGTGCCGGGCAGCGGGGCACAGCAAATCCCTTCGGGAACACTAAAAGGCACCTTAACGAGGTGCTAACCTAAAGCGTCATTTCCCAACCTTTTTCATACTCCCGCCGCCAAAGGTTTGCAGCAGCCTCATTGCCGACAATATGACCGTTGCGCGGGTCACAATGCAAGGTTGATCCCGTACGCTGCGCTATATTAGCCAGGTGGCAAAGCACCACGCTTTTATGGGCCTCGGTAATTGGCGCATTAATGGTGGCGTCCCCACGGATGCTTTCCACAAAGTTGTTCAGGTGATACATATCCGCTTCACCGCTGGCGCTTACGGGATCGTTGGGATCGATCTCAAGATCCGGTGCCACTTCCTTTATCAATTTATTTGACCCATCATAAATCTTATAGTCACCTCCGCCTAAATTCACTAACGTGCCTTTGGTGCCATAGATAATAAACCCTCTGCCGCTGTCTTCCACGCAAAGAATTGCAGCTGCGCCCTTCCCAGGTGATCACCTTCTTATCGCCGAATTCAAACGATGCAATCTGGGTGTCGGGCGTTTCCCAATCGTCGGTATACGCATATCTGCCGCCCGCAGAGGTCACTTTCGTCGGAAAATCCACGTCCAGAAACCAGCGGCAGCAATCGATCTCGTGATTGCCGTTGTTACACGATTCGCCGGTTCCCCAGTTCCAGAACCAATGCCAGTTGTAGTGAACCAGGTTATCGCGGTAAGCTTCCCTAGGCGCCGGGCCCTGCCAGAGATTAAAATCGAGGGTAGGGGGAACGTTCACGGTTTTCCCCACGCCAATCGGTTTGCGGGCATTGGTATACCAGGATTTGGCCATGTACGGTTCGCCAATGATTCCGCCCTTTACTTCCTTCACTGCGTTGATCAACGTTGGAAAGGAACGCCGCTGGCTCCCGACCTGAACGAGTTTGCCGTATTTGGATTGTGCGGTTATCAAGAGCTCGCTCTCATGGGGATTGTGACTGCAGGGCTTTTCCACATAGACGTGTTTGCCGTTTGCCAGCCCCAGCAGGGTTGCGGGAGCGTGCCAATGATCCGGCGCAGCGATCACCAGTGCATCAAAATCCGTGCGCGTCAGCAGCTTACGGATATCTTTTTCAACCGTCGGTTTGCGGGATTTTCCCTTCAGTGCGTTAAGCCCCTTGTTCAGGGCGCCTTCTTCCACGTCGCAAAGGTAGGCCACTTCGACGCCAGCTATCTCTGCAAATTTGGCTGCATGGTAGGCACCGCGGCCGTTAAGACCCATTATGGCTATAACAACCTTATTACTGGGGGCACCCTTTCCCGAAAGCGGAAAGTTGAGAATGGTTAACCCTGCTGCTGCCACAGAAGTTTGTTTTATGAAATTTCGCCTGTTCATCTATTTCGGATTTATTAACTGATTTACTAATTGATTATTATTGAACTAACTGATTGACTATGGAATGGTATCTTTCAGTCGCCCGGATGTTTCATTCCATGCAGAGCGGAGGTCCTCCAGCACATCGGGATGGGTTCCGGAAAGATCCGTCTGTTCAGAGGGATCCAAAGAAAGGTTGTATAGCCGGTCATCCCTCATCTTCCAGTCGCCCCGCCGGAAGGCTTTCTGGCCATTGAAATGCCAGAAGATATCCTGTTGTGGCGCTCCATTGCCGAATAGGACCGGGGCGAGGGATATCCCATCGAAAACGAATTCGTCCCCACCGGCTATTTCAAGCAACGTAGGCAGGATATCCGTATTGACATACGGTTGGGATATGAGCTGTTTGCGCTTTATCCGGTTTTTCCAGCATACCAGGGCCGGTACGCGGATGCCCCCTTCGGCCAATTGCCCTTTTTGGCCTGTCAGGACGCCGTTGCTGGCGTGCTTAAACAGGGTTTCCGAATAGCCGCCATTATCTGAAATGAACCAGATCAGGGTATTATCAAGCTGCCTCGATGTTTCCAGAAAATCAAGTACCCGGCCGATGTTGTCATCCAGATTGGAAACCATAGCGGCGTAGTACCTCCGGTATATGTCCGTTACGTGCGAAAATCGATCGAGGTATTCCTGCGGGGCCTGAAGCGTATTCGCGTATCCGACTTCTTTCCTTATTCCTTGATCGAGCACCAGGGTGTTTTCCGGTAAATCCGATGGATTTGACTTGCCATAATGGGGCGCATTGTAGGCCAACAGCAGAAAGAAAGGGGCTTCCTCATCCGCGGAAAGGTACTCGATGGCGTGGTTGGTAATCAGGTCTGTCGCATAGCCCGTTTCATGGAACGGTTCGCAGTTCCTGTACCAATCGTTTCCCAGGGTACCATATACGTGGTCGTAATAGTCAATGCAGCCGTGTGTGTGTCCGACAAAGGTGTCAAAGCCATAAAAACACGGCAAATATTCCGGTTCGCTGTTTCCGAGGTGCCATTTTCCGAACAATGCCGTCCGGTAGCCCGATTCCTTTAGGTATGCCGGCATTATTTTTTCGGATTTGTCCAAATGACCGGTTTGCTCAGGCATTAAAGCACTGGTGAGTCCGTGAAGGGATCGCTGGGGGTAATTACCGGTTAGCAGACTGTATCTTGACACGGTGCAGACCGGCCCCGATACGTAAAAATCGGTAAACTGGATGCCCGCATCGGCGATGCGCTGGATATTCGGACTGGGGATGTCGCCGCCATAGGTAGAAAGATCGCCATAACCAAGGTCATCTGCATAGATGACGATGACATTGGGTTTATCCGAATGTTGCCGTGCTCCCGTGCTGGCAATGTACAATAAGGTAACCGGAAAAATGAAGAATACAATCCGTTTCAATTTTTGTCGTTTTTAGAATCCAAGACCAGCTGTTAATTCTTCGGCGATCCGAAGATGGTCGGCATGTGTCCGCATATCAAATTCACGGAGAATATCTGCCACCTTTATCTCGTGGGTCAAGCTTTCAAGAATGGTGTAGTGTTCTTCCCCCAGGGTATGCAGGACTATTTTCGTTCCATACTTTTTACGGATTTCGGGAAACTTCACCGCCACTGTCCCTGCTCCATGGGTGTGGAGAATAGCCCGCTCCAGGTTGATGGAGCCGAAGACGCCCCATTCGTTTGACGGATGGCCCCCACTTACCGCCAGTTCGCCCGTCACGTCGCAGATTCTCGAACAGGTGTCGCGGATACTCGAAACAATGCAGTATTTGTTGTCGAGTGCTTTTGCGGCGATGCGCTTACCGCCTGAAAAAGCTGAGGGAAAGAAGACGATTTCCGCTCCTTTTTTTCCGAGTTGGTTCCAGCCCTCCGGCCATTCGATGTCAAAGCATATTTGCACACCGATTCGTCCGAAATCGGTAGCAAATACGGGAATATCGGAGGGCCCGGGTGTGAGTCCTTTCCGAAGCTCCCCTTCCGTAAGCCTTGCTTTCCGGTACTCGCCCAGATATTCCCCCTGTCGGTCTATTAACACGGCGGCGTTGTAATATTTTCCTTCAGCCGTCGTATAAACCGGGCATACGATGTAACAGTTGTGGGCTTTGGCAAATGTCTGAAATGGGGCAATGATGTTTCCGGAACCGTTTTCCGATGAAACGGGTAACGGCGGTCTGCCACCTTTCACCGCTGCGGCGTGAAATACTTCGGGCAGGCAATAGATATCGGGAGCCATGGGTAAAGCAATCTCCATTCGTTTCAGGGCAGCAGCGATGACTTGTTCGATGTTGTCACCTTTGATGCCATTCATTGTGAGTGTAGCGATATTTACCCGCCGCGAAGTAGGGCCGGACTGCGACCTATTTGCCCACTCCTTGCCAATTCCCTGGGATATAAGCCCCATACCGGCTAAACCCACCGATGCACTTTTAACAAAATTCCTTCTAGAAAAACTCATACGTATTTTTTTTTAATCAAAAGTCTTACAAAAACCCACTCAGGTCTGCTACGAAAACCTGCCGGACACCACCCGGGGCACCGTTAAAACAAACTTTTTTATAATCCCTGCTCCATACCGGGTGGGGATCGATTCTGAATGTACTTTCACGGATGTCCAGATCGGTGAAAACCTCACAAATAGCTACTTCTTCGCCTGTGCTGAGATGAATTAGCCGAATCGGACAATCCTTGTAGCCAAGTTTCCGGTATTCGCCGACATAGTAGTCGGAGATGAGGTAAGCGGAGGTGGCATCGACGCTGGGATGCCCGCTTCCGGCGTGTTTGGTGGACAGAATCTTGAAATCGGAACCGGTGTAGTGAAAACTGCAGAAACGCATCTGTTGTTCGCCCAGCCACGCGGGCGTGACATTCATAACAATCTGTTCGCCATCCGGATGCCAATTGGGGTGGTTTGCCCGATGCGACCATTGTTCCTGGCTCAGCGGTTTGTTTAGGTCCGTTCCGTCGGGTTTGAAGGACAGGAGCGTGGGATGATACTTGGCAGATCCGGGAAAAACGCCACGGAACACTTGCAATATCCGTGTGCCCTGCAGGTTATATTTTGAGTGGAAAAAATAACAGTTTGCTCCCTTGTAGAAGGGATCGTCGATAAAACCCAAGGCGTCTTTTAGACTGAGCAGCAGCCTGGTTTGATTGGTTGCCAGGTCGGTTTTCCAGAGACCCTGATCAGCCGGAGCCCCGATTATGTCCTGGCGGTCGCCGAATGAGGGAACCCCATATCCCACCTGTGTAGCGCTGCCATCCTGGTATCCATCGATCATTTCCAGCGGGAAGCCGATGACGGCCGACTCATCAGGCGCCATGTGATACATGGGGCCGGCGAACGCTTTGATGGCCTTGGTTTCCGTATCTATCCGGACGCACACGGCCCGGCCGTCGATGATATCGTTCGTATATAGGTAACGGTCGCTGCGGCCCCAATTCAGATTGGCTCCAAGCTGGTATCCCCATCCCTTGGTTGAATAGACCTTTTCGATCGTTTCGTTCTCCAGGTCAATGACGCAGATGTCTACGGTGTCGCCATGAATCGCATGCCTGCCTTGATAAGGTAACTTGTTTACTGCAAGATACTGCTGGCTGGGGCTGAACGGACAGACGTCGAAAAACGTGTGGATGTAATATCCATCGTCGGGGGTGACGATTTTTACCCTGCCAACACTGGATTTCTCTTGGTAATTCCGGAAGGCAAATTTGCGTGGGGGCGCTTGTATGCTCTCTATGGAAAAGCCCTTTGCAAATGTCCCCACCGCCAATAACCCGGCCGATGTTTTTAAAAAATCTCTACGTTCCATGATTTTTTGCCGTTTACGATTAATTATACCCGGGATTCTGCACCAGATTCTTGTTCACATTAATTTCTTCCAAAGGAATCGGCCATAGATAATTATGATCGTGAAACGGCTTTTTCTCGATGATTAAATGTCCTTTTTCATTGATGTTGTAACTACCGTTGTATTGTGCCGGATCAGGGGTGATCTTCATTCCGTGGAAGGTTTGGCTGAGTGCCTCATCCAGTGTGCCCCATCTGAGCAGGTCCCAATACCGGATTCCGCCTTCACAGGCGAGTTCAACCAGCCGTTCACGCCGGATGATCTTACGAAGTTTATCGGGATCGGTCTCCGTCACCGGCGGCATGCCAACCTCGGCGCGGGCTCTCACCTTATTAATCGTCTCATCGAGTAGCGCAGGTGAGATGCCGGTTCCGGCTTCCAGTTCGGACTCGAGGCGGCTGAGCAGCACTTCAGCGTAACGCATCAACGGGAAATCCCCGCCATACTGGTTGCGAACCCCCTCATATTCCCGGTCGTGAAATTTATTCATCATATACCCTGTGCAGCCTGGTCCCATTTGCCCAAACCGGGCTATCGAATCGGGGTGCCCCTGAAACACCCGGCCGTCGACCGTTGAATAACCGGGGAGCATGACGGTATGATACAACCGGGGATCACGGTTTTCAAAGGGATGCTCGGGATCGTACCGTGGTGATTCCTCGATGGGCATTCCGTCGTTCATCAGAAATTGATCAACAAATTCCTGGAAGAATTGGATTCCATTGTTGCCACCAAACCAGCTGGGCCAGTTCACCTGTTGGCTGATGCGTTGTCCATCTTCCGTTTGAGTGTAAAGGGTTGAAAAAATAATTTCATTGCTGTCTTCTCCCTCATCTTCAAAGAGCTTCTTGAAACGAGGATCTATCTGATACCTATTCAGCTCCATCACGGATTTGAAAGTTTCAGCCGCTTCTGCCCAGCGTTTTTCGGCCATCAACAGCCTACCCTTCAGCACCAAAGCTGCACCTTTTTCATTTCGTCCCTTCTCTGCGGCAGGGCGCGATACAGGAAGGTCCTCAGCTACCTCCGTCAGCTCGGACAGCACGAATGCGATTATCTCCTCGCGCGGGGTTTGGCCGATGCTGTTCGCTTCGTCAAACGTCAGTACACGGGTAGCCAGCGGTACGTTTCCGAATAATTGCGATAGCCAGAAATAGCTGTAGCATCTGAGGAAGCGTGCCTCCGCAATCATCTCCGCACGTTCTGTATCGTCCATATTTACTTTGTGGATGTTTTCCAGGAAATAATTTACCCGGGCGATCTTCTTATACTGCGAAACCCACATGGCATTTACCTGGGTATTGGTCGGAAGAATTCCTGCCTGGGGAAAATTGCACGGTTCACCGGTTCGTATGTGGGTGGCCACATCTGTCCATTCGTCAAAATAGACGGTGTTTACCACCCAGCCATCAAACGTAACCCAGCCAGCATCGAGGCGCTCATAGCACCCCATCAACGCCATCATAGCATCGTTCCGGGTATTCCAGAACGTCCCCTCGCTAAGTTCATTTTTTGGGTTTTCTTCAAGGAAGTCGTTACATCCCCCCAGGGAAATAACCAGCAAAGCCAGGAATGCAACATTCTTTTTTGGGAATTTATAGCGATTCATTTGCGTTCGGTATTAAAAGTTAGCATGGATACCCAGGCTCCAGACCTTGGTCAGCGGATTCACCCACAGGTTGCTGCCGACACTGGTTTCCAATTCCGGATCCCAGCCGGGTCGGTAGTGATCGAACGTGTAGAGGTTTTCCCCGCTTAGATAGATACGCATCTGGCTGATCCGGTCCGATTTCAGGCCTGGAAAATTGTAGCCCAGCTGAAGATTCTTGACTCGTAAAAAGCTAGCATCCAAAAGCCAATATTGCAGAACGTCTACGTCATACGGCGGACGCTGAAAGGTCTCTTCCAAACGTGGGAATTTCGCATTTCGGTCCGGATTCTCCTCCGTCCAGCGTTCGTCCATGTGCCATTGTTCTACATTCCCCTGATTATAAAACGGAAGTCGTTTGCCGGAGGTAATTTTCTTGTTCCCTCCAAGACCCTGAAATTGCAGATACAGGTCGAATCCTTTGTAGTCGGCCGTTATTCCCATTCCGTAGGAATACCTGGGGAATCGGGAGCCCAGTACTTTCCGGTCGTATTGCGAAGTTATCCGTCCATCTGGTGTGCCCTCGGGGCCGCTGATGTCTTTATATCGAATATAACCCGGTTTTGCCGGATAGTTCTGTACGGCATAGTTTGCGATATCCTGCTCATCGACAAAAAGTCCTTCCGTTTCATATCCATAGTGAGAAAACAGAGGTTCTCCGACAAATAATCCCTGAGCGATGTCTCTTTCTACATTGGCCAAGCTAAGTACCCGATTGCGGACGATTGAAAATTTCGGGCTGATGGAATAAGAAAAGCTGCCCACGGTATTCCGATAGCTAAGGTCGAAGTCCCAACCCCGGTTGCCCACAGCGCCCGCATTTTGATCACCTGTAGCCATCCCCAGAACGGAGGAAACGGTTAAGCTATAAAGAATATCGTAGGTCTTTTTATAATAGTGATCCACGGAGAGACTGAGTTTTCCGTCGGCCAGAACGACATCGACCCCCCCGTTGGTAATTTCCGTGGTTTCCCAGGTGATATCCTCGAAAGGCAATTCGTCCAATGCTATGGCGGGCTGGACAACGCCCCCTACGAAATACCGGTGGTCCGGTGAGAGCGCGCGCTGATAAGGGTACGTTCCGATCTGTTGATTGCCGAGCACGCCGTAGGAGCCACGCAATTTAAGGGTAGTTATCCAAGGGACATTGAAAAACGGTTCGTCGGATATGATCCACCCAGCCGATAAGGAAGGGAACAAGCCGTACCTTTTTCCCTTTGCAAAACGTGAAGATCCGTCGAATCGTAAATTTCCCTCCAGCAGGTACCGGTCTTTAAATGCATAATTAACCCTTCCGAAATATGACCGTAGTTTCCACGTAGATTGCGTGTCCCAATTGCTGTCATTTTCCGGTGAAGCAGCGTCCAGCACATAAATCGTATTGGTGGGGAAATGATCACGGAAAGCCCCGAGCAAATCGTCATTGTAAATCTCCTGCGAATATCCGCCCATGATCTGCACGTGATGGGTTCCAAATGTTTTGTCGTAATTAGCGAAGGCATCCATAATGAGGTAGCGACTGGTACCCATGTTCACCTCACCGGTGGAGGGACCGAAAACAAGGTCCGGACTAGATGCCGTTTCGGCACCGAAAAGTCGTTCTTGTGAATACTCTTGGTTATAGCCTATTCTTCCGGTGATTTTAAGTGACTTAAGGGCATCCCACTCCAGTGAAGCGTTATTGGCAAAGCTTCCAATGCGATTCTGGTAAAAAGACTCGCCGTCAAGCGCTTCCCAGGGTCCGGGGTGTCCCATCCAGGTACCGTACGTGCCGTCCGATCTTCTTTTTGGAACGGTGGCATTCCTCGAAAAAGCGGAGGCGATCAGTGCATCCATATCGCCTGTACCGGTAAGCCCTACGCGTGCCGGTTCGCGAAGTAAAGAATACGTTCCCCTGAGTATCGCATTCAATCTCAAACGGTCGCTCAGATTGGCGTTTATATTTGCCCGGATATCGTACCGATCGTAATAGTTCTTGGCAATGAGACCGTCTTGCCTTAGATAACCCGTGGAGACCAGGTACCTGATTCCTTCGGATCCGCCGCTCGCAGTCAGGTTATGTTTGGTCTGGAAGCCGCTTCCGGTATGGAAAAGATCTTTCACATGGTGGCTGTTGGGGTAATTATCGGGATCCTCACCCGATTTGAACTTTTCAATCTCCGCTTGTGAGAACCGGGGGCCGGCGCCCACATTCCGGTTTGCCTCGTTCCATGCCTCCGCATACACCCATGAATCTACATAATGGGGCAGTTCCATGGGCGTTTGCTTTCCTATATATGAATCATATTGGACCTGCATCCGGCCCTGTTTTCCGGTTTTCGTTGTGATCAATATTACGCCATTGGCCCCCCTTGATCCGTAGATTGCCGCCGAGGCGGCATCTTTAAGCACGGAGATGCTGGCAATATCGTTCGGGTTAACAGAATTAATGGAAGAAGCAATCCCGTCTACCAGCACCAACGGGGAATTCCCTGCATCGCTGAAAGTTCCCGGTCCGCGAACGTTGAGCTCTGCTAAATTCCCTCCGGGGTTTCCGGATCCCTGCGTAACCGTAAGGCCGCTGATTTCGCCCGCGAGTAATTGGGAAGTCTGGCTGACGGTTTTCTTCGCCACCTGATTCATGATGACGCTGGAAACCGAGCCCGTTAGATTCACTTTTTTCTGTGTGCCGTATCCGACTACGACCATTTCTTCCATTTCCAATGTTTCTTCCTGCAAGGTTACATTAATCACCGTTCGATGATCGACAGGCACTTCTTGGGTCTTCATTCCCATTAATGAGAAAACCAATACAGCATCCGGCAAAACGTTGGTTAACGAATAGCTGCCGTCGGTATCGGTAGACGTACCCCGGTTGGTTCCTTTGATCCTCACAGACACACCCGACAAAGGTGCCGACGCATCGCTGACTTTTCCTGCAACCGCCTGTTGGCTGGTTTTTTTTGGGGCCGATCCAGCCGGATCTTTGGTTGGGTTCTTGACTTCTCTGATAATTACGGCATTATCGAGTACTACATACGTGAATGGCTGTCCGGCAAAACACTTCTCCAACACTTCCTCAAGCGGTGCATCCGTTACCTTTATCGTAACCCGCTTTGCTTTTTTTAAAAGCGCATTGTTGTAAAAAAAATCGTAGCCGCTTTGATCGCGTAATTTCTCTATGATCTTTTCCAAAGGGCTATTCGTCTCATCAAGCGTAGCTTTTTGGGCAAAAAGATCATGGGCTGAAACCTGTACGATCGCGACTGTGGTGAAGAGTAAGAATAACTTTATCCGCATAATCAGTCTCCCTTTCGTTTCCGGACCGATCCGGCTAAAAATTGGCTGGAGTGTCAGTATAGCCAACATCACACGGCGGTAATCTTGGATCTTGACTTCCGTATAAAAAAACATATCTTTGAATGTTTGGATTTTAGTCTGATAAATAGTCCATCAATTATTTATCTCCGGTATTGCCGGACGAGGTGAACCGAACATTCTGCCGGAAGTGGGTCCAATCACTTCCGGCTTTTCTCCGGAACCCTCGAAAAATTTTACGTTGCTCAGGGCATTACGGTTACCCTCCTTCCCTCGATCTTGAAATGTACACTGCCGGTTATCTCCATGAGCTTCAGCAAATCGGTGAGATCTCTTGATCGTGACATCTTTCCCGAAAAAGTTTGCTGCAAGTCTACTCCGTTTTGATAAACCACATCCACATCGTACCAACGGGCAATCTTGTTCATAATGCCTTCTATGTTTTCATTGAATTTGAAATAACCTTGTTTCCAAGAAATAATGCTTTCCAAATCAAGCTGATCGGTAATGTGGATGCTTTCAGCGGTAACTTGTGCTTGTTGGCCGGGGAATAAGTATTCTGAACGATGTGGGCTGTTTACTTTTACGGATCCTTGCAGCAAGGTGGTTTTTGTCGTTTTGTCGTCTTCATAGGCCGAGACATTGAAGTGCGTTCCAAGCACCTCGATGGTTTGCTGTAGGGTACTTACCTTGAATGGAGCCGATGGATTGTTTGCTACCTCGAAATACGCCTCTCCGCTCACCTCCACGCGTCGTTCGCGGCCAACGAAGGTAAGGGGATACCGCAGGGTGGTCGCGGCATTCAGCCAGACTCGTGTGCCATCGGACAGGGTAATCCGATACTGCCCGCCAGCGGGGGTAGTCAACGAAGCTTGACGTATTGTTCCGGCTTGCGCATCCGACTGATTGGCCAATGCGGTACCATCGTCATAGGTCACGGTACCTCCTTTGGCAATAATACCTTCCTTATCGGTGCTGAGATTTATCGTGGTTCCATTGTCGAAGCTAAGGATCGCCCGGTTGCCACCCGGGACCGCCAGGCTAGCCTGTTCAACAGCAGCCGGTGAAAGCGTGTCCGTTTTCCGAGTGTATACATAGAGCCCGCCAGTGATCAAAGCTACGGCCAATACGGCAGCGGCTTTTCGCATGAATCCCGTAGACAAACGACGCGTGGTTGTTTTTCTCATTTGCAGGGAACGGCGTATTCTTTTCATGTCCTGCAGCCGATCTGCGTCGTCTAAATCCTGAAAATCTCCCAGCTGCTGCTGCAGATACCATGTCTCCAGCAGCGCTTTTTCTTCTTTCGTGCAGGTGCCCGCTAGGTATTTTTCCAATAACGCCTTCGCCTGGTTTGTGTTCATAGCAATCGGGATTTTCTGACCAACCCTTTATACGGAGTACAGTCTAAAGTGAGGTAGGGGGTAAAAAAAAGAAAAAAAATAGAAAATGCAATCCGAGGTTGACACGCAATATTCTCAATGCATGTTGAATATGCTTCCGGACGGTTTGTTCAGAAATATTGAGCTCTCTCGAAATCTCCCGATGGCTCAGCAATTGTTTGCGACTCAGGTCAAATATCTCGCGCATCCGGCGGGGCATGCTGGCAATTTCGCGTTCAATCAATTCAACGAGTAGCTTTTCTCTTACCGGATGGTCGGTAATGCATTCCCCACGGTGTATGAAATCCTGAAGAGAAGTCAGGTATTCGGATTTAACGCGGTTGTGGGCAATCTGATTAAAAATTTTGTTGCGGACGGAAGCGTATAAATAACCTGGAAGCCCACCGTCCGGTGAAAGTGTATCTCGCTTTTCCCAAAGTCGCAGAAACAGCTCATGAACAATATCGCCGGCTTCGTCCCGATTGCGTACCCATTTGTATGCATGCCTATGGAGTAGCCAGAAGTATCTGTCATAAATCGCGGTAAACGCATCACGGTTTCCTTCTTTTAGCAGGGAGACCAGTTTATTGTCGCTCAAATCGTTATAGCTGCTCATGGGCATAATACGAATTTAGGGAATTTATCCGATTCCTTTTAAGTTTATATCAGGCGCTTAATTGAACCTATATTTCCTGATTCATCGAAAGGAGACGCCCGTCTATATGAAGATACAGTTAAAACGGGGGGATGGGGTAAGAAAAAAGAAAAAAAGATGCCGATATAAAAAACGACTTAAGCGATCTGTAGGGAGATATTAATCGAAAAAAAACGGGAAACTAGGATTTACACCGTTAAAAATCCGGAAATAAACTGCTCCCATTGTGATTTTTGGAAAACCGATGCAATTTTGTGGCTTTCGCTATTGACTGCACACATGGAGCCCCTGTCCCGCAATTACGGGATGGGGGCATTCTTATTGACAAAATGATCGCGATTAAACGTTAAACCGGAAGTGCATGATGTCTCCGTCCTGCACGAGGTAGGTTTTACCTTCCACGCCCAGCTTACCGGCTTCCTTGACGGCGGCTTCCGAACCATAGTTGATGAAATCGTCGTATTTGATAACCTCAGCACGGATGAAGCCCTTTTCGAAATCGGTGTGGATCACACCTGCGGCTTGGGGGGCAGTGAACCCATTTTCAATCGTCCAGGCGCGCACTTCCTGTACGCCGGCCGTGAAGTACGTTGCCAGATTTAACAGCCGGTATGCTGCCCGAATCAATTTATTGACACCTGATTCGGTAAGGCCAAGATCTTCCAGAAAAAGTTGCCGCTCTTCGTAGCTGTCCAACTGAGCGATTTCCGATTCAATTTGGGCAGAAATAATCAGTACTTCCGCATTTTCGTCTTTGACGGCTTCTTTCACCCGCTCTACATAGGCGTTTCCCGTATTCACAGAACCTTCGTCCACGTTGCATACATACAAGATGGGCTTTACGGTAAGGAGCGATAAATCGCTGATGAAAGCGAAGTCTTCTTCCGATATCGGAGCTGTACGTGCCGATTTACCCGATTCAAGGTGGCTTTTAATCACCGATAGAATTTCATAACTCCGCTTGGCTTCTTTATCACCGCCGGTTTTAGCTTGTTTTTCAACCCGCTGGATGCGTTTTATTACCGTGTCTAGATCCTTTAGCTGTAATTCGGTGTCGATGATTTCCTTATCGCGAACCGGATCCACCGATCCATCCACATGTACCACATTTCCATCGTCAAAGCAGCGCAGCACGTGGATGATTGCATCTGTATTGCGGATGTTTCCGAGGAACTGGTTGCCTAATCCTTCTCCCTTACTCGCCCCCTTGACCAAGCCGGCAATGTCCACGATCTCAATCGTGTTCGGTACTACCCGTTGCGGTTTTACCAATTCGGCCAGCTTATTCAACCGTTCGTCCGGTACCGTAATAACCCCTACGTTGGGTTCAATGGTACAGAATGGGAAGTTAGCTGCCTGTGCCTTCGCGTTGGAAAGGCAGTTGAACAAAGTGGATTTGCCTACGTTGGGTAGGCCTACGATGCCGCACTGTAAAGCCATGGATTGTCTCTATTTAAACGGGTGCAAAGATAATAATAAGTATGATATCCGTAACCATTTGCTAAATTTGACGTCTTACCGGTAGATATGACAACACCTTAATCGATAGTTAACCATGCACACACGCTCACTTCTTTTTATTACGCTTATAGCGTTTTCAACGTTTGCCCGAGCGCAGCCGCTCCAACCAGATCCTCGGTTGGCAGGAATCGACTCACTCCTGGAAAAACTGCTCGATGACTACCACGTTGCGGGCTTTTCTGTAGCCGTCGTCCATAAAGATAGCGTAGTCTATGCCAAAGGGTTTGGTTATCGGGATTATGAAAAGCGATTGCCGGCCACGCCCCATACGTTGTATGCAATCGGCTCCTCCACCAAGGCGTTTACCGCCGCGTTGTTGGGAACGTTATTCGACGATAGCCTTTCCCTGGGTGATAAAGCAGGGGAGTACCTGCCTGCACTCCGTTTCAAGGATGGACGCGAAAGCCAAGTGACGGTACGGGACCTTATGACCCACCGTACGGGGTTATCGCGATATGATTTTTCTTGGTATGTTTTTAACTCGGATGCCCGCGACAGTTTACTGAGGCGCGTCCAATACATGGAGCCTAATGAAGAAGTCCGGGCAAAGTGGCAGTACAACAATTTCATGTACCTCGCTCAAGGGATGATTGCAGAACGGATGACCGGGAAGACGTGGGAGGAAAATATCCGGCAGCGCTTTCTTGTACCCCTAGGTATGAGACGATCCAATTTTGATGTCAACGAAATGGCAAGTGATGCCGATGCATCCCTTGGCTACGTCGTGTCCGATAAAGATTCGATTGAAAAAGTGCCTTATTTCGAGATTCGGGGTATGGGGCCTGCGGGAAGCATAAACAGCAGCGTATTGGAAATGGCGAATTGGCTCAAATTATGGATCAATGGGGGTGAGTTCGGAGGTAAAGCGTTGATTCCCCGCACGTATGTGCGTGAAGCGGCAAGCTCTCAGATGGTGATGGGAGATGGGCTTCCCGGGAAGTATTCTGATGTGCATATCTCCAACTACGGCCTGGGATGGATGATCGCTTCCTACCGGGGTCATTATCGGGTAGAGCACGGAGGCAATATCGACGGTTTCTCCGCTAGCACGGGCTTTTTTCCAACCGATTCGTTGGGCATCGTCGTTTTGACCAACCAGAACAGCTCGCCCGTTCCGAATGTTGTGCGGAATTTCATTGCCGATCGCATGCTTGGGTTACCCTTCGTTAATTGGAATACACAGATAAGTAACGGATCGGAGGAAGCCACTACCCCTGATACTGCCCAGCAGGAAGATGTGGCGCGGATGCGGGGAACCCGTCCCTCACACGTTTTGGCTGATTACACGGGCAGTTATCAAAATCCAGCCTATGGAACGTTTACGCTTCGCCTCCGCAACGACACCCTACTGACAGCTATCGGTAAACAACGGGTTTGGCTGCGCCATTATCACTATGATGTATTTGATCTCAAGGGATTTGAAGAGGACGGCCGTCCGGATACTGCGGATGGGGGAATGAAAATCAACTTTCGTATTGGGGTTGACGGACAGGTAGAAGGCGCCGTCATACCTATGGATCCTTCGCTTGACCCCGTGGAATTTAAGCGGCAACCGCTTGTCCAACATCTTTCGGAAGCGCAGATGCAGGCTTATGCCGGATTTTATGAATTGGCGGGACTGCGTGTACACATCACCGTAAAGGACGGTGTGCTTTTCATGGATGTGCCGGGCCAGACCAATTACGAAACGATCGCTCAGGGTGGTCACTATTTTAAACTGAAAGTACTCAACGGCTTTGCCATCCGCTTTGAGATGGACGAGACCCAAAGCAAGGCGTTGGCCCTGTACGCGATCCAACCGAATGGAACGTTTAAGGCCACGCGGGTAGACCCCAAGTAGCCTCGTCCGCACAGGGCGGGTGACGTAGCTATTTTTGCTCCGATAAGTAAGCCACCAGCGAGGCGAGTTCCTGGTAGCTTAATGCGTTGGCCAGTCCCTCGGGCATCATGGAATGGTCGAGTTCCCTGCGGTCGGTGATTTCCGATTTTGCGAGGGTTGTTGCCATTCCGGCAATGTTGCGGATGGTGAGCTTATCGGCCGATTCTTCGGTCACAAACCCTACATATGCATTTCCACTTTTCGTTTGAATCTGTACGGTCGAAAAACCCTGCGATATCGAAGCATTCGGCTTCAGTATGGACTCGGCGATTTGCTGCCGGTTCATGATGGAGCCGATCTGCCCCATGAAAGGCCCTTTCTGAACCTCGCTCCGGTCGACGGCATGGCAGGTTTTGCATCCTTGCTGTACAAAAAGTGCAGCGCCCTCCTTCGCATCCCCTTTAATTTTATCCAGCGCTAGCATGACATCCTCAATTGAAGATTCGCCTACCTGTCCCTTTTTGTTTTTAAGCTTTTCGAGGTCCACCTGAGGCGCGTCTTCTTTTGGAGGTTGTATTTCGATGATGCCAAACTGGTTGATTGCCAACCGATACCGTGTGTTGAGAAGCTTAAAAAAGTCCTTGTCGCCCTTTTCGGCTTTTTTCCACTGCTCCAGTAAAAATGCACGGATGGTCGGGGTTGCTTCCCATTCCACACCTTTGTAGTAAGGGCCGTGCGTATCCGGTCGGGTGCTCCACCACCACGATGCATCGTACGGGGCTTCTCGGTGGTATATGCGTGCCAGCGTATTGAGGATTTTGGCTTTGAACGCGTCGTCGGCCGTGTTCTCATATGTGGAAATTAATGCCTGCACTACGCGATCGTCGTGCAGGTAACGCATAGTCCACAAAGCGAGATCCTGATTTCCTGTATTCAACGCTTCGATACATTCATCCACCGCATTCAGTGCCACAAGGGCTTTCACGGCCAAATGGGGAATGACGATTTCAGAATTTGGTGTCGCATGCGGTCCCTCGGTTCCTAGGTCCGGCGATTTAAACGATGCAGGCACCTTCGTTTCGAGCAATGCGCCGATCGCTTCTTTTTTACCCAGACGTCCCACACCGATGATAGCTGCAGCTTTAATACGCGGCGAAGTTGCGCGCAATCCGCTTAGGAAGGGTTCCAGCGGCACATTGTCCGCCCACGCTTGGCGGTCGGCCAAAGCCCGGAGTGCGTGTTCCTGCAAGTCGGTATCCGCCGTGGCTTCCACCAATTGATCGATGGCTTCCTTTCCCATCAGTTGGGCATAGGTGTATAGTGCCGCCACCCGTGACTCGATATCCAGGGAGTTGTTTTCCACAAGTTTCCAAAGTCTCGGGGCAGCATCTGCGTTGTCGGCTCTTCCCAGCAATTCATACTGGGCGGCCAGCCGGGCTTTGGCACTTTTTGACTTTAGGAGGGCCACCAGTTTCCGGTTCGAAAACTGTTGGATGTCAGCAAACGCTTCGTAGTCAAACTCCTTGGGGACAGCCCGCACCACATAGCCTATATCCGGACTTCCCGAATAGCCCGCTCCATCCCAAGCCGACAGGTACAGAATTCCCGAAGCGTCGATGTCAACATCGGTAATCTGTGGCAGTTGAATGAAATTTTCTTCACGCTGGGTAAAGGTCGCCTGATCGGCCTGTACCGGATGCCGGTAAAGATAGCTACGGCCCCAGTCGGCCATAAGGGGCGTATGGTTGTATTCCTCGGGCCAACGGTGGTCATCAAGATACAGTGCCCCGGTTCCCGAGCCTCCGCCTAAGTCGACCAGCGCTGGAATGATTTCCTCTGTGAAATGCTTGAATAGGATGGGATATCCATATTCGCCCGACTGGATCTGGTGTGAAAAGCGGATGTTCCAGCCACCACCGTCGTTGGTATTGTCCCGTGTAAAAATATTCATAAACGGATCGATGGCCACATCATAAATGTTCCGCAGGCCATGCGTATACACTTCCATCTCTGTACCGTCCGGCCGTACCCGTATAATGCCACCTCCCAATACCGTCAGCTGCTTGCCATCCCGGTCTGTTGCGTTATGAAAACCGAAGTCGCCGGCGGCGATGTATATCCAGCCGTCGATTCCCATCTGGATGCCGTTCGTGGCATGGTCGGTACCCCGTTCGGCAAGGTATGTGGGGTTGCTGATATCCGTAATCAACGGTTTTGGATCCCCATCCGCCACGCCATCTTTGTCGCGGTCCTCATAAACCACCAGATCCATATTGGCCGCCTTTTTGGTTTCTTTGGAGAAGCGGGTGTGTAGTACGAATACCCGATCGCCCAATGCAAGTATCCCTCTTGGATTATCAGTACGGGCAAATTCTGAGTATGAATCCATAATGCCATCACCGTTGCAGTCGATCAGTTTCACAATGGCGCCTTGTCCCATTTCTTTCCCTAGGGATCCCATTTTGTCAACGCCTACAAAAACATCGCCGGAGGCAGAAACCGCAAGGCAAGCCGGACTGGGAACAACGTCAGGACCTGCAAAAACGTTGATATCCAGTTTTTCCGGCCATTCCAATGTAGCTGCCAGTGAATCGGTCATGCTAACATACCGGTCTTCGGTGACGAAATTGCAATCCTCGGTAGTTGATTGACAGGCTGCTACTGAAAAAACTGCAGCAAAAATTAACCAATATGAATGTCTCATTTAGCTCTATATCTGTTTATAGCGGTAAATATAAGTATGTCTACCGTAAAACACGGATCATATCAGGGTTTTTACCGATACTTGAGGTTAGGTATGTCCCATCCGGAGAACAGGCAATGTGTACTACGGGCGTATATAAGATGCTACCTGATTTTCGATGGCATTTAGGTACGAAACCCCAAACAAATTCAAATGTACCAACAAGGGGTACAAATTCCATAGATAAACACGGTCCTCCCATCCGTGTTGCAGCGGGTACACCTCATGGTAAGCCGCGTAAAATCGTTCGGAAAACCCACCAAATAATTTGGTCATAGCGATATCTACTTCACGGTGGCCATAGTAAATCGCCGGATCAATGAAGATGGGTGTTCCTGATGGATTTACGAGGTAATTACCGCTCCATAAATCGCCGTGGAGGAGTGTAGGCCGCTCGGTTGGATACAGTTCGGGTAAACGGGAAAACAAACGATCGAATTTTTTTAATAGCCCTGTTCCGATCATCCGGCCCGCCAGATCCAATTGCCTTTGCAACCGTTGTGCGATAAAAAAATCCGTCCAATCTGTCGAAAAGTCATTATGCTGGGGCAATGAGCCGATAAAGTTGTCGTGGTCTAGCCCGTAGGTGTCGGCATGGTTACGATGCAAGGAAGCCAAAAGCCGGCCCAATGCCTCCTGATGGAGCCCGTTGTGTTTGTCGCCCGTGTCGATCCATTCCATTATTAGAAAACCCTCGCCATGTGCATTTCCAACGGCATAGGTCTCCGGAGCATTTGCCGTCCCCAATGCGCTACGCAACAGGTCCAATCCTCTGGACTCCGCCAAAAACATCGTTGTAGCCATTGGATTATCACTGGCTTTTACAAAATAGGTGCCGATGGACGTTTTGATCCGGTACGCCCGGTTGATATCGCCCCCGGATACGGGCGCAACCGACTGGATGGATGAATACGGTCGTTCCCGATTTTTCAGAGACGCCTCCAACACCTGGTACAGGGATTCGGACAAAACCATGGGGGAAAATTACGCATTGCCTGCCGTTTTTCTGGTATATTTTTGTGCATATCGCTGATCGCTTTGCAAAATCATAGGGGTTTCATAGCTTTGTAGCAAACAAACCCATGCATGCCTGCAAACCGTGTAATTGAGATGAAAACCGCAGTTGCGTACGGCGCGATACTCGCATTGGTACTGTTTATATTGCAATGGCTGAAATTGCGTTTTCTGGTCGCCGATTCAAACTTCGAAATTTACGTAGGCTTGATTGCGCTTGTCTTTACGGGCTTGGGCATCTGGTTGGCGCTGAAACTTGTTAAACCCAATGCGAAAACTATTGCCTTAAAGCGGGAAGTGTCTTCGGAGGGGGAAAAGGAATTCCTTGCCGACGAACAGGAAATCGCCCGTATCGGGCTAAGCAGCCGGGAGCTGGATGTGTTGCGGCTAATGGCAGACGGATTGAGCAATCAGGAAATCGCATCCCGCTTGTTTGTTTCGTTGAATACCGTTAAAACCCACGGTTCGCGGCTTTTCGAAAAAATGGACGTGAGGCGTCGTACGCAGGCGGTAGACAAGGCCAAGAAGTTACGAATCATCCCCTGATCGTTTCAAAATCACCCGAAAGTATGAAGGAAAAGTGGAACGTACTGTTCATTTTTGCAGCAAACGCAACTAGTTAATGCTATGAAAAAAACAGTAATTGTATTCGGTTTGATCTCCGGTGTGATTATTACCGGAATGATGATGTGGAGTGTTTATGTCTGCTATCACAACGAGAATTTTAAAGGCAACGATACGTTGGGCTACACGGCCATGATCGTTGCATTTTCTTTCATTTTTGTCGGGGTGCGGAGTTATCGGAATAATTACCAAAATGGGGTGATCTCATTTGGTAAAGCATTCAAAGCTGGCTTGTTCATCACACTTATTGCTTCTACGATTTACGTACTGGTATGGCTGGTGTATTACTACGGGTTTATTCCGGACTTTATGGATAAGTACACCGATTATGTATTGCGAACGGCCAAAGCCGATGGAGCCACCGCTGCAGAATTGGGCAAAAAGGCAGAGGAGATGGCCAATTTCAAGGAACTGTACAAAAATCCGGCAATGGTGGTGCTCATTACCTATTCCGAGGTATTTCCTTTGGGATTGGTCATTGCTTTAATCAGTGCATTGCTGTTAAAACGGAGGCGGTGAAGGAGACGGAAATTGAAAATGAAATTCAGGAAATGGGCAACCGGAAATAGGTGTAAATTTGCCGGATGATTGAGCCTGCTATCACCGCATTTTATACGAACCATTCGGAAGACTCCCGGTTACAAGTCGGACTGGGGCCCCTTGAATTTGAGCGAAATAAATCGTTGATTTCGAGATATCTGCAGGGTGATTCCCTTGCGGTCGCCGATGTCGGTGGGGGAACAGGCCATTATGCGGCCTGGCTATGTGGGGTGGGGCACCGGGTCACGTTGATCGATCCCGTCCCAAAGCACATTGAACAGGCGAAGCGGAAAGCCAAACGAATGGGCAAAGGGTTCACTTGCTTGCTCGGAGAAGCCCGGTACCTGCCGTTTGAAAGTGAGGTTTTCGATCTGATCATACTCCATGGGCCCTTATATCACCTGCAGCAGGAGGTCGATCGCCTGCAGGCATTGAAAGAGGCATATCGAGTATTGAAACCCCACGGTGTGGTATTAGGGTTTGCCATTACGCATGCGGCCTCTACGGTTGCCGCCCTGCACAGCAGCATGATACATGAGCCTCGGGTTTTTTCCATGTGCCGTTCGGAGCTGCTTAACGGGCAACATATTCCTCCGGAGGGCATGGCCGGTATGCTGCCGCATGCATACTTTCATCGCCCCAGTGGGCTTGCCAACGAATTTGAAAAGGCTGGATTTGCACCAATGGGAGTGTACGCGGTTGAGGGCTTGGCCTGGATGGATGGCCAGTTTTTCCAAAGCTGGACGGATCCCCAAAAACGTGCGCGCCTTTTGGAACTGATCAATTTGACGGAAAGCGACCGCGAACTTTTATGTTTCAGTCCGCATGTTATGATTTCGGGAAAAAAAGATTAGTGGTTGCGGGCTCCCTGTTTAGAGCTGCTGAATAGCCTCCAGGATCACATTACCCTAATAAAAAAGCCGGCTTTGTTGCATACTAGCAATAAAGCCGGCTTCGTTGTACCCAGGGCCGGGATCGAACCGGCATGGGTCGCCCCACTGGTGTTTGAGACCAGCGCGTCTACCAATTCCGCCACCTGGGCATATTTGAAAGTACAATCCCTTATTTCGGGGATGCAAATGTATCTATTAATCCGTATTTCGCAAAATGTTTTTCAAATTTCCTTTCGATGGTAAACGAATGATCGTTTCATAGCCCGGTTGTCACAACTACCCCTCCGAATTGGCGCGTTCTCCCATTCACCGTTATCGCTTTGCATGCTACCTTTGTACATCACAAAGCAGAAACATATTCACATTTCAAAACAAATCATTATGAAATTCAATCCGTATTTAAATTTTGACGGCAACGCCGAGGAGGCGTTCCGCTTTTATCAATCCGTTTTTGGAGGCGAGTTATTTCTACAACGCATGGGAGACGCGCCCGGCTCAGAAAATTTACCAGACAACGAGAAAACCCGCGCGATGCATGTGGCCATTCCGGTGGGGGATGGTCAATTCCTTATGGCTTCAGATTGTTTGCCGTCCGCAGGGCACGTGTTGAACGTAGGCAACAACAACTACATTTCCATCACGCCCGACAGCAGGGAGGAGGCTGATCGATTGTTTAATGGGCTTTCGGCCGGAGGAAACATCGAAATGCCCATGGAAGATCAGTTCTGGGGCGATTATTTCGGATCGTTCGAAGATAAATTTGGCGTTCGTTGGATGATTAATTTTCCAAACAGTACCAAATAGGGAAATTACAAGCTAACCCGCTGCATGATCTGGGTGGGTTAGGCTTTTGTTTTTTTGCCGGGCACGTTGGTAGATGAAGGTTGAACCAAAGCAAATTCCCGTCACCACAGCCATGCATCCAGCGATGGAGGCGTTGAGCCAGTACGCGATCCAATATCCTACCACGGAGATAAAAATACCCAGTCCTGCGGTAATCGCCAGCATTGATTTTAGCTCGTGTGTCATCAGGTAGGCGGTAGCCGGTGGACCGATGAGGAAAGCAATGACTAAGATTGCACCAACCGATTCAAACGAACTGACCGTAGTGAGCGATACGGCGGCCATCAACAAATAATGCCAGAGCGCTGTCGAGATGCCGAGTGCAGACGCGAAAGCGGGATCAAAGGATGTCAATTTCAATTCCTTGTAACCTAATGTAATGAATAATGCAACCATAAGCAATACCGCTGAAAGGATGTATACAGGCCGTGGTCCCAGGACCGCCCCGCCGGACGTTACCCACAGGTCAATCGGGACGTAAGCAATTTCCCCATACAGCACACAATCCTGATCAAGATCAACCTTCCCAGCGAAGGCACTGATTAAAATGATCCCTATTGCAAAGAGAAATGTGAAGGTAACACCGATGGCGGCGTCCGTCTGCAAGTTTGCCCGCCGGTGGAAATATTCAATGAGAAATGTGGCCAATAATCCCGTGGCTCCTGCGCCCAATAGCATGGGCAACGTTTCGCGGCTGCCGCTGAGCAGAAATGCAATCACGATACCCGGCAAGACTGCGTGGCTGATTGCGTCACCTACCATGCTCATTTTGCGAAGAATCAGAAAACACCCGAGTAACCCGCACGTGATAGCTACGAGGGCACCGGTTAGTATAATCCAAAATGCGATCATGTGTAATCTTTATATTTTTGGTATCACGGTGTTATGGGGGTCCTTCTTTGGGTAACCCAATTGATGTTCCAGCTCACGTTCCAGTTCTGGGGTGAGTATGTGTTCGATGGTTTCTGCATCGTCATGGACATGATCTGCCGCAATGGCCATGTATTTTGTCAGGTATAGTTCCCACAGCCGGTGCAACCGGACCACCCTCGCGGCTTTTCGATAGCCCGCATCCGTCAGCGCCCACTGATGGTCCCGTACGGTAAGCAGGTGGCTGGCAACCAAGCGGCGCAACGTGGTTTTTAGCAACGTCTCGTTCACCTCGCGCGTGCGGGTCAGCTCCGTTACATCCCGCCATCCATTGAAATGGCCATTCTGTTCGCCCAAGTGGTAAAACATTTTCAGGGTGTTTTCTTCGGCGATGATCCGCTGGTTTTTCCGCTGGGTATATAACTTTGGAATGATCCCTTTTTGGGGAGCAAAAAAGAAAGAAAAGAAGGCGATTATTGAGGATACCACTACCATCCATGGGCCTGTAGGCATCGCCGGGGCGGTGTACGAAATGTAGGCGCCGGCCAATCCCGCAAACGTGCCAAACGCTACCGCGATCGTAACCATCCGTCGTATGTTGTCGGTCCAATACCGGGCGGCGGCGGCGGGAGTAACCAGCATAGCCGCCATGAGGACCACCCCCACCGCAGTGATACCGGTAACCACCGCCAAGACGGTCAGGCTTGTAAGCAGCAAATCCAGTTTCCGCACGGGATAGCCCAGTGCCTCGGCGTAAGAACGGTCAAAAGCAACCAACGTAAAAGCCTTAAAAAACATTCCTACGGCTAAGAGTAATGTCGCGGCTAATATGCTGAAAATGATTAAATCTGTCCCGATTAAGGTTGCTGCCTTGCCGAAAATGAAATGGTCCAATCCGCTCTGCGCGGCATTGCCCGACTGTTGGATATACGTCAACATAACCATACCGGCGCCGAAAAATACGGACAGTACCAATCCAATGGCCGCATCTTTTTTTATTTTGGATTTGGCCACAATGTAGTCGATGGCAACCAGTGCCAACCATCCGGTTATAAAAGCACCGACAAGCATAAGCCCCGTATTTTTGCTTCCGGAAAATAAGAAAGCTGCGCAAATGCCTGGTAGAACCGCATGCGATACGGCATCGCCCACCAGCGCTTTCTTTTGAAGCAGAATGAAAGCGCCTACCATCGCCGCACTGGCCGATAGCAGAACATTGCCGATGACGACGTATCGGACATTGGGATCTGCAAACGAGAAAAAGTCGATAAGATGTTGCATACATTCCTCCCGCTTAGTTTTCCCGGCTCGGGAAAGCGCGTTTTTCCATCACATCACCGACCTGTGACAGCAGATTTAGCCTGCCTCCATAAGTCTGCTGAACCATTTCTTCTGTGAAGACCTGCGCCGTAGGCCCTGCTGCAACCAAGTGCATATTGATCAGAATGACCCAATCAAAATAAGCCCGTGCTGATTGGAGATCGTGGTGCACCACCACGATGGTTTTATCGGTGGCTGCCATCTCCCGCAACAACCCAATGATGGCTTGTTCAGTAGCGGCGTCTACACCGGCGAAGGGTTCATCCATAAAGTAGATATCCGCCTCCTGTGCCAATGCCCGCGCCAAAAACACCCGCTGTTGTTGCCCGCCAGACAATTGCGAAATCTGCCGCTTCGCGAACGCTGACATCCCCACTTTATCCAGGCATTCCAAGGCGATGGATCGGTCACGTTCTCCGGTATTACGAAGGAGGCCAACCTTCCCGTAGCGTCCCATCAAGACTACATCCAGTACCGAAACGGGAAAATCCCAATCGACCGATTCGCGCTGCGGCACATAACTGACGCGCTGCCGGACCTCTTCCAATGGGTGCCCGAACAACTTTACACAACCGCTGGACGGCGGAATCAAGCCCATGATGGTTTTGAGTAAGGTCGATTTTCCGGCGCCATTTGGCCCGACAATGCCCGCAATACTGCCCGACGGCAATGTGAAATCAACTCCCCAGAGCACCGGTTTCCGGGAATAGCTTACCGTGAGGTCATGCACTTCCAAAACGGGATCTTGTGTGTGTATAATCATGGTCGCTCAATTTGTCCTATTTTTCCGTTAACGCTTCTACAATGGTATTGACATTATGTTTCACCATGCCAATATAGGTGCCCTCCGGCGTTCCGGGAGTTCCCATGGCATCTGAAAAGAGATTTCCACCGATGCGTACGTGGCTTCCCCGTTGGCGTACGCCCGCTAATACCGCCTTCAACGACCGGTCCGACACGGAGCTTTCCACAAACACCGCAGGTATTTGATGGGTGACAATGAAGTCGACCAAGCTGGACACATCCTGAAGTCCAAATTCAGAAAGCGTTGAAATTCCCTGCAATCCGCGTACTTCGACTCCGTATGCGCGACCGAAATAACTGAAGGCATCGTGAGCGGTTACGAGGATCCGCCGATTGGGTGGTAGGGTATTAATCCGCCGGCGCACCCATACGTCCAACGAATCCAATTGTCGCATATATGCCTCAGCATTCGCTTGGTAATAATCGCCATTGGCGCTGTCTAACTTGGCCAGCTCGAGAGCGGCGTAAGCCGTTGCTTCCTTCCAGCACGTGACATCAAACCAAATATGTGGGTCGTAGATGCCTTCTCCGATCGAGATCAGGCCGGTCACTCCAGTTCCCACGGCAATGACCGGCTTTACGCGCGCCTGTTTCTCCAGGATGGTTGCTAATTTTCCTTCAAGATGCACGCCGTTGTAAAATAGGTAATCTGCATCCAGGATTTTACGTAAATCTCCTTGGCTGGCTTTGTATAAGTGCGGATCAACGCCGGCATGCATCAGTACTTCAACGGAGGCTGAATCTCCGACGATGTGCTGAATCATGTCCGCTACCATACCGGTGGTGGCTAGAATTCGTCGGGTACCGTTTTCTGTACGCAGGTTCCCGGGTTCGCATGAGAGCGAACCGGCCAACGCCAAAGCAATAATAACGATCGTGACGATACCCTTCATATAGCAAATATACAGATTTTAGATTAATCTAACATTTTTTGTGAGTTATTTTAAACTATTGGTAAAAAGTACCCCTGTTGTACGCGTAACCCGATGGAATAGCTTGAATTCTGCGGTAAACCTTGACTAATGGAAATCTATCGGGCATCCGAACAGCGGTTTTGAGCGAATTTCGTATTTTTACAACATAAAAGGAGCGGATCATGCAAGAGGTTTATTTAGTTGCCGCCATACGGACCCCCATTGGAAGTTTTGGCGGAAGTTTGGCTTCACTATCGGCGACACAATTGGGTGGTATTGCCATTCGCGAGGCGGTAACCCGTAGCGGGCTTTCGGCGAATGCTATCGAAGAAGTCTATTTCGGCAATGTGCTCTCCGCCAATTTGGGACAGGCGCCAGCCACCCAGGCAACAAAATTTGCCGGACTGCCCGATATACCGGCCACTACGGTAAACAAAGTATGTGCATCGGGAGCCAAGGCCATCATGCTGGGGGCGCAGAGTATTGCTTTGGGCATAAATCACATTGTGGTGGCAGGCGGTATGGAAAGCATGAGCAACGTGCCATATTATTTGGATAAGGCGAGAACCGGATATCGGCTGGGGCATGGACAAGTTATAGACGGCTTGGTAAAAGATGGACTTTGGGATGTATACAACGATTTTCATATGGGATCGGCAGCAGAGCTTTGCGCCGTTGAATGCCACATTAGTCGGGAGGAGCAGGACGCCCACGCGATTGAATCGTATAAACGGTCGCAGGCCGCCCAGCGAGCCGGTAAATTCAAAGACGAAATTGTTGCCGTTGAAGTAACCGATCGAAAAGGAGAGGTGACGATGGTGACCGAGGATGAAGAAATCCATGCGGTGAAATTCGATAAGATTCCGTCCTTAAAACCGGTATTCAAGAAGGAGGGGACGGTAACTGCTGCAAACGCTTCTACACTCAACGACGGTGCGGCGGCATTGGTGTTGGTCAGTGGATCCAAGCTGAAAGAATTAGGATTAAGACCGCTGGCACGCATACGCGGGTATGCCGATGCGCAACAGGCGCCTGAATGGTTTACCACGGCCCCTGCCAAGGCGATTCCCCGAGCGCTTCAACATGCGGGCGTCGAAGCCTCTGAGGTCGATTTTTACGAAATTAACGAAGCATTTTCGGTCGTATCCCTTGCAAACAACCGGGAACTCGGTTTGATTCCGGATAAGGTCAATGTGAACGGAGGTGCGGTGTCGTTGGGTCATCCACTTGGCGCATCGGGTGCACGTATCGTCGTGACGCTGCTTTCGGTGTTAGCTCAAAACCAGGGGAGAATCGGCGTAGCGGGCATTTGCAACGGCGGCGGCGGAGCAAGTGCCCTGGTGTTGGAGAAAATGTGATCGATGATGAAAATTAGCGGATGGATAGGGTTGCTTGGATTCGGTTGCTGGTTAATGTCTGCAAGGGCACAGCCGGCAGACCGTGTGACCATGGAAACAGTGCAGGACAGCCTTGCGAAATTAGGCTATGCCATTTATAACGAGCCGTCCGAACCGGAACGGCTAAAAGCGAACTTTGCGTTTGTAAAAGCGCTGGTATCGGCGTTGAAAATGCCCAATTCATATCAGTTTGGATTTGATTCACTGAAGATGATTTCGATCCTTCGATCGCCTGATGACCGGTTCAGGATATTCTCATGGCATGTTCCCCTAAACGACGGCTCTTACCTCTATTACGGCACCATCCAATTGCATACACCCGATGGCCGTCTGAAAATGTATCCGTTGTTGGATAAAACATATGAAATCGAATCGCCCGAAACGGTAGTCACTACCGCCGCGAATTGGTACGGAGCTCAATATTATCGCGTGGTTCCGTTCGGTGCTGAATATATTTTATTGGGTTGGAAGGGACACACTGCTCAGATGACGCAGAAGGTGATCGAAGTACTGACCCTAACCGAAGAGGGGGTGAAATTGGGAAAGCGGATCTTTGAAGGCGACGGTACGCAGGCCCAAACGCGAATGATTTACCGGTATAGCCAGAATGCGCGTATGTACATGGATTACGACGATAGGGAAAACCGTATTGTGTTGGATCACCTAGCGCCAGCCGATGTCCGGGAGGAGGGGCAATATGAACACTATGGACCCGATATGACGTACGATGCCTGGCAATTACGGAACGGAACATGGGTACTTACGCCTAACGTTCGGATAATGAACCCCGCGACACCGGGAGACGATCAATATAACGATCCGCAAAAACCTGCAAAGCACCCTAAGAGCGGGCTTTCCGCACCATGAATTTTACCAAACTTTCTCTCCAAATCACAAAAAGTTTTTTTTTATTTGCAGCAGGTTATCCTAAATTACACATGCCTTTTATGCACAAAATGAATATTTTTTATGGGATTTACGAATCAAGAAGACCAGCTGGATGCTCATCTGATTGAGCGCGGGGTTAGTACCAAACGGGTGTTTGACCACCCGGTGGGATTGTTTGTACTGTTTTTCACGGAAATGTGGGAGCGGTTCAGCTACTATGGGATGCGGGCGTTGTTGACCCTGTTCCTCGTCTCTGAATTGGCAAAGGGGGGATGGGAATGGACCCGGGAAGACGCGATGCAGTTATACGGTTGGTATACGGGGTTGGTTTACCTGACTCCATTGATCGGTGGTTTTATTGCCGATCGGCTGACGGGTTATCGGAAGGCCGTGGTCTTGGGAGCGTTGATTATGACCTTGGGGCATGCTTCCATGGCCCTGGAAGGTGTCGGTTCCAGCTTTTTCTACCTCGGCCTCTTATTGATGATTTTGGGAAATGGGTTGTTCAAACCGAATATCTCCTCCATCGTTGGGCAACTTTACCCCCACAACAGCACCAAGAAAGATGCGGCTTATACCATCTTTTACATGGGAATCAACGCCGGCGCATTTCTGGGGATGCTGCTTTGCGGATATATCGGTGAAAAAATCGGATGGCATTATGGATTTGGGTTGGCGGGTATATTCATGTTCTTTGGCATGTTGCAATTCTATTTTGCCCAACGTATTTTTGGTGTGCTGGGCGAGTCGCCCAAAGAGACACTCAAGCGGACCCATGATGCAAAACCTGTCGACACGGTCGACGATCCGATTGAAAGCGAAACCTCGTCGCCTCATGTCGTGAGAGACCGATTGATTGTGATCGTTGTGCTTTCGTTGTCGAGTATCTTTTTTTGGATGGCGTTTGAACAAGCCGGTGGTTCCATGTCTATTTTTGCGAAAGATTATACCCAACGCGTACTGGCGGGTGGCGCCGCGGTTACGTTTAAATGGGTTGACGCTATACTAACGTTATTCCCGTTGGTAATCGTGACATGGGTGCTATTTTCGCTGGCCAAGAAGATATTCGCTGAATATCCAATTTCCATTCTGTTTACCGCGTTGAGTTTCTTGGTGATTTGGTGTCTCGGCATTTGGAAGGTATACCGCGAATTTAATGCCCTGGAAACAGAAGTTGCGGCTTCGTGGTTTCAGATACTTAACTCATTTTTTATCATTACATTAGCCACTCCCTTCAGCAAGCTGTGGGAAAAGGTATATAATCCGACAGGCCCGGTTAAATTTGCAATCGGACTCATTCTGCTTGGGATTGGTTTCGCCGTATTGGGTTATGGTAGCAAAGACATCCCTCAAGGAGCCGCTACGGCACAGGTCAGCATGATTTGGTTGGTCTTAGCGTATTTTTTTCATACATCAGGCGAGTTATGTCTTTCACCTGTGGGGCTCTCTTACATGAGCAAGCTTTCACCGCAGAAATTTGTCGGATTGATTTTCGGTGTATGGTTTGCATGCAGTGCGGTGGCCAATTGGCTGGCCGGCATGTCGGGCAGCCTGATTGACCAAATCAGCGAAACGTATTCGCTTTCGACGTTCTTTTTGATCTTTGCTGTGATTCCCGGGCTTGCCGGTTTGCTGTTGATCTTGTTTTCGCCCATACTGAAGCGGATGATGCACGGCATTCATTGATATTCCGTACCTTTACATGTAAAAATTAAGAGCCAACGTGTCAGACAGTGTCGTTATTATCCCTACCTACAATGAAAAGGAAAACATTGAAAAAATTGTTCGCAAGGTCTTCTCGCTAGCAGTTGATTTTGACATATTGGTGGTGGACGACGGCTCGCCGGACGGGACCGGATCGATTGTCAAACAGCTGCAAAGCGAGTTCACCGGGCGGCTTTTCCTGGAAGAGCGTAGGGGGAAATCGGGGTTGGGGACGGCTTACATACACGGCTTCCGCTGGTGTCTGGCAAGGGATTACGCCTATATTTTTGAAATGGATGCAGACTTTTCCCACAATCCGGATGATCTTGTCCGTTTGCGCGAGACGTGTGTGTCCGGGGCCGATATGGCCATTGGATCCCGGTATATCAAGGGCGTAAATGTGGTCAATTGGCCCATGAACCGTGTGTTGATGTCGTACTTTGCGTCGGGGTATGTCCGGCTGATCACCGGAATATCCGTGCGGGACGCCACGGCCGGCTTTGTTTGCTATCGACGTAATGTGCTGGAAGCCATTCCGCTCGATCGGATCAAATTCGTGGGATATGCGTTTCAGATCGAAATGAAATTCACGGCGATCAAATACGGATTTAGCGTGGTAGAAATACCAATTATCTTTACCGATCGTACCGAGGGAGAGTCCAAAATGAGTACCCGCATTTTCCGGGAGGCTTTTTTTGGAGTCATCCAAATGAAAATAAATAGCTGGTTTAGGAAATATGATCGGAAGCCCGGAAGGTCCGGCGCCGAAAACGGATGACGGCTGTAGTCGGTGTGATATCCGGTATTTAACGTCTAAGCAAAACATGAACGAAAATTTGGATCCGAATCCCGAGAAATTGTCCAATGCGGAGCGCGAACTGGAAAAAGTGCTTCGCCCGCAGGCATTTGAAGATTTTACGGGCCAACAAAAGATACTGGAAAACCTGAAGGTGTTTGTGCAGGCAGCTAAACTGCGCGGCGAGGCGCTTGACCATGTTTTGCTGCATGGCCCTCCGGGCTTGGGCAAGACGACGCTTTCGCACATTATTGCCAATGAAATGGGGTCGGGTATTAAAATTACTTCCGGACCGGTGTTGGATAAGCCCGGTGATCTGGCGGGCCTGCTTACGAATCTTGATGAGGGTGATATTCTCTTCATCGATGAGATCCATCGACTGAGTCCACTCGTGGAAGAATACCTGTATTCTGCGATGGAAGATTTCCGGATTGACATCATGCTCGAAACGGGTCCCAACGCACGTTCGGTACAGATCACCCTCAATCCGTTTACATTGGTGGGGGCGACCACACGCTCCGGTTTGCTCACGGCACCGCTACGCGCACGATTCGGTATCAACGCGCGGTTGGAGTACTACGATGCAAAGCTGTTAACCACCATTGTGCTCCGCTCGGCTAGCATCCTCCGGACACCCATAACAGAAGAAGGGGCTTATGAAATTGCCCGCAGAAGCCGGGGTACACCCCGCATCGCGAATGCATTACTAAGGCGTACGCGCGATTTCGCACAGATCAAGGGAGATGGAAAGATCGATGTACCGATTGCTCAGTATGCGCTCAATGCATTGAACGTCGATGAACATGGCCTCGATGAAATGGACAACCGCATTCTGCTTACGATTATTGAAAAGTTCAAGGGCGGTCCCGTAGGGATTAAAACCGTAGCCACCGCAGTGGGCGAAGACGAGGGGACTATTGAAGAAGTTTATGAACCCTTTTTGATACAGGAAGGGTATTTGATGCGTACCTCGCGAGGGAGAGAGTGCACGGAATTGGCCTATAGGCATTTGGGAAAAATAAACCCTGCGAAGGGGAATACACTTTTTTAGCGCTTTCAAGCAGAATGGTATAAGTATTGTTAAGTAAACTGCTGAAAAAAATATCCATTACGGAGAATCCTATTGTTATGAGAAGAAGCTGCTTGTTCATCTTGTTTATATCCGCATTTCCCTTTTTTGGACATGCGCAATTCGGAAACGAATCACCCATTCCCTATTTCCGTTATTCGGTGACGGCCGGTTTAGGTCCCACACTGATGTATGGCGATTTGGAAAAACGGCAGATTGGAGCGGCCGTGTACCTAAGGGGCAATTATTTCGTTACGCATGGCCTCAGCGTCGGGTTGGAATTGCAAGAGGGGGTGCTTCGAGGTAAAGACCTAGCAAGCACCCCGTTGGGCGGCAATGAATATTTGCGAAGGGCAACCAACCTGTATCATAGCGCTGTTTTGGGCGTTAATTTTCAACCGATCAAATTTCTGCAGGACGATCACCTGCGTCGGATCGAATACCGGGAGTCTTTTGGAAAACGCGCGCTGAACAGCGTGTACCTTGGCGCCGGTATGGGCGCATTGTACAGCCTGCAATGGGATGGTCAACGGATCCAAGAATCCGGAACCAACAATAGCAATACACCTTCGCAACAAGAACTTGTCTTACAGGGAAATCAGCAGGGGGTGAGCTACCTGGTAAGTACCAATATAGGGATCGAATTGCCGCTGCATAGCCTCAAACCCGATCTACTCGATTCGTATGTGTGGAACCTAGTCGTCAATGGTCAGGTCAATTTTTCGTTGGACGATGAGCTGGACGGATACAGCGGTGCCTACGAGGGTAATGAACACCGCGATGTTTTTGGGTTGTTAACCATCGGTGTTAACCTGCGATTTTGACTTTTTTGAGCTTCGCCAATATTTTCTTGCCTCTGCTTTGCATTGCGGCCGATCCGTCACGTAAAAAAAATTCGGTCTGTTGTTTCAATTCATCCTTGATCCACGGAAATTCAGGAGTCATATTGAACAGTATGTCCAGACAGTTTACTTGCACCGCCACAGGTGTTTGAGGTTCGATAAGCCAACCGAAAATCGTCTCAACCAAGCGCTCCCGGTCTGCCCGGAGATAGAGGTCTCGGTACCGTTCAGGCGCCTTAGCGTGTGTAATCAGCATGAGTATTTTAGTGAAGTGGCGCTGGCAGCTGGGGTTTCCCTGGCTGGGCAACCTGAGAAGGAAGTCCATAAAAACCGGTACAAACCGTTCGGGATAATGGGTGGCGATGTATTCCAGCACCCAGGCAGCCCGGAAAGCGACGGAAGCATCCTGCTGATCGTAGCAGAGCATATGCCACCGTGTAGCCGGAATGGCTTGGTCGGCTGCCAGTATTGCCAAATTTGCCATGCTCATTTTTACTTTCTTGGCAACGAACTGATCAAAAAGGGTCGGTTTGTCCATATCTGCTGATGAAATCGCAATAATAAGCAAAAAAAGCCGATGGGTATGTTTAACGAGATTTACCCGGAAATTCCCTTTGCCATAGACATGGCTTGGTGCGGTACGTTCAGCTCCACGGCAGATGGGCTTCCCTATATCGGCCTTTGGCCCGGCAAAAAGCGCATGTTCTTCGCACTTGGATACGGGGGCAACGGAGTTACCTTCAGCATGATCGCAGCGCAATTGATAAAAAATAAGTTAACGGGCGTCAAAGACGATCGGGACAACGTATTTGGATTTGAACGAAAGAGCTAGGTTTAGCATGGGAAATGGAAACGGAATAAAAAATTAGCATGGGAAGTTGAAAACTGAAAAGGAAAACTACGTTCCCTTTCAATTTTCATTTTTCCCAACTTTCAACTTTTAATTCGATTCAACTTCAACTTCCCTCAAATATAGCGGTTGACGATATTTTCAAACAGTTCCTGTTTGCCACTGATGGTTTCCGGTTCCCCGGATGCTACTGCGATGTTGCGGAGGTCGGTTAGCGTTAAATTGCCATTTTCGAAATCGTTGCCTTTCCCGGTATCGAAAGATGCATAGCGTTCGGCGCGTAGTTTACGGTAGTCAGATTTTTGCAGGATATTGTCGGCCGTAATCAATGCGCGGGCAAAGGTATCGGCACCGCCAATGTGGGCATGGAAGAGGTCGTCACGATCGGTCGAGTTGCGTCGGACCTTGGCGTCGAAGTTAATACCGCCGCCGGCAAATCCACCCGCTTCGAGGATGATGAGCATGCATTCCGTAAGTTCGTTGATGTTATTCGGGAATTGATCGGTATCCCAACCGTTCTGGTAATCGCCCCGGTTGGCGTCCATTGAGCCGAGTAGTCCGGCATCTGCAGCTACCTGTAACTCATGCTGGAATGTATGCCCGGCAAGTGTAGCGTGGTTCACTTCCAGGTTGAGTTTGAAGTCGTCGAGCAGGTCGTGTTGCCGCAAAAAGCTGATTACCGTAGCGGCATCGTAGTCATACTGGTGTTTGGTGGGTTCGCAGGGTTTCGGTTCGATGAAGAAAGTGCCTTTAAAGCCTTGCGCACGCGCATAATCCTTGGCCATGTGGAGCATGCGGGCTAGGTGTTCCTGTTCCCGTTTCATGTCTGTATTCAGCAAGGTCATGTACCCTTCGCGGCCACCCCAGAAAACATAGTTTTCGCCGCCCAAGGCGATCGTGGCATCCAATGCCGCCTTGATCTGGGCGCCTGCATGGCTCACGACCGCAAAATCCGGATTGGTAGCCGCACCGTTCATGTAACGTTTGTGGGAAAATAGATTGGCTGTACCCCACAGGAGCTTGACTCCGGTGGCCGCTTGTTTTTCCTTGGCATATTCCACTAATGTTTGAAGCCTCCGCTCGTTCTCCGCTACGTCATCTCCGTAATCCACTACATCTACATCATGAAAGCAGTAATACGGCATCCCTATCTTGGTAATAAACTCAAAAGCCGCATCCATTTTGTCCTTGGCACGTTGGATGACGTCCCCGTTTTCGTCCCAAGGAAAAAATAGCGTCGGGCCACCGAATGGATCCGTGCCGTTGCCATTGAACGAGTGCCAATAAGCGACAGCGAACCGCAGGTGTTCTTCCATCGTTTTACCGGCCACAACCTTGCCGGCGTCATACCAACGATACGAAAGCGGATTGTCCGATTCGGGGCCTTCGTAATTAATTTTGCCGATCCCTTTGAAATATTCTTTTTCGCCGATGAGTACGTTTGACATGTCTTTGTTTTTCGTTAATTTATTTAATGTATGGGGTGTTGGTTCGTTATCTTACGGGTTTTTCAATTCTTGCGCCAGTTGATCATCAAGCAGTTGCTTCCATTCTTGGTATAGATCCTCGTAATAATCGGATGTTTGCGGCTCGATGGTTTTCAGCGCTTTCAACTGACTGAATGCTTCCTGAGGTGAGTTAAAAGCACCTGAACCAATGCCAGCACCCAAGGCGGCGCCGACGCTGCCGTCATTTTCATAGAGTTCAACAGGCACGCGGGTGATATCTACAAAAATTTCCGCAAATAATTCGCTCAGGAATAAGTTGGCCTGTCCTGCACGGATAATGGATGGATTCATGCCATTTTCGCGGATGATATCGAGTCCATAGCGAAATGCATAGGCGATGCCCTCCTGGGATGCGCGGAATACGTGTGAACGCCCATGGGCGTTAAAATCGAGGTCAATAAACCTTGCGCCGAGGATCTTGTTGTGAAGAATACGTTCCGCACCATTCCCGAACGGCAGGATTTTGAGGCCGTTGCTGCCGGGGCTTACCGCCTTACCGATTGTATTCATCTGCCGGTAGTCAACACCGTGTCCAAAATGATCTTTAACCCAGCGGTTTAGGATACCCGTCCCGTTGATGCACAATAGCACTCCCGTGCGCGGTTTTTCGACGGTATAATTTACGTGGGCAAACGTATTTATCCGCGAAGCCCGGTCATATACCAACTCATCGCTGACTGCGTAGATTACGCCGGATGTGCCAGCAGTAGCGGCCACCTCACCCGGTTGAAGCACGTTGAGCGAAAGAGCATTGTTGGGCTGGTCCCCCGCTTTGTACGAAACTGGGATACCGGGCTGGAGTCCCAACTGTTGGGCGATGTCTTTCCTTAAGGTGCCGTGCTCGCTGAATAGGGGACGGATTTCGGGAAAGATGGTCTGATCAAACCCAAAATATTGCATAACATCCGTTGATAGGCTATTGGTCCTGAAGTCCCAAAATACCCCTTCGGAAAGGGCAGATATACTGGTCGTGGCAGTGCCGGTCAATTTCAGGGCAATGTAGTCGCCTGGCAGCATAATTTGGTGCGCTTGGCGATAAACATCGGGTTCATTTGCCTTAACCCAAGCCCATTTTGATGCCGTGAAATTCCCCGGCGAATTGAGCAGGTGTTCCAACGCATGTTGCTGGCCTATGCGTTCAAAGGCAGTTTCACCAATTTCCACAGCCCGGCTGTCACACCAAATTATGGAATTTCGGAGGGCGTCGCCGTTTTTATCGACCACTACCAACCCGTGCATCTGGTAAGCAACGCCGATAGCAGTAATATCCTGAGGCTTGAAGGTGCCATGGGATGTCAGTTTTCGAATCGCCAACTTCGTCTGCTCCCACCACATATCCGGAGATTGTTCTGCCCAACCCGGTATAACAGAAAGAATGGTGTTTTCCTGGTTCTCAGGATACTGGGCAGAAACGATGCAAGCCTTCGTATCTGCATCTACTACAGAGACTTTTATGGAAGAGGTGCCGATATCAATACCTAAGAGTAACATTGGACCGTGTAAATAGGTTATAAATGCTAACGTTGGCATAAAGGTAGGAATTACTTGGGTATTTCCAAAATCTATCGTTATTTTGTTTACTTTTCCGCCGTAGAGCCTTTTGTCGTAGCGCCCGTCTTAGAAAAGGGGAAAATTGACAGGTGCGTGGCATGAGCATCGATGGAACAGGCCGAAGGGACCGATTTTAGCCGAACAATACGAGGGATGCCAGAAAAAAATCATAAAAAGACCGATAAATTAGTAAGTTTGAACCCCAACCCGATTCGAGTTTGAAGAAGATAACCATTTTAGACATTGCCAAGGAGCTGAATATTACCTTTTCAACGGTAGCCCGGGCGCTCAATGATCATCCAGCAATCAGCGCCGCTACCAAAAAAGCGGTCCGTGAAACGGCTGATAAACTCGGATATCGACCCAATAAAGTGGCTTCGTCGCTGCGTTCCGGCAAAACAAAGATTATCGGCGTATTGGTGCCCCGTTTAGATGTGAGTTTTTTTAGCTCGGTGGTGCATGGCATCGAGGGGGTTATGAACGAAAATGGGTATACGATCCTGTTATATCAATCGCAGGAATCTGCCAAACAAGAGAATAAAGGCATCGATACGTTTTTGCGTTCACGTGTAGATGGCATCATTGCTTCCATATCCCTGGAAACGGAGGGGGCCGGAGGATATCAGGAAATTAAAGAACGGAACATTCCGTTGGCTTTTTTTGACCGGGTGCCGCAGGGCCTTGACGTGCCTTCGGTCACCATCGATGATTACCGCGGTGGGTTCATGGCGACCGAACATTTAATTAAATCGGGCTATCGGCGGATCGTGCATATCAACGGATACCGGAATGTTCACATCTTCAATGAACGCTTACGCGGTTACCTGGATGCGTTGAAGCAATACGGCCTTCCCGTCGATGAACGCCTGATTGTCAAGGGAGATTTTTCGCTCGAATTCGGTCGTCAATGTGTCGGGGAATTGCTATCCGCGGGCACGTCATTTGATGCCGTCTTCACGTTGGAAGATTTCACCGCTATGGGCGTCATACAAGCGCTGAAGGCGTCCGGAAAGCAGGTTCCCGGTGAGGTAGGCGTGGTGGGATTCGCCAATGAGGCATTTACAAGTTTGGTAAGCCCGACGGTTTCTACCTTGGACCAACGTACGGTTGAAATGGGCGAACAGGTCGCTCAATTGTTCCTCAGACTACTCAAAAAGGGAAATTATTATAGCCACAAACCGGAGAAAATTGTATTGGCGCCGAAACTGCTTGTTAGAGAGAGTTCGTCGCGGTAAATGAACGTTGGAATGCAAGAGGTTTGACGGCAGAGCCTGAGCGGAAGATCCGCCCAGGCTGAATCGCACGTCAGATGTTGTACTCCGGCTTCCAACGTTGTGCAGTTTCCGTTTCGGCCGCCAGGTTACCCAAGTGGATCGCTATTGAGGTTCCATAAGCGGTTTCTGCGTTGGACTGCGGTGTGCGCCGTTCGGCAATGCACCGGACAAAGTCCTGTAGTGCCAGAATGGTGGGGTCTGGAAGCTTTTCTCCCGGCTCTTTAAAGCGAAGCTCTTCTGCTTCGCCCTGGGTTCGTGCCAACAGCGTGGCCCCGGTTACCCCATCTACCGTGCCCTGCTTGTTGTTGACCGATTCCGCAAAAAGAAAGGCGGTGTCACGTTGGATCTCCAAAGTCGCTTTATCGCCCAAAATCCGGATGCAGTACCCATTATAGGCGTTCGAAAGCACCGAGGTAACGCTCGCTTGCACCCCATCCGGATAGTCATAGATCGTTCGGATGTGATCGTAGGTTTCCCGTCCGTCTTTCCAGTAATTGATGCCACCTGATCCGACCACTTTGACCGGTAGGTGCCCGGTGAGGAAGTGAACAGCGTCGAGTTGATGTGCACACAATTCGGAAAGCGGCCCACCACAATATTCCCGATACATGCGCCAGTTCACGATCCGTTCCATCTTCGGGTCGTTCACGGGAAAACGCCAATTCGAATTGCGATTATATTGGCATTCAAAGTGTGTAATTTTGCCCAGCCAATTGTTCGCGATGATTTCCTTTGCCTTATGATACAGTGCAAAATAGCGATATTGGAAACCGACCAGAAACACCAGGCCCGAGTGCCGGACGCGTCGGGTCAACTCCAGCGTCTGGGGGATGTCGTATGCCAGGGATTTCTCCAAATATACGTGTTTTCCCGCATCAAGCGCATCGATAGACATGGGGTAATGTAAGTATAGCGGTGTCGCGATTACGACGGCGTCAATGGTCTTATCTTCCAATAATTTCCGATAGTCCGTGTACATTTTGGCTTTGTTGCCCGTTAACGCCACAGCGCGTTTTAAAGGGTCGGGTTGGATATCGCAACAGGCAACTACTTCAACCTGATCGAATGCCGATAGCATCTTGGTAAGTCCTGTGCCCCTGGAGCCCGTGCCGATTATTCCGATACGCAGCGACGAAGCTTTTTTACGATAAGGGTTCCCATTAGCGTGCAGAGCCAGTGCAGAAACAGCCAGTGCACCGGTTGATATAAATTTCCTTCGTGAATATTCCATTTGCTTCCTTTGTTTACCTATTACCTGATAATGCTATTCAATGGTTTCCAACGGAGGTACATTTCTTTCCGCGCCGTCGTATCCAATATTTTGGTTAATCACCCCTTGCGTGTTTGCCGTAATCACCGATGAAGGGATGGGCCATAGTACGTGAAACGGTCCCATATTTGCCTCGTTGCCCAGCAGTTGTATTTTTTGCTCGTAAGTGGGATTATATTTCATTACCCGGTCAAAATAATAATTTTTCTCACTAAAATTGGCAAGCGCGTATCCATTCAGACCTTGCTTGGCCAGAATGTAAGACACGCGGACCAGTTCGGTATGCCTGGGCTCCTCGGCAAACAGTTCGCGGGCACGCTCGTTAAAAATAAAATCGAGGCTCACTTCCGACGCTTCGACCGGCAGCGCACCCGCCCGCTCCCGTACCTGATTTAAATCCGCGGCGGCAAGGTCCAGTTGCCCTTTCCAATAATACGCTTCTGCGCGGAGCAAGTAGGTTTCCGCCAGCCGGAACACGTACCAGTCGCCATTCCCGCCCTGTGGATTGACGTTTGGATTGCGTTCGGGGACATAAAGAATATAATGAGGAACCGCATAAAGGTGTTTAAAGGTATCCACTGCGGCAGCAAAGTAATCCGGATTGACGGGCTTACCGAAATCTTTGGAAGTGGGGTTATTGTAAAGATATTCGTGTTTATCCACCCAATTGATATCGGCTCTTCGCAGGTCCGTGGTGTTCTGCCAGGTCTGGTCTTTGTACGTCCACAGATCGTATTGATAAAAGCCGGTCAGTCGCACATTGGCATTTCCCCGGCCCAGCGAATCGTACATCGGGCCGGAAGCCACCATGCCGGGTTTGCCTTCGCTGTCGCGTACCTGGATCTGGAACCACTGACAACCGTAATAGCGCATCGTGAAAAGTCCTAAAGAGCGCGCATCGGCGGGTGCCTCATAACGGTCGATGTTGGCCAGGATTGTTTCCGTATTCTGGGGAATACTCACATTTTCCGGCCGGTGCAAGTCCCAGAGCAAATTCCGTTGCGCATCCTGTGCAGACGAACCGAACCGGGTTTTCATCAATGAATACGGGCCATTGATCACCTTGGACGCGGCATCGATCGCCTTGTCAAATTCGCCATTGGCCAAGTACACTTTGGTCAGCAGGTGATTGGCCGCCCCAACGGTCAGTTCCCCCGGTCCGGCGGACACTGGCAGCCATGCTGCCGCGTATTCCAGATCAGCCTGGATTTTGTTAAGGATCGCCCAACGGCTGTGACTGTAAAAGTCCAGCTTCGGACCGGAAATTTCTTCGCCGATAAAAGGCACGTCTCCATAAGTGTTGATTAACCGGTAATACCAATAGGCACGGTACCACAGGCCTTGCGCCAATAACGTGTTTCGGGCTTCTTCGTTCTCCCATTCGATGTCGTCGATATGCGTAATCAGCGTGTTGCAGTTCTTGATGGTTCCATATATCAATGTGAACATTTTCAAGAAGTTGTAATACACATCTGTGTTTGGGGTCAACTTGTAAAAATCCAGCTGGGACCAAGGTGAACCTAAGTCGGAAGCTGCAAATTCCATGATTAAGTTATGCAATCCCTCTCCCATATTGTGGGACTCAAGATTCATGTCTTTTCGGATCGTAATGAGCAACGATTCCAATCCTTCGGGGGTGTTATAAACATTTTCAGGTGTGTAGAACGATAGCGGTTTCGGTTCCAGCCACGATTCGTTACAGCTTGACAATCCCATCAGTCCGATCGCAATTAAGATATATTTGAGTGTTTTCATGATATTCAGCATCAGGTGTTACAGTGAAAAATTAACTCCAAAGGAAAAGGTCCTCGGCAAGGGCATCAAATTCGCGTTGGTCGCATAGCCTCCGTTTGAGGGATTATAGCTGGGCACCGTCTCCGGATCCCAACCCGGCCACCGATCGAACGTGAGCAGGTTTCGGGCCGACGCGAATATGCGCAGGTCGTTTGTGTGAATTTTGCGCGCAAGTTCTTCGGGCAAGGTATAGGACAGTGAAACATCCTGCAAACGCACAAATGAACGGGGTTTGAAGATCCGTATTCCACCGCCGAACGCGGTCGTTACGGTATTGAGCCGGGGATATTCATTGTTGCCATTTTCCGGTGTCCAGTAAGGCAGATCATACGTACTCCTGCGGTCGTATGTATCAGATCCACCTCTTCGTTCTGCTTCGTTGAAATACCCCATATGACCGAGTTCCGCCCGAAGAAAGAATGAAAAGCTGAAGTTCTGTAAAAAGTCAAACGTATTGCGCAAACCCAGCCGGTGGCGCGGCTGTTCGTAACCGATAAATTGCTTGTCGGTAAGCGCATCATATACGTAGTTGCCATCCACATCCACGACTTTGAAATCGCCCGGCTTCAGGCCGTATGCCGCCGCTTCCTCCGCTTCGTTGCTTTGCCAGATACCTAATACTTTATAGTTCCATATCCGGTCTATCGATTGTCCGGGAAACCATTCATTGGAATAATCCGGCAATTCCTGGTATCCCGATTTGCCATTAACGGTTACGTCTCCGTAATCACCGAACAGCCTTTTGATCTTGTTCCGGTTAGCCGAATACACAAAGCTGCTTGTCCACCGGAATTTCGGTTTGCTGACATTGACGGTATTTACCGAGAGTTCCCATCCCTTGTTGCCCAGTTCGCCGAGGTTGGTGACGACGTCTGTATAACCGGTAATCTCTGGTAACAGACGTTCCATCAATAGGTCGGTGGTGGTCATGTCGTACACATCGGCGGTCAGGCTCAGCCGGTTGTTCAGCATGGCCAGGTCAATCCCCACATTTAGGGATTCCGTCTGTTCCCACCGCAGGTCGTAATTGGATAACGTGTTGTTATACACGCCAATCCGCGTAGCAGAGCCATCGTAGTACCGTGTTGAATTGACGGTCGCCAAAGCGGCATATTCGCCGATGGACCGATTGCCGTTTCGTCCCCAGGAAACGCGCAGTTTCAGGTCATCGATGGCCGGTACCTGAAAGAAGGGCTCCTGCGATACGCGCCAGGCCAGCGCCAGGGCCGGAAACGTAGCGCGGGGGTTTTTGTTGCCGAAGGCCGAATAGCCGTCCCGGCGGATCGATGCCGTTAGCAGGTATTTGTCGTTAAGCGTGTAGTTTAAGCGCGCCATTGCCGCGTCGCCCGTGGCCCGCATATCATCGGCACCTACGTTATGGTCCGACCCGAACTGAATGCCGTGAAAGCCGAGTGACTCGTTGGGGCTGAATAGTTGGTTGCTCAAGTCCGATTGCCACCCTCTCAGGGATTCCGCACTATACAGCAAGGTCACATCAAACTGGTGCATCCCAAACGATTTATTCCAATGGATGAGGTGATCCAATATCCACTCGAAACTGGATGCATCGCGCCGCGTGGCGTAGCCGTCGGTATGCGTGGAACCCCCTTCGATGGTTGTGGATGGCCAGAAGTTATACAATTTTGTGAACTCATAACGCGGCTGGAATGAGATTTTATAGGAGATATCAGCCGGCAATTTGACCGTCATGAAAATGGAGGAAAACAGGCTGTTTACTTTATTGAACTGATCCTGCCCGCCGAGGTTGTTGATCACGGGGCTTGCTGTCGGAAAGTCGTTTGGATACCATTTTACGTTGCCATTTTCATCGTAGACACTTCCATAGGGACTCATGATGAACATGGCGCCTAAGTTCGGGATGATCGCTTGTTGATTTCGGTCGGAAAATTGGGCGTTAATGCCCGCCGACAACCAGTTGTTAAGCGTGAATTCGGTATTCACGCGGCTGCGTATGGTGTTGAATTTGTCTCCGATCTTAATGCCCTCATTGTCCTGGTAGCCCAGCGACCAGTAATATTTTACCCGTTCAGCGCCGCCATTGATCGATAGGTCGTAATTCTGACGTACCCCCTTTCGAAATACCTCGTCCAGCCAATAGACGGTCTTGCCGGCCAAGTAATTTTCGGTTTCGATATCGAAAAAGTTTAAGCGGCTCAGCCATTCCCGGGTGTTGTCAGCTTGTGGATTGTTGCTGGCATTCCGCCAGTCGTCCAAGGAAACGCCGGCTGGCAGTTCATTTGGATTCAGGTAATAATACGAGGGGTTGTTCGGATTGTTGCTGCGCATCAAATCCTGCCGGAATCGGATGTATCCTGCTCCATCATACGGTCTAAATGCGTGTTGCAGCTGTGCGATGCCCGTATTGGCGCTGACACTGATTTTAGGTGGTCCCTGAATTCCTTTCCGGGTGGTCACCTGAATGACCCCGGCTGCTGCCCTGGCTCCGTAAACCGCTGTCGAGCTGGCATCTTTCAGAATATCCATCGACTGGATGTCGGCCGGGTTAATATCCGAAAGGGAGCCGTTGTAAATGACGCCATCCAGTACGATCATCGGGTTGGTGGAGGCGTTTAGCGACTTAGGCCCCCGGATTTCCATGGAACCGCCGCCGGCAGCCGTTGTGCTTTGATTGGAGTTAAAACCCGCAACCGTACCGTTCAGCATTTCGGTGAGCTGCGTAGTCGGTTGGTTTTTGAACTGCGCCGCATCTACGCGGGTGATGGAGCCGGTCAGGTCACTCCGCCTGGCGGTGCCATAACCGATAACCACCACTTCCTCCATGGTTTCTGCCTGGGCAGACAGTAAGGAGAAGGTATAGGAAGTGAGTGCGCCAACGGTTTTTTCCTGTGTGGTAAAGCCGATGGATGAGCAGACCAGTGTGTCTCCCTCCGCCGCCTGGATGTGGAACAAGCCTTTTTCGTCAGTAGCTGTCTGTCGGGCCGTTCCTTTCACGGTGATGGTGGCACCTGCCACGGGTTCCTGGGTTTCTGCGGTTATCACTTTTCCTGATACCTCCGCGGGCTGTTGTGCCCGGACCAAAAGGGAGGCGGTTAAGACTCCCGTAATCGTAAGCAGGAGTACTTTAATTGGGTGAATAGAGATTCTTTCCATAATCTGTTGGTCAAATTTTTATTATCGGATTGTGTTCGTACATCATTCTGTCCGGACCGGATTTCTGTGCCCCTACTATTTTGCGTGATTTTATGAACGGCCGTTATATGAACGTACAGTTAAAAGCAGGGTAGGGGGTAAAAAAGAAAGAAAAAAAAGGAGTTGCACATAGGCAACCCGGCTAACGGTCAGCCGCTACGTAAATGGCGGTCCCGTTAACAATGGTGGCTTTAATAGTAATCTGTTCATCGAATATTACAATGTCTGCGTCTTTTCCAATGGCGAGCGAACCCTTTTTGTCGTGTATGCCCATGATCCGCGCGGGGGTGGTAGTGATCATCTGAACGGCTTCGGTGAGGTCGGCTCCTGCCAATGTAACCATGTTTCGGACAAGCCGGTCGGCGGTAGCTACGCTTCCGGCGAAGGAGCTACGGTCGGGCAGTTTTGCCACCCCGTCTTCAATGATGACTTTCAGGCCGGTATCTTTATTGCCGAGCACACTTTCTCCGGGGGGCATTCCTGCGCCCCGCATGGCATCGGTAATCAGCGCCGTCCGATGCGCTCCCTTGAATTTACGAACCATCTTCAGCAGCGGAGCAGGCAGGTGGACGCCATCTGCAATGATTTCAACATCCATTTCATCAAGGAGGAACGCGGCTTCGATCACGCCGGCATAGCGGAAGCAGTCGCGACGTGTTACGCCAGACATACCTGAGTAGAGGTGGGTGACCAGCGTATACCCATTTTCTACGGCTGCGACCACGTCTTCATAGATGGCGTCGGTGTGGGCCACGGCAGCCAAAATACCGTGCGATTGCAGGCAGCGTCCGAATTCGAGTGCTCCCGGTAGTTCCGGCGCGGCGCTCCATCGCCGGATATGTGGAGACGCAGCAAGGATTTCCCGGTATTCCGTTGGATCGGGATTGCGGATGTATTTCGGATCCTGCGCCCCCCGTTGGTTCAGGGCGAAATACGGCCCTTCCAGGTGCAAACCCACGAATTGGGCTCCGCGATTATTTTGGCGTTCCGCTTGTGCATAAACTTCCAGTGTCTTAAGCAGATCCGCTTTTTCGGCGGTGAGTGTGGTAGGGCATAAAGCTGTCGTGCCATAACGGGCATGGGTTTTTGCGATAGCAAGGTACGCTTCAACCGTATTATCCATAAAATCATGGCCACCGCCGCCGTGCACGTGCAGGTCAATAAAGCCGGGTGACACATAGGCGCCCTTGGCATCGAAGACCTCGACACCAGGTGCGTCGATATCGCCTTGCCGGATGTCGGCGATCTTGCCATCGACCACGAGCAAGGCGCAACGGTCGAGGATGCGATGGGGCGTGATGACTTTGCCGTTGATGATTTTCATTTGAATAATTATCGATTCGTTATCTATTTAAACGGATTAATGAAGCGCTTCGCTTGGTGTGTTTTTGTGGCTATGAAGCTTGCCTGAGCCGTTTTGTGCGGCAGCTCAAGCAGATTTTATCTTCACGTCCATTTTTTTATCCGGTAGCCCTTGAATGCATAGAAAATGAGGTACGCATAACACGGTATCAATATCCAGTACCCGTCGCGCAGCGAATGGTTATCGGCTAGGTAACCATAGAGGAGCGGCAGGATGGCGTTGCCGCAAAGGCCCATAATCAGGATGGAACCGCCGAGCTTCGTGAAACGTCCGAGACCATCTAATGCCAGCGGCCATATACCTGCCCATACGAGGGAATTGGCCAACCCCAGTAGTACCACGAACCATATCGACACATGGGTATCGTGCCCCAGGAATCGGATACTGCCCGTGGCAAAGAGGATACCGAATGAAAAAATCAGTCCAAGCACCGTACAAATGCGGAGGGCGGTAAGCTGACTGAACAATTTGGGCGTGCAGGCAATGCCAATCAGGTAACCAATAATCGTCGCCGAAAGGGTATAGGAAGGAAAGGTTTTCGCCTCTAACAGGTCGATACCCATCGAACCCGCATAACCGATAATGGTATCGATCGCGATCACTTGGGTGCCCACATGCAGGAAAATGGCCACGGCGCCCAAAATGAGGTGTGGAAATTGAAAGATGCTGGTTCTGCCTGCGTTGAGCGATGCCACCGCTTCGGTTTCATGTTCGGTATCGATCTCAGGGAGCGACGAATAGCGTACAACCAGTCCAAGCGCGAGGAGAACCGCGCTTACGCAGCCATAGGGCACGATGACGCGCCGGATCAGTGCGTCAAGCGTCTGCGTACGGGTTTGGTCGTCCATCAATGGGATCTGACTGAACAATTCGCTGTCCGTGGGGCGGAGGATAACAGCAGCAAACACCAAGGGAGCAAGGATGCCGGCCCCCTTGTTGCAGATGCCCATGATGCTGATGCGTTGGGCAGCACGCTCCTGCGGACCTAAGACGGTGATGTAAGGATTGGCGGCCGTTTGCAATATGGCGAGGCCGCCACCCAACGTAAATAACCCCAAGAGGAAAAGCTCATACATCCTGACCATGGCCGCAGGTATGAAAATAGCTGCACCCAGGGCCATCATCCAGAAGCCAGCCATCATCCCTTTCTTGAATCCCACCCGCTTCAACAGGTACGCCGAAGGCACCGACATGACGAAATACGCAATGTAAAAGGCAAACGCCACCAAATACGATTGGAAATGATTCAGTTCACAGGCGATCTTGAAGTAGGGGATGAGTATCGCGTTGACCCACGATACAAAGCCGAAAATAAAAAACAGCATCCCGATGATGAATATCGAACTGTAGGTTTGTCGTTTGGTCAATGACGACGCTGTTGTTGTTAGGGCCATAATTCGGTTTGTGATGTGAAAGCGGCTGCCATCCGTTGACGAAATAAACAGCCGCTCTGATTAATTACGGTTTGCTGAGCAATTTTGCAGACGCCTGGTCGAGGAAAAACCTGCAGTCGGGATGCTGCTGTAAGATACTGGCGGGATGCAGGTTGCTCACGGGATGCTCCAGGCTGTCTTTCACAGCTTGTGCTTTCCGGGCATCGGGTACCGAGCAGATGATGTGCGCGGATTTCATGATCTGGCGCACCGACATACTGATGGCCTGCAGGGGTACGTCGTCTACAGACGCAAACCATCCTTCGTTAAATTGCTGTGCCCGGCAGGGACCGTCAAGATTAACCACCAGATACGGTTGATCGGTGTCGAAATCCGCAGGAGGATCGTTAAAAGCGAGGTGTCCGTTTTCGCCGATGCCTACCAATGCCACGTCAATGGGATGTTGCCTAATCAGTTGCCCCAGTCGTTCGGTCTCCAACTGTGGGTCGGTTTCTCCGTCGATAAGGTAGGCCGCCTTTAAGGGAGGGACCTGTTCGAGAAAGCGTTCTTTCAGATACTTGCGGAAACTGGCTTTGTGTGTAATGGGCAAGCCGATATACTCGTCGAGGTGGAACATGGTCACTGCAGACCAATCAATACCCTCTTCGGCAATTAATTGCTTGATGGTCTCAAACTGGCTTGTGCCCGTAGCCAGTATGACGTTGGCCGTACCTTTCCGGGCAATCGTGTCCCGGATAATTGTTGCCGCAGCGGCTCCAGCTGCCTTACCTAATTCCTGTGTGTTGGAGAAAATATGGATGTTCATTAGATTATGAAATGTATTATACTAAGATTACGTCGGTGTTTGCGCCTTTTTCAAGGGAGATATCAACGGGTTGGTTGGTTTTCCAGGCCCCGTTTGTAAAGTCGGGGATGTCGATGGGTGCGCTCCGGTTGGCGGATGACCATTCGCTGAGCGGGCCGACGACGCTCCACGTCGCGGCATCGTAGACGTCCATATCCACGGGAAGGCCGTTCCGCAGGCAGTCGATGAGGCGCCAATCCATCAGGAAGTCCATCCCCCCATGTCCACCGACTTTTTTAGCCAGTTCACCCACTTTTTGGACGATTGGCGGTGTATATTGTGCTTCCAGTTTGGCAAACTCCGCCTCGCTCAACCATTCCTCATGTCCGGTGGCAATGCGTGGGGGAAGCGGGTATTTCTGAGCCGTTGCCTTCGTGCCACTTACAAGATGGATGCGAGAGTAAGGGCGTGGCGTAGACACGTCGTGCTGGAGCAGTATGGTCCGGCCTTTGGCCGTGCGAATGGTGCTGGAGTTCATGTTGCTTCGGGGAGTCGGCCCGACATGACTGCGCAATTCCGGGTATTCCTTTGCGGCTTCTTCAATGCGCTGCTTCAGCATGAAATCGTCCGACGCCATCGACGTCATGTATTCGAGGCGGTCGCCTCGGTTGATATCCATGGCTTGGCAAATCGGTCCCAGACCGTGCGTAGGGTAAAGATTGCCATTGCGATGGGTATTTTCTTCCAAACGCCAGAAGTCGTAGCGTCTTGTGGGATCAACCAAGCTATCCAGGATGTCATGAATGTATGCCCCTTCGCCATGGATCAGCTCGCCGAAAAAGCCTTGCCGTATCATATTGAGCGTAAGAAGTTCAAAGAAGTCATAACAGCAATTTTCAAGAATCACGCAGTGCTTGCGTGTCCGTTCAGACGTCTCTACCAGCTTCCAGCAATCTTCCACGGTCGTCGCTGCGGGAATTTCCGTGGCGACGTGCTTTCCGTGCTCCATTGCGTAAATCGCGATAGGTGCATGCAGTTTCCAGTGGGTGGCAATGTAAATGAGGTCCACATCCTCGCGTTCGCAAAGTTCTTTCCACGAATTTTCATCAGCCGTGTACAACGTCGCCTCGTGACCGGGCCCCTGAATGCGCTGTTTGGCGGCTTCGGCCTTTTCAGGTCTGATATCGGCAATGCCTTGGATGGAGACGCCTTGGATGTAGCTCATCCGCTGCACGGCGGCCGAACCGCGGTTGCCGACGCCAACAAAGCCGATACGCACATTCTCCAAGGGCGGCGCGGCGTACCCGCACATGTTGAATTGTTGCGTGTGCGACTGGTTTGCTTGCTGGCGGATGTGCGACAGCGACTCATCCGAGGTCTTGGTGTTCTCTGCACAGGCCACACCGAACAGGGAGGTGCCGAACAGCCCCGCACCTGCGAGACCGGATTGTTTCAAAAACGTTCTTCTGTTTGACATGTTTATAGACTTTTAGTATCCGTTGATTAGGGTTTATCAGCGAGGGCCGACCAAGGCTCAATTTGTGTTAGGTTTTTTGATTTCAGCGCTGTATAACATTCGGGTAAGTCAAAATGGGCCAGCACTCCGGGAATCAAGGCCGATAGCGGCCAATTGTACCGCTCGCTTTTGGCAATATCGGCATAGCTTACAGGCGCATTTTTTAACGTTACCCGGGTAACGTCGTCCGCCAATAGGGCGGCAAACGTCGCCGGAATGGCTCCCCAGCCCCTGCCCACCAAGTGAACATCCGTGTGTCCTGCGGACTTCAACAGGTTTATCACCTGGAGTACGTCGTAAGTGCGCTGTCCGACGTAGGGATAGTCAATCATCAGACCGTGTACGGCATAGAAGTAATCGCTTCCATACGATGTGTCAAATCCCCGGTTTGTGGTGTTTGGCTGCGATTCACCGATGCCGCGGACATCACAGGCATAGAAAGCAGCGTCCGGGTACCGGGTGATCAATTCCTTGATCAGTGGCTCGGTACGGAGTTCTTCATCCGACGAACGGTGAGCGACGTACAGGATCGCCGGATTTTGCTGATTGGGAAGGCGCGAATAGTGCGGTTCGTTACGAAGCAAATAAAGCAAGGAAAAAATCCCTTCCTCCGTCTCGACCGCGTAGTGTGCTGAATGCTCGGTGGGATAAGATCGGTCGCCCGGGCTTCGTAGAATCCGGTAGTCGGGCACACGGTCGGCATGCGGGCACTTCAGGCTGTTTAATACGGTCGTCCTGAGCGCTTCTCCCGTGCGGGTTGGCCTTCCTTCCGTTAAAGCGGCAGCCCGTTCCTCGACAAATTGGTGAACGGTTTTTGACCTCAGTGCTTTGACCTGTCCCCGAGGTGTGCACCGGAGTGTTTCGTCCGCTTCGATGGAGAGAGCGGGCTCTTGGTGTTCGGTCGATAGACGAGTGAACCGATTGAACCACCGGTACATGGCCTCCCGGTTTCCCTTGGAATAGCCATGGTAATCCGATCCGATGTGGCATTCGATCTGATCTTCCGCGCCCAGCAATTTAAACAGGTGTTTCAGGCGTTCAAAAGCTTCAAGGGCACCGCGTACGTCAAAAAAATCTTTTTCTTGGGCCAAAATAATCACCGGTTTGGGCGCCATCGCGGCTAGGAAATCGCTGTGATCCAGCCCTTGGGCAATGGCCCCGGGAGGGCATTGTTCCGCATCCGCGGCCTCTTCATTTTCGAGATTGCGCCTCCAGGTGGTAATGTAACAGCCCGGGGCAGCCATGGTGATGCGCGGATCGATTCCGCACAGTAACGTGGTTTGCGTCCCTCCACCCGAGTTTCCCGTTACGCCGATGTGGTTCGGATCTACTTCTGGTCTGCTTAATAAATAGTCCAATGCACGTATTCCGTCCCATGCAAACCAATGGCTGAGCGAGCCTTCATTTAGCACCAACTGATTGCCCATGTAATTGTGCTCCTCCGTTCCGATGCGCATAACAGGTTTGAGGTTTTCGTCGACGTATTGTAATCGCTCTCCCTGTCCTACCGGATCATATATCAGCACCACGTAACCCTTTTTGGCAAGCCCTTGGCAAAACGATTGGTAGGCAGCAGAAGCCTTTCCGTTGTCGCTATGGCCGCAGGTGCCCAATACGCCAGGCAGCGGATGTTTCCGGTTATGGGGGAGGTATAGATTTGCGGTTACCAGAAAGTTCGGTCGGCTTTCAAAGATTATTTTTTCAAGGGTATATCCCTCACGTTCGACTTTTCCCATTACCCGCGCATGTAAAGGCGTCTTTTCAGGCCAGGGTCCCAGCACGGTGTTGATTTTGTTTCGGACGCTTTCTACGTATCTGACTGCATCTTCCCTTGTCTTTAGACCGTTTCTTAGCTCGTTGCTTTGACGTTCCTTTTTACGAACGTAGCTTATCATGTATTCCTGCATGATACGCGGGAAACGGTTGAGGCGTTCCAACCCTGCCTTTTCGGTGGTTTGCGCGGCGTTCGATCCGGATCCAGCAGCAGGCGGTAACGATAAGTGGGGCGTGGTATGGGCGGTCAGCGCTGTGACGCCTCCTATGCCCGCCATTTTTAAAAAATCCCGTCGGTTGTTATATGTCTTCATGCATTTATAGTACCTTTTGTCAAAGTTGCTTTCATGGCAGATTTCATCGACTCCGAACCCTCAGTTTGAATATTAGTTCCTAATTGGTATCTCAAATATATCAAGCCATGATTCGCGAAGCAATTATTTGCACGCTTATATTATCGGGAACGTTGCCGAAATAATGAGTTATCTGCTATTTTCATCTGACTAAATTTGCTTTTGGCGATTTATGCAGGTTTCATCCGTTATTTATATAAATTTGTTTATCGACAGAAGGTTATCCGTTTGTTATGCCAGAACACATCACCATCAAGGACATCGCCCGGATATTAAACATTTCGATTTCAACGGTGTCGCGGGCTCTGCGCGATGCATACGACGTCAATCCCGAAACGCGTGAGCGGGTGCTGCAATTGGCTAGAGAACTGGACTATAAACCGAATTTCAATGCTGCGGGGTTAGCCGGGGGTGGAACACGTAACATCGGGATCATCCTGCCTTTCATCACCAATTATTATTTTTCGATGGTGATTACCGGCATTCAGGAGATGGCTTATGCAAAAGGATACAATATCGTACTTTATGTGACCAATGATTCACCGGAGCGGGAATTGGATGTTGTGAAAAACCTGAATGCGCAGCACCTGGACGGGATCCTCGCGTCTGTGTGTTCAGATTCTGCAGCCAACGGTTATTTCGAGCGCATCATTTCCGAGGGAACACCGGTTGTGTTTTTCGACAGGGTACTAGGCGGCGTGGATGCATCCAAGGTAGTACAGGATGATTATAATGGAGCGTTTGAGGCAGTTGAACACCTGATCCAACAGGGGTTTACCCGGATTGCGCACATAGCAGGTCCAGAGAACCTCGACTTCACGAAAAATCGATTGGCGGGTTATCTGGATGCGCTTGGCAAGTATAACATACCGGTTAATTCCGAATGGATCATCCATTCAGGGTTTTCACAGGCACATGGCGAAGCGGATCTGATGAGATTGTTTGAACTGGCGGAGCGACCGGATGCGGTTTTTGCTGTCAATGACCGCAAAGCTATCGGTGTGATGCAGGCACTCAAGGCACGTAACGTAGTGATCGGGCGCGATTTTGGTGTCATTGGATTTACAAATGACCCAATGTCGACCATCATTTCGCCTACGCTTTCCACCGTGGCGGAACCCGCGTATGAAGTCGGAAAACTGAGTTGTGAGCTCCTACTGCAGCATATTGTTCGCAAATCCAATTTTCAATCACGGGAGATTGTTTTGCCGGGGGTACTGTTTCCAAGGGAATCCACGCAACGGTCGCAACGTTAAAAAACTGTATCTTTGCGTCATGAAAGCCAACATTTTAATACTATTGAGTGTTCTCATGGTGCAATTGTCCAAGGGGCAGGAGGCGCCTGCCGTATCCAAGACCGAATTCCCGGAAGCGGCGTTGCAGCAACCCTTGTTCGGACTGGATGGGCAGCAGAAAACCGCCGGCGAAATCTTGGCCGCTAATAAAGGCAAAACGGTATTGCTATACATCTGGGCAACCTGGTGTCCGGATTGTATCAACGGATTTCCGGAACTGTATGCACTTCAAAAAGCCAACCCGGATCTCCATACGGTGTATTTTTCCCTTGATCGACAGGAGCAACAATGGAAAAACGGCATCCAGAAGTTCCACCTGAAAGGGGAGCATTATTGGTTTAAAACCGATTGGAAGAATGACTTTACCAATGCGATAGACCTGAATTGGATTCCGCGTTACTTGATTGTCAGCCCCGATGGCCATATCGCCAAATACTATGCAATTAAGGCGAACGACCCGGCATTGCAGGATGCCATTGATGCACTGCGGTAATTCCCGCTTATCTTAGCCACGGTGCCGCTACCGTGAAAGCACTTGCTGCCACATAGACGTCGACTCGATGTGGACTTTCCGTCCACGCCGGGTGCTCGCATAACGAAGCAGCGGCAAAGCGCTCCCGATGCAGTGTCGAGCGTGCCGTGGGCATGCGCCGCCGTACACCCCGAAGGTGTTAATTATTTAACATACATGCCGGGTCAGCCGGGGAGGCTGTTCTTGCTGGGGTTTACCTACGGGTGGTTTAAATAGTTTGGCTATAAACCATTGGCCCGGGCGGTGATTTCGGCAATGTCCAACACCTGTATCTCCTGCTCTTTCTCCTTGGCCTTCACGCCATCGCGCAGCATGGTCATGCAGAAAGGACAGGCGGCCGCAACAATTTGAGGGCTGGTTTCCAGCGCTTCTTCGATGCGCTCGATATTGATATCCTTTTCTCCTTTTTCAGGCTCTTTGAATAGCTGCGCACCACCGGCACCGCAGCATAAGCCATTGCTGCGGCAGCGCTTCATCTCCACCAGCTGGGCGTCAAGGCTTTCCAATGCCTTACGTGGCGCTTCGTAAACATCATTACCCCGTCCTAGATAACAAGGATCGTGGTAGGTAATGCGCCGTCCTTTGAAAGATTCGCCGCCTTCGGCCCTGAGTTTACCTTCGTCGATCAGCTGCTGGATCAGCTGGGTATGATGAATAACCTCGTAATGCCCGCCCAGATCGGGATATTCGTTTTTAAGTGTATTGAAGCAATGCGGGCAGGCGGTGACGATCTTCTTTACTTCATAACCATCGAGTACCTGGATATTCATCAAGGCTTGCATCTGGAAAAGAAATTCATTTCCGGCGCGTTTCGCGGGATCGCCTGTACAGTTTTCCTCCGTGCCTAGGATCGCGTACTTTATGCCAACGTGATGCAGGATTTTGCAGATATCGCGGGTAGTGCGCTGGGCACGTTCGTCAAAACTGCCCGCACAGCCCACCCAAAAAAGGATATCGGCGGTTTCGCCCCTGGCCACCAGTTCTGCCATCGTCGGTATGTGTAGCTCTTCCATTTTTTTAAATTGAAAGTTCGTTTCCAATTCTCATACAACCATTTTCAATTTTCGATTGTATCATTTTCAATTAACTAACCCTTCCAACCCAATTCGCCCGATCTGCCTGCGCATATTTCCACGGGGCGCCGTTGTTCTCGACATTGCTAAACATCGCATTGAGCGTGGCCGGGGCCTGGGATTCTTCCATGACCGCGAAGCGGCGCAGCTCCATGATGATTTCCAAGGGATTGATATTTACCGGACAGGCTTCCACACAGGCATTGCAGGTGGTGCATGCCCAAATTTCTTCACGCGTGATGTAATTATCAAGTAACGACTTACCGTCATCTTTAAACCCGTTGTTTTTCCGGATGTTTTCCCCAACTTCCACCGTCCGGTCCCGCGTGTCCATCATAATTTTACGCGGGGAGAGAAGCTTGCCGGTGATGTTGGCCGGACATACCGATGTGCACCGGCCACATTCAGTGCAGGTATATGCTTCCAATAAATTTTTCCAGGTAAGATCCTGTATATCTTTCGCGCCGAAACGGAGGGGAGCAGCCGTATTTTCCGGTGTGTACGATGGATCAAGCATCGCCTTCACCTCGTTCGTCACACTGTCCATATTCGTGAAATGCCCTTTCGGATGCAGATTCGAAAAATAGGTGTTGGGAAAAGCCAATACGATGTGCAGGTGTTTAGAATAGGGGAGGTAATTGAGAAAAACCAGTACACCGACGATGTGAAACCACCAACAGAATCGCTCGATACCAATGAGTGATGAAACGCCATCCGGCAGTAGCGGCATCAACCAACTGCTTACCGGAAAAGCGCCCGCCTGCGTATAATGGGGCACACCCAGTAGCTGCAATTTGTGATCAGCCGCATTCATGGTCAGGAAGGCAGCCATGAGCAGGATTTCGGCAATGAGGATAAGATTGGCGTCCGTGCGGGGCCAGGAGGTCATTTCCTTTCCAAAAAAGCGCCTGACCCGGGCCAGGTTGCGTCGGGCAAGAAAAATAACACAGCCAGCCAGGACACTTAGTGCCAACCATTCGAAGGCGCCGATTAAAAAGGAATAAAACGTTCCTAAACCCGAAAAAGCGCGGTGAGTGCCCAATAAGCCATCGATCACAATTTCGAGCATCTCAATGTTGATGATGCAAAATCCCAGGTAGACAAAAAGGTGTAAGAGTGCCGGAAACGGGCGCTTGAACATTTTCTGTTGGCCGAATGCCACCAAAAGCATAATGCGCAAGCGTCTCGCCGGGTCGGCGCTGCGGTGTTCGGCTCTTCCCAGCCGGATGTTTTGAATGATTTTGCGCGTATTGTAGGTGGCCAACAAAAGGGCAGATCCTAACAAGATCGCAAAGATTAACTGGCTTATGATTACCGGTGTCATACTACGAAATTACGGAATTAAAAATACTATGCAAGCATAATAATTTATTTAGATGAATTTTACGAATTGCGCGGATTAACCGGCATTGCACAATCTTTGACGCATTTTAGCGTTATATACTAGTGGAATATAAAAGGAAAGACGGTAACGGCATCGTATGCAGTACTGCCGTGCAATAATTCCGAATAACGGCCAATTTTGCCAAAACCCGTAGACGCGCCTGAATTTAAAAGTCAATGTCGCTTTTAAAAAAATATATTTTTCTATTTTTGGAGCCAACGCAATTTAATTATGTCGAATACTCATATTAAACCAAGCGAGCAACCCGTAGCGAAACTCAGTTTTGACGATTTCAAAACGATTGTCATTGCGGATTACCGGATAGCTGTAGAGAGCAGGTTCGTGAGTTTATTGGGGCGCAAGGAGGTCCTCACCGGCAAGGCCAAATTTGGCGTTTTCGGCGACGGTAAGGAACTCGCGCAAATTGCGATGGCCAAGGTGTTCCAGCTGGGTGATTGGCGTTCGGGTTATTACCGTGACCAGACGTTCATGTTTGCGTCGGGTATATTTACGGTATACCAGTTTTTTTCACAGCTGTATGCCCATCCGGATGTGGAGGCGGATCCCTCTTCCGCTGGAAGACAAATGAATAGCCATTTTGCCACGCGGATGCTGACGCCGGAAGGAAGATGGGTAGACCAGACGTTAATGAAGAATTCGGCTTCGGATATCTCGACCACAGGGGGCCAGATGCCGCGTTTGCTGGGGTTCGGATTGGCGTCCAAGCTATACAGGAACAACGCTGATCTTGCCGGATTCGGCCAGTTCTCCAATGGGGGAAACGAGGTAGCATTCGGTACGGTTGGCAACGCTTCTACCTCCGAAGGGGTCTTTCTGGAGGCGGTGAACGCTGCGGGCGTAAGGCAGATCCCCACCGTCATTTCAATCTGGGACGATGGCTATGGAATTTCGGTACCTAATGAAATCCAAACGACAAAGGCGGATATTTCCGAAGTACTCCGGGGATTCCAGCGGGATGAAAAGGGAGCGGGATTTGAAATCTTTAAAGTGAAAGGCTGGGATTATCCGGGGCTTTGCGAAACCTACGAGCGTGCCGCGCAGATCAGTCGCGAGCAGCACATTCCGGTATTGATCCATGTAACGGAGATGACACAGCCGCTTGGGCACTCTTCATCGGGCTCTCATGAACGCTATAAATCAAGGGAGCGACTTGCTTGGGAAAAGGAATTTGACTGCATCGCCAAAATGCGAGCATGGATGATTGAATCGAGTATAGCGGACGAAGGTGAATTGGCGGAGATCGAACGTGGTGTAAAAGAGCACGTACGTGCCGAGCAACGAAAGGCCTGGGCGGATTACAATCGCGCACTTAAAAAGGAAGTAGATGAAGCCCTCGGTTTGCTGAGCGTGATTCCCGATGAGACCGTACAAGTGCTGCTCAACGAGCTGAGGTCAATCACGGAGCCTTCACTCAAGGAGGTATATAGCACGGTTAGGCGGGTGATCCGCTTGCTGCGCCATGTGCAGAGTGAAGAAAAAACCGCATTGCTGTCATGGTACGATCAGAAGCAGCAGGTAAATCGTGATCGGTATAATTCCCATTTGTTTACCGATACCGTCGAATCACCCAAACACATTCCCGTTGTGTCGGCCGAATACGATATAGACAGCAAGACGGTCGATGGCCGGGAGGTCTTGAACGCCTGTTTTGATGCAAATTTTGCCCGTGATCCCCGACTGGTAGCTTTTGGTGAAGATGTGGGTAAAATCGGCGACGTAAACCAAGGCTTTGCCGGATTACAGGCCAAATATGGCGAAAACCGGATTTTTGACACAGGCATCAGGGAATCGGCTATCATCGGCCAAGGGATGGGAATGGCTATGCGAGGCTTGCGACCCATCGCCGAAATCCAGTACATCGATTACCTGGTGTACGGTTTAACGGTGTTGACCGACGACTTGGCAAGCCTCAGCTATCGCACCAAGGGCGGGCAGAAAGCACCGCTGATCATCCGGACACGCGGCCACCGGCTGGAAGGTATCTGGCATTCGGGATCACCCATGAGCATGATTTTAGGATCAATGCGTGGTATTCACGTTTGCGTGCCCCGGAATATGACGCAGGCGGCGGGAATGTACAATACACTGCTGCGATCGGATGAGCCCGCGCTCGTCGTCGAGTGCCTCAACGGTTATCGCCTGAAAGAGCGCATGCCTGTGAACGTAGGTGAATTTACCGTGCCTTTGGGTAAAGCTGAAATTGTCAGGGAAGGACGCGACGTGACGGTGGTGTCCTATGGTTCGACATTGCGCGTGGTACAGGAGGCCTCTTCCGAACTGGAGAAATTGGGAATTTCGATTGAGATTGTAGATCCCCAAACGTTGCAGCCTTTCGATGAAGAACACCTTTGCGCACAATCCCTCAGCAAAACCAATAAATTGTTAGTGGTAGATGAGGATGTGCCGGGCGGTGCCTCGGCATTCATCCTGCAGCAGATTCTGGAAGAACAGAACGGGTACTATCACTTGGATGGACAACCCAGGACGTTAAGCGCCAAAGCGCATCGTCCGCCGTATGGTTCAGACGGTGATTATTTCTCCAAACCATCGGCCGACGATGTTATCGAGGCCGTCTATGCCATTATGCACGAGGCCAGCCCCAAAGATTATCCAGACCTGTTTGGCGGCTAATGACCTGACGAAGCTATTGCATCGGCTGGTTTAACCAACGGCAGATACTTGGCATATCCTTCTTTTTCCATGTCCTCTTTCGGGATAAAACGAAGCGAAGCACTGTTAATGCAATAGCGAAGTCCGCCTTTTTCCCTTGGGCCATCGTTGAATACATGTCCCAAGTGGGCATCACCCGTTTTGCTGCGTACCTCGGTACGGCGCATGCCAAACGAATTGTCCTCCAATTCTTCGATCAGCGAATCGTCGATCGGTTTCGAAAAGCTTGGCCATCCGCATCCCGATTCGAATTTATCAGTCGATACAAAAAGCGGCTCCCCGGTCGTGATATCCACATAGATACCTTCGCGAAACTCATCGTTATAGGCGTTTTCGAAAGGTCTTTCGGTTGCGTTTTCCTGCGTAACGGCATATTGCTGAGGTGTGAGCGTTCTCCTGAGCGTCTCAGCATCCGGTTTTTTATAAGTCTGCGCGGCACTGGCTTCTTTCTTTGCATTGGCCTTCCGGGCCAGTTCGAAGAGTGCCGGACTGATGTGGCAGTATCCGTTGGGGTTTTTATCCAGATAGTCCTGATGATAATCTTCTGCGGTATAAAAATTTTCCAGCGGCGTAACCTCCACCACGATCGGTTGGGCGTATTGTTTGGCTACGGTTGCCACCGCCTGCTTGATTAATGGACGCTGTGCTTCATCGGTATAATAGATGCCTGTCCGGTATTGCGTGCCCCGATCGTTGCCTTGTTTATTGAGGCTAGTGGGATCGATCGTTTTGAAATACAGATCGAGCAAGAGATTTAAATCGACGGTTTCGGGGTCGTACGTAACCTTTACCGTTTCAGCAAATCCGGTATTATCCTGAACTACCTGCTGATACGTAGGATTTTCAATGTGACCGTTGGCGTAACCAACTTCGGTGGCTGTGACACCTTGTACTTGTTTGAAGAAATGCTCTGTGCCCCAAAAGCAGCCTCCGGCAAAATAGATAACAGCGGTACCTGCGGTTGTTTTCTCGTTATTCATGACGTTGTTGTTTTTGTTGGAATTTTTGCTGCCGCTCATCACACGGTAAACGGCGCTGCCCATCAGTGCTAATCCGATTAGGAACGCTATCGAGGTTGTGACTATCTTTTTCATGACCTTACAATTTGACCCCTCCAGTCGCTAGGCGGGCATTATGTAAATAACAAATTTACTGAATTTTTGGTTTAGATAGTGGCAGTTTCCTAGGGTCACTCGCTACACCGGCCGTAAATATGACAGTGGTATTACAACCGATGTAGCAAGCATACCGCCCATTTCCGGTACGCAGGGTATGGGGTCACGATGCAAACAGAGCCGCTGCGCCAATCAGTGCAGCGTCCTCGCCCAATTGGCTGATGTGGATGTCGAACTGTGCAAATCCATCGGGATCGAAACCGTAAAAAATATTCCATGCCCGAGAGATATTGCCGCCGATGATGAATTTTTCTGTTTTTTCCTGTTCGCTGAAAAAGGTTAAAAATTGAATCAGGTGGTGGCTGTATTCGGCCAGAATATCTTCTACGAACGTATGTTGCTCACGTAGTTGGAGAAGTTCACGTAGCCCGGTCACTTTTATGCCATATTGCGCCGCGCGCCGTACGAACCAACGGGTAACTAGATGTTCCTCCATGTTGCTATCGAGATAAGGAGTCTTCCACAAATCGGCGTCGACTGCATTACTTCCTTTCTCCCATACGGCGCTTCCCAGCCCTGTCCCCAAGGTGATTCCCAGCATTTTCGCATGACCGTTATGCTTTCCGGCGAACACCTCACCCTGGAGAAACGCCGCAGCATCGTTGATGAAACGGATATTGACGCCTTCTACGTCGGTTCGTTCTGCCAACTCCCTGCGGATATCCATGCCGTAGAGGTTGTCGTATTTATCCTGGTCGCGCATACGCGAAATACCGCCTTCATAGTCAAACGGCCCCGGCATGGCAATGCCGATCATCGGTGAGGCCAGGGTAGGGTGGTTGGCAATTACTTCCTTGAATGGAGAAGCCCAAGCTGATAAAATCGATTTAGCATCCGCATGTGAATTAACCGCATGCCTTGCCGTTGATTCACTGATTACCTGCCACTGGCAGATATCGACCAGGGCAGCGGTTATGTGTGTGCCCCCGATATCGGAAGCGATAACCAGCGAATTATCTTGTTTGGTCATATAATTGGTTTTTGAGTAAATGATCGGCGATAACCAGAGCCGCCATGGCCTCTACGATGATCACAGCACGGGGAACCACGCAAGGGTCATGACGACCTTTTCCGGTAATTTCAGTAGCCTCGCCGGCTTCGTTAACGGTTTGCTGGGGGCGCATGAGGGTCGCTACAGGCTTGAATGCCACACGGAAAGTGATGTCCATCCCGTTGGAAATTCCCCCTTGAATCCCTCCCGAAAAGTTGGTTAGCGTTTTCAGTTTTTTCTCATCGCCATCCGGGTTGATAAAAACATCGTTATGTTCCGATCCCTGCATTTCCGATCCGGCAAATCCCGATCCGTATTCGAATCCGTGTACAGCGTTAATGCTCATCATGGCTTTGGCCAGATCCGCATGCAATTTATCAAACACAGGTTCGCCCAGGCCCACCGGTACGTGTTGGATGGTGGCACTGATCCGGCCACCTACCGTATCTCCGGCTTTGCGGATCGCTTCGATAAACGAAATCATTTCGTTGGCCGTTGCCGGATCGGCACAACGCACCATGTTGCTTTCCCGCAAGGCCGCCAGTTCATCGATGTCATGGGTTGGCAAATTAGGCGCTTCAATTTTACCCACACCCGATACGTGGGCGAAGATACGGATGCCGGATTGTGCCAGAAAGCTTTTTGCCACGGCCCCCGCAGCCACGCGCGCGGCCGTTTCACGTGCGGAAGATCGACCCCCACCCCGGTAATCGCGTATACCATACTTCATCTGATACGTATAGTCCGCATGGGAAGGACGGTATTTGTCGGCAATGTGCGAATAATCCTTGGAGCGTTGGTCTTCGTTGGGGATAACCAATGCCAAGGGCGTGCCGGTGGATTTGCCTTCAAATACGCCGGACAGGATTTTGGCGGTATCGCTTTCTTTCCGCTGGGTAGTGATTTTGGACTGGCCCGGACGGCGCTTGTCCAGTTCCGATTGAATAAACGCCTCGTCGATGGCGATATTGGGAGGGCACCCATCAATGATCACGCCGATGGCTTCGCCGTGCGATTCGCCAAACGTCGTGATGCGAAATATATCTCCAAAAGAGTTGCCGGCCATTCCTATTTAGATTTTAGAGTTGCGAATTACGTTTTTTAGCATGGTTTCTTCAACTGGCGGCTAAGTTATAACAAATCCGTGTTGTTTCAAATGTTTCCAGAAGTCAGGGTACGATTTTTCGACCACATGGGGTTCGTTGATACGGATGCTATCGAACACCAACGCAAGCGGAGCGAAGGCCATTGCCATGCGGTGATCCTCATAGGTGTCGAACACCAGGTGTTCGGGCTTCCTGAATTCTGCCGTCCGCAGGTGATAAACCTCTCCGTCTTCAATGAGCTGCACACCGAATTTACCCAGTTCCGTTTGCAGGGCAGCGATGCGGTCGGTTTCTTTGATCCTAAGGGTATGCAATCCCGTAAAGGATAGGTCCTGTTGCAACGCCGCGGCGCAGACAATAACCGTTTGGGCGAGATCAGGACATTCTTTGAAATCGAACAATCTGATTTCCGGTGTTTGGCGCTCCGTTTTTTTCCGGATGGACAGTCCACCGTCAACAAAAGACGATTCAATGCCGAAATGTGCCATGATCGCAACGATGGCGGCATCGCCCTGTAGACTTCGGTTTTTTAGGTTTGGCAGAAATACCTCGGCGTCCTTGCTGAGTGCTACCATCGCATACCAATAGGATGCGGCACTCCAGTCGGGTTCGATAACCATGCGGCAGGGGTGGGCCTGCTGCGGGGTGATGTGGATGGTGTTACCCTGCCATTCGTGCTGGATGCCGGCCTCGCGCAGCATATCCAGCGTCATCATCAAGTAAGGACGGGACGTAAGTTCCCCCGCTATTTGCAAGCGCAGGCCCTTCGGCAGGGTGGGTGCGATAAGCAATAAAGCCGATAGGTACTGACTGCTCACATCGCCTTTTACCGTAACCGTATCCGTGATCTGATTGAATCCGCCGCTTATCGACAACGGTGGATACCCGGGTTGCCCGGCAAACGCGATATGAGCGCCCAACGTCTGCAACGCGTCCACGAGAATGCCGATGGGGCGCTGCTTCATTCGTTCACTTCCCGTGAGGAGATATCTTCCGTTGGTGGTTGGTAAATAAGCCGTTAAAAAACGCATAGCCGTACCGGCTGGGCCTATGTCGATCACGGTGGTCTCTTCCTCGGTTGCCGCGGTGGTGGTTGCATGCAGCGCTTGTTTCAGCGTCTCGGTGTCGGCGGCGGACGAAAGATTGGCTACTTCCACCACACCGCCGCTCCATGCCTGGATGATCAGTGCCCGGTTGCTCTCGCTTTTGGATCCCGTCAGTTCAACGGTTCCCCGAAGGGTTTTCGTCGGATGGGAAAGTCTAATGGCGTTAGTTTCCATTAGACCTCCGCAACCGGTTTGCTGTTCATGATTTCATTCTGCTTCCGGATAGACTCGTTGTGGATAAGCTCCAGTAATTTTACGACGAAGTCTTTATCCAATTTAAGTGCCTGCGCTACATTGCTGCGTTTATGAATGATTTCGTCCCATCGGTTTACCTGCAAAATCGTTACGTTGTTGTCGCGCTTGTATTCACCGATTTTCTCAACGATTTTCATCCGGTCGCTCAGAATCTTGATGATCTGGTCGTCCAATTTGTCGATGTCTTTACGCAAGCCGGCCAGTTTATCCTCGAATACGGGGTCGTCCGATTTGGCGTGGCGGAATGTCAGGCTGGTCAATAGATCGGAAAGTGCCTGGGGAGTTACCTGCTGTTTGGCGTCGGTCCAGGCTACTGATGGATCAATGTGGGATTCCACGATCAGTCCCTGCATATCCATATCAAATGCCTTTTGTGCAATGTAGGGTATGAGTTCGCGATTGCCGCAGATGTGGCTGGGATCATTAATGACGGGTAGATCGGGGACCAACGTCTTTAACTGGATGGCGATATCCCACATAGGCTCATTGCGGAAGGCCGTTTTTTCGTAGGAGGAAAAGCCCCGGTGGATGGCCGCCAATTTTTTAATACCTGCACGATTTACGCGCTCCAGGGCACCCAGCCACAGGGACAGGTCCGGATTTACGGGATTTTTAACAAGCACGGGCACATCCACGCCTTTTAACGCATCAGCAATTTCCTGTACGGTGAAAGGATTGGCGGTAGAGCGGGCGCCTATCCACAGAATATCGACACCGGCGGCAAGCGCTTCCTCAACGTGTTTGGCAGTGGCTACTTCCGTAGAAATCGGCAATCCGGTTTCTTCTTTTGCCCGCCGGTACCATTGCAGCCCGATGCTGCCGATACCTTCGAATTCACCCGGACGCGTACGGGGTTTCCAGATGCCTGCACGCAGCACGTTTACTTTTCCGGTGTTGGCGAGCAGGTGGGCGGTTGCGACCAATTGCTCTTCGGTTTCGGCGCTGCAGGGCCCTGCGATGATCAGGGGCGCATCACCGGTGTCAAACCACGATTTTAAGGGTACGATGTCTAATGTCTGTTTCATTGTGTTATTTGTTTATTTTGCTTTTTTGTTATCAGTATTATCTTTTGGACTTCTGGCTTTCCGACTTTCTGAATTTAAACCTTTTCATTCTTAACATATTCACCCATGATGTTGAAGTTGCTCGTATGCTTGAGTACGCGGCGGATAGCGACGTCGTAGTCTGCCTGGTTTTCCCATTCCACGTCGACATAGAAGTCGTATTCGTTGCGTTTGCCGAGTACGGGCATGGATTGTATTTTGCTCAGGTTTATGTTCTGCTCAGCAAAGCACTGAAGGACGGTAGAGAGCGATCCCACGCCGTTCCCCGTCTGAAATGAAATCGAAGCCTTGTTTACTTTGGATTTTTCTTCGGGCTTGTCGGTCAGGATAAGAAAACGGGTGTAATTTTTCTTGTTGGTTTCAATGCGGCGTTCCAGGATTTCCAGTCCATATAATTTTGCCGCGAGCTGGGGAGCGATGGCTGCCGTATCTTTCAGTTGGAGCTCACTCACCCGTTGTGCGCTTGCAGCGGTGTCCTCGGCTTCGGTTACCTTGAATTGCGGATTTTCTTCCAGATAGTCGTTGCATTGTTGCAGGGCAATCGGGTGGGATTGAATGAATTTGATGTCCTGCAGGGAAACACCCGGCAACGCCATCAGGTGCAGCTTGATATGTAGGTATACTTCCCCGACAATCGGGAATCGGTAATCCCGAAGCAATGCATAGTTGGGAATTAAGCTGCCTGCAATGGAATTTTCGATCGCCATCACCACATAATCGACCTTGCCCTGTTTCAGCAACTCGCAAGTCTTTTTGAACGACTCGCATTCGACCGTTTCAATGGTATCACCGAAATATTTGTAGGCCGCCTCTTCGTGGAACGAACCCTTAACGCCCTGTATGGCTACTTTTATGCTCATATAATATGATAAAGGACAAAAAAAAGTCCCGGCTTTTCTTGCCGGGACTTTCACATTTATATCTTCTCGTTATCAATGCATATCAATCCCGGCTCTCACTGCTAAAGTAAAAGAAACCAAAAAACCAGTATGCATTGTTCCGTGTTAACATCATTTTATTTTTGATGTGCCAAATGTACGTGAAATTTTTTTATTGTCAAGAGAAAAAATAAAAAAAGCGCAAGCCAGTGAAATTTTCTATTTTGGTGTCTGTTCGTATGAAGCGGAGATACAAAATACTGGTAACGCTATTTTTCTGGGCATATGCGCTGCCGGTTCATGCGCAATTCGACCGATTTATTGCCCATGCAGCATTTGCGGAAAAGATTTACCTGCAATTGGATGCCGAGGTATACACAACCGGCGACACGATTTGGTTTAAGGCTGTGGTAGTTGAAGCGGCCAGTCATCAGCCCAGTACCCTAAGCGGGGTGCTTCATGTGGAACTGATCGGACCGGACGAACAGGTTGCCGACCGCAAGCGCATCAAGCTAACGGAAGGTATCGGATCAGGAGGTTTCAAACTGAAGGAGTCCTATTTGCAAGGCAACTACCTGGTACGGGCTTACACCGAATGGAACCGGAACTTTGGATCGGATTTCCTGTTTCAAATGTATGTGAGGGTGGTTACGACCGCTCGAGAGATTGAGCTGAATCCCATGGCTGGGATTCATTTGGTGGAACGGGAACCGGGAAGGTACCGGTTACAGGCCCAACTCAATCCCACGCTGATCGATCCCGAGCAGAAGAGCCCGCTCACCTTGTATCTGACCGTGGACGGAAAAAAAGACACACTTTCCTTGAAAGGCGCACGTAATGGGTATTACCCGTTCGATTATGCGCTGCCTGGCGGCGCAAAAATAGCCACGTTGAATATGGAAACACAACGTGGAATCCGGTACACCAAAACCCTCGCGTTGCAGGATAGTATGTTGGATCTGCAGTTTTTTGCTGAAAGTGGGGAATTGGTGCAAGGGTCGACAAGCAAGGTAGGTTTTAAAGCACTCAACGGTTTGGGCCGGGGTGTAGCCGTCTCCGGCGTTATCATGGACAGCCGCGGCAATGCTGTGGCACCATTCGCGGCCAATCACTTGGGGATGGGAAGTTTCACCTTGACTGCCGACAGCGGCGTTTCGTATTATGCGGTTCTGGATTCGTCATTCAGCAGAAACCGTGTGCATCGCTATCCGCTTCCTGAGGTAATGGCTGCTGGTCGGGTACTTTCTATTACCAAAACCGCCGGCGAAATCGGTGTGTCCGTTTATTCCAACCGGGTCGAAAACGATAGCCTGTTTGTTCAGGTAAGTTGTCGCGGTGTGTTACATTACGTCATTAGGGCATCGTTGAAAAATCATCGGATAACCACATCCTTGCCGGTTGCCGATCTTCCCGAGGGCATCTTGGCATTCACCTTGATGGATAAGCATATGCAGCCACTGGCCGAAAGGCTCTTTTTTAATCAACGGCCGGAAACGGGACTGCATATCGGCGTATCGATGGATCAGGATGCGTATCAGAAACGGAATAAAGCGGATCTTTCGATACAGGTGACCGGTCGTGATGGAAAAGCGGTGGATGCCAAAGTCTCTGTTTCGGTAATGAATAAAGATCATGTGGGGCCTGCGCCTGCCACGCGGGAGAACCTGCTTTCGCGTCTGTTGCTATCCTCAGACCTGCGTGGCAACATCGAAGAGCCCGGTTACTATTTCCGGGAGGCAGGTGATGCAGCGTTTGCGGATTTGGATGCCTTAATGCTTACCCAAGGGTGGAGAAGATACCATTACGACAAACCGGTTCAGGACACGTTTCCCTTTCCAGTTGAGCCCTATCCGTATATCAGTGGGCGGGTAGGTGGGGTCTTTTCCAAAAAGGCGCAGGCCGGGATCGGACTGACCCTGATGACATTTGGGGCGAGGCAATCCATAAATGCACAAAGTACGGATAGTCTGGGGCGTTTTTATTTCGGATTGGCCGATGAATACACCGATTCGTTGGATGTGTTGATTCAAAGCGCAAATAAGGCGGGGAAAAACCGGAATTACACACTAACGTTGGATGAGCGGAAGCCGCCTGCGATAAACTATGACCAGCGTCGCTCCTTAGAAGAGGTAGACAGCATCGTTTCCTATGTAGTTCAAAAACGGCAGGAGCGGGCGCAACAGGAGTATGCATATCGGCTTTCGGCTGGTGAAATCCTGCTGGATGAAGTGTTGGTGGAACGTCGGGCGCTCAGTCCCGAACAACAAAAGGTGTTCGACCGATATGGAGAGTCTGATGTGGTCATTGCCGGGGACGCAATTCGAGAAAAGGAAGAAAAATGGTCATACGGATTATACAGTGTGTTGTTGTTCAATTTTCCGAGAGACCTGCGAATCGACCGCGTTGGAGATCAGGGTGGTTACCTTCGGGCAAGTATTGTTGGTGGTGAAACTACGCTGGTGGTTGTCGACGGCATTCCGGTACCAGGCCACAGTTATGAGCTCATCCCGAACATTCCGCCCAGCGAGGTGAAGAGTGTGGAACTTATCCGGTTTGCCAAGGGGTTCAGCCAACTTTATCAAGAGGTATATCCCGAAGCTTCCCCGCTTAAAATACCACCCGTTGGCAGTGTCATTGCTATTTATACGCATGCAGGGAAGGGCGTGTATGCCGTTCGCAAGCCCACGGGGCTTTTGCAAGCTTCGGTGCCGGTCTATTCGCCGACGATCGAATTCTATTCGCCGCGTTACGATTCGTCTACGGAGGTGGAGGCGGCAAGACCCGATTTGCGAACGCTGATCCATTGGTCCCCTGAATTAACTACAGACGAAAGCGGCTCGGTCAAGACCTCGTATTACCATTCGGATGCGATTGGCGAAACAATCGTTGTCATCGAAGCCCTCTCATCGAGTGGAGAAATTGGGTACCGAGAGCTGGTGTACGAAGTGACTAATTGAACGGGTTGGACGTCGATGCTTCACGTATTTCCCGCATGTTTCCCACCTATTTCCCACGTTTCCATCGCCTTTTTACTTGTTTGCTAGACATGTGTTATCAGCGAGTTATCCGTGGGATGCCCTTGGATCGTCCCCGAGTTTTCCGTACCTTTGTACAAACCCATAATGCCATTAATCATGGCTATCCAAAAAGGTCCTATCAATTTGGAAGGGCAAATCGGGGATTTGTCTTTCTATCGAAGCAACGGCAAACCACAGGTCAGGCGGCGTTCAGGAATAAGCAAGGAACGCATTGCTAAGGGTCGGCAATATGCGCGGACACGCGAAAACATTACGGAATTTGGCCGTGCCAGTCGTATGGCGAAGCTGATCCGAGTGGGCGTAAAGCTGGCACTTGGCGAGCGTTATGCGTTATTTGAAGATCCTTCGTTGCCTAACCGGCTTACGCCGAGGGTGCAGGCAATCATCAGGTCGGATCATATCCACGACCGCGGGCAACGTGTTGTCTTGCCCAGGCATCTGGCCTTGCTTCATGGATTCAGTTTCAATGCGGGAGCGGCATTGAAGGATGTATTGTTCATCCCGCCACGTTACACCTATCGGCAGGATTCGGGACGGTTGGAGGTGGCGCTGCCTTCTTTCTATCCGAATACGGCAATGGCGGTGCCTAACGGTACAGAACTGTGCAGTTTCCATGTTGCAGCGTTGCTGTTTAACGCAAATTGCGAGTGGCTGCCTTTCGTTGCCCAGCAATCCGAATTGTTGCCCGTAAACCACGAAGCCCTCCCTGCCCAAACGTTCCGGCTGGAATTGCCCGAAGCGTCTGCCGATCCGATTATCCTCTGCTTTGGCATCTCTTTTTACGGCAAGCTCGGTGGCTATCCCGTGCCGATACGGGATCAGGGACGGAACGTTTTTGAGGTGATAGGCGTATCGGCAACGGATGCCGGATGATCGTTTTGCCAGTCTTCCTTTGGGATTTCGTACAGGAAATTATGCTTAGGGCCGCCCCCCTGGTAGTCTGCCGGTACTTGGGCTACCTGGTGTGCACCAAGTTTCTCGACGGCCTTTTGAGAGCGTATGTTGGTTGTTCCTACATGAAATAATACCGTATCCACGTATGGGAAAGCATAGTCGAGCATAAGCTTTTTCACGGTGGCATTCAATCCCGTACCCCAATGACCTACGGCGTAGAAAGTATAGCCGATGAAGATGCTCCGGCTTTGCGCATCATAGTCGTAAAACCGGGTGCTTCCGGCAATTGCGCCCGTTTTTTTGTCGACTATTTTGAAAGCCCCCTTGCTTTTGATGGCACCTTCAAAGAAGCAGCGGAAGACGCTTTCCTTCCACCGATCCGGCTGTGGGTGTTGTTCCCAGATTTTCGGATCGGACGCGACGGCATAGAGCGCATCGAAGTCTGATTCGTTAAGTGGCAGCAGAAGCGTACGGTCGTTTTCCAATCGGGTAAGTTTGGTGAACGGATTCATGGCATTCGTTTTCTTTTCCGTACAAAATTACGCAATCTGACACGGGAACTGAACATCACCGAGCAGAATGTTCTTTCGGTGCGAGGTACCGTCATGGGCAAAAAAAATACTACTTTTGTACAGGTCGAACGCCTTAATACGCATGAAAGAAAACACAAAACACGTGATCGTGATAGGAGGGGGATTTGCGGGAATCAATTTTATCAAACACCTGGGAAAGGATAAACGGTTTGTGATCACGTTGGTGGACCGGAACAATTACCACTTTTTTCCGCCGTTAATTTACCAGGTTGCTGCCGCATTTATCGAGTCCTCGAATATTTCCTACCCATTTCGCCGCTTGTTTCAAGAGAAACCCCATATCCGCTTTCACATGGGCGAATTGAAACGGATTATTCCGGAAGCCAAGCAGGTGGAGACGACAACGGGCGTGCTTTCATACGATTACCTCGTATTAGCCATGGGCACCGGAACCAATTATTTCGGTTTTGAAAACATCGCCAAATACGCCATGCCGATGAAAACCCTCGACGATGCAATGAACCTGCGCAATCACATTTTGTTGCGTATGGAGTGTGCAGTACGTACCACCGATCCGGTCGAGCGGGATCGGGCATTGAATATCGTGATTGCCGGAGGTGGCCCTACGGGAGTGGAGTTGGCCGGAATTCTCGCCGAGATGGGCCGGGAGATCGTCCGAAAGGAATATCCGGAGCTGACGGATCTCAAGTCGCACTTATATATCGTCAATTCCGCACCGGTCTTGTTGCCGCCGATGAGCACGAAAGCGCAACGGGAGGCATACGCCGTGTTGGATAAACTCGGGGCAAAAATTATCCTGAACACCAAAGTGATTGACTACGTTTCCGGCAATGTGCTGCTGGGCAGCGGCGAGACCATCCCAACCGATACGTTGATCTGGACTTCCGGCGTCGTTGCCGTTCAGGTAGAGGGGCTTCCCGTAGAGTCGGTAGCCCGTGGTGGACGCATCAAAGTGGACGCTTTTAACCGGGTTGCGCATACCGATGCGATCTTTGCTCTCGGCGATCAATGCTTACTAACGGACGATAAAAATTACCCCGAAGGTCATCCTCAAGTAGCGCAGGTGGCTATCCAACAGGGAAGGTTGCTGGGACGAAACCTATCACGTCAGATCGGTGGCAATTCCATGAAGCCGTTTGCATATCGCAACAAAGGCACGATGGCCATCATCTCCAAATACCGTGCGGTTGCCGACCTGCCAAAGGGGTTTCTTCGCGGATCGATCGCTTGGGTCAGTTGGCTGTTTGTGCACATCATTCCATTGATCAGCTTCCGGAATAAGCTTGTACTCGCCACCAATTGGGCCTGGTCATTTGTTACCAATGATCCGACATTACGATTGATCCTTCGCCCAAATAAGGAGGAGATCGCACCATCGGCTAAGGGTACTTATGGGAGCGCCACCAAATCCGACAAAAAGGAAAGGCTTTGAATCCGTTTGGCAGAGGTATAGTATTTCGAGACAAACGAGGTTGCTTCCGCGTCGTCGGTTTGCGATAGTTGGTAAATGTTGTTGAAGATGGTCCGCAACGTCGGATGGAAAGCTCCCCAAACCGGATACCCGCCACTGGGAATGGAAATACTCAATCCATAGGGTGGGTAGCCTACAAACTGTCTTCCCGTCTGGTTTGCATAGGCCACCCGGTACCAACCGTTATCGCCACTCCAGAAGTTGGAAAACAAGGGGTATTTCAGATCACCATTCCATATTTTTTCAACGAGTTGGTTGGCAAACGCCTGGCGAAGTGCTTCGGGGTCGAAAGCCGGATTGTCATATCCCCAAACCGCCCGTATGTGTTTCCGGTTTCTTGTAAACGTTTCAAGTGCCGGCACCAACCGTCTTGCATGGCTGATATCCCATCCTGCGTCCGCTGCGAGGTAACGGTTATCCCAAGGTACCGAAGTGATCATCTCCGCTTTATTTTCGCGGTTTTCCTTCCAGCTTACCGGAGATTGGTCGCCCGTATAGCCCGCATACCGGGTATCGAAATGAAACTTCCAGAACCCCCTGTCGAGATCGGCCCGCATGCCACCGGGAGACGGCGAGAGAAATGCCCGGGCCAGAAATAAATCAAATATTTTCTGTATACCAGCTGTTTTTTGGCGCAATTCGTCAAACGCCTTTTTACCATCGGCTTTCGCAGGTCGGATCCCCGATCGGTGTAATGCCGATAAGTCGGATAGAATCGTTAAAAACCAGAGATCCTGGTCGGAAAAATAATAGCGTGAATTTCCATCTTTGATGTCGGTAGTGGTAATCGGAAGTCGTCTTTCAACCGAGGCGAAATAACTAGACGTCAGCCAGCGATTCATTTGAACAGCCATGGTATTGAACGTATGGGAAACAAATTCATTTTCGGCAGCTGTTCGCCGGTGAGGGCGGATATTTTCGGATATGCTCGTAGCAAGTGCACCCAATAATCCTAAAAATTGTGCGCTGCAAAGCCTCACTTCTTTTCCCAGGAAACCATAGGCTGTGCAGATATGCCCGCCATTGCAAATCCAACCCGTACTTTCATCGGTAGCCGAGATCGGTTCCAGTTTGGAAAGGACAGGGTTTAACAATTCCACGAGCTCGCCAATTTGCGGTGTATCTTTACACCTTCGGGTCATTTCCACAAATGATTGCAATCCACCGATTTGCACATCGTACAGGACGTACACGTCTCCCTGCTCAAAGAGCCTGCGTTGAATTTCTGACGCGAAATAGTCTCGATAGTGGGTATTCCACAAATGGATGACCTGTTCGTGGATTTCACCGTTCTTAGAAAAATCCACTGGGTTCTGTGGTCGGGCGTTGTGGCTGAACAAGAAGCAAATCAGGGCTAATCCGAAGGGCTTCCAGTCCAGGTTTTTGAAAACGGGAAGGGTAACTGATCGTGTCAACGTTTTTAGATTTATTGTTTTTGGATATTGAGCTAATATACGAAGAAATTGCTACTCGTTATTTAGTAGTTATTTACGGGTTGCCAATTGCTCAGACACGTACGTATAGACATATTCATAAATGCGCATGAGATCTTTTTTTCCAAACATGCCAAATTGCAGCATATCGGGCGGTTCGAGGAAGAGGTCGCATTTGGTCGCGTTTTGCGCTACCGACTGACCGATGGCAAGGTGTATAATGCGGTCGAGTGATTTGACAGGAGTTAATTGATCGGGTGTGACCTTGTCGAGCGCGTTTACATGGACGCCGATCAGGAAGTTGCATTCGTCAACCAAGGGGTGTATGGGAAGGTTGTCCAGCAAGCCGCCATCGTAATAGACCGCGTCTGCATGTTTTACAGCGGGAAATAAAAGCGGGACACTGGCTGATGCCAGCAAGGCCTCGTCCAGTGGGCCGGTGTGGAAATACTCGGTTTTACCCGAAAGAAGATTGGTGGCCGCAACGTACAGCGGTTTTTTGAGCGATTCAAACGAATTGTCAGGCATGTGGGTCCGAAGAAGCCGCGAGAGAAAGCGCGTATTGACGAATCCGGAAGCGCGAAGCCGGAGGCTGGTGGTAGGAAAGAGGTCGTTATCCTTTACGATGTGCAACATGTCGTCTACCGAATAGCCCGCGGCATAGAAAGCCCCGATAATGGCGCCGGCGCTGCTACCGGAAATACCAGCCGGCTGGAAGCCGTGTTCTTCCAAGGCTTTAATCGCTCCCAGATGGCCAATCCCTCGTAATCCGCCGCCGGACAGAACGAGGCCCACTTTGCGGGGCTGTCTCCATTGTTTTATCCAATTAAAAGCCATGGCGTAAGGTTACGATTTTTTTCGCTAAGTTTGCTTTTATGAGCGAAATACGCAACGCATTCATGGCGATACTTCTGGCGGGATTCGTAGTTTCCTGTCAATCTCCAAAGAAACAAGGGGGAACTCCCGTGGTCGGTTTTGTGGAAGCTTTTGAAGACGCCACCATCGGACAAGCCTATCAGGGTTTCATAGACGCTTTAAGCGACAGCGGTTACCGCGAGCAAGATGGAACGCTCCAGGTCATCCATCGGAACGCGCAAGGTGATGCAGCAACACTCAATCAGATTATCAGTTATTTTAACAGCCAGCAGGTAAACCTTATCGGAACCAGCACCACCTTGGCGACCATTGCTGCGGTGCAGCGCAGTAAGGACATTCCGGTTTTTCAAACCGTGACCGCAATGCCCGATATCCTCGGTTTATTGGATGCTACCGGACAGCCACCGGCAAACCTGTTTGGAACCGGCGAAAACCTCAATTATATTGACACGTCATTTGTATTGATCACCGAAATGGTTAAGCCGAAAAGTGATCGATTAACGGTCGGGATGATCTACAATCAGTCCGAGCCTCAATCGGTGGAAGCCTTTGAGCACATTTCCGAACTCGCTGACAGCATGAATGCCCAATTGGTTGCGCTGCCACTTAACTCATCCGCTGAAGCGCAGCTGGTAGTTCGATCGTTGCTGACTCGCCACATTGACGCATTTTTCGCCAATCCGGACAATACGGTATTCGCAGCATTTGAGACGATACTGAAAAATTGTAACGACAAAGGGGTACCGGTTTTCACCAGCGAATCGGGTTTGGTGGCCCGGGGAGCTGTGGCAGCTTTCGGTGCAGACATTTATCAGTGGGGCCGTCAAAGTGGGGCCCAGGCGGCCCATTACTTGAAAAGCGGCTCGACGGAAGGCCTAAAGGTGGAGATGCTTAACGTTCGAAAGCGGGTATACAATCCGGAAGCGGCTAAGCATTTTGGCTACGTATTCCCGGATACGTTCGAAGCAATCGAATCGAATTAATACCGGCGTATTCTTCCCGACGAGGAGGACGTTGCCGATGTGGTGCAACTGTTTATTTTTTATTTTTATCAATGGCGGATTCGATGACAACCTCGGCGGCTGGAAGACCCCTGCAAATGCCGATGCCACCGTTTCCATCGATACAACCGGGAAGCTTACTGGTTCCAAATCAGCGTATGTAGCGATAACGAACGCTGGCGCGGAATCAGCCGACATGATATTGTCCTGGCCTTTCCCCGGTAAAAAGGGAGAACGTTTTGAGGTCGGGATGACCGCTGTCGCCACCAAGCAATCGGGCTACTACCTACGGCTGGAACAGGTCGGTCCGGGCGGGAAACCATTGATGGATGAAGAAATCAGGGTGGAGACGAACCCGAAGCAAACACAGTTTGTGTCCGCACCCTTACCCGAGGATGGGCAATACCGGCTGGCTTTCTATCTAGGAGGCCATGGTGAGCGTACCGGGTTTTGGATCGATGATGTCGTACTTAACCCCGTGCAGAACGAGCAGGTAACCACGGAAAAAGAGAAAAGTAATACCAACCGATAATGATACGTTTTAAAGCGCCCATATGCTATCTGCTGACGATATGCACGGCAGCATGCTGCCAGGCTCAAACTGAACCCAGTAAGCCAAATATCATCCTGATTATGTCGGACGATATGGGGTATTCAGATCTTGGCTGTTATGGCGGTGAAATCGAAACACCCGCATTGGACGGCTTGGCTGAAGGAGGGGTGAGATTCACCCAGTTTTACAACGGTGCGCGGTGTTGTCCGACAAGGGCATCGTTGATCAGCGGGTTATATCCACATCAAACCGGAATCGGGCACATGACCAATCCCTCCGAAAACTTTGAGGTGCATGATTACGATGTGCCGGGATACCGCGGAGAACTCAGCCAGCAAACGAATACGCTGGCCGAGGTGCTTAAGACAGCGGGATACCGCACGTTGATGACCGGCAAATGGCATCTGGGGATGGAGCACCGTGAACAATGGCCGTTACAGCGGGGATTCGATCGGTTCTATGGTATATTGGACGGCGCCAGCAATTACTTTCAACCGGTGTATCCCAGGGGAATAACCCTGGGCAACGATCCGGTAGATGTGCAGGATTCAACGTATTACACGACAGATGCGTTTACCGACTATGCCATCCGCTTCATCGATGAAGGCAAGGAGGCAAACGAGCAGTCGCCTTTTTTTCTCTATTTAGCCTATACCGCGCCCCATTGGCCCTTACAGGCCCCGAAATCGGTTATCGACAAATATCGCGACCGGTATCATCGGGGATGGGAACCCCTACGACGCGAGCGGTATGCGAAAATGGTCGAACTGGGCTTGGTTGACCCGTCTTGGCGATTAAGTCCCGCTGATGGACTGGATTGGGATACACTGCGTACGGAAAAGCGGGTGGATTTGGCACTAAGGCGTGCCATTTACGCCGCACAGGTCGACCAGATTGATCGCAACATCGGCCGTCTGATCGACTACCTGAAGACGAACGGGTTGTTCGAGAATACCTTGATTATCTTTATCAATGATAATGGAGCCTGTGCGGAAGGAGGAATGGTGGGAGGAGGCAAGTCCGAGCAACTGGAAACAAAAGCCGGGTATTTCCTGACCTATGGCCAAAGTTGGGCCAATGCATCCAATACACCGTACCGGGAGTATAAGCATTGGGTGCATGAGGGTGGTATTTCTTCGCCGCTCATTGCGCACTGGCCGGCAGGGATTCCCGCTTCACTCCGGGGAACTTTGATCAACGAATATGGCTTTCTCCCCGATATCATGGCGACGTTTGCTGAGATCTCGGGTGCATCCTATCCGTCAACGCGAAAAGGCAAGCCCGTACCTTCAATGGTTGGAGAAAGTTTCCTTCCGTTGTTGAAAGGAAGCAACGCGCCCATTCATGACCAACCGATATTCTGGGAGCATGAGGGGAATAAGGCCGTACGTTTGGGTAACTACAAAGCGGTGATGAAGTGGGAGGAAGATAGGCCCGGAAAATGGGAGCTTTATGAGATTTCGAAAGATAGAACCGAATTAAATGACCTGAGTGAGAAAGAGCCGGATCGTTTGGCCTCGCTCGTGGCCGCTTGGGAAGAATGGGCCCGGACACACCAAGTTCGTCCGTGGGAGGAGATGCTAGCCCGTTTGCGGGCGAACGAACGCCGCACAAAAGAATAACAGGGGCAACGCAACTGCCCTGTTACCATATTCCCGGATCAGATTGACGCGATCACGTCGCGTCGGTAAAAGACAACGCAGCCCGTACCTTGGGAGCTATTTTGGTGCCGTAGATTTCAATGGATTTCATCATCATCGCATGAGACGGCGCCCCGATATCCATATGTGCTGCGAAACGGGTAAGTCCGAATAACTCCTGCATGTGCAGAATTTTATCGACCATCGCGTTCGGTTCGCCAATGAACAATGCGCCGTGTTTGGATTTTCCGAAATCGAATTGCGAACGTTGGTAAGGAGGCCAGCCCCGTGATCTGCCTACCCGGTCCATCTGTGCGGCATACAGCGGATAGTAGGCTTTACTCAGTTCCGCATCGTTATCGCCGAATAAGGCATGGGAATGAATGCCGACCTGAAGCTTAGCCGGGTCATGCCCGTTTTCGAGGTAAGTCTTTTTGTAAAGCTCGAAAAGCGGCTGGAATTGGGCGGGCGAGCCCCCAATGATGGCAATCATTAATGGTAGGCCCAATTTTCCGGCGCGGACAACCGAAGCGGTGGTTCCACCGACAGCGATCCAGATGGGCAGCTGGTTGCCTACCGCTCTCGGCAAAATTTCCTGATCCGTGAGCGCAGGCCTGAATTTACCCTGCCAGGTGACGCGTTCGTTCGCATTGATCGTTAAGAGCAAATCCAATTTTTCAGCAAATAATGCGTCGTAGTCGTGCAGGTTATATCCGAACAAAGGGAACGACTCAATGAAGCTTCCCCGGCCGGCCATGAGTTCGGCGCGGCCGCCCGATAATTGGTCGATCATCGCAAAGTTCTGGTAGAGCTTTACCGGATCGGAAGAACTCAGTACCGAGACTGCGCTGCCTAACTTAATTTTTTTGGTCACCGGAGCCGCAGCCGCCAGGACGATCTCCGGTGTAGGTACGGCATAGTCCGGCCGATGATGCTCGCCAATGCCGAAATAATCAAGTCCTACTTCGTCCATCAACTTGATTTCTTCAATGATTTCGCCTAACCTTTGTCCTGCGGACTGAAATTTACCGGTTGCTTGATCGACTTGCAAGTCCCCGAACATGCTGATGCCTAATTCCATTTTATTCTCCTTGATTGTTTAAACACAAATGTACGGAAGATATTTAAGGCAGATCTTGACATAGATTAAGAATAGTCTGGGTTTACAGATTGTCGAAAAATAAAATTTCCTTTTTCTTTCCGTAACCTATGCGTTACTTTTACCACTGAAATATTCAATTCATGCATGGAGGATATCCTTACGGCAGATGAGGCACAATTGCTATTGCGGCTAAAAGGAGGAGACGCTTTGGCATTTGGATTGATTTATGACCGGTACAAAGATCGGTTAGGGCATAGCCTACTTCATTTATTGAAGTCCGATATCCTCGTCGAAGAGGTGTTGCAAGACGTATTCCTGAAAATCTGGGAACAACGGGCATCCATAGATCCTACGCGTTCATTCAAAGCATATCTCTATCGCATCGCCGAAAATAGGGTCTATGATTTTTTCAGAAAGGCTGCAAAGGAACGGGGAATACTGCAAGAAATTATCGCGGCGAACAGCGAGCTTTATACACACGTGGAGGAAGCTTTGTTGAGAAAGGAGAATAGCGAGCTGCTGAACGATGTACTGGCCAGATTACCCTATCAGCGAAAGCGGATATTTGTCGCCTGTAAACTGGAGGGGAAAAGTTACAAGGAAGTCGCCGAAGAATTCGGTATATCAACCACCACCGTAAACGACCATATACAAAAGGCCATGCAGTACTTAAAAGCCAATATACACCGTATTCCGGCCGGCCAGTTTATGTTCCTTGTTTCAGTGTTTCTGCTGAAAAAATAAAAAAGTTGAAATCATAGCCGTGATTTTTTCGTTGCCATTCGTATTAGCAGTAAAATAACCTCTTATACACTTATATACGAATGCCAGAACGCGAAGATCGCAACGCCTTATTTGAAAAGTACCTATCGGGTGTATGTACACCAGAAGAAATCGCATTGATTGTCGACCAATTTGGCGTGGACGCAGATGAGGAGGCATTGCGGCATTTGATTCGAAAGGCATTGCTTAACAACCGCATGTCCAGTCCGTCGCTGGATGCAAAAGTTGTTGCCTTAACGCAAAATGTTGCGAGCCGGCTTACCCAAAAAATCGCATCCGAAAATTCCGGCAAAGACGGTAGGCAGGTGGTATGGTTAAAGAAGTGGTTGACGATTGCCGCCACCCTGATCGGATTTGTTTCCGCAGGCATCGGTATTTATTTCTTCGTTGCGGAAGATGTTGAACAAACCAAGCGCCTGACGAGTACGTATGGCGGGGAGGTATTACCCGGAGGCAATCGCGCAACGCTCAAACTAGCAGATGGCCGAACGGTGGAATTGAGTGAAAACCAATCGGGTATTGTAATTGGGAATGAAATTACTTATCGCGACGGTTCTTCGGTGCTAGCGGCAAGTGGTATCGTTTCCGGTAAAGACAATAGAAGTTCGATGGCTGAGGGAACGGATTTAATGTCGATCACAACCCCCAGGGGCGGGCAATACCAAGTCGCTTTGCCCGATGGATCCAAAGTCTGGCTAAATTCGGCCTCAACGCTGACGTATCCCTCTAAATTTGACCGTCGGGAACGGGTGGTCACGTTAGAAGGCGAAGCATATTTCGATGTGGCGCCACGTGAATACCCATTCCGTGTAAGAACGAAGCGTCAGACCGTAGAGGTATATGGTACGCAGTTTAATGTTTCTGCTTACCTAGAGGACGACGAGACAAAGACCACGTTAGTGACAGGGAGTGTGAAAGTCGAAAATGCGCTACGGACGGCTTCCAAATGGTTAGTTCCTAGTCAGCAAGCCACCTTGAGTGACGACGAGTTATCTGTAAGGGACGTAGATGTAACGCCCTACATCGATTGGAAGGACGGGCTGTTCAGTTTTCAGGAAACCAGTTTGCCAGACGCTATGGCGCAACTTAGCCGCTGGTACGACGTTGAAATCAGCTATGATCAGTCGGTTTCAATGATCTATTTTTTTGGCAAAATCAGGCGGGATAATAGCTTAAGTAACGTACTTAATATCTTACGGAAGAGCGGTTTGAATTTTAAGATTGAAAGTGACGGCGATAAAAATAGACTCCTCGTACTTCCCTAAGATGAGAAGGTCAGTAAACCAATTTGTTAACCAATTAAATTGATGATTGCGTATGAAAGAAGCAGTGACTTAGTAAAGCACGAAAGGCAAATCCAAAAAAAACCGAATAGTGGTTACGACACTATCCGGCTATGTTTTGGATTTGTATGCCGATGTTGGCAGAGCCAACAATCCGTATAAATGCATTTTTTATAAATACACATCCAAACAGTACAAACATATGAATTTTTACTCATGTGAAAGGGCCAGGTATGTGCCTTTGACTAACCAACTACTGCTGATAATGAAATTGGCGATTTTTTTGACAGTATTGACCGTGTTGCAGGCCTCGGCAACCAGTTTTGCCCAGCGGATTACGATGAAAGGCCGAAATGTCACCTTGAATGACGCAATGGAGGCTGTACAAAAACAAACCGGCTACCTGTTTTTCTTTCATGGCAAAGACATCGCGTATACCAAAATAAACGCAAACATTGCCGATGCCGATTTATCCAGAGCCATGGACATGTTGCTGGACGGACTGCCGTTGGCATGGACATTAGAGGAAGGGACCATCATTATTTCACGGAAAGCGGTAGAACGACCAACCGCAAGAACCGTGGCAGCAAATGCTGCGGCTGCCCAAAGACGGATAACGGGCCGGGTCTCGGATGACGCGGGCAAACCGTTGCCGGGGGCGACGGTCACCGTTAAGGGCACAACAACCGCTGTCACAACCGATGAGGCCGGGAATTACAGTATTGAGGCACCCCGGCAGTCCAATGCGCTGGTATTCACCATGGTTGGATTCGACTCACAGGAGCTTGCCATCAATGGGGCATCGCTTTTGAACGTTACGATGAAGGCGTCCGTCAGTGACTTAGAGGAAGTGGTTGTGGTTGGATATGGAACTATGCGGAAGTCGGATTTAACCGGGTCGGTGGCCCAGATTAAATCTGAAGATTTACAAGCAGTGCCTGTTTATAACATGGAACAGGCATTGAAAGGGCGTGTTGCCGGCGTACAGGTAACCCAGAATTCCGGACAGCCGGGGGGACGGATCGAAGTGCGCGTCCGCGGCGGGAACTCCATGATAGGCAACAATCAACCCTTGTATGTCGTCGATGGTTTTCCGGTAACAGGAGGAATCAATTTCCTGAATCCGGCAGATATCGAGTCCATTGATATCTTAAAAGATGCCTCGGCCACCGCAATATACGGCGCGCGGGGCGCCAATGGCGTTGTGATCATTACGTCCAAAAAAGGCAAGGCCAATCAGGGCGGCCGGATTGAACTAAACAGCTTCTATGGGATGCAAACTGAAACGAAGCGATACGACTTGCTCAATGCGAAGGAATATGCGGAAATAGCTAACGAGTGGTTACGGAACGGTGGACAAGAACCGTATTTCAATATTGACGAGGTGGAAAATCCGGGTACCGACTGGCAGGATGCGGTGCTGCGTACTGCACCGATTCAAGATCATACCCTTACGTTTACCGGCGGTTCCGAAAAGACCCAATACTCGGTGTCTGGTAATTATTACGGGCAGGACGGAATTTTAATTAACACCGGGGTAAAGCGTGGATCGGCACGAGTTAACCTGGGTCATGACATCAAAAATTGGCTGCGCTTCAATGTAAATCTGAATCTGTCACGCAGGGAGCAACTTTCGGTTCCGGTCAACAATGGCTACCGGGGTACATCCGTTTTATCCGCCGCCGCCTCGGCACCCCCAACGTTGCCCGTATATGACGAAAACGGGCTGCCCACGCAGATCGAGCGGATATATAGCTTTGGTTCTTCCGACATGCGCAACCCGTTGATTTTTGCGGGAGACAAAACGACGACCCTGGGGAATACCGTAATCGGTAATACGGGATTGGATGTCAAATTGACGGAAGATCTGGTGTTCCGTACCATGGTCGGATTGGAGTATGCGAATTCGCTGGCCGATCAGTTTACACCCATCATCTTCGAAACCGACCGCGGATTTGCACGACAACGTACCGATTACCGGAGCTCGTTCCTGAATGAAAATACGTTGACCTATACCAAGGAATTCGACGGCATCCATCGGTTGACGGCAATGGGCGGCTACACCTACCAAACGAATAGAAATCGGTATTTCGAGGCACGGGTATCCGGCCTGCCAGGCAATACCACGGGAAATTATGATCTTTCGGCCGCAGAAACCATTAACCCGCCTACGTCGGGTATTTCCGAGTGGGTACTGGCATCTTGGCTGGCCCGCGCTAATTATTCGTTTGCGGATAAGTACTTGCTGACCGCCAGCTTACGGGCAGATGGTTCATCCCGTTTCGGAAACAATAACAAGTGGGGGGTGTTTCCTTCGGCGGCGGTCGCGTGGAGAATTTCGGAAGAGGCATTCATGGATGATGTCGCGGTTATCAACGACCTGAAATTGCGGGCAAGCTATGGGATGACGGGCAATACCGCGTTGGATCCTTATCAATCGCTGGACCAAATGGTAGCGGTTCGCACCATTTACGGCGATAACGAAGAGATTGTGGGGTACGTTCCTAATGGTATCGCCAATGAAGACTTAAAATGGGAGACAACTGCACAGACCGATATCGGTTTGGACATCAGCCTCTGGAACAGCCGCTTGAATGTAACCGCCGATTACTATTGGAAATATACGACGGACTTGCTCGCATCGGTTCCGCTGCCGCCATCCGTGGGATTTGGATCCATGTTTCAGAATGTCGGGGAAATCAGGAATCAGGGATTTGAATTGGGAGTGAATGGTGATGTGCTGACCGGCGAGTGGAAGTGGAATGTGGCAGCGATGGTAGCTACCAACAAGAATGAAGTAATGAAGATTGCTGGCGGCAGTGATATCTACAGTGCAGGCCAAGCAGCCGTATGGTCCAGCACCAACATAGCCCGTGAAGGCGAGCCGTTGGGTGCACTCTTCGGGTACCTGGAGGACGGACTTAATGAAAACGGGCTGATCAAATATAAGGATACCAATGGCGATGGAATAGTAAATGCGCAGGATCGGGTGATTCTTGGAAATCCTGTTCCCGATTGGATATACAGCTTGAATTCAACACTTTCATACAAGGGAGTCAACCTGAATGTCTTTCTGGAGGGCGTACAGGGTAACGAGATCTTCAATGCGACAAATGGTACGCACCTGAATTCGTTTCAGCGGGGTAGCAACCAGTTCAAGGACATTATCGGGAATTATTGGACCGTTGAAAATCCGGATCCGAATGCCAAATATCCGAAAATCAGTGCCGCCTCCAACGTGGACATCTCAGACCGGTTTATCGAAAACGGCAGTTACCTGCGTGTGAAAAATATCAGCTTGGGTTATGATCTGCCGATGGCGAAATGGGGTGCGACTTGGTGCAATGCCATGCAGATCTACGTGTCGGGAACGAACCTGTTTACCTTTACGGACTATACCGGCCTGGATCCTGAAATTAACACGAGGGGTGAAGATTCACAGGACATCGGCAACCGTCTGCGGATGGGGCACGATCAGAGTGGCTACCCCAATGCGAAGGTTTATGCAATTGGTTTACGATTAACCCTTTAAAATGCACAAGAAGATGAAACATATAGGTATTTCGATAGTCGCCCTTACCGTATTATTTACGTCCTGTCAGAACATGCTGGACGAAGTTCCGAAGGACTTTGTGGCCAGAAATAATTATTACCAAAATGAAGCCGATGCCCAAGGCGCATTAAACGGTGCGTACAACACGCTGGGCCCTGATTTTTTCAACATTGAGGATTATATACTAAGTGAATTGCATGGTGATTACTTGGTCGGCAGAGGATCGCAAGCATCGATTTCCATCGTAAATCAGCTGCTAGACCAGCAGAACATTGGCCGGACAGCCGCTTTATGGTCGCGCTTATACATCGCCATAAACCGCGCCAATGCGGTATTGAACAACGTACCCGAGATCGCAAATATCAGCGATGCTGCACGAAGCCGTATCGTTGCGGAGGCGCACTTTATCCGTGCGCTGGCTTATTTTGAATTGGTGCGCGGATTTGGCCCGGTTCCGATCAAGATCAAGGAAAGTACCGACCTTTCCGAGTTGGAATCGCCAAGACGACCCGAAAACGAAGTATACGACCTTATCATTGCGGATGCATTGGCTGCCGAACAGGGATTGCTCGAAACGGTAAGCGGCACCGGCCAAGCTTCCAAGTCGGCAGCAAAAATGCTGCTCGCCCATGTGTATCTGACCATTGGCGATTGGGATGCAGCGGCCGCCAAAGCGGACGAGGTGATTTCCAGCGGAAAATACCAGCTTGTGAACGTGCAACAGCCCGATGATTTTTATAAAATTTTCGCGACCAATACCAGCTCAGAAGATATCATGTCGGTTCACCACTCCGAAACGCGGCAGTCCGAGATCACGAACTACCTGCATATGGGGAATAACCTTCCGTATAATTACGCGAGTACAGGTTATTTTGCATGGGTGCCTAACATGAACTCATTTATTGGCGAGGCTTGGTCCGAAGACGATCTGCGTAAACCGTTTAACCTTTATACGCACGTTCAGAACGCCGCTGGCGAATGGGTGCCGCTACCCGCGACGACCCCGGTTCTTTTCAAGAAGTTCATTACGGATAACAACGGGATGCGCACGTATAGCGTACCTATATACCGATATGCGGAAGCGTTGCTATTTTACGCGGAGGCTGCATGCCGGGCGGCAGGAGGTCCTTCTGCGCTGGCACTGGAACGGTTGAACATGATCAAGCGGCGTGCCTATGGGTACGACCCGGAGGCCCCGTCGCCGGTGGATTATTCGTCGGGCATGAGCGAAGAGGCGTTTGTGGAGGCGGTATTGCAGGAACGGGCATACGAGTTCCTGATTGAACGGCGCAGGTGGTGGGATCTCAAACGGACCGGAAAAGCAAAGGACGCATTCGCTGCGATCGGTAAAACGCTGATCGACGAACGACTGCTTTGGCCAATCCCTGAAAATGAAATCAATAATAACCCAGCGATCGGCCAGGAAGATCAAAATCCCGGTTACTGATGATTCGTTTTTTTGCTTCGATAGCTACAGTATGGATCGTAGGCTGTGCATGTTGTTGCGCACAGCCTACATATGCTACGAAGGAACCCGTCAACGCAGGGTATAACGTCTTGTTTATCATGGTGGACGATTTGCGCCCCCAGCTGGGATGTTACGGCGACACACTGGTGAAGACCCCTCATATTGATGAATTGGCAAAACGAGGTACCGTGTTTAACCGCGCCTATTGTCAGATGGCACTCTGTAACCCGTCGAGAGCATCGCTATTAACCGGATTGCGACCCGAAGAAACCGGCGTTTTTGATTTGACAACCCATTTTCGGGACCGCGTGCCTGATGCCATAACGTTGCCGCAGTTGTTTAAAAACAACGGCTGGTTCAGTCAGGGGCTCTATAAGATCTTCCACTTGATACCGAGTGATCCCCGTGCATTTGGTAACATGGACGATCCGCTTTCTTGGTCAAAACCATTGTGGCTGCCTACACGGTCTGTTTACGGACCGAATGGAGAAGCCATCCGGCAACAGAAACTGGCTGAGATGAAAGAAAAAGGAGAGCAGATGGATTACAGCAACATTCCGCGGGGATTTGCTACCGAAGCCCCCGAGATGGCAGATAGCCTGCTTGCGGATGGACAGACGGCCGAACAGGCGATCAAGACGCTGACGGAACTGCAAGACCAACGGTTTTTTCTGGCGGTGGGCTTTTATAAACCGCATCTTCCGTTTATCGCTCCCAAAAAATATTGGGATATGTACACTTCAGAGGAGCTGGTTCTTCCCCGAAACCGGTATGCACCGGCAGGGGCTCCGGAATTCGCACTGACCAAATATGCCGATCTTCGGGTGTACGAAGATTATAAACACGTGCGCTATCAGGACGATCTGCCGCTGGACCAACAGCGCGAACTGCTCCATGGCTACCTGGCTTGTATCAGCTACATAGACGGACAGGTGGGAAAAATACTCGCTGCATTGGACAGCTTGGAATTGCGTGATCGCACGATTGTCGTCCTGGTGGGCGATCACGGTTACCAGGTAGGGGAGCATAATATGTGGGCAACAAAGCATACCAATTACGAGACTTCGGTGCGGGCGCCTTTGATTGTTGCCAAGCCCGGACAACGGGCGCAGGGACGTGTTTCCGAAGCGTTGGTTGAGTTCGTTGATGTTTATCCAACACTGGCGGATCTCTGCCACCTGGATGCGCCGAAGGGGCTAACGGGTCAAAGCTTCGCTACGTTACTGGACAATCCGAAAGCCCGGTGGAGTAAAATCGTGGCTAGGAGTCAGTACCCGAAGAACGCGGATGGGAAACGGTTGATGGGGCGCAGCATTCGCACCGAGCGTTATCGGTTGGTGGAGTGGCAACCGAAATCGGGAAAGGAATCGGTATGGGAGTTATACGATCACCTGAAAGATCCGGAAGAAAACCGAAATGTTGCGGAGGTTCCGGAATACCAGGACACACTGCGTACACTGACTAAACTATTACAAGACAACTGGGAGCAACGAGCTCTACATGATTAATTACCAATGAATCTTAAACAAATCCAACTATCAAACGATGAAACGACTTAATGGCTATGTGTTATGTCTTTGGGTGGTGTGCTCAACATTCAGCGCCCAATCGCAGACAAAGGAATATGACTTGTGCATCTATGGTGGCACTTCGGCAGGTGTGGTGGCAGCATATACGGCGTCTAAAGCCGGGAAATCCGTGGTTCTGATCGAGCCCGGCGATCGACTGGGAGGCCTGAGCTCAGGTGGACTGGGTCAAACGGACATCGGTAACAAATACGTTGTGCGGGGATTGGCGCTCGATTTTTACCGGAAGATTGGCAAGCACTACGGCGCATTTGAACAATGGATATTCGAACCAAAAGTAGCCGAAGCGATCTTTAAGCAGTATATGGAAGATTGCGATGCTGATGTACAATTTGGGCAGTTGCTGATAGATATTGAGAAGGTAGGCAACAACATCACACAGGCGCGTTTCCAGTCGACTCAACAATTGGGCAAACCCTCGTTGACAGTAAAGGCGAAAGTGTATATGGATTGCACGTATGAGGGCGACCTGATGGCTGCGGCCGGCGTGAGCTATCACGTAGGACGGGAAGCCAACAGCGTCTACGGCGAGACCCTCAATGGCGTGCAACTGATGACCGGCCACCAGTTCCCGGATGGGGTGGATCCGTATGTCGAAAAAGGAAACCCCAAAAGCGGGTTACTGTGGGGAATACGCGACGGTGAATTACTGCCGGACGGTACGGGCGACGAGAAGGTGCAGGCCTATAATTACCGCATAACCCTTACAAATGTGCCGGAAAACAGGATACCCATCACAGAGCCGGATAATTATGATCCGAAACGTTATGAATTGCTGAAACGGCAGAAGGAAATCCAACCCTGGAAGGGGCTTAATGACGTGTTTATTTGGAGCCTTATGCCGAACGGCAAAACCGATATCAACAACCGGAACGGATTTTCTACCGACATGATTGGCATGAACTGGGATTACCCCGAGGCAGACTTCGTCCGTCGCCAGGAAATTATTAAAGCGCATGAGGACTACACCAAGGGGCTGCTTTATTTTGTAGGAAATGACCCTTCAGTGCCGGAATTCATCCGCAAGGAAATGCAACAATGGGGATATCCGAAAGATGAGTATGTGGCCAATAATCATTGGAGCCCTCAGCTGTATATCCGCGAAGCGCGGCGGATGATCGGTGAATTGGTAATGACGCAGCACCACTGCCAGGGGAGAGAAGTCGTAGATGATGAAGTAGGCTATGCAGCCTACACGATGGATTCGCATAATTGCGACCGGCTGGTGGTCAACGGGATGGTGAAGAATGAGGGAAATGTGGAAGTGGGCGGTTTCCCGCCGTTTCCGATTTCGTACCGCGCCATCGTGCCGAAGCGCGGCGAAGCCGGTAATTTACTGGTGCCTGTATGCCTCTCTGCAAGTCATATCGCATTCGGCTCCATACGCATGGAACCTGTATTTATGGTGCTTGGGCAATCCGCAGCGATAGCGGCATGTATCGCCCTTGATCAGGACGTTGCCGTGCAGGACGTAGATGTACAGCAAATCAAGTCGATATTGGCCAGCAACCCAAAGGCAGATTTCAGAAAAGCCGACTATTTGGTGAGCAGCACAGATGCGGATGCGGTGACTTTCGAGGGAACGTGGGGTCCGGGTAAATCAAAAGGCTATGGACGCAGCTATGTCCAGGCAGCCAGCGCGGACGGCTTAAGTACCGCGACCTTCAAGGCGACATCGCTCGCAGCGGGTACCTACGATGTGTACACGTATTTTCCGAAGACTGCGGAAAGTTCCGGGAAGTTGACATACACGGTTTTTGATGGCAAAACTGAAGACGAGCGGGTGTTAAATTTGTCGACCGTTGAAATCAAAGGGCAAACCTCCAGTACCTGGGTGTCTTTGGGGCGTTATACGGTAACCAGCGGAACCAAACCGCCAACCGTCACCCTGAGCACAAAAGGAGCAGAGGGAATCGTCGCTGCGAATGCGGTACTTTTCGTACCCTCGGACGATCAATAATACGAATAACTTCGTGACGATGCCCATCAGCGGAAAAAAGAGCGCTGATGGGCATTGTCATGTGTCAATAAACACGAAATGCAGGCCGATCACCGCGATACACTTGCATTTAAAACCAATTTTATCTTAGTTTGTAAAGTGAACACAACTGATATAAACAGATACAAGACATCCGATTGCTTACCGCCCGCATTTAACCGCTTCACATTTCTCTGGATTCTATCTTTTCTTGCACTCACCCTGGCAAGGTGTGGTAATCAGGAAGAAGGCGGAGTGCTAAGCCCCAAAGCTTCTATGAAGGCCATGGAGTTGGAAGAGGGCTTTGATGTAGCGTTGGTTGCATCGGAGCCTTTGGTCATTGCCCCGGTGGCGATGACGTTTGACAACGATGGCCGTATGTGGCTGGTTGAAATGGATGGGTACATGCCGGATACATTGGGAACGGGTGAAGATGCGCCCGTAGGCCGAATTGTGATTTTGGCAGACAAGGACGGCGATGGGCAGATGGACGACCGGAAAATTTTTCTGGATTCCCTCGTCATGCCCCGGGCACTCTGCCTGGTAGGTGGAGGATTGCTGGTTGCCGAACCTCCAAGTCTGTGGTTTTATGAATTGGAAGGCGATAGGCCCGGCAAGCGGACGTTGGTAGACAGCGCCTACGCGGAAGGCGGTAATGTGGAACATCAGCCGAATGGGCTTTTACGGGGGTTGGACAACTGGATTTACAGTGCCAAGTACGATTGGCGGTATAGAAGACATCCGGACGGCCATTGGCTCAAGGAAAAAACCCATTTCCGCGGTCAATGGGGAATCAGCCATGACGATTGGGGAAGGTTATATTACAACGATAATTCCAGTAACCTCTCGGGGGACTATTTTCCGCCGGGCCTCGGTGCCGGTAACCCCAATCAACGTAAAGTAGCCGGATATGGAGAAACCATTGTTGCCGATAAACGTGTGTATCCAATACATCCCACTACCGGTGTCAACAGGGGCTATATGGAGGGGATACTGGACAGTACGGGCCGATTGGTGAATTTCACCGCTGCATGCGGTCCTTTGCTGTATCGCGGTGGATTATTGCCAGGTATGAACGCTTTCGTGGCCGAACCGTCGGCTAACCTGATTAAGCGCAACTTACTCCAGACCGATGGCTTCCGCGTAACTGGCAAGCAGGCGTATCAGGGACGCGAGTTTCTGGCAAGTGACGACGAACGGTTTCGTCCCGTAAATCTCCACGATGGGCCGGATGGTTCGTTGTATATTCTTGATATGTACCGTGGCATTATCCAGCATAATACGTATTTAACTCCTTACCTGAAAAGCGAAATCGCCAAACGTAATTTGACATTGCCACTGGGCATGGGGCGGATTTATCGGGTATACCCGCGGGATGCTAAACGTACCTCGGTTGCGATTCCGGGGAATACGGATTCGTTGATTTCATTATTGGCGCATCCAAACGGGTGGGTACGGGACCAGGCGCAGCGATCTTTAATAGACCGGCATGCTACGGATGCGGTAGAAAAATTACGCAATTTACTGAAAGCAAATATCGAACCCCTGCAGGCGATTCATTCGCTGTGGACGTTAGAGGGGCTAGGTCAACTGATGCCAAGCGATTTGGCGATTGCCCTGAAACATCCCCGCTGGGAAGTGCGTGCGCAAGCGTTGGCGGCGCTGACTTCGTTGAAAAATGTAGCTTCGCCGGATCAATTGATCGATTTACTGAACGTAACGATGGCCTCACAGGATACCCTGCTTGCTCCTTTCGCCATGCTGACCATGTCATCATTGGCCACGGAAGGCGTTCCTGAGATGATTCCGGTAAGCAAACGATGGGCGGAGGCATATGCGAAGGATCGATATGTATCCGATGCGTTGATAAGCGGCCTTTCGGGGTATGAACAAACGTATCTACGCGAGATCGAAGGACGGAAAATCGATACCGCCACGGTATTGCATCGCCATCTTGTTGCGGTGGTCGATGCGATTAACGAAAAGAGCAAGGGCGAGAGCCAGGCGTTGCTGGCAAAACGGTACCCCAAAGGAACGGCACTCTTCCAGACGGCATGCCAGCCCTGCCATGGAGAAGACGGAAGAGGGGTGTCGCCCATCGCACCGCCTTTGGCTGGCTCGGAATGGGTAAAGGGAAATAAAGAAAGGTTGATGGCGCTGGTATTATACGGGTTGACCGGACCTGTTGACGTTGCGGGTCATACCTATAAAACCCCGGAGGTAAGTGGGGAGATGCCTGGGATCGCCCATAATCCGGCAATCGGCGATGCCGAGCTGGCTGAGCTTCTAAGTTATATTCGTAACGCCTGGGGCAATAATGTCGGAGATAAAGTGTTGCCCGAAGACCTGGGTGCAACCCGGTCCCGGTTCGGCGATCGAACGGAACCTTTTGTCCAGAGCGAATTGCATGAGCTGTTTGGCAAAGATTAACTAGTTTTACCGATATATGTCTACATTATCCCAAATTACTGAAAACAAAATCGTAGCAATTCTGAGAGGCGTGCCCTCAGCACAGATCGTGGACGTTGCGCAGGCTTTGCACGCCGGGGGAATCCGTGTACTGGAAATTACGATGAATTCGGAGGAACCGTTAACCGCTATCCGGAAGGTGACGGAAGTTTTTGGCGACGGGATGGTGATCGGGGCCGGAACGGTGCTTGACACGGCGATGGCAAAAGCGGCCATTGCGGCGGGCGCAAAGTTTGTGCTTTCGCCGATTGTTGAGCGCGATGTTATCAACGTAACCAAAGATCTTGGTGCAGTGAGCATCCCGGGGGCTTATACCCCTACGGAGATTTATTCCGCATTTCAATGGGGGGCTGATCTGATTAAGGTGTTTCCTGCTACATCGCCCGGTTATATCCGGGAGCTTTCCGGTCCGCTTCCGCAGGTACCTTTGCTACCCACAGGGGGAATTACCCCACAAAATATCAACGATTACAAAGAGGCGGGTGCCGTGGGATTCGGCATTGGCAGCGCGTTGGTGAACGCCAAACAACCCCTTACCGCCCAGTCGTTGGAGACGATTACTGAAAAGGCACGCCAATTTGTGGCTGCAATTGCTAAACGATAATAAATCTTTACGATGAGGATCAAATCCTATGAACTATTTCTGGTGCCCCCACGATGGCTGTTCTTGAAAATCGAAACAGACGACGGCTTGGTAGGGTGGGGTGAACCTGTGATCGAAGGAAAAGCGGCGACCGTGAAGGCGGCGGTTGACGAATTGATGACGTACCTGGTAGGAAAGGACCCACTGCCCATTGAGGACCACTGGAATGTGATGTACCGGGCCGGTTTTTATCGAGGTGGCCCCATTTTGATGAGTGCGATCGCGGGGATCGATCAGGCTTTATGGGATATTAAAGGAAAATACTACGGTGCTCCCATTTACCAGTTGATCGGTGGTAAGGCAAGAGACAAGATGAAGGTGTATTCCTGGATCGGCGGAGATCGTCCGGCCGACGTTGGAATGGCAGCAAAACGGATGGCCGACAGCGGCTTTCTGGCGGTTAAAATGAATGCAACCGAAGAATTGCAATATGTAGATAGTTACGCCAAAATCGACGAAGCGGTAAGTCGCATTGCGGCAATACGCGATGCGGTGGGAGGTGACCTGGGAATCGGGGTCGATTTCCACGGCCGGGTTCACAAACCCATGGCAAAAATACTGGCGAAAGAATTGGAACCGTTTCGGCCAATGTTCATCGAAGAACCGGTATTGCCCGAAAATAACGAAGATTTGCGGGAGATTGCCAACCATGTATCCATCCCCATCGCTACGGGCGAACGGATGTTTTCGAAATGGCAATTTAAATCGTTGCTGAGTGCGGGGTACGCAGATATTATCCAACCGGATCTTTCGCATGCCGGAGGGATCACCGAGTGCAAGAAAATCATTTCCATGGCGGAAGCCTTCGATGTGGCAGCGGCGCCACATTGCCCGTTGGGCCCAATTGCCCTGGCCGCCTGTTTGCAGGTAGATGCCACCTGCCACAACGCGTTTATCCAAGAACAAAGCCTGGGCATCCACTACAACCAGGGTAGCGACCTGTTGGATTACCTGGAAGATAAATCGGTATTCCAATACCAGGATGGGTATGTAAATATTCCGGAAGGGCCGGGACTGGGCATCACCATCGATGAAACGCACGTTCGAAAAATGGCGGCAGTGGGACACCAATGGCAAAATCCCGTTTGGCGCCATGAAGATGGCAGTGTCGCGGAATGGTAGGGCTATGGAGCTGTTTTTAAGCTGCGACTGGGGAACAACCGCCTTCCGGCTTCGGCTGGTTCGGGCCGAGGATCTTAGCGTTCTCGCCGAAGTAACGCAAGGGAGCGGTATTGCCGAAACCTACAGTCGCTGGATCGATCAAGGAAGTCCGCAAAGGCAACTATTTTATGCGTCGATATTGAAGGAGCGGATCGGTGAATTGGGTCAACAATCCGGACTGTCTCTGACTGGAATCCCGGTGATCCTTTCGGGTATGGCCTCCTCGTCTATCGGGATGAAGGAACTGCCTTATCAAAAATTGCCGTTCGGTCTCGACGGAGCCGGTTTGTTGGTGGAGAAGCTCGCGGCTGACAACGATATGAATCCGCTTTTTGTCATTTCCGGCGTGCAGAGCGAGACCGATGTCATGCGTGGGGAAGAGACCAAGATTTTGGGCTGTTCGTCGATGCTGGCAAACGATGATCAGGAGCAGCTCATTATCCTGCCCGGTACTCACTCCAAACACGTAATTGTTAAGCAGCAACAGGTTATTGAGTTTAAAACTTACATGACCGGTGAGTTTTTTAAGTTGCTGTCGACACATAGCATCCTTTCCGCATCCGTGGCGGAAGAAACGGATTTCGATGAACCGGCCAATCAAGCGCGTTTTTGCGCGGGAATCAGAGCGGCGCAAGAGTCCGGACTCCTGCATGCGGCGTTTCGGGTAAGGACGAATCAACTTCTTGAAAGCGTCCCCGGAACCGAAAACTTCTACTATCTGAGTGGACTGCTGATCGGTTCGGAATTGAAAGATATACCTCCCGGTATAGCGGTTCATTTGGCTGCAGGATGGACACACAGTACTTTATACCAAACCGCTTTGAGCGAGCTTGGGGTGATGGTCAGAGGCGCGATGGACGCCGATGCGGCGCTGATTGCAGGACAGTACATGATGCTTTCGAGACAGGATTAATTGGTTTTTTTTACTATTGTAGGAAATTTCCAATTATACCGAATTACATTGAAAATCTCGAGCGTATACCAAGCTTTGAATCTTACTGATGAGTAACAAATTTCATTACGGCCAGATACTGGCCCTGCTTTTTCTTTTCTGCTCCTGCGGGCAGCGAGATCGTGTCACCCCGTTAAGTCCGGAGCCGAACAGTCATATTGTCGTCATCGGCAATTCATTTGGTGTGGGGCTCCAGGAGCATAATTACTTCGAAACGCTCTTGCATATGAGTTTCCCCGAACGTCGTATCCAAATGCGGAATCTGGCGTGGAGTGCCGATGAAGTAAGTCTGCGCCCCCGGCCGCTTAATTTCGGGACGCTGGACGAACATCTGCACCAACAGGAAGCGGATATTGTTTTCGTTTGTTTCGGACTGAATGAAGCATTCAAGGGACGCGACAGCCTGGATAATTTTCAGCGTGACCTCCGGGGTTTTCTTTCGCATCTGCAGCAACAGCAATACAATGGAAAAGAGGCACCACGGGTCATCCTGGTTTCGCCAATTGCCCACGAAGACCTCGGGGGCTTACTGCCGGATCCGGCTGATCACAATAAAAACCTGAGTGCTTACACGGAGGGCATGCGGGAGGTTGCCCGTGAGCTGGGCATCTCATTTATCGATCTGTATGCACCCACACGGGATCTGATGAAGCGCAGCGACCAACCGTTAACGACCAACGGGATTCATCTCAACGATGTTGGATACCGGGAAGTCAGCGGAATCATGGCTGCTGCATTGGGGTTTCCCGTGTCCGTGTGGAAAGAAGATCCACACGCCATGCGTTTGAAAGAATTGGTGAAAAAGAAAAACCAACATTTCTTTTACCGGTTCAAAGCGCAAAACGGCGAGTATATTTATGGCCGGCGGAAAGATTGGGCGGGAGGGGAAGCGCTTCCTGCTGAATTGCAGAAAATTGATCGCATGGTCGTGCAATTGGATAGCCTTATCTGGGCGGGCAGCGACAGCCAGGCGACGGTCGATTTGGAAAAGGCGGTGGCAATTACCCACATTAACGGGCCATCTAAAACGGTCATCGACCGAGAGGCAGGCCGCAAAGCGCTTGAAAAGGCAAAATCTCAATTTATTCTGCAAGAGGGGTACGAAATTAACCTTTTTGCTTCCGAACTGGACTTTCCGATTGCGAATCCGGTGTCATTGACCTTCGACCCGCAGGGAAGGTTGTGGGTGGCTACTATGCCTGCTTATCCCCATTACTTCCCGGGCAATCCGCCCGACGACCGCATTGTGGTGCTTGAAGACTCCGATCGCGATGGGGTAGCCGACAAGCATACGGTATTTGCCGACAGTTTGTACCTGCCGTTAGGGTTTGAACTGGGAGATGGTGGCGTTTACGTAACGCAGGCACCCGACATGATCTTCATGCGGGATACCGATGGCGACGGCCGTGCGGACGAGCGCAAGACCCTTCTCAGCGGATTTGGAACCGAGGATGCTCACCATACGCTCAATACCTACACCTGGGGGCCGGACGGGGCATTGTATATGCATACGGGCACCTTTCTGCATTCACAGATTGAAACTCCGTATGGACCACGTCGGGGAGCCTACGGGAATACCTGGCGGTTCGACCCGCGGACGATGAAACTGGACGAGTATATCTCATATCCGTACGCCAATCCTTGGGGAAGTGTGTTCACCCGGGATGGTACACACCTGATTGCCGACGTGTCCACCGGAATGAATTATTTTGCACCGCCGCTTACGGTAGCGATTGATTACCCCAAGAAGCACATGGGTATGAAGGATTTCCTGACCTCGCCGGCAAAACCGAAAACCTGCGGAATGGCTGTGGTATCCAGCAGGGCTTTTCCGGAACATGCGCAAGGAAACGTGCTTTTCAATACATTCATCGGATTCCAGGGGATCAGACAACATACGGTCACGGAGGAAGGCAGTGGCATTGTAGGGCATGAAATCGAACCTCTTTTACAGTCTACCGATCCGAATTTCCGCCCTGTGGGCCTGAAATTCGGGCCTGACGGCGCATTATACGTAATCGATTGGTATGACCCGATCATTCAGCATGGGGAACAAAATTTCAGGGATTCGTTGAGAGACCATACCCGCGGGAGGATATGGCGGATAACGTATACGGGAAAAGAGGTATTGCCCGTGACCGATCTTAGTCGATTGTCTATCCCTGAGCTGCTCGATCAGTTGAAAGTTTATGAGGATGGTTTGCGATACCGGGTCCGCATGCAGCTCCGGGAGTTTACGGCCGAGGAAGTCTTGCCTGCTGTTGACAAATGGATCGCCGGCTTGGATCGGAACGACCCTGAACGCGACCAGCACCGTTTGGAGGGATTGTGGGTATACCAGCAGTTCCACCATCCCAATGAGCACCTATTGGATGAGTTGCTGAAAAGTGAAACCCCCGCGATACGAGCCGCCGCCGTGCGGGTGTTGCTGTATTGGTCGAATGCCCTAAAAGATGCCCAGGAACGACTTGCCACCCTGTCTACAGACCCTTCACCTCGGGTAAGGCTGGAGGCTGTGGCTGCACTCAGCCACTTTAAATCCGAAGCTTCCGTTAATGCGTTATTGGCGGTCACCGAACAACCTGTGGATGACTACATCGGATATGCCTTGATCGAGTCGTTTAAACACCTGAAGCCGGTTTGGATGGAGATGTTTAAAAAAGACAAAAACTTTTTGGCTGATGCACCCGAAAAAGCCGATGCGTTGCTCCGCCCGCTTGCTTCGGCAGCGGAATTACAGGTACCGGGGTTCATCACGGACGATCCCAAACATGCGCAATACGGAGTCGCGCCGCTGTCTGCTGCGGATTTCGAAGCGTTGGCGGGCGTTACGGCCGTTGAACAGTTCCGTGAACGGCACCGGGAATTGCTGAACCCGCAAACCGACAAACAGGAGGCTACGCCTGATTTGCCACGAAAGGATATGGGAGAGGTCGTCGTCCACGTAACGGCATTGCCCGGAAAAATGGCCTTTGATAAAGAGGTTCTTACCGTAACAGCAGGAAAAACGGTTTCCCTGATTTTTGAAAACAACGACCAGATGGCACATAACATCGTGATCGTTAAACCGGGAAGCGAAGAAAAGGTCGGAACAGCCGCCGACGGTATGGCGGGACTTCCGGATGGCTACGAAAAGAACTTTATTCCGAAGATGCCTGAGGTGCTCTTTTACACGCCACTTGTCAGTGCCGCTGAAACCTTTCAGTTGAATTTTACCGCACCGGATAAACCGGGAGATTATCCGTTTCTCTGTACGTTTCCGGGGCATTGGCGGGTCATGAAAGGAGTGATGAGGGTGATTGTTCAGTGAAAATGACGGAACTTGCGCATCATGTGGCGGTTCTTCCGTCCGGAATGAATTGAATTTTATCGATTTAGCGTTGACTATTTCCGAAATGTTTTTGCTAAATTTGACGGAACACCGATGTTAATCAATTATGCGACCTCGCTCAATAAAGTGGTTAATAGGCATCGCGATTGCACTAATTATCGCCTTGCTTTCCGGTTATTTTTTTGTCGGACGCAAACCCGTTGGATTGGGAACTTCCATGCCCATACCGGCCGTCGTTGATTACAATTTTCACATCCGCCCGATCTTGTCCGATAAATGTTTTGCCTGCCATGGGCCGGATAAGAACGCACGCGAGGCGGACCTGAGGCTCGACACAAAAGAGGGGGCGTACAAAGCATTGGTGGAAACGGCCGGGATGCATGCGATTGTCCCCGGCCATCCGGATCGAAGCGAGGCGTACCGCCGTATTACCAGCGACGATGAAACCGTGAAGATGCCGCCGGTATCCTCCAACCTGGCATTGACAGATTACGAGATCCGGCTCATCGAACGATGGATCCGGCAGGGAGCGGAATACAAACCGCACTGGGCGTTTGTCCCACCCGAAAAGACGGAAACGCCGGAAGTCGATGATAACGATTGGCCTGCCAGTCAATTGGATTATTTTGTATTGGCTAAAATGGAAATGATGGGGCTTGAACCCAATCCGGAGGCTGATAAGTCCCATTTACTGCGGCGTGTATATCTGGATTTAACCGGTTTGCCACCTACCGAGGAGCAGCTTCAACGGTTTTTGGCCGATCATTCACCCAATGCCTATGAAAAGGCCGTCGACGAACTGTTGGCATCAAAGGCTTACGGTGAGCGGATGGCGATGCATTGGCTGGACGTAGCCCGCTACGCGGATTCCTATGGTTATCAGGATGATGATATCCGTACGCAATGGCCTTGGCGTGACTGGGTGATCCACGCATTTAATGAAAACATGCCTTACGACCGCTTCGTGACCTGGCAGGTGGCGGGAGATATGCTACCCAATGCCACGAAAGAGCAGATTTTGGCATCTGCGTTTAACCGGAACCATAAAATCACGGAAGAGGGCGGTGTGATTGAGGAGGAATACCGGGTGGCCTACGCATTGGACAAAACCAACACCTTCAGCAAAGGCATTCTGGGCATCACGATGGAATGTGCACAGTGCCATGACCATAAATACGATCCCTTTACGCAGAAAAATTATTTTCAGCTGTACGCTTTTTTCAATAATTCCGCCGAAAAAGGCCTGGAAGGACTCGTCAACTCCGGGCCATCCAAGACGCCCCGGCTTACCATCACCCAAGCGGATGTGGATAGCATTCTGCAATTCATAAACAAAGCCGGCGATACAACGGCGGTATCCGTATCGGTAATGGGCGAACTCGACGAGGTACGGCCGACCTACATACTCGATCGGGGCGTATACGATGCGCCGACAGAACGGGTATATCCGGGTACTCCGGAATCCATCCTGTCGTTTGACAGCACGCGGTATGCACCGAACCGGCTGGGATTGACTGCCTGGGCATTCAGCAAAGAGAATCCGCTGACGGCGCGGGTATTTGTCAATCAGCTATGGGCGATGGTTTTCGGACGCGGCTTGGTAGCTACCGTGGCCGATTTTGGTAACCAGGGGGAACTGCCCAGCCACCCGGAATTGCTGGACTGGCTGGCAGCAGATTTCCGTGACAATGGCTGGGACGTAAAACGGTTAATGAAACAGCTCGTGATGAGTGCTACCTACCGGCAATCCTCCCGCGTGACCCAAAAGCACCTGAAAGAAGATCCCGATAATATCTACCTCGCACGGGCAAAGCGGATTCGGTTGCCGGCGGAGTTTATAAGGGACCTGGCATTGGCGAGTAGCGGACTGCTCAATCCGGAGATCGGCGGCCCCAGTATAAAGCCCTATCAGCCGGATGGGATATGGGAAGTAACCAGCTCAGGCAGGGGAGCTTTGTCGAACTATGTGCAAGACCATGGAAACGACCTGTACCGACGGGGCATGTATGTGTTCATCAAATTAACGGTACCGCCACCCAATATGCTGATTTTTGATGCAAGCAACCGCGATATGTGTGAAGTTACCCGCCAACGTACCAATACACCGCTCCAAGCATTGGTGATGCTGAACGATCCGGTTATCCTGGAGGCATCCCGTGTACTCGCGGGAAGCTTGTTGCAAGCAACGCCTGATGCAAAACCGCGGGAACTCATTACCCGTGCGTTCAGACGGATTTTGAGCCGGGATGCCAGTGAGAAGGAACTGACATTGCTCGAATCCTACTATTCGGGTGAGTTAAGTCGCTATCGGGAATCACCGGCCGATGCAGCAGCATTTGTGAATGTAGGTGAGGCCCCCCAGGTGAAGCTGGATCCCGTTGAACAGGCGGCTTTGATGGCCGTTATTCACGGACTGTACAACCTGGAAGAAACCATTACACGGACATAGAACTGAAGGCTGATAACAAAAACGAATGGCATGAAGAAAGATAGGATACTGGAGAAGGAGGTCGAAAAAGCCCGCTTGTTCGAAAATCGCAGACAGTTTTTATCGCGGTTAAGTATCGGTATAGGAAGCGCAGCATTGGGTTCGTTACTGATACCGGATCTGTTTTCCGGCAGGAGTGCAGACGATGAGGGAATGGTGCCAGGTCTGGCGCATTTTGCACCCCGGGCAAAACGGGTTATTTACCTTTTTCAAAGCGGCGGGGTATCTCAGCTGGAATCGTTCGATCCCAAACCCAAGCTCCGCGAAATGATGGGGCAAGACCTCCCCGAGTCGGTACGGGGTGGGCAGCGGCTCACGGGAATGACGGCAGGTCAGGCAAGTTTCCCCTTAGTGGGATCCTATTATGACTTCGCCCAATACGGAAAAAGCGGGGCGTGGGTAAGTTCTGTGTTCCCGCATATGGCAAAGATTGTGGACGACCTTTGCATCATCCGGTCATTGCATACCGATGCAATTAATCACGATCCGGCAATTACTTTTTTTCAGACCGGTGCCCAGCAGGGAAACCGCCCCAGTATGGGAGCATGGTTGAGTTACGGACTGGGCAGCGAAAACCAGAACCTGCCGGCTTTCTGTGTATTGGTATCCAAAGGGAGAGGCAACGGACAGGGGGTGTACGCCAAACTATGGACCAACGGTTTCCTGGACTCCGTACACCAGGGCGTACAGTTGATGGGCGGGCCGGATCCGGTACTGTATCTCGGTAATCCCGCTGGAACCGATAAAGTAAGTCGCAGAAAGCTGTTTGATAAGCTGGCTGAACTGAATCAGCTTCAGTTCGATGCGTTCGGGGATCCTGAAATTACGGCAAAGGTTCAACAATACGAGATGGCTTACCGGATGCAAACATCTGTGCCCGAAGTTACCGACCTGTCTAAAGAGCCGGATCATATTGTCAAACTTTATGGACCGGACTGCCTGGTCCCAGGTACCTATGCCGCCAACTGCTTATTGGCTAGAAAATTATCTGAAAATGGCGTGCGGTTCGTTCAACTCTACCATCAAGGATGGGATCAGCATGGGAACCTGCCCAATGAGATGGCTACGCAGGCTAAGGACGTCGATCAGGCTTCAGCGGCTTTGGTAACCGACCTTAAACAACGCGGACTGCTTGACGAAACATTGGTCATCTGGGGCGGAGAGTTCGGCCGGACTAATTATTGCCAGGGAAGGTTGGAACACAACAATTACGGACGGGATCATCATCCACGCTGCTTCAGCGTATGGATGGCTGGTGGAGGCATAAAACCCGGAATGGTATACGGAGAAACCGATGAGTTTGGGTACAACATCGTTAAGGATCCCGTGCATGTACACGATTTTCATGCAACCATTCTGAATCAATTGGGATTGAATCATGAGAAATTGACCTACCGACACCTGGGACGGCGCTACCGCCTTACCGACGTGGCCGGTACGGTGGTAAAGGATATATTGGTGTAGCCGCTAGCATGAAATCAATCCATACCGCCCTGCTTAATCTGCTCATTGCATTTCAGGTATTTATTGTTTTTTTTCTGCTTTTTGAGAGCCGGATTCAGGTGCCGGCATCGTTGCAGGTGGTGGGGCGCGCGCATCCGCTATTACTGCATTTCCCGATCGTTTTGTTGGTATTAGTCTGGCTGCTTGGGTGTTTTGGGCAGAAACTGGAAATCGGGCATACGCAGGTGAAACGGCTTGTTTACGCACTGTTGTTATTGACGGCATGGAGCGCAGCGATAACGGCAATGGCCGGGTTGTTCCTTTCAAAGGAAGGCGGATATGAGGGTTCGGGTTTCCAATGGCATAAATGGACGGGAGTGGTACTGTGCTTTCTGTGTACCGGTCTGTTAGGATATCACAGACGGATTTCCATCGCGGGGAATACGTATTCCAATCTTTTCAAAGCCGGGCTCAGTATCGCCTTAGCGGTGTTGTTGATCGCCGGACATTACGGTGCGGGATTGACTCACGGCGAAGATTACCTGTTTGAGCCGATACAACGTAAAAAGCAAAAGGAATTGGACGTCGAAACGGCCGTTGTGTTTTCCGATCTGGTGTATCCGATCCTCGAGGCAAAATGCCTGAGTTGCCATAGTCCCAGCAAAGCCAAAGGTGGTTTGATATTGTCAGACACAGCCTTGATGATGCAGGGGGGCGATAGCGGTCCGGCGTTGGTCAGCGGTTCCGCAGATGAGAGCCTCCTTGTCCAGCGGCTGTTGCTTGATGCCGATCACGAGCACCATATGCCGCCCAAGGGCAAACCCCAGCTGACACCCGAGGAGCTGGCGTTGATTGAGGCATGGGTGGTTTCCGGAGCCGATTTCGACACGCGCCTGGCGTCACTGGCGGCAGATGACCCGATTCGCGGGTTAGCCGTCGCAATTTATGGGCCGCCCAAGGGCGAAACCTACGATTTTCCGGCGGCTGATGCGGAAGTGATAGCGAAACTGAACACACCGTATCGCGTTGTCAAGCCCGTCGCGCAAGGGTCGCCCGCATTGTCTGTAGGCTTTTACGGAAAGGCTTCATTCACCGAGCAGTCGCTGAAGGAACTGGTGCCGGTCGCGCCACAGGTGGTATCGATGTCACTAAGCGGGATGCCCCTTTCAGAGGAAGATCGGGAAGTAATCAGGAATTTTACCAATCTGCGTGAGGTGATATTGAACGGAACGCCTGTGGACGATCGGTGGAGCGAGACGTTGGCGACGTTGTCTAACTTGCATACCCTTAGCCTAAGTAGCACAAATGTGACAGAGGCCGGCCTCGAAACCTTATTGGCTATGCCGAAACTGGCACATGTATACGTCTGGAATACGCCGGTGGAAGCAAGTGCGCTTGATAAATTGCGACGGCAATATAAAAACATTACGATTGAACAGGGCTACAGGGACGATGGCCAGACGATATTTCCGTTGAACAACCCGATCGTCAAGCCGACCAGTCGTTTTTTCAGAGACGAGGTAACCGTTGAGCTTAGTCACCCCATCGCTGGTGTCGAATTGCGCTATACGCTCGATGGAAGTGAACCGGATAGCATTCATTCACCGGTTTATCAAAAACCGTTTATCCTGAAAGCCGCTACTCCGATCCGGGTAAAGGGCTATAAATCCGGATGGCTTTCCAGTGCGGAAGTTTCAACGGTTTTTTACCGATCCGCAAATCGTCCGGATCGTGTACATCTGCTGAGTTCGCCGGACCCTCGCTATAAAGGACGGGGAGCATTTAACGTCGCCGATTTGGTAAGTGGAGGTGATAACCATGCGGATGGCAAATGGTTGGGATACCACGGCCAACCCATGAACGTGTCTTTTCATTTCAATGAAGCGATCGATCTGGACACCATTGGTATCAGCTTGAAACAATTGTATGGAGCCCACATTTATCCCCCAAAGACCATCCAGGTGTGGGGAGGTGCGGATTCGGCAGGTGCACGGTTATTGAATAGTTTCGAGCCGGTTTTGGAAAAACCAGAATCGGTTTCTGCCAATCGTATCGTCGATATACCGGCAACTGCCGAAGCGATCCGTTATCTCCGGTTGGAAGTGAAGCCCTTCGTTCCCATACCCCAGGGATATCCGGCTGAGGGAAATCCCGCTTGGATTTTTGTGGATGAAATCATCCTCAATTGAGTGTAGTATCTCATCCATGACGGTTCAAACCTCACAAAGTAGTACACCGTTTGAAAAGATTAAAAATGCGCTTTTTACCAGGTTGATATGGGAAAGATACGGAGTTTTACGTTTGGACAAACGAAGTGGAGGTGCCTTTCCTTATCTTTGTTGATGCACGTTGAATACTCTCAGGTTACAGGGAAATTTGATAAGTTGGGGATGGTAATCGGTGTGCGGATGATTAACCAGGTCTAAGAGCATGAAACCTGATTTTTGTCCGATTTCGTAGGGTTGTTCTTTGAGGGAAGCAAGAGGGGGGCGTTCCAGGTACTGGATCATGGGATTGGCACCATAACCGATGAGTTCGACGGTGTCGGCTTGCGTAGCGAACTCGAGACGCAGGCAATTCAATGCATCGAGCATAACCTGATCTTTGAAAGCGAGAACGGCTGTTGCCGGATCGTCCAGTTGCATCAGGCGACGCATGGCTTGTTGGTTGCTTTCCTGGCTGAAATCGCTCTCCTGCACGAGGGATTTATCGAATGGGATGCCGTGTTGAATCAGTCCGTCTCGATAGCCAAGGAAGCGATCGCGACTGGTCGTCCAAAAGGAAGAAGCATTGATAAAGCCAATCCGTCTGTGGCCGCGGGATACAAAGTAACTTATGGCATCGAGGGCTCCGGTGTATACGTCGCTACAAACGCAGTGAAGTTCTTCATTGATAGGCTTGCGTATAAAATACACAACGGGAATGCCGGAGTAGACAAACTCGCTGATATGGGTCGTATCGACCGTCTCACGGGATATGGCAATGACCAAACCGTCTACACGGTTACTTTGCATGGTAAGCAGCAACTCTTTTTCCCGCTGAAGGCTCTCATGACTTTGACCGATGAGAACGTGGTAACCATGGTCATATGCGGATTTTTCAAAACCCTCCACGGCGGCTACATAAAAATGGTCGAGCATGTTGGGAATGACAATCCCGAGGGTGAATGATTTTTGCTGCTTAAACCGGATGGCGGTTTGATTGGGAACGTAACGAAGTTCTTTGGCTAGTTTCTTAACGCGTTCCCGGGTAACAATCCCGATGTTAGGATGGTCCCGCAGGGCTTTGGAAACGGTAGAGGGGGACAGTTTAAGTGCTGCGGCAATGTCTTTGATGGTGGCTCGCTTGTGATCCATTGGGCTAAGATAAGGAAAAAGCAACAACCATTCGCGTTGCGCATTGCGGGAGAAAATAAAGTAACCAATATATTCAAATAAATACATACGAGATGGAAACAAGGAGAAAGTTTGTCCAAAAAGGATTGTTAGGGATTGCCGCGGCTGGTTTGGCCGGCCGGGCGTTCGGATCGACGAAACCGGAACACGGTAAAGATTCGAGCGTCGCCAAAGGAGTCAATTTTGATCTGGCCATCGCTGGATACAGTTTTGTTAAATTTGGACTGGATGACTCGTTGGCGATGATGAAACGGATGGACGTTCGTTACCTATGTATTAAAGATTTTCATTTGCCCCTTACCGCTACCGACGCGGAGATTGCCGCTTTTCACAAGAAGTTGGCCGATTCAGGCGTAACCGGATATGCCGTTGGACCGATCTACATGGCGAAGTCCAAAGATGAAATTGATAGGGGGTTTGAATATGCAAAGCGGGTGGGCGTGAAGTTGGTCGTAGGGATTCCCTCGCGGGAAAATCTGCCCTATATTTCTGAAAAAGTTAAGGAATACGACATGCAGTATGCCATCCACAATCATGGCCCGGAAGACAAGTTGTATCCGAATGCGACAACGGTGTTCGAAGCGGTGAAAAATCTGGACGAACGAATGGGGCTGTGCTTTGACATGGGACATAACGCCCGCGACGGACACGATTCCATCAAAGACGTAGAACGTTACCATCAACGGATATTTGACATTCACCTCAAGAACGTTACTTCACCAACGGCAGATGGTAAAACGTGTGAATTGGGAAGGGGCGTGATCGATATTCCGCGATTTGTCAAAACGTTAAGTAAGGTAGGTTACCAGGGAAAGTGCAGCCTGGAGTTCGAGAAAGATATGTCCGATCCTTTGGCCGGATTGGCCGAAAGCAAAGGGTATTTTCAGGGAGTCGTAGACTCACTGTCTTAATGCAGCTTATTTACGATTGAACCTTAAAGCAAATACGTACGTTATCAATTAATAATGGACAACAATTCACATTCAAGACGGATATTTATAAAACGGGCCATGCTGGCCTCGGCCGTGGCGGCCGTATCTCCTGGATTATTAATGGCTAAGCCGAAGTTGGCATCGGCCAATGAGCGCGTAAACCTGGCCTGTATCGGGATTGGCAACCGGGGCGCACAGATTATTGATGACCTTTATGCGACGGGTTTGTGTAACGTCGTTGCCCTTTGTGACGTCGATATGGGAGCGCCCCATACCGTTGACATTTTGAAGAAGTTTCCCAATGTGCCGCGCTTCCAGGATTTTCGGCAAATGTTTGATAAAATGGGCAACCAAATTGATGCCGTATCCGTTGGCGTGCCCGATTTTTCACATTTTCCCATCACGATGCACGCCATGGGATTGGGTAAACATGTGTATGTAGAAAAGCCTTTGAGCCGCACATTCCAAGAATCTGAGCTGTTAATGAAAGCAGCGAAGAAATATAAAAACGTCGTTACGCAAATGGGTAACCAAGGGCACTCCGAGGCGAACTACTTCCAATTCAAGGCTTGGGTGGAAGCGGGAATCATCAAGGACGTAACGGCTATTACCGCACATATGAATTCCCCCCGCCGCTGGCACGGATGGGATCCCAACATCACATCTTTTCCGCCTGCCGAGCCGATCCCCGATACGTTGGATTGGGACTTGTGGCATGCTGCGGTAGCCAAGCAACATTCGTATAACCATGATTACGTGAACGGGCAATGGCGCTGCTGGTACGATTTCGGCATGGGAGCCCTGGGCGACTGGGGAGCGCATATCATCGATACCGCACACCAATTCCTCGATTTGGGACTGCCCTATGAGGTGGAATGCACGAAAGCCACGGGGCATAACGATTTCTTTTTCCCCATGTCTTCAACCATCGTGTTCCGGTTCCCCGAACGTAAGCGCATGCCTGCACTGGATATTACCTGGTATGATGGAGTGGATAATTTACCTCCCATTCCGGAAGGATACGGTGTCTCGGGACTGGATCCCAATATCCCGCCCCCCAGCACCGGTAACCTGGAGCCCGTTAAGTTGAATCCCGGAAAAATTATCTATGGCAAGGACTTGACATTTAAAGGGGGGTCGCATGGGAGCACCCTATCCATCATTCCCGAAGAGAAAGCAAAAGAAATGGCATCGCGATTACCGGAAGTACCGGCTAGCCCGTCCAATCACTTTGCCAATTTCCTGAAAGCCTGCAAAGGGGAAGAAAAGACACGGTCGCCTTTTGAGATTTCCGGTCCCCTAAGTCAGGTATTTTGCCTGGGCGTATTGTCTCAGAAACTGAACACCAAGCTGGAATTCGATCGGAAGAAAAAAATCATTACCAACAATAAAACAGCGAATGAACTGCTGATAGGCCCGCCACCACGGAAAGGTTGGGAACAATACTATCAAGTTTAGTTTCTAATTCACACGTGATAATTAGTAGTTGAAAATGGAAAGTTGAAAGTTAAATTTCAATTTTTCGTTTTCAACTTTTCATTTTTTGAGGTAGATTCACCTTCATGATTAGCAGGTGTCTTATACTCCTCCTGATCTCCTATGAAAGCCTAGCCCAAACCTACGTCGGCCCAAACTACCAAGCCATGGGTTTCACGGGTGCCGCCCTCGAGGGGATATACAGTCTGACGGCTAATCCTGCCGGCCTGGTGGGGGTGGAGCATCCAACCGGTAGTATCAACTACCAACATCATTTTTTTTCTCCCGATGTTACGACGCAAGCCGCTTTATTGGGGCTGCCGACCCGTTACGGGGTCTTTGGGTTGATGTTGAATCGATTTGGGTTGAAATCGGCGTATCATGACGTAAAAGCCGGCTTCTCGTTGGCCAAGCACTTAGGCCCTCGGTTCGCACTGGGGCTATCGGCCAATTATCACCAGCTTCGTATTCCGTCCTATTTGAATGTTTCTTCGATAACGGTGGACGTAGGCATGCAATATCGTTTGCCAAAAAATGCCATTATTGGTTTGCAGTATACCAATGTGGGTAGTGCAAGCTACGAACCGGGTGTGTATGGAATAATACCTGCTTACGTGAAAGCCGGAATCAGCTATCCGTTTTCCGCGGTTATTGTCGTGGCTGAAATGGTCTATCGTCTCACCCAAACGTTGGGAGGACATGTTGGCATGGAATACGCCATCGGGGATCTCTTGTACCTGCGTGGCGGCCTGTCTGTCAATCCGCTCCAGCAGCATGCCGGATTTGGACTCCGTTGGCAGCATGTTACCTTGCACACAGCAACAACTTTTCACCCCCGATTGGGTGCAACACCACAAATAGGACTCTGCTATGCGTTTTAGTCCGTACGTCATACCGCTAATCGGACTGTTGTATGCAGGCCAGGTATGTGGCCAGTCGGAAGCAGACTTGCTTATGGAACGGCTGATGGAGTTTATGGCGGAGGAGCGAACGGAGGACTTCGATTTTTCGGAGCTGGCGGAACGGTTGGAGTTTTACGGAAAGCATCCGGTTGACCTTAACCGAACGGATGGCAGCGAACTACGGGAACTGCAATTTGTACCCCAACTGTTTATTGATAATTTACTGGATTACCGGAACCGGACTGGCCGGTTTATATCCCTTTACGAATTGCAGGCGGTTGAAGGAGCGGATATGGAATTACTCCGGCTAATCATGCCGTATATTACCGTGGGTGCCCCTTCATCTTTATCCGGAGTCGGGGTTGGCCAATTCATGACGGACGGTACCCACGACCTGATGATCCGATACGGGCGGACGGTCCAGCAGCGACGCGGATATACCGTTACGGACACAACGCGATCCCGGTATCTGGGCTCACCCGAACAACTTCTTGTCCGGTATCGTTACCAATTCGGCCGGGATCTGCAAGTTGCTTTTAACATGAAGAAAGATGCCGGGGAAGCCCGGTTTGATTTTTATTCAGGCAGTGTTTACATACGGAATCAAGGCGTATTGAAGAACTTGGCCGTCGGTGATTACTCCCTGCAGTTCGGTCAGGGATTGGCAATGTGGAACGGTATGGGGTTCGGCAAAAGTTCAATGATACAGGGTATGGCCAGGCAATCTGCGGGGGTACGGCCTTATACGTCGTCCAATGAGGTGTCTTTTTTGCGAGGAGTTGCTGCCACCATCGCAAGCGGGCATTTCTCGGTCACCCCGTTTTTTTCGGTACGCCGTCTGGACGGTGCAGTGACCTATGTCGACGGTAAACGTTCTGTCGGCTCAATTAGCCAAACCGGACTGCACCGAACGCCTACAGAGATTGCTAACCGTCATGCGCTGTTGCAACGGGTTTATGGAACACATATGCAATATGCCTATCGGCGGCTCCGCATAGGAACGATAGCCTATCATACCCATTTCGATTCCACTATTCAACCACAGGATCTCCTGCGGAATCGTTACGCTTTCCGGGGAACGAGCCTGTGGAACGCCAGCCTCCATTATCATTACTCGTGGCGGGGTATATATTGGTACGGCGAAGCAGCGCATAGTATTGGCAGCGGCTTTGCTTATGCAAATGGCGTGATTGCGTCGCTGCATCCTCACCTTTCGCTTTCGCTTCATCACCGGAATTTTCAACGAAATTATCATTCGTTTTTTAACCAGGGAATTGCCGAGGGAAGTATGGCATCAAACGAACGTGGATTCTTTTCGGGTTTCGTATACCATCCAAACAGGACGGTCGAGTGGGTTTTGTATGGCGATTTTTTTCGCTTTCCCTGGTTGCGTTATCGGGTGGATGCTCCCTCGCGGGGCGTAGACTTCCTCTCGCAGTTTACCTATTCTTGGTATAAGAAGGCGAATGTCTCCATTCGTTACCGGTATAGGCAACGCGCGGAAAATGCGTCGATAGATGTGCCGCATCCTATGGTGGTCGATGTGCTTCGGCAGCAATTACGGGTAAACGGGCAGTATAAATTGGGGGATGCATGGAGCCTGCGGAACCGGGTCGAATGGACCCACTATCGAAAAGAGGGTGTGCCCGCGGAGACCGGATGGATGGCTTATCAAGACATAATTTTCAAACCAATGGCCGGAAAGCTGAGTGGAAACGCCCGGATAGCCTGGTTTAACACCTCCGGATACAACGCTCGCATTTATGCCTTTGAAAACGACGTTTTGTATGCCTACTCCTTTCCGGTTTACCACAACCAGGGCATCCGTACGTATATTAACCTCCGTTGTCGATTTGGGCGGAAGATGGATGTGTGGGTTCGATATGCGACGTTTATTTATCGCGGAGTAGAGGAGGTAGGTAGCGGACTGGATACGATAACGGGAAATCAGCGATCGGATGTGCGGGTCCAGTTGAGGTTGCAATTTTGATGTAACGTTTTATTTTGATTCATTATCCATATCTTTGGGCATGATTCGGAAGAATATGGTTAAACGATTGGGAATTGCCCTGGTTTTTTTCATAGGAGCGGTCTGTTTTGCCCGGGCGCAGGACTTAAATGCACGGGTACAGATCCTTTCTCCACAGGTACAGAATACTAACAAGCGGGCGCTGGACGTACTGGAGAAAGCTATTTCCGATTTTCTCAATAATCGTACGTGGAGTGCTAATGAAGTTCAGCCGCAGGAGCGCATCGATTGCAGTTTTGTTATCACCATCAATGCATGGGACGGCTCATCCAATTTTACGGCACAGGCCCAGATCATATCCACCCGGCCGGTTTTCAATACTTCGTATAACAGCCCGGTGCTGAGTATTTCCGATAACAATTTTAATTTCAGTTATACGGAGGGCCAGTTAATGGATTATTCGGATCAGCAATATATGAACAACCTGACCTCATTGCTGGCGTACTACGCCTATATCATCGTAGGTTTGGATGCCGATACCTTCGAAAGCAACGGTGGAACCCCGTTTTATACCGCCGCCCAGAATATTGTCAATAACGCTCAGAATACCGGATTTAACGGTTGGCGGTCAATGGAAGGCACGGATAACCGGTTTTGGCTGGTTAACAATCTGCTGGATCGTCGGTATCAGCCGCTTCGGGATTTTCTCTACAGTTTTTACCTGAGAGGCTTGGACAAAATGTCCGAGAATGCAATGGAAGCGCGTAAAACGATCTTGGAATTGCTGCCCATGTTGCGAAAAGTGGACCGACTGGCACAGGGAGCTGTATTTAACCAAGTGTTCTTTACCGCCAAGTCGGACGAATTGATCGGCATATTTGGTGGCATGGGGCCCCAGGAACGCGTACAAGCCTATAATGTACTTGCCGAAGTAGACCCTGCCAATGCCAATAAGTATGAATCTTTACGTAATAGTAGGTAAAAATAACCAATGCTAAGTCGTTTATCTATTCAAAATTACGCGTTAATTGACTCCCTGGACATTCGTTTTGATAAGGGGCTAAATATTCTCACTGGCGAAACGGGGGCAGGTAAGTCCATTATCATGGGCGGGCTGTCGTTGATATTGGGGCAGCGAATAGAAAGCCGTTACTTTTTTAACCAGGATAGAAAATGCATCATCGAAGGCTATTTTGACGTTTCCGGTTACGAATTGGAGACCTTCTTTGAGGAGCAGGACCTGGATTATGCGGGCGAAACCATCATGCGCCGTGAAATCAGTGCGGATGGGAAATCCCGGGCGTTTATCAATGATACGCCGGTGACGTTAACTGTGTTGAAGGCGTTGGCCGAGAAGCTGATTGATATCCACTCCCAGCATGCAACGCTTCAGCTCAGCACCGAATCCTTTCAACTGCTGACATTGGACAGCGTTGCACAGAATCAATCCTTGCATCAGCAGTATTTAACGGTTTATCGCACGTTTAAGGCTACAGAAGACCGACTGAACACACTTAAAGAAACCGTAAGGCAGGCAGGGGCGGAAGCCGATTATCACCGCTTCCTGTTCGAGGAACTGGAGAAAGCCAAGCTCGAGGTAGGTGAGCAAGAACAGCTTGAGCTGGAGCAGCAGCAACTTGAACATGCTGAGGAAATCAAGCGACATCTGTTTGGCACCGTGCAAATCTTGCAGGAACAGGAAATTAATACGGTTGCCTTGCTCAAAGAAGCATTAAGCCAGCTTCAACAGGCCGAACGGCATATGCCATCCCTGGCTGCGCAGATAGAACGATTGCAGAGTGCGTTTATCGAAATCAAGGACCTGGGGGGGGAAGTCGATCGTATCGAGCAGGGTATTATATTGAATGAAGAACGGTTGGCAACCGTTAACGAACGGCTCGACTTGCTTTATACATTGCAGCAAAAGCATCGCGTGGATAATTTAGCGGCACTCGTTGCCCTGCGCGACGAATTGGCGGAAAAGCTGAAAGCGCTGTCTTCAGACGATGAAGAAATTATCCGACTGGAGTCGGAAGCCAGCCGATTGAAGAAGGAAATGCTGGCGTTGGCGGATCAGCTAAGTGCCAGTAGGCGGGCTGTGATTCCGCGCGTACAGGATGAAGTTAGCCAGGTGCTACGTACGGTTGGTATGCCCAATAGCCAATTGCGTATTGTCCTTGATCCGCTCGAAGCGGATGCGGTACGGACCAGTGGCCGAGATCGGATTGAGTTTTTGTTTACCGCAAACAAGGGGCAGGACCCACAGCCGGTAGGCAAGGTAGCGTCCGGCGGCGAACTTTCGCGCTTAATGCTGGCCATCAAATCATTGATCGCCAAAACTTCCGCGCTTCCGACGATTATTTTTGACGAGATCGACACCGGAATATCCGGAGAAGTAGCCTTAAAGGTAGGAGAGATTATGGAGCGTTTGGCAGACCATATGCAAGTAATTGCAATCACGCACTTGCCGCAAATAGCCGCTAAAGGAGATACGCATTTTAAGGTTTATAAGATCGAGTCGGCAGAAAAGACCGCAACCTCCTTAGTCCAATTGGCCCAATCGGATCGGGTGCGGGAAATTGCGGAGATGCTCAGCGGAACGAATCCCGGTGAAGCCGCGCTGCAACATGCAACCGAGCTGTTGGGGAAATAACAAAAAAGCGTTACTTTTACCCAATTTTTCACGTTGACTAAATAAAATAAACTATGTCCCATAACCTACTGAAAGGAAAGAAAGGAATTATTTTCGGTGCACTGGATGAAAAATCCATCGCTTGGAAGACCGCTCAACGCTGCGTACAGGAGGGGGCTGAAATTGTGCTCACCAACGCCCCGGTAGCATTGCGTATGGGCACGATCAAGCAGTTGGCCGAAGAATGCAACAATGCACCGGTTATTCCGGCCGATGTAACCAGCAGTGAGGACATCGAAAACCTGTTTAACCAGACCCTGGAGCATTTCGGTGGCGGTGTGGATTTTATCCTGCACTCCGTGGGCATGAGTGTCAACGTGCGCAAGGGTATCCACTATACGGAGAATAACTACGATTTCATGCATAAAGCATTTGATATATCGGCAATCAGTCTGCACCGTGTATTGGCCACCGCGCTGAAAAAGGATGCCATCAACGAATGGGGATCGGTGGTTGCACTTACGTATATTGCTGCGCAGCGTGTGTTCCCGGACTATAACGATATGGCCGATGCCAAGGCGCTGCTGGAAAGCATTGCGCGCAACTTTGGCTATCAATATGGTGTAAAGAAGCACGTTCGCGTAAACACGATCAGCCAGTCGCCCACGCAGACAACCGCAGGGTCGGGTGTAAAAGGCTTCGGTGATTTTATTTCGTATGCGGATAAGATGTCGCCTCTGGGAAATGCTACGGCCGACCAATGTGCTGATTATACGGTGACCCTGTTTTCGGATTTGACGCGGATGGTCACGATGCAGAACCTGTTCCATGATGGCGGTTTCTCATTTACCGGCGTAAGCGAAGCTGTGATTACCGGGATGGGCGCGGAATAGACGACTTAACGTTTTAGAATAAAAAAAGCGGCTTTGGGCCGCTTTTTTTGTGGAAGTACAGTTTGATTAATAGTCTTCGGCATCCAAAAGAATAACCTTGATGTCTGCCTGCCCGGGCCTTGCAAGATCACCGCCCAGACCGTCTGCGTAGGCGGCATCGATCAGTAACGTGCCTTCGGAATAGTCATAGCGGTATGCAACGCCATCGTATACGGTGGTTAATGGCTCATAGATATTGCCATCAAACGAAATATCTACAAGCACGGTACCATAGTCAACGACATATTGATCGATTTCGGGAAAATCAAGTTCAACAAACCACCGGTCAGTCCGGTTTTCATCAGCTTGCCATTCATTCGCCGCGATGGTATATGGGATAATCCGGTTATAATTGATCTGCTGGATAATCTCTTCTTTCGTGCAGGAAGATAGGCCAAGGATTGCCAGGAATCCGACCACTAAGGTAAGGGGCTTTTTCATATACGTTTGTTTTGGGTAAATAATTTCGTTAACTAATTTTTCTTATATGACAATCAAAGGCTAAAAAAGGTTTAACGCAATAATTGCACCAAAGAATTTTCGTGAGACCACTTTCCATATAGGTGGCGCAGTCGATGCGGGTTATACGTGCGAAAGGAAATCTTGTAAATTTGTTTTTTGAAAGTAAAGACATGACCAACGACAAAACGACGTATATAAAGCAAATTCAGGTGACCAACGAACATTTGGACCAGAATAATCACGTTAATAACGTGCAATTTGTGTGCTGGGTGGAACAGATTGCCGCAGAACATTGGGAAAGCCTGAAGCACAAAACGGATTACGTAACGGACTATTGGGTGCTCATTGACCATCATATTCAATACAGAAAGCAGGTCTATTTAGGGGAAACGATTACCGTAAAAACCTATCCATTAGCGCCGGAAGGTATTAAACAACCCAGAAAAGTGGAATTTTATCGTCACGATGAATTGGTAGTGGATTCACGCACGCTTTGGGTTTTGTTTGACAAAGAAAAGCAGAAAATAAAGCGGATTGAGCGCGATTGGCTGAAAACAGTCGAATGGTAAGTATGTGGTTGAATGGTTGTATAAAAAAGCGCCATGGGATTTAATCCCATGGCGCTTTCAGTAATTTGTACTGCGATGTGGTCGCGCAGTTAAGCTATTCGTCTTTCTTCTCGGCTACATCCGAAGGTTTGGACGGGCCGCCATTCCCAGCCTGCACCTTAACCACAATCTCCGTTTTATCCTTGTCGTAGTCAACTTCCAAGGTGTTTCCTTCGCTGACTTCGCCTTTCAGGATTTCCTCGGCGATGGGATCTTCCAGGTATTTCTGGATCGCACGCTTAAGCGGACGCGCCCCGAAATTACTATCGAATCCTTTCTCGGCAACAAAGTCCTTCGCTGCATCGGTAAGTTTAATGCTGTATCCCAATGCTTGGATGCGGACGAAAAGAGACTTCAACTCGATGTCGATAATCTTGAAGATATGTTCCTTGTCCAGTGAATTGAAGACGATCACGTCGTCGATACGGTTGAGGAACTCAGGGGCGAAGGCCCGTTTCAGTGCATTTTCAATGACACTGCGGGAGTGCGATTCGGCTTGTTCGGCCTTTGCTGAGGTAGTAAAACCCACACCTTGTCCAAAATCCTTTAACTGACGGGCACCGATGTTGGAGGTCATAATCAGAATGGTGTTTCTGAAGTCTACCCGCCGACCAAGGCTGTCTGTTAATTGCCCTTCATCCAGCACTTGCAGAAGCAAGTTGAATACATCCGGATGCGCTTTCTCGATTTCATCCAAGAGGACCACCGAATAAGGCTTACGCCGCACTTTCTCCGTCAACTGCCCACCTTCTTCGTAACCCACGTATCCCGGAGGCGCACCGACAAGCCGTGAGATGGCGAATTTTTCCATGTACTCGCTCATGTCAATCTGGATGAGGGAGTCTTCGCTGTCAAACATAAAACGCGCCAGCTCTTTCGCCAATTCGGTTTTGCCGACACCGGTAGGGCCCAGGAAGATGAAGGAACCGATCGGTTTTTTCGGATCTTTCAGGCCTGCACGGGTGCGCTGAATCGCTTTAACAAGTTTTTTCACTGCTTCGTCTTGGCCGATGATGCGTCCCTTCATGGACTCCGCCATGTTCAACAGCTTTTGGCTATCGGATTGGCCCACACGCTGAACGGGTATACCCGTCATCATCGAGACCACTTCGGCTACGTTATCTTCCGTCACAGTATACCGCTTGGTTTTCGTTTCCGCTTCCCAAGCCGTCTTTTCGTGCTCAAGTTCTTCCAACAGCCTCTTTTCCGTATCACGCAGCTTAGCCGCTTCCTCGTATTTCTGGCTACGGACTACCTTGTTTTTCTCAACCTTGATTTCCTCGATTTTCTGCTCGATGTCGATAATGCTCTGCGGCACGTGAATGTTGGTCAAGTGTACCCGCGATCCGGCTTCGTCCATCGCATCGATGGCTTTGTCAGGCAGGAACCGATCGGTGATGTACCGTGTGGTCAACGTAACACACGCCTCAATGGCTTCGGGCGTATAGTTGACGTTGTGGTGCTCCTCGTACTTGTCCTTGATGCGATTCAGGATCTCGACCGTCTCATCGTGTGTAGCCGGCTCGATCATTACCTTTTGGAACCTACGATCAAGCGCGCCGTCCTTTTCGATGTACTGGCGGTATTCGTCAAGGGTGGTAGCACCAATGCATTGGATTTCCCCACGGGCCAACGCCGGTTTGAACATGTTGGATGCGTCCAGCGAGCCAGAGGCACCGCCGGCACCGACAATCGTATGGATTTCATCGATAAAAAGAATGACATCCGGAGATTTCTCCAATTCGTTCATGACCGCTTTCATCCGTTCTTCAAACTGGCCGCGGTATTTCGTGCCAGCCACCAGCGAAGCGAGGTCCAGGGTAACCACCCGCTTGTTGAACAACACCCGGGATACTTTCCGCTGGATAATGCGCAGCGCCAATCCTTCGGCGATGGCCGATTTCCCAACCCCCGGTTCACCGATCAAGATCGGATTGTTTTTCTTCCGCCGTGAAAGAATCTGTGAAACCCGTTCAATTTCTTTTTCACGACCCACAATGGGATCCAGGCGGCCTTCTTCAGCGGCCCGTGTGAGATCCCGGCCAAAGTTATCAAGCACCGGAGTTTTGGATTTGATGTCCGATACCTTCTTCGGCTGATTGAAATGGTCTTCCTCTTTGAAATCATCATCTCCAGCCGTTGAGCCGGAGGCTTGGTCTGTGATGCCTGCTTTGTGCTGTTCTACGTCCGCTTTGAAGACATCGTAATTGATGTCGTATTGCTGTAGAATTTGCGAGGCGATGTTTTCCTCGTCGCGCAGGATGGATAACAGTAGGTGTTCAGTGCCGATTACGTCACTTTTGAAGATCTTTGCTTCAAGATATGTGATTTTCAATACTTTCTCAGCCTGTTTGGTGAGCGGCATATTACCGATCGGAGCACGGGACATCGAAGAACCTTTTACGGCATCCTCAATGGATTTGCGTAGCTCGGTAGTGTCGATCCCTGCATGCTTCAATATCTTGATGGCCATCCCGTCTCCCTCACGGATTAAACCTAGCAACAAATGTTCTGTGCCGATGTAATCGTGTTTCAACCTGATAGCTTCTTCCCTGCTGTATGAAATCACATCCTTTACGCGAGGCGAAAATTTTGCTTCCATGAATGTTTACCTTTCTCTTTTGTATGCTAAGGATGCGATAAATGTAGAAAAAATTATCGCTTGTGCCTTACTATTTTGTGTAACATTTATCAACAATTAAGCCATAGACACAAATATAACATTTTGTCAGTTTCGAGAAAAGTATTATTACACCATTCTGACGATAAGCCGCTTGAGTCGCAGGAGTTTTTATTTGCCTATGCGCAAAGGATTTCCGTCGCTCACCGCGCCAAAGCGTTACTTTCTGCGGAAGAAAGTAACGAAAGACTCGCCGCTGTATCCTGCCGCTACCAAGGTAGTGCATCAACGTGCATAGAGCGAACTTGCATATCAAGGGTAAGTTAGCTAACTTCGCACGTAAAAATCGACGTATGTCAGACGAAAAAATTATTTTCTCCATGGCGGGGGTGAACAAAATCTATCCGCCTCAAAAACAAGTACTTAAAAATATTTATCTTTCCTTTTTTTACGGAGCGAAGATCGGTGTAATCGGTCTGAACGGTTCCGGGAAATCGTCTCTTCTGAAAATTATTGCCGGTCTGGATACCTCGTATCAAGGGGAGGTCGTGTTTTCGCCCGGTTATACCGTCGGTTATTTGGCCCAGGAACCTGAATTGGATCCCAACAAGACCGTAAGGGAGATTGTTGAGGAGGGAGTCGCCGAAATAACGGCGATTCTCAAGGAATATGAAGAAATTAACGAGAAATTTGGTCTGCCCGAGGTGTATGAAAACGCAGACGAAATGGACAGATTATTGGCGCGGCAGGGCGAATTACAGGACAAAATCGACGCGGTCGGCGCCTGGGAGCTAGACACCAAGCTGGAACGCGCAATGGATGCGCTGCGTTGTCCAGATCCGGAGCGAAAGGTAGACACATTGTCAGGAGGCGAGCGTCGGCGGGTGGCATTATGTCGTTTGTTGTTGCAGGAACCCGATGTGCTGCTCCTGGATGAGCCAACCAACCACCTTGACGCCGAGTCCATTGATTGGCTGGAACAGCACCTGCAGCAATACAAGGGAACCGTGATTGCCGTTACGCATGACCGGTATTTCCTCGATAACGTAGCGGGATGGATCTTAGAACTCGATCGGGGAGAAGGAATACCCTGGAAGGGCAATTATTCCTCTTGGCTTGATCAGAAAGCAAAGCGCCTCGCCCAAGAGGAAAAAACCGAGAGTAAACGGCAAAAAACACTCGAGCGCGAATTGGAATGGGTGCGCATGGCGCCGAAAGCCCGACATGCCAAATCCAAAGCGCGTTTACATAACTACGAGAAACTGGCCTCGGAAGAGACGAAGGAACGGGAAGATAAGCTCGAACTATTCATACCTCCCGGACCGCGGTTGGGAAACGTCGTTATCGAAGCGCAACAGGTGAGCAAAGCGTATGGCGATAAGATTCTTTTCGAAGGCCTGAGTTTCTCGCTGCCCCCCGCGGGTATCGTGGGCATCATCGGACCCAACGGAGCGGGAAAGACCACGCTTTTCCGGCTTATCACCGGACAGGAACAGCCCGACAACGGTACATTCCGCGTTGGAGAAACCGTGGCACTGGGCTATGTGGATCAAATGCATGACGACCTGGATCCCGAGAAAACGGTCTGGGAAAACATTACCGGCGGTAACGAAAACATACCGTTGAGTAACCGGCTTGTGAATTCTCGGGCATACGTGTCAAAATTCAATTTCAACGGCGCCGACCAGCAGAAAAAGGTGGGGGTGCTTTCGGGCGGCGAACGCAACCGTGTCCACCTCGCCATCACACTTAAAAAAGGCGCCAATGTGCTTTTGCTCGACGAGCCCACCAACGATATTGATGTAAATACGTTACGGGCTTTGGAAGAAGGCCTGGAAAACTTTGGCGGCTGTGCCGTCGTGATATCGCACGACCGTTGGTTCCTCGACCGGATCTGCACTCATATTTTGGCTTTCGAAGGCAACTCCCAGGTGTACTTCTTTGAAGGGAATTACTCGGAATATGAGGAGAACCGCAAGAAACGTTTGGGCGATACCGCTCCCCAGCGCATCAAATACAAAAAGCTGGTAAAAGGATAACGGATGTTGGATACCGCGAAACTACTGAAGGCGATTATCGAAAACGCGATCGACGGCATCATCACGATCGACCGGGTCAGCGGCTTGGCGTCACTGCTCAATGACGGTCACTAATCGAGCAGGACGGTAGTAAGATTGGTTTGTACACACCTACGACAAGAAATTAATCAGCTGCTTTCTTTTGGGCCTATGAGCGGACAACATGAAGATACATATGTGCTATAGCAAAAAACTGCGCACCAAATCTTCCCACTCTTCTTCCAAGGATAAGCTGGGCCGCTGTTTTCCCGCCCGTCGATACCAATAATCTGCGTTCCAAAGATCGCCTTCCTTTCGGTGTAGGTACGCATGCACGTGAGCAGACTGCTTATCTTCCAAGTCATTAATCAAGTCGTGGGCACGCTCCCAGTCGCCTTTACCGTCGTGCCACAGCGCTTCGAGCTGCACGGTAAGACCAACCGGAGGGCGGTTCTGCGTTAACGAAGTTACAAAAAGCCGGGTATCCATCATTGTTTTGTCATTCAAAGGTAGTGAATTCATCGTTACACTTTATCGCTATGTCATTTTATCGCGTGCTTTTTCGATGCTTTCCCGACGGTTTCCCGATAAAACGTCGTCTTTTCACTTTTTTACCGATACCACGCCTGGCTGCGGCATTGTACGATCCGCCAGGATCCCTGCTTTGCCTTCTCCCCCAAAAGAGGGATGTGTTCACGAAGTCGAATCGCCTATCTTCGTTTCGGAACAAATCACATTTACCACAAATTACTGAAAAACAAACTATTATGTCAAATTGCAATGTAACGTTTTACAAGAAAACCGATGGGAAAAAGGGAACCGACGGTTACAAGAACTATGATGGGCCGCAGTCTGTTGCAGACCTAAGCAAGGTGTTATGGGAAGGGACGACCTTGGATAACGATATGAAAGATGACATCAGTTGGATCGACACCAGTTCGCAGGCTTGGGTTCGGGTTTATTCCAAAGCCAACTTTCAGGGCAGAACGGCGCTCATCGGGCCCGATCAGCATATCAGTATGAAAGCACTCCGGGACGAGAATGACGAGGATGACATGGACGATACCATTGAAAGTTTCCAGCTTTACGATCACAAACCCGATGTCAATACCAGCGCTATCATTAACAATTTATTGGCGCTTTACCCCGGGTCCGAACGGTCCCGGAAAAATAACCGGTATGAAACGGAATGGTACGCGCAGGATTCCCAATACCGTATCTACGATCCTTCCATACAGCTAAGCGGCAACACGCTAAGTTTCAGCATGGACCTCGATCACATCCAGCTCGAACAGGACGATCATGCTGTCGTAACTTTCTGTATGGATTTAAACGGTGGTTTCGTCGACCAGATCAAAGTAACGTATGACATCGCTGACGCCACACAAGTTCCCGAGTGGGCCATAAAGTTGATCGACGGCGTAATTGAACTCGCCAAATACGGTGCCATGGCTATTGCTGACGGTGCCGTCATCGTCCTGACGGATGGGATTGGCGTGGTTGCCACGGTAGAAATCAATCGACTCATTAAGTACACTGCACAAGCACTGACGTTCTGCGTCGATCACCTGAATATTGTACTCGGCGCGGTTTTCAAATTTCAGAGCGACGGCGGAACAGCCAACTTTCCGGCCATTGTGTCGCACAGTATTGCGAGGCTTATACTGGCGTATTATCAAGAATTATACGGCCCGGACCCAAATGACGCCATGGGCTTTAACGAACAACGCTTCTTAAACACCTTGGGAGCAGGAACCTGGCAGCATACCAAGCACAATCCGTTTATAGAATTCAACGAAAGCGTATATTCTTACCGGGCGTACTACCCCGATAACACGTTTTTCTACGCTAGGGGCGGAGCGTTGTCTTCCGTCAAGGTCGATGCGATCACCGACAACCGCATGGATGACCACCTGGTCCTGCAGGCCATTTTTGATCCGCATGGCAAGCTGTTTGCCGTGGCCGGATGCATTGATATCTTTTTGGTAAAAAGTATATCAAATTACACCATGCCCGCAAGCGGCGTGTTCGCTTATAATGCCGACGGAAAGATGATTCATGTTCTCCAGGGCGGCGAAGAGGTAACGGAGGTACAGGGATATGACTCATTGGAGGCTGCCTTTGCCGATAGCCTGAGGAATGCGCTGCGAAAAGCGGGAGACGAATACGATATCAACGTAACAGATCGGCAGATCACGATGATCGATGCGTCCACACGGGTTTTGAAGGCAATGGGTGAAGCCATCGCAAAAGGCTGAGCGATGGCTATCCGTCAATCGCAGCAGATTTTCGCGTGATGGTGCCAATAGCAACTATTTTATCTTCGTTAACCGGGCGATAATGCCGAGATTTGCCGGCCAACGGACAATTTATGGCTGGATTCAAGGTTTGTATTGCTGAAAAGCCCAGCGTGGCGAAAGACATTGCGCAAGTAATCGGTGCTACAACGCGTATGGAAGGCTACTATGAAGGGAATGGATACCGGGTAACCTGGACATTCGGGCACTTCTGTACGCTGAAAGAGCCTCACGATTATAACCCGAATTGGAAATCGTGGCAATTGGCCTTTTTGCCCATCATTCCGCCATCGTTCGGAATCAAGCTTATTGCCAACAAAGGCGTAGAAAAGCAATTCAGCGTCATTGAACGGCTCGTAGCCGACTGCGAAGAAGTGATTAACTGTGGTGACGCGGGGCAGGAAGGAGAACTTATCCAGCGATGGGTGTTGCTCAAGGCCAAATGCCAGGTCCCTGTGAAGCGGCTATGGATCTCTTCGCTCACGGAAGCCGCCATCCGCGATGGTTTTAATAAATTGAAACCGGCTTCGGACTATGATAATCTGTACGCAGCCGGTAGCGCCCGGGCGATCGGCGATTGGCTGCTTGGGATCAACGCCACCCGCTTGTTTACGACGAAGTACGGCGCGGATAAATCGGTGCTTTCGATCGGCCGTGTTCAAACCCCAACGCTGGCCATGCTCGTGCAGCGCCAGAAAGAAATCGATGCATTCCGGGCGCAAGACTATTGGGAGCTAAAAACGACCTTTCGTGAAACCGTTTTTACCGCATCGATAGCGCGGCTGGAAGCGGCCGATCGAGCCGAGAAGGGACTTGCCTACTTAAAGGAACATCCGTTTGAAATCGTCGCGGCCGAAACCAAAGAGGGCAGGGAGCGCAATCCCCGTCTGTATGACCTTACCTCACTACAGGTGGATGCCAATAAGAAATACGCCTTCTCCGCCGAGGATACGCTGAAATATGTTCAGGCGTTGTATGAAAAGAAATTTGTCACCTATCCGCGTGTGGATACCACCTACCTGTCCGAAGACCTCTTCCCGCAGATACCGGGTATTTTAGGCAGCATGAAGCACTATGCCGCGTTGGCGGCTCCCTTGCTCGAACAACCCATAGCGAAAAGCAAAGCCGTGTTTGACGACAGCAAGGTAACAGATCACCACGCCATCATTCCCACCGACGTGTCGCCAGATGTGCTTCCGCTGGATGAAAAGCGCATTTACGACCTGGTTGCCCGTCGTTTCCTGGCGGTTTTCTATCCAGAATGTAAAGTTTCCAATACCAGCATAGCGGGTAGGGTAGGTAAGGTGCCCTTCCGCGTTACGGGCAAGCAAATCCTGGAACCCGGCTGGCGGGCGTTATATCCCAAGGAAAAGAAAGCATCGGGGGAAAACCCTGAAGAGCAGGAAATACCGGTGTTTGAAGTGGGTGAAAGTGGACCGCATGAGCCCTTCATCCACAAGGGGCGAACGAAAGCCCCCAAGGCCTATACGGAAGCTACGCTGTTACGTGCCATGGAGACTGCCGGCAAACAGGTGGTCGACGAGGACGTGCGCGACCTGTTGAAAGAGAATGGCATCGGTCGCCCGTCTACCCGCGCGAATATTATTGAGACACTGTTCAAACGGAAATACATCGAGAAGCAAAAGCGAAAGTTGGTGGCTACCCAAACCGGGATCCGGTTGATAGACACGATCCAGGATGAGCTGCTGAAAAGCCCGGAGCTGACGGGGGTTTGGGAGCGCAAACTGCGGCTCATTGAAAAGGGGGAATACGATGCTGCTCAATTTAAGCAAGAACTCGTTACCATGGTTTTTCAGCTTACGAGCACCGTAAAGCAGCACCAGGTGATGACTGACTAACCATGCGTGAGCTTTTTATCTATCCGCCTGCGCAAACCCAATTGAAAAACGTTTTGTTGCTCATTGCCGCTGCTATAAAAGCAACGGTTAATAGCAAAAATAAAGTGCTAACTGTCGGTCGTATTTTTTTATGCGGATATCACTAAGCACACGCATAACATCATCATGTCCGCGATATTAGAAACGATTATTCCAAAATCTGCTTTATTGTATTCCCGTTTTCGTCCAGCACCGAAAACGATACTTCATTCCGGTCACTTACCGCTAACTTGACACGCGGCTTCCCGTCTGTTCCATTGATCACCAGCGCCGTGGTACCGTTATTGGTGCCGAGCTGCAGACGGTTGGTGACAATTCCACCCGCCTTAATGGCTCTTTTGTAAGATTGGCCATCTAAAACCGGGTCAGGAACACGTTCCTGGTTGGCTAAAATAATAGCTGGCGTGCCATCTTCGTTTACGATATTAATCCGCTTTACCGTAATTTCATCCCCATCGTTCGGATGGTTAAACCCTGTTAAAATCAGAAAACCACAGAGTAGCGTAATGCCGATGTTATAAGCCGCCAGCAGATATTTTGTTTGTTGCATAATCACGTGTTTTGTTTTTTATTCAGCTTTTCGGCAAAACCGAGAATATAGCCATTAAGGTCTTTTAAATAAAATTCCTGCATTCCGTACCAAGTTGTCTTCACGTCGGTTATTTCCAGCCTTTTCGATCTAACGTCTTGATAAAATTTTTCGATTCCCTCGATTTCCATGTAAAATGAAACAGATGCTCCAATTGGCAAATCTTGCGCAAAAACCACATCCGCCTTAAACGAATCCGACCTTTGGAAAAACAAATCAATATGGTCTCTTTGCATCATTGCATATACATATTCTTTGTTTTCTTTAAAAGTTTGTTCTATTTCATCCTGAGTTGAGGGGACGGTCATAATCAGCTTAAAGCCAAGGTTTGTTTCGTAGTAGGCCACTGATTCTTTTATGTCGGCTACTTCAAAATTTGGGGTGAGTTTGATAATTTTCATAACTGAATCAATTGAATACAGCAAAACTACTTGTTCGAATCGGTAGCCAATTGTAAAAATCGGCCGTTTTCGTTTTTGAATAACTCTCCTGGTGTGGCGCTTGTATGCTTTTTGATTTCCTTTATGAAATGGGCTTGATCAAAGTAGTTTCCTTTCGGGAAAAGATTTCCTAGGGAGATTTCTTTATAGGAGGTATAACAGCGGACGATATTTAAGAATGTTTTTAATGGGAATCCGAACTGCTTATTGAAATAGCGGTTTATTTGGCGGCTGCTCCAAAAAATCCTCTCTGAAAGTTCCTTGACAGACAAGCTTTGTTTTTTGTACGCGAGCTCAAAGAGTTTAAGTTTTCTGTTGTCAATTGCCTTCGAATGGTTGATCGAGTTTTCTATCCGGTTGGAAATTTCGGAAGCGAACTTTTGTAAATCGTGTCCCTGATATAAATTGATGTCCCAAAACGTCAGCGGCAAGTTTTTAGCTGTATTGAGAATTGATTTTAGTTCCTGTTGAAACAAATACTCAGCTGCCAGGAGTTTGAAACGAATAGCAAATATTTTCGTTGATTTTGGTATTTTTACGACGATGGGATTTGTCCATACGCCTGTGAGTTTTACAGCCTTCAAGGCGCCGTTTTCAATTTCTGCAATCAGATCAAAACATCCGTCTGGTATGATGGTATGTACACAGTCAGTTTCGAACGTTTTGTATTCCCATAAGCTTTCTATGAAATTGGTCAAGAATCCGCTCGGCTTTACTTCATTGTATGTCATTGGGTACATTGGTCTGATGGAATACGGTCCCTTTATTTGAAAACTGTCGCACTAAGTTAAGATTAAATTGCAATAGATTTCTTTATATTCTGCAGTCTCGAGTGTAGTGTAGTAAATCGTGTGCATCTACTCACGGGGAGAATTGTTAATAAATTTGATTCTTTTATTGGCCATCGCATTTCTTTTTTATCATATTTGTGAATGAAATGAATAAGTTTTCATTTGGTGAATTCAGCTACCGAGATTCTGTTTGTTTTGAAAAGAACCTAATATGCCGATCCAGATTGCCGTTGCCGACGACCACAGTGCTATCAGGCTGGGAATGAAATACGTTATCCACGAATGGATGCCGGAAGCGGTTGTCCATTTCGTGGAAAACATGCCCGGACTGTTGCGGTTGCTGTCGGCCGAAACGATAGACATGATTGTTCTGGATATTAACATTCCCGGCGGGAATAATTTCCACATGATTCAGATGATCAAAGACGTACGAGAAAACGTTAAAATACTGGTCCTGTCTGCCTATGAAGAGGATGTGTATGCGTTGCGGTATATCGACGCGGGCGCAGATGGTTATTTGCAGAAAGATTGTGACGACGGCGCCATACGCGATGCGCTTAATGCCATTCACACCGGCAAAAAATATGTCAGCAACGAAGTGAAGGAGCATTTACTGCACGACAGGCTGAATAGCGGTGCAGCTTCGCACGATAACCCGATCCGGCTGCTTACAAACCGGGAGCTGGAAGTATGCCGTTTGTTGATAGATGGCAAGGGCGTAGGAGAAATCGCGAAGGCTCTCTTCATCCATACCTCTACGGTGGGAACCTATAAAAGTAAAATATTCGAGAAGCTGCGGGTAACGAATGTCAAGGCATTGACCGATGTGTTTACGATACACCATGTTGACGGAAGATGAACGAAACGGTCGTGCCCTGTCCCAACGTGCTCTGAATCATCATTTCAGCCCCTATCAGATGCGCCATATCCTTCACCAATAACAGCCCGAAGCCAATTTTCTTTTCTTCCACGACAACGGTTGATTCATGTTGGTTGATCCGGTTATAATAGGCAATCTGTTCGGGATACAAGCCTACGCCGGTGTCGCTGATAGACAGCGACAGCGTGTCTGCAGCGGGACGTTGGGCTTGGACCGTAATTTCGCCATTCAGCGTAAACTTTATCGCGTTGTCCAAGAGGTTGTGGATGATGATAGGCAGAATCTCGGCGTGCGACTGGATAACCGTGCCTTTGGGAATGCGATTATGGATGGTATTTCCCCGGGAGATGGCTACCGATTGAAAGATGTCTATCTGGCGTTGCGCGGTTTGGTATAGCGGCACGTCGGTGACGTTCAGCTGGTCTTTAGCCAGCATGAACTTGGCCAGTGTGGTGAGGTTATTTGAATAAAGGTAGATGTTTTTGGTTGATAGGTAAATCTGCTCCATTTCGCTAGGCAAGAATCCTTGCTGCTTGGCGATTTCCTGCATATTGCTCAGCGCTTTGACCACATAATTGAGGGGAGCCTTGATGTCGTGCGTAATGGAGGTGGAGAGCCGCTGTTGCCACTCGTATTGGCTCGCTAACGCGGCTGTTCGTTCGTTGACCTTTTGAACCAGTAAGCGGTTTTGACGGAGGATAAGGCGGCTCCGACTATGCATAATGAACCAGATGCCCAAGCCGGCCAAGACAAACGAAATGGCGATAAACCATGCCGTTTCATGAAACAGTGGCGTTTTGTACAGGTGAAAAGTGGTATAGTGGAAGGCTTCAGGGCCGATATCCGTACGCATGCGCACCCGTATCTCGTGGTTGCCGGCGGGCAGTTCATTGAATGATAGCTGGTCGTCCGATCCGTTGAGGGGAAGCCATTCGTTCGGTTTTCCATGCTTGCTGTAAAGCAGGTATTCCATGTGGAGGGTGTGGGGATTGCCGTAAAACGGGGTGGCGATTTTGAGGTCCAGCCGTGAAAAATGCTGGGGGATTTGAATGGTATCCTGTACCGGCAAGGATTTGCCGTTCAATGCGATTTCATCAAGGATGAGCGTACCGGACGGGAAGGCGTCGGTGATAGCCGCCGGATCGAATTGCACCAGTCCATCCAGTGAAGGGAAAGAAAAACGGCCGTTTGGCAGTTCGATGGCGCACGGCTCACACCCCCCGTTGAATTCGTTGGTATTAAACCCCCATTGCTTATCATAGTAGAAGTAAAATGGCGCTTGTTGCGGGTCGTCGCGGTAGTGCAGCAATTGCCGTTTGCTCACCTTAAACAGCCCTTTGTTGGTGCTGATCCATAGAAAGCCGTTCCGGTCTTCCAGCGTACAATGCGCGGTGGCCAAATAGTGATTGTTATCCAGCGGGAACGCGGTAGCCTTGCCATCCGCATACAGAAAAAAGCCGTGTTGGTACGTGGTAACCCAGTACCGGCGGTCCGATTCGTTTCGGATACTGCGGATCTGTTTTCCCTTAAAAAAGGGTACCTCTAGCACCGAACCTTTGGTGGTATCAAAAACAAAGAGGCCCTCGTCGGTCCCAACGAACAGTGCGCCGTCAGCTTTCCGTTCGATGTAACTGATGCCGCTGGAAAACGAAGCGGCCGCGCGGAAGGTGTCTGCATCGGCATCGTACTTCAACAGCGTTCCCTGCTTGGTGCCGAGCCAATAATCCGATGAATCGCCTTTGAAGGCCAGGGAGGGCGTTGCGGACAGTGATTTCGTGCCGACCACGCGGTCGAGACTTGGCGTAACGACCAGGATGCGGTTAGTCTGTAAGATCCAAAGGTTGCCATCAGGCCCCAAGATCTGCCCGTATTTGGGTTCGCCCGGTTGCACGATCTGCGAAAAGTGAGGTTCGCCATTGTCATCAAACGTTATCCCCTGGTCGGTAGCCAGCAGCCCGCCAGGCAGCGGAGTTTGATTGTAGAACACCGTCTTGGAGTATTGGTCGTCTACGCTGAGCGTCGTAAACTGTGCTTGTTTAAAAATGAATAGACCCTTGGTAGCACTCCCCAGTAAAAGCTGGCCTCCGGATGCATGATAAAAGGCCGAAACGATATGGTTCGTCTTGAAATTGAAACCGGTGAGTATGCGTGTGCTGGTCAGGTTGCCATTGGCATGCTCTGTCAAACGGTAAAGGCTTTCAGCGGCATATATAAAAAGCTGATGGGCGGTCGTATTCCAATACACGTCGAAACGGGTACCGGACGGCAACTGCAGGATATCACCGGTTATCTGTCGCTTGGTGATAGTGAGATCGCTTCCGATTTCCACGTAATAGAGCGTAGAGTTAAAATAGAACAGCTTTCCGTTGAATCCATTGAAACGCCAAGGGCTGGCGCTGGGAAAAGCGATCGAAGCGGTAATGGAGCCATCGTTCCCGATACGCAATACGGAGTCGCTCGACACGACAAATCCACCGCCTGCGCCGTCCGGGACAAAGACGTGTGAGGGACGGTCGCCAGGGTACGGAGTTGGGGACGAAAGGTGGTAGTGAGTGTTTTCCTTATAACGTAAAGCGAAACTGCTTGTAATCCGATGAGGGAATTCTTGAAGCACCTGTGCCTTCCCGTCCTGCAGTAACACCACTTCGCCAGATTCACTTCTGGCCCATAACTCATGGGGCCGTTCGCCGGTACTAAGCGTGTTAAGGCGCACGGTTTTCAATATACCCGAGAGGTGCGGGAAGGTCTTGAATCGGCCCTGGCCATCATAGCGGATTGGGCCTTTCTCTGAAATCAACCATATAAAGCCGAGGTTGTCCTGACCGATTCCCTTGATGCTGTTTTGCGGTAGGCCGTGCTCGTCCGTGTAATGCGCCATGTTGAACGTGCCGTCCGCGGCGAGCAACGTGTATGGGCTGGTCAGCAATGCCGTTAACGCTAAAAAAAAAGCTCGTCTGATGGAAGCGATAAGTAGGGTCACGTTCTGAAGATAGATGATGCGTCGGCTATGATCTAATCAATGCATAAAAGTATTTAAAATATTCGGTGGCTGCAACAGGAGTGTAGTAGAAAATTTTCTATCTTCCGCATCATCGATATTTTGATTGGAATTTCAAAAAAACACGATTGACAGCGCTTGGTCGATTGGACATTTTTGCTTCCGTAATAAAGACGCATCTACCAATGGGCTTTTTTATCTGCTTATTCCTGCCCTCCTGTATCGTCTTATTGGACATCGTTGACAGCTACTTGATGATTTATGAAAAGAATTTTATTTGCATTCCTCGTCCTTGTTATTAGTGTCCCACTCCGGGCGGCCGACTACTACTGGGTAGGTGGCGGCGGTAATTGGAGCGACCTAAACGGCCATTGGCGGCTCGGCAGCCCGACCGGCGGCGTCCCCAGTATTGTACCTGCTCCCGGTGATAACATATTCTTCGGTGCCTACAGCGGATTTGGAACCACGGCGGCCTCACGGACGGTGACGCTGGATGCGAATGCGTTTTGCAACAACATGACCTGGGAAAGCGACGTGCCGAATGGACCGTTGCTGGCACGCAGCGGTGCCAATACATTGTTTGTAGGTGGCAGTTTGGTGCTCACCCCCTCGTTGGGCTACAGCGGCGTTGTGAATATTGAATTTAGCGGTGCCAATCCGGGTACCCTGACGACCAACGGTCCGATTAATGGTATTCTGAACATCACGATCAATAAGCCCGGAAGTGGGTTGACGCTCGAAGACGATCTGGTATATTCCGGCACTACAGCTAACAACGGATATGGCCTGACCTTAACGGCGGGCTATCTCGACGCATCGGGAAAAAACGTGGCGGTATACAGTTTCTTGAGTGAAAACAGTAACCCCCGGCACCTCGACATCACCGGCGGAAGCCTCTCCGTACTGCGCAATTTCTACTTCAGGGGCGCCAATAAGACGACCGCGGCAGCAGGATCTTACATCCAATCGGGAATCCGGCTGGTGACAGACGGTGGCGAGTTTGACGTGGTGGAAGTGATGTCGGAAAGCCCGAACAACGATCTGTTTTCGGTGTACAACACGACGTTCCGGAAACTGATATTCAGTAACCCGTCGCTGACGTCCAATGCGCGCATCCATGCCGGTAATACCGTGGATTCGCTAATCTTTATGGGGGCCGGCGTGGTCCGGAATGAAAACAATACGATTAAATACGTGACTTTTGCCGGGAATGCCGGGATCGGCGGGGCGAATAACACCATCCAGTATGCGGAGGTGGGCGGGACGCTGAACTTTATTGATAACGGTGCGCACGTCTTTGATACGCTGTATACGGCGCCGAACCGGAACATCGAAGTCCGAGGCACCATCACGATCAATAAACGGTTCCGTGCGGGCGGTGCGCCGTGCGACGGTTTTACGGAAATCACGGGAATTGCCGGCGGCACCATCCATTTTGCCGACGGCGCTGTAGCCGAAATCGATAATGTGTTGCTGACCAATATGACGGCAACGGGAAGCATCACACCCCTTACGGTGAATGGCGTGGATAACGAGGGGAACAGTGGCTTTATTATCAATACGCCGACAACAGCCAGCCGCACCTTGTATTGGGTAGGAGGGGCAGGCGATTGGAACGATCGCAGCCATTGGAGTGAAACCAGCGGTGGCACGGGTGGGGCCTGCATTCCGTTTGTTACCGACAACGTGGTGTTTGACGGGGCCAGCGGGCTAAACGCGGGAGGGATCGTTACCACCTCAGGCAATGCGTATTGCCACGATTTAACCTGGGCGGCAAGCCTGTCAGGAACCCCCACTTTTAACGAGTCAACCAGCACAATATTGCGGGTGTATGGCTCCGTTTCACTGAATCCGAATGTCACCATGAATGCGGAGCTGCGCTTTACAGGTGACGAAGATGTGACCGTTACGGCCAATGGCAACACACAGGGCGCCCTGGAGATCCGCATCGTGAAAACAGGGCCGGCGGCAGCAATAGGCAAAGTAACCTTCCTGGATAATTGGAGCAACACCCAGGGCAGGGTGATGTGGCTGTGCGGCAATGTGGACGTGCGCAATCGGACGTTGGATATCCATTCTTTCCAGGGACTTCAGTCGCAGGGCGGCCACCTGGATATGCGCGACGCAACAATTGCTGTAAATATCTGGGAATTCCTGAATCCGAGCAAAACGGTGAGCGCCGTAGGTTCATCCATACTGGCAAAAACCAACCTAGGCATTCGCACGGGAAGTTTTTATCGGGTGGAAAGCCCGGCTACAGACAACAATGGCTTTGATATTGCCAATGCGACGATTGATTTCCTGACTTTCAGCAATCCGTTGCTGACCAGCAATGCCTGGATCGGTGCAAGTAACACGATCGGTACGCTGGAATTTAAGGGCCGGGGAATGATCCGCTATGGTGGAAACAACATCGATTCATTAATAATAGCTGAAAACCGGAATCTGCGGCTGTTTGAAGGTAGTAACACCGTTAATAAGTACCTCAAAGCCATCCATCCTGCATGCAGTGGCCTGGGCGAAATACGAAGCGACGTGGCGAGCACCATCGCCTTTGGCGCGGATGCCGAGGTCGAAATCGCGAATGTCTACCTGGAAAATATCGTGGCCACCGGCGGGGGCGGTGCCCTGACCTTACCCATTACTGTGACCGGTGCCGACGCCGGCGGTAACGTGGGATGGAACGTTACCGCCTCGGATGGCGATGCACGGTATTGGGTGGGAGGTGCCGGCGACTGGAACGACGCCGCCCATTGGAGTACGACGTCCGGCGGGCCGGGTGGGGCCTGTATTCCTACGGTTGCCAACGATGTGTTTTTTGATGCCAACAGCGGTTTTGGTACCTCTGTGGCGGCAAGGACGGTAACCGTCAACACCGGTAACGCCTATTTCCGCGACATGAGCTGGGCGGGGGCGACCAACAACCCGATTCTGAACAGGGTGGGCCCCTGGAACATCGAGGCTTGGGGCGAAAGTATGAAGCTCAACTCTTCGAGTGTATTAAATGCGATTATTCAACTTCGAGGTCCGGGAGAAACCACCATCACCGGTCAGGCAAGCGGCAACTTGGATTTCGAACTCCGCAAGCCGGGGGGGCGTCTGGTGATCGGGAATGACTTTAACAATAACCAGACCGATATCTTGCTGTACGAAGGTACGCTGGATGCCCGTGACATCGCGTTAAGTGTCCGTTCGGTGGATAACGATTCGCGGAACAACAACATCGCCATTGACATCACCGGGAGTACCGTCCAAGCGGCAGGCCATTGGCGGTTCAATGGGGGTACCTCAAACCGTTCGTTAAGTGCAGCGGGTTCATCGATATCGACGAACCAGTTCCTGTCTGCCGGCTTCACCTATGAGCAGGTGTCCATCAACGGAACGGCATCGGGGCATGGGGGATTTTCGGACGTTACGGCCCGGAAGGTGGTGTTTACCGATCCGAATGTGGCCTCGCTAATCGGCATCAACGGGGGCAACAATCAGTTGGATACCGTGGAATTTAAAGGCGGTGGCAGAATTTACGGGACTAACAATACCATCGGTACGTTAATCTTTTTTCCCGGAAGTCGGTATATGTTTACCGCAGGCACCAATACCACCATCACCGATGACTGGTTTGGAAGTGGAACACCCTGCCGGCTGACGGAAATCGTAAGCAGCGGTCCGGCAAATGCGACGGTAACGATGACCTCAGGTAATGTAAACTTCGATTATGTCCGTTTTCAGCAGATGACTGCGACAGGTGGGGCGGAGTTCACCGCCGGCTCGCATAGCCAGGATCTGGGCGGAAGCACCGGCTGGGACATCGCACCTTATGACGGGGCATCGCCGATAATGGGCTTAGGCACAGACCGTACGATCTGTGCGGATGGATTCCCTATCGTGCTGGATACCGATGGGTTCTTTGCCGGCCCTTCGGCCACGTATTTATGGAGTGACGGCAGCACCGGAAACACACTGACGGTCACCGATGGCGGCACCTATAGCGTGACGGTGCAGTACCCAGACGGTTGCAGCATATCCGATGAAATCGTGATCACCAAAAGCACAGTGATCGTTGAGCCGGTCACCGGCCCTGATGCGGTGTGCGTCGGAAACACGACCACCTTGCAAAGCGCCACCGAAGGGGGCGTCTGGAGCAGCAGCGATGCGGCCATTGCCACGGTTGATGCGACTACCGGAGTGGTAACGGGGGTTTCCCCCGGAACCGCCACCATAACGTATACGGTGACCAGCGAGGAAGGCTGTACCGCCAGCCAGCAGGCGACCATTACGGTAAATCCAGTGCCGGTGGTTGATGCCATCACAGGTACGCTTGAGGTCTTTGAGGGTGAAACCACCACGCTTTCCAGCACCACACCGGACGGTATATGGTCAAGCAGCAACACGGCCGTAGCCACTGTCGATGCAGGCGGCGTGGTAGCCGGCGTATCCGGCGGCACGGCAGAGATTACCTATACGGTGACCAACGATGAGGGCTGTTCGGTATCGGTTACCGCCACGGTAACGGTGGACGGATTTTCGGCCGCTAAACGCGAGGTTAGCGTGATCAAGACGGCGGATGCGCAGGAACCGTTTACCAACGGAGGCTTCCTGATCAGCCTGCCGGCAGGTGTGTTGGCCAAAGAGAACATTGCGTTGAGCTACAGTGTAGGCGGTACCGCTACTCCAGGCACTGATTACGTAGCGTTAACTGGCACCATCGAAATAGCCGCAGGAACAAATGGCATCACTGTGCCGGTTACCGTTATTGACAACGGTGTGATAGAACCCGATGAAACTGTTGTATTCAACTTGTCTGCGGCTACTTCAGCCAATTATACCTATACCATCCCAAGCGGCAGCAATAGCGCTACAGTGAATATCAGCGACGATGATTTTACCGCCAACAGCAACATCGTATTGCTTACCAGAATATCCGATGCGATAGAAGGCGGTACCAATGGGCAATACCGGATATCTTTCCTTCCAGGGATTACCAGTTCTGAAAATGTGGTAGTCAACTTCAATCTGGAGGGCACGGCGGTAAATGGCCTGGACTATAATATACTGGGATTAAGCGGTGGCAATATCGTGATACCGGCCGGCGCGAATGAAGTTTTTATAGATGTTGATGCAGGGAACGATGGAATTATTGAAGGACCTGAAAGCGTGGAAATGACATTAACCGCTGCCGCTTCGACGAGTTTCCCGTTCACCATCGATCCGTCCGCTAACGGCGGCACAGTGAATATTGTTGACGCCAATGCGGCCAGCAGCACGCCTTTGCAGGTGATTGCTGGCACTAATGCTGCAGAACCAGCTAGCGGTGCAACGTTTACGGTTAAGCTTGCTGGCGTTGCCACGTCTGCATGGCCGGTAACGGTAGGGTATCGTGTATCCGGCACGGCCGTGGCCGGTTTGGATTACCAGGACATTGGAACGATCACCATACCACCGAACACTAATAGCATCACGGTGAACCTCGACGTGCTGGACGACCAGGTGATAGAGCCTACAGAAACAATGACCTTTACGCTGCTCTCCGGCAGCGCGACCGATGGCGGGGGGAATGCATTCATTTTCCCGCCGGATCCGGCCAATGATGATATTACGGTCGACATAGTGGACGATGACGCAGTGGCGGCCAACCAGGTATTGGCGGCGGTTAAAAATATAGACGCCGCGGAGCCGTCTTCGAGTGGCAGCTATACGGTGTCACTTCCTGCTGGGTACACTTCGGCTGCCAATACGACGCTCAGCTATACCATGACTGGTGGAGCAACGCGCAATACGGACTATACGGTTTTCACCATCACACTGCCGGCTTACCGGAACAGTGTGGCGATTCGGGTCAACGTGATTGACGATAAGATCATAGAAGGCACTGAAACCATGGTGATGAACCTTTTGGGTGGAACAGATGGTAACAGCTTTAGCTATACGGCTGATGCCGCTGCTAGTGCAGTGCCCTTGGATATCGCGGATGATGATCTCGATCCGGCTAATAGGGTGCTCACCATTACGAATGACGGAGATGCAGCCGAGCCCACCACTAATGGTGGATTCAAAATCAGCCTGCCCGCGGGCATAACCACGACCGAGGATATAACGGTAGATTATACCATCAGCGGTACGGCCGATGCGGGCGATGACTACGGTGCGATCACCGGTGCAGTTACCATTCCTGCGGGGCAAAACAGTATAACGGTTCCGGTGACCGTTGCAGACGACCAGGTGATCGAGGCAACCGAAACCGTCGTGATGAGCCTGGCAGGCGGCAGCAGCGCCAGCTTCACTTTTACCGGCACAGGCAGCGCCACAGTGGACATCGCGGACGATGAGAGCGCTGATCCGGCAAACCTGGAACTTGCCATCAGCAAAGCGGCTGACGGCGCGGAACCGGGCACGGGCGGTGGCTTCGCGATCAGCCTGCCCGCAGGTATAACCGCTACCGAAGATATCACGGTAAATTATGACATCGGCGGTACCGCTACGGCGGGTGATGACTATGTTGCAATCACCGGTACAGTTATCATTCCGGCAGGGCAAAACCGTGTAACCATTCCGGTAACCGTTGCGGACGACCAAGTGATTGAGGCGACGGAAACCGTGATCATGACCCTGGCAGGCGGCAGCAGCACCAGCTTCGCCTTCACGGGTACGGGCAGCGCGACGGTAAATATCGCCGACGACGAAAGCATGGTGCCGGCGAATCTGGAACTTACCATTAGCAAAACAGCCGACGGTGCCGAACCGGGCACGGAAGGCGGCTTTACGATCAGCCTGCCCACAGGCATCACGGCTTCTGAAGCCATTACCGTGAATGTTGAAACGGCAGGGACGGCCACCTCAGGAGTGGATTACGTCACGCTCACGGGTACGGCGGTAATCGCCGCGGGACGAAGCAGTGTCAGCCTGCCGGTGGCCGTCATCGACGACCAGGTGGTCGAAGGCATGGAGACCGTCGAGATCACACTCAACGGTGGCAGCAGTGCCAGCTTTACCTTCACCGGTATCGGCAGCACGACAGTCGAGCTCATGGATGACGACGACACACCGGAAAACCTGGTGCTGAATGCGACCAAAATCGCTGACGCGGCAGAGCCTTCCATCAATGGTGCATTCAATATCGCACTTCCGGTCGGTTTGACAGCAACGGAAGACATCACGGTAAATTATTCCGTCACTGGTACAGCGATTGGCGGTCAGGATTATATCCAACTCCCGGGCGTTGCGGTAATCCCTGCCGGAGATAATAGCGTGGATATTCCGTTGACCGTAGTCGACGACCAGGTGATTGAAAGCACCGAAACCGTAATTGTCGGTGTGACCGATGGTAGCAGCGCCAGCTTTACCTTTGCCGGTGGTAGCAGCGCAACGCTGGACATTGCGGACGATGACAATATACCGGCGAACCTGGAGCTGAGCATTGCCGGTACAACGGACGGCGCAGAGCCGGGCACGGACGGTGCATTCACCATCAGCCTACCCGCGGGCGTAACCGTATCGGAAGACGTAACGGTAACCTATACCGTGGACGGCACAGCCATGGCGGGCGATGACTACGCCGCCCTTACCGGCACTGTGGTGATCCCCGCGGGTCAGAACGGTGTCGCCATTCCGGTAACGGTCGTGGACGATCAGGTGATCGAGGCGAGGGAAACGGTCATCGCTACGCTTGCAGGCGGCAGCAGCACGGGCTTCACCTTCACGGGTGCGGGCAGCGCCACGGTAAACATCACAGACGATGAGAGCACGGTGCCTTCGAACCTGGCGCTTGCCATCGATAAAACAGCGGATGCTGCCGAACCGGGCACGGACGGCGGCTTCATAATCAGCCTGCCCGCGGGCATAACCGTATCGGAAGACGTAACGGTAACCTATACCGTGGGCGGCACGGCCACCGCGGGCGATGACTACGCCGCCCTTACGGGCACGGCGGTGATCCCGGCGGGCCGGAACGGTGTCGCCATTCCGGTAACGGTCGTGGACGATCAGGTGATCGAACCGGCCGAAACGGTCATCGCTACGCTCACCGGCGGCAGCAGCACGGGCTTCACCTTCACGGGTGCGGGCAGTGCGACGGTGGAGATCACAGACGATGAAAGCGCGGTGCCTTCGAACCTGGCGCTCACCATCGATAAAACAGCGGATGCTGCCGAGCCGGGCACGGACGGCGGCTTCACGATCAGCCTGCCCGCGGGAATAACCGTATCGGAAGACGTAACGGTAACCTATACCGTGGACGGCACGGCGATGGCGGGCGATGACTACGCCGCCCTTACCGGCACTGTGGTGATCCCTGCAGGCCAAAACGCTGTTGCCATTCCGGTAACGGTCGTGGACGATCAGGTGATCGAACCGGCCGAAACGGTCATCGCGACGCTTGCAGGCGGCAGCAGCGCGGGCTTCACCTTCACGGGCACGGGCAGCGCGACGGTGGAGATCACAGACGATGAAAGCGCGGTGCTTTCGAACCTGGCGCTCACCATCAATAAAACAGCGGATGCTGCCGAGCCGGGCACGGACGGTGCATTCACGATCAGCCTGCCCGCGGGCATAGCCGTATCGGAGGACGTAACGGTCACCTATACCGTGGACGGCACGGCCATGGCGGGCGATGACTACGCCGCCCTTAGCGGCACTGTGGTGATCCCCGCGGGTCAGAACGGTGTCGCCATTGCGGTAACGGTCGTGGACGATCAGGTGATCGAGGCGACGGAAACGGTCATCGCCACGCTTGCAGGCGGCAGCAGCACGGGCTTCACCTTCACGGGCACGGGCAGTGCGGCGGTGGAGATCACAGACGATGAAAGCGCGGTGCCTTCGAACCTGGCGCTTGCCATCGATAAAACAGCGGATGCTGCCGAACCGGGCACCGACGGCAGCTTCACGATCAGCCTGCCCGCGGGCATAACGGTTTCTGAGGATGTCACGGTAACCTATACGGTGGGCGGCACGGCCACCGCGGGTGATGACTATGCAGCCCTTAGCGGCACGGCTGTGATCCCCGCAGGCCTGAACAGTGTTACGGTAGCGGTAACCATCCTGGATGATGACTTATCAGAGTCTGTTGAGACGGTGATTGTAACCCTCTCGGAGGCCTCTTCTCCCGGTATCCCCGTTACCATAGGCACGGCAAACAGCGCAATGGTTACCATTGCGGACGATGATGAGCGTATTCCGGACCTGACGGTCGCCATATCGGTTGACAACGCATCGCCGATGGCCGGGGAACAGGTCGAGTTCACCATCGAGGTGAGCAATGCAGGGCCTGACGATGCCACCGGTGTGGCGGTACTTAGTAAACTGCCATCGGGGTACACGTTTGTAGCTGCGGAAGTATCACGTGGTACATATGACGAAGAACCGGGTGTCTGGGCGGTCGGTGACCTTGCCGTCGGCGAAAGCCGGACGCTGCGGATCACGGCCGTAGTAAACGGGGAAGGCGACTACGTGACCCGCGCGGAGGTGAGCGGTAACGAGGATGATCCGGATGCGGGCAACAATGAAAGCGAGGCATCGGTATCGCCGGTCCATCCGCCGCGGGCGGTTGACGATGCGGGGACGGGGTACTCGAACAAAGCGCTGGTCATTCCGGTGCTGGCCAACGACGCGGCGGGCACGCATCCGCTGGATGCGGGATCGGTCGAGATCGTGACCCGGCCGCAGCACGGCACGGTAAGCGTGGGCACGGACGGTACGGTCACCTATACGTCAACAGCCGGATATACGGGAGCGGACGGATTTTCATACCGGGTGAAGGACAGCGGAGGCAACTGGAGCGGGCCGGCCGAGGTAAGCGTCACGGTGGCAGCCAACCCGCTTCGGATACCGAATATCTTCACGCCGAACGGCGACGGGCAGAACGACCGTTTCGAGATCGAGGGCATTGAAGGGTTCGACCGTGCCGAGGTGGTGGTTTTCAACCGCTGGGGCAACGAGATCTACCGCCACAACGACTACGACAATACCTGGGACGGGGCGGCTATCCCGGAAGGCACGTATTATTACATGCTGACGCTGCACAAAGGCAGCACGCGGCAGGTGGAGAAGGGCTGGATAGTGCTGAAGAAGCGGTAAGGGAAAAAGGTGGAAGGATTAGGTTTAATCAAAACAATGCAGATGAGATACATAAAGGTAATCATATGGATACTGGCGGCAGGCGCGCCCTTTGCACTGCGCGCCCAGCAGAACATCCAGTTCACGCAGTACATATTCAATTCGATGAGCATCAACCCGGGGTATGCGGGCTACAAGGAGGAGTGGTTCGGGCAGCTGGGGCTGCGCAGCCAGTGGGTCGGGCTTGACGGTGCCCCGCAGACGGGTCTGCTGTCGGTTGACGGGCTGCTGGATCCGGTAAGCAAAAGGCACGGGCTGGGGGTGCAGCTGACCACGGACCGTCTGGGCCCGCAGTCGGCCAGTTCGGCGTATGTGAACTACGCGTTCCGGCTGCGGCTGGATGACGAGGACACGCAGCGGCTGAGCTTCGGGCTGGGTGCCG